>DATATW010000097.1:0-31237 GCA_036268595.1 Terriglobales bacterium
GCGCAAGGTGTCGTCGAACGGCGCGGACGTGACTATTGTGGAGATCGGCGGCACGGTCGGCGACATCGAGTCGCTGCCGTTTATGGAAGCGATCCGGCAAATGCGGCAGGAATTGGGCCGCGAGCACACATTATTTGTTCATGTGACGCTAGTCCCATTCATTGCCGCCGCGCAGGAGTTGAAGACCAAGCCGACGCAGCACTCGGTGAAAGAATTGCTAAGCATCGGAATCCAGCCGGACATTCTTTTGTGTCGTACCGATCGTTTCCTGGCGAAAGAGCTCAAATCGAAGATCGCACTTTTCTGTAACGTAGAAGAAGAGGCGGTGGTCACCGCGAAAGACGTGGCATCCGTGTATGAAGTGCCGCTCGTGTTCGCGAATGAAGGCGTCGACACCCTGGTATTAAAGCATTTGCGCATGGAAGCGAAAGATCGCGATCTTTCGAAGTGGGAGGACATCGTCCATCGCGTCTACAACCCGAAAGACATCGTGACGATTGGGATCGTCGGCAAGTATGTCGAGTACGAGGACTCTTACAAGTCTCTGAAAGAGGCCCTTGTGCATGGAGCGCTGGCGCACAATCTGAAATTGCAATTGAACTGGATTGAAGCAGAAGGACTGGAAGGCGCCGATCCGCAAAGTGTCGAGTCTCAGCTCCAGGGCTATGACGGGATTCTGGTTCCCGGCGGATTCGGAAAGCGCGGCATCGAGGGCATGCTGATTGCAATCCGGTATGCGCGCGAGAACAAGGTCCCGTACTTCGGCATTTGTCTGGGAATGCAGACGGCGTGCATCGAGTTCGCCCGCAATGTTGTCGGCCTGGCAGAAGCGAATTCGAGCGAGTTTGATCCGGCGACGCCGCATCGCGTGATCTACAAACTGCGCGAGTTGCGCGGTGTGGAAGAGCTAGGTGGCACGATGCGACTGGGTGCCTGGACTTGCAAGATCGAGCCGAACACCCTGGCGTATCGAATATACGAAAAGGCGGAAATCAGCGAGCGCCATCGGCACCGTTACGAATTCAACCGGGAGTACGAAGAGCCAATGACGGCGGCTGGCCTGCGCATTTCCGGCTCGACGCCCGATGGAACTTATGTGGAAATGGTCGAGTTGCCGGACCATCCGCACTTCATCGGTTGCCAGTTCCATCCTGAGTTCAAGTCAAAGCCGCTTGAGCCGCATCCGCTATTTAGGACATTTGTCGGCGCGGCCTATGAGCACGGATCGAAACGCCGCGCGGAAAAGGAAACGGCTGCGGTAGAGATGTTCCATCGGCCTGAGCGAACGGTCGCGCGCTAAGTTTGAGATTCGCCACCGAGGCACGGAGATACAGAGAGGTCCTTTCCGATTCTCTCTGAGGCTCTGTGCCTCTGTGGTGTAATGATGTTTCTGGAGCCAGGGTGACCACTTCGTTTCAAGTTGCCGACATTCATATTGGTTCAGGCGATCTGTTTTTGATCGCTGGGCCCTGTGTCATTGAAAGCGAAGAGCACGCGATCCGCATGGCGGAGATCATCAAAGGCGTCGTGCGATCGCTGAATATTCCGTACATCTTCAAGGCCAGCTACGACAAGGCAAACCGCACGTCGATGCGCAGCTATCGCGGGCCGGGATTGAAACAAGGACTGCGAATTCTGAAAAAAATCAAAGACGAGGTGCATTTGCCGGTGTTGACCGATGTCCACGAGGCGGCGGATGTAGGCAAAGTAGCGGAAGTGGCGGACGTTATTCAGATCCCGGCGTTTCTCAGCCGGCAAACAGATTTAGTTGTCGCCGCTGCGCTGAGCGGTCGCGCAGTGAACATCAAGAAGGGACAATTCGTCGCTCCTGCCGACATGCGCCATGCAGTTGAGAAATGCCGCGACGCGGGCAATACACGAGTATTCCTCACTGAACGCGGCGCGAGTTTCGGTTACAACAATCTTGTCGTTGACATGCGGTCGCTGGCCATCATGCGCAAGTTTGCCCCGGTAGTATTTGATGCGACGCATTCGGTGCAATTGCCGTCGTCGCAATCCGGAGATGGCGGCCCAGCCGTAAGTGGAGGTCAGCCGGAGTTTATTCCGCTCTTGTCGCGCGCGGCGGTTGCGGCGGGTGTGGATGGCGTGTTCATGGAAGTGCACGACAATCCGAAGGAAGCAAAATCGGATGGAGCGAATGCGCTGGAGTCGAGCAAGCTGCGCGGAGTGCTGAAGGAACTGCTGGCAGTGCGCATTGCGCTAGCGGAGGCGCATGCGACGCCGTAGATTGCAGATCTGAAAGATCGGGAGCGGCTCCGGCCGCTCCTTTTCTCGTCATGCTCGTGTGTTAGATTGAAATTCTCCCTATGAAACACGTTGCCAACTGGGCACTGAATACTGCTGCCAGCCGCGGGGCGAGCTATGCCGACGTGCGGGTCATCGTACAACGAAGCCGTGCTCTCACAACCAAGAATGGCAAGGTTGGCAGCGCCCTCGATTCGGAATCCGTCGGCATGAATGTGCGCGTGATTGCCGACGGAGCATGGGGATTCGCGGCGTCGTCGGAACTCGGGCGAGGGGCAGTCGAAGCCACCGCTGCGCAAGCGGTCGCCATCGCGCGAGCATCGGCGAAAGTGAAGCGCGAGAACGTTCGCCTTGCTCCGGAGAAGCCTGCGATCGCGGAGTGGAGCACGCCTTACAAAATCGATCCATTTACGGTTTCGGTGGAGCAGAACATCGATTTGCTGTTGAAGATTGACGCCGAGTTGCGCTCGGTGGAGGGCATCACGCTCGCCGAGGCGAACCTGAATTTCAATCGCGAGGAGCAATGGTTCGTTTCCTCCGAAGACGCCGATATTCACCAGACGAAGCTTTCGACGGGTGCAGGATATGCGGCCTACGCCTTCGCGGGGAATGAAATCCAGAAACGGTCCTATCCGAATTCTTTCGGCGGCCAATGGCAGAACAAAGGATATGAACTGATCGAAGAATTAAAGCTGGTCGAAAACGCGCGCCGGATCGCGGAAGAAGCTGTTGCGCTGCATAAAGCCGATCAGTGTCCAGAAGGGAAGTTCGACATCATTCTCGACAGCTCGCAGTTGGGATTGCAGATTCACGAGTCGGTGGGGCATCCGATCGAGCTTGATCGCGTGCTGGGTATGGAGGCGAACTTCGCGGGTACATCATTTCTCACGCTCGAAAAGCTGCGCACATTGCGCTATGGCAGCGAGCTGGTGAATGTCGTTGCTGACGCGCGTCAGGAGCACGGGCCTGGACTAGGCACATTCGGGTTCGATGATGAAGGTGTGGCGGCGCAGTGTACTCCGATCATCACGAGCGGACTGTTCACCGGCTATTTAAGTTCGCGCGAAACGGCACATACGATCGGCGAGAACCGCTCCGGCGGCACGCTGCGCGCGGAAAGCTGGAATCGGCTGCCGATGATCCGCATGACGAACATCAGCCTGCTTCCGGGGAACGATTCACTTTCACTTGAGCAACTCATTGCGTCGACCGATCATGCAATTCTGATGCAAACGAATCGATCGTGGTCCATTGACGACAAGCGCTATAACTTTCAGTTCGGCTGCGAGATCGGCTGGGAGATCAAGAACGGCAAGCGCTTGCGGACGGTGAAGAATCCGTCGTATTCCGGGATCACAACCGAATTCTGGAATTCACTGGACGCGATTTGCTCGCGCGACGAATGGACTCTGTGGGGAACTCCGAACTGCGGAAAGGGCCAGCCTCAGCAGGTGATGGGAACCGGACACGGAGCGGCGCCGTCGAGATTCCGCGGCGTGAAGGTTGGAAGCGCATTTAAAGGCAACTGATTCATCGCAGAGGTCAGAGAGAAGATCAAGATTCAAACTAAATGCTGACTTACGACCAATCCGGCGAGATTTTCGACCGCATCAGGAAGCTCTCGTGCGGAGACGAGGTCGAAGTCTCCATTTCTGGCGGACGGTTTGCGCTCACGCGCTTCGCGAACAACACGATCCATCAGAATGTAGCCGAAGAAAATCACGTCGTTTCGGTGCGGACAGTCTTCAACGGAAGGACTGCACGAGCTTTTACGAACAAGTTCGATGACGAGAGCTTGCGCCAGGTCGTGAAATCTTCGGAAAGCCTGGCGAAGGTGCAGCATCCGGATCCCGATTTGTTGCCGATGCCAGACGCTGCTTCTGCGGACGGTCCGGGCCCGGCACAACGCTCGACTTCACGGCATTTCGATCAGACGGCGGCCATTACGCCCGAGCTGCGCGCGGAAGGCGTTCGCAAGATCGTGGGCGTCGCGGATGCCCACGAGCTAACCACGGCAGGCGTTTTTTCCAGCGGAGAAACTTCTGAAGGGATTTTCAATTCGCGCGGAGTGAGCCGCTGGCACACCCAGACCTCTGCTGAGATTTCTATCACAATGCTGGCAGCGGATTCGTCGGGATGGCAGAAGGCGAATTCCCCGAACATTGCAAACCTTGACCCGTTGAGGCTCGCCGAGATTGCGGCGAAGAAGGCTATTGACGCCGTGCACCCACGCGAGATTCCAGCAGGGAAGTACACCGTTATTCTCGAGCCCGCGGCTGTGCTCGACATCGTCGGCTTCATGTTCTGGGATTACTCAGGCATGGCGATTCTCGATCAGCGCTCGTTTCTGACCGGACGGATCGGCGCGAAAATGTTTGGCGACAACATCACCATCTTGGATGACGTGACGCATCCGTTGCAGACTGGGGCGCCGTTCGATGGTGAAGGCGTTCGCCGGCAAGAACTAGCGTTGGTAGAAGGTGGAGTCGTGAAACGCGTGGTATACGCGCGTGCCACGGCAGCGCGAATGAAGCGCTCGGAATACAAAGACAAAGTTGGCCCGATCGAGGCGACGGGGCACGGCTTTTCGCTTCCCAACGAAATGGGAGAAATGCCGCTGAATATTGTTTTCGCGCCGGCAAACGATCCACAGACAGTCGAGCAAATGATCGCGTCAACCGAACGCGGAATCCTGGTGACGCGATTGTGGTACATCCGCGAAGTCGAGCCGTTCGAAAAAATGCTGACTGGCATGACGCGCGATGGCACGTTCCTCGTCGAGAACGGCCGCGTGCAAGGCGGCGTGAGAAATTTCCGCTTCAACGAGAGCCTGATTCACATGCTTTCGAATGTCGAAGCCATGAGCACACCGGTGCGCTCGTGCGGAGAAGAGTCGTTCGATATGGTCGTGCCCGCGATGAAGGTGAAGGATTTTAACTTCACTGAAGTGACGAAATTCTAACTCCCGTTTAGTAATCCGCCCTCATTTATTGGCTTTCTGCCACGCCGCGTCGTTCCGAGTTTTTCCCGAAAATCTCCGGAAATTGGCCCTGATTTCACCCCGAATTCAAGGGTTCCAAGGGTCTGTCTTAGGCCTGATTCCGCGGAAAAGAAATCCTTCTAATTCATTCAAAGAAAAGCAGTTAAGCCCCAATTGTTCAATGACTTCGGTAACTTTGTTTGTCTGATTCCGGGGTGTACGCTGCCCTTGAATCGAGCAGAAACTCCGGAAGGCGCAGCGCCATTCCGGAATGGAGGGCGCTCCCAACGTGGCAGCGGACGGCACAGCACGGATGACCGAGGCGCAGATGAACACCGCCCATTACGAAGATATGCAGAGCGCGCCACGTTTCCCGCTGCATCTTTCTGCGTCGGTGAAGAGCCAGGGCTCGGCGTACACGGCCGAGACCGAAAACATTTCGGCGAACGGAGTCTTGTTCGCGATGGATAAGGATGTGCCCGTCGGATCGATGGTCGATTTTACGATCTTGCTCCCCGCCGATGTCGTGGGTGCGAAGCAGGATGTGCAAATCGACTGCCGAGGACGCGTTGTCCGCAGCTTTGAAGATCACGGACGGCGCGGCGTTGGCGTGGTGATTGACGAATACCATTTTGAGCGCGTGTAAGACATAGAGAACGCAATGGCAACGAATCCAATCGGCGTGGAAGAAAATCTCGCAGCAGGCGACGACGGCGGCAACGGTTCGATCGTCCGCGTGATCGTGGCCGACACGCAGGCGATTTTCCGCGCCGGACTGCGCAAGATTTTCGCGCTCGAAGATGACATTCGCGTAGTTGGGCAGGCAGAGACGCTGGCGCAAACGCAATCGGCAGTGGCGAAGTTCTCGGCAGACGTTCTGATCTTCGAAGCGGCGCTGACACAGAATCCAGTTGAGTCGCTTGTCGAAATCCTTCGCCAGAACCTGAAGTTACGAGTCGTGGTTGTGACGGCCGGTGCAGATGAGGAATTGACTCTGGAACTTTTCCGCCGCGGCGCACACGGAATTGTTTCCCGCGAAGTCGAGCCCGAACTGCTGGTTGATTGTCTGCGCAAAGTTGTGGCCGGAGAGACCTGGCTCGATAGCAAAGGCATTCACTGGGTTATGGAGGCGTATCGCAACCAGAACAGCCGATCCAACGGCGCGCGCCCGAAGGTCCAGCTCACCCCGAAAGAGACGCTGATCGTTTCCTGCGTGACCCAGGGCATGAAGAACAAAGAGATCGCTCTGCGCGTGGGGACGACCGAGCAGGTCGTAAAGAACTATCTGCGCAAAGTTTACGACAAACTAGGAGTCGCCGATCGCCTGGAACTCGCGCTCTACTGCCTGAACCACCATGTAGTCGACAATACGAAGGTTCCCGCTCTCCCAGCCTCGCCGACGAATGGCAATGCGGCAAACGCGGCCGCGGCGGGAGCGTCCGCATCCAGCAGCCTGGCAACGGCCGATCCCAACGCGTCTGGCTCTCCCGAGAAAGTCTCCTGATCGGGTTTTGTTTGGCCGCCAGCACTTCATAAATCAATTTCAGGCGATAGAGCCGGCGATCACTTGCCCTCGGGTGTGAACTTCCAATATCGTCGAAACCAGAGCCTCTCGGCTGGCGATGAACTGTATGCCCAGAAAAGGCTCGAGGTTTCAACTGCCTCGTGGTTCCAATCTTTCCCTATTTGCCATATCTGGTTTGCAGTTGTGACACGCTCGCCAAAGTGACCTGCTCAACAGATCTCCGAAAAGTTGCCGTTTCTGCGACGCACCCATAGAATCGGAGTGAGCGGATTCAGGACTTGCAGCCGCACGTTCGTGGATTGCAGGGCCGCCGCGGTACTTCCTTCCCAAGACAGCCGGAGAGATGGCCGAGTGGCTGAAGGCGCACGCTTGGAAAGCGTGTTTAGGGGAAACTCTAACGTGGGTTCGAATCCCACTCTCTCCGCCATCTATTTAGTTTCAATAAGTTAAGTCGTGGTGATACCTAAACTGATACCGCTTCTGGTATTTTAGGAGAAAATCATCATGGCGAATCGGCAATGCAACGTCACAAAGCGAATCCAAACGGACGGCGGGATGCGCTACTGTCCTGTCGTCCTGTCCGCGAACGGTCGAATCAAACCCAATCTGGTTTTAGTCAACGGGAAACCTGAGCGGCATCCCGAAGGCTCCTACTACCTCGAATGGCGCGACGGCTCCAAGCGGGTAAGGCTTTCGGTCGGAAAAGATGCACAAGATGCAGCAGCTCGTAGGCTACGCAAGGAAGCGGAACTAAACGCTGTAATTCACGGTGTTACAGTCGCTCCGGACAAAAGCGACTCGAAGCACAGGCCAATCGGCGCGGCGATCACAGCGTACCTCGAAGAAACCAAGCTCACAAAGAAACCGAAAACATTGGCCGCGTACACGACGGCTCTCGATTACTTTCAGGAGTCCTGCCACAAGATGTATTTGGAGGAAATCGAGCGTCACGACATGCTGAAGTTTTCTGCCTTCCTAAGGGACGACAAGAATCAGGCTCCGCGTTCTTGCTGGAACAAGTTTGCGAATGTCATGTCGTTCCTTAAAGCGAACGGTGTGCGCGGCTTGCTGAAGAAAACCGACTGGCCGCGCTTCACAGAGGAAGAACCAGAAATATATGAAGAGTCCGAACTGTCGAAGCTCTTTAGCGCGTGCGACGAAGAGGAACGGCTTTGGTTTGAGTTCTTCGTGATGACGGGCATGAGGGAGCAAGAGGTCATGTTTAGCTACTGGTCGGACGTGAACCTCACAGCATCGACCGTGCGCGTCACACACAAGCCCGACCGTAATTGGACTCCGAAGGCGTACAAGGAACGGGAGCTTCCTATTCCCGCAAAGCTGACGAAAAAGCTAAAGGCATGGCGGAAGAAATCTGCCAAGGGATGCAATCTGATTTTTCCCACTACCGGCTATAAGCCTAAGCTCGATTTTCTCGACTGCCTGAAAGCTGTGGCGGAACGGGCAAAGCTCGACAAAGAAAATTTCTGGCTTCACAAGTTCCGCGCTACGTTCGCAACGCGCTGCCTGTGGGCTGGGGTTGATCTTCGTACCGTGCAATTGTGGCTCGGGCATTCCGACATGGAATCGACTCTGCGCTATCTAAAACCAAGCCGTAGTGACGAAACCCGAGCCAAGGTGAACGCGATCTTCAGTTGAAGATTACTGCTGTCGGAGCCATCGGGCGATTGCGTGAGGATCGAATCTAACGCACGTCCCGATTCTGAAAGAGGGGATGCGTCCTGCCTTTGCTTGTTTGAAGATGGTGACGCGGGACACAGCAAGAGTTCTCGCCAGTTCATCGGCGGTAAGGGCATGATCGGTTTTTTCAACGCGATCTGCCAACGGAACGGAAACGCTGTTCATATCAGCGGGGCAGCGCGATGGCTGCCCCGTGTTCGATTGCTATTGAGTGACCCACTTGTTCGACTGTGGCGCTGGGCGCGGCATCGCTTGCGCTGCCCGTGCTTGCTGCGTCAGTTGGCCGAGGGTGATGGTCATTGCGGTTAAATCGACATTCCGGTAGTGTCCCGCTAGTTGTGCGTGCGTCCAAACTTTCAAACCGTGCTCGCGCACCAAGCGGCAGAAATAAACATCCTCTCCACATCCGTTCGGGCCTTTGTCGAGTGTCTCTGTCGGCTCGCCGTGATTCCATCGGAACCATGGGCCACGAGGGATTTTCTGCCATACAGAGCGGTGAACCATGAGCATCCCCGCCAGCAACGTCAGGCACTTCCTTGAACGTCGAAGTGAACGGTGTTGATGCTTCTGGCGGGAAGACGCTGTAACCGTGTTCTGTGGCCCCAACTGAGTAAGACAAGCCGATGACGTTGTGCTGAGGGCCCGCACCCGCAATGATGTCGAGCGGTGTGCCTTGCAGCATGTAGTTGTCATTGTCGATTTGAATGCACCACTCAAAGCCGTGATCCCGTGCGAGAACGAGGGCCGTGTTTCGCGCACACTCCACGGGGCGGGAGTCTTTGATGGTTGCGTAGACCATCTCGAATCGTGAGTCCTGTGCCATGCGAAAGAGATTGCACGAGAGTTCTGGATTGATCCAGCCTTGGCGCTCAGTGGAGCAGAGAACACAGACAAGCACTTTCGGTTTGCAGCCGTGGATCGTTGCGTCGACCCTGGAGTCCTTCCATTTCATCGTTCCAACTTTATTGTTCCGGCCTTGACGTAATGTTGTGAATGCGCTTGTACTCCTCTATGTCGCGAGCGGCCAAGTCGGATTTTCCTTGTCTTCTGTGAGTACTGGCCAATAGCAGATATGCTTGCGCCGCGAGTGGGCTCCGCGTCTCGATGGCAATCACTCGATCGAGGACTTGCTCCGCTGCGTTTGGGTTGCTAACCGCCAAAGCTCGGCCCAACGCGTATAAAGTTTCCGGCATATCAGGGCGCAAGGAGTCAGAACGGCGTAGTTCTTCGGCCGCTTCTTTCATCTTTCCCGCTTGTAACAGTGCCTCTCCCAAGCGATAAGCAACTTCCGCGTTTCCGGGTTGCATTTTGGCCTCAGAGCGAAATTGCCCTTCTGCCTGCGTCCATTGCGAACTGGCTGCATAAATTTCCCCAAGCTCCAAATGCAGACCGGGCAGATCGGATCGCAGTGCTATTGCCGTCTCAAATTCTTTTTCGGCTTCCGAAAACATCTTTGCAGAGTAGTAGCTCTGGCCACGCACTTGGTGCCCGCGTGCGGTCTGAGGAAACTTCACCAGCAATCTCTCGCTGGATTCGGATGAGAGGGCGGCAGCAGCCTTGGCGAGGTAGTAGATGAGATCGGTATCAGCCGGACTCTTTGCGAGGGCGTTCTTCAGGTTGACGACAGCCTCTTCATAAAGATCTGCCTGGAACTGAGCTATTCCCAAAGCGCCCGAATCATGCGCAATCTCAAGATGAGGAATCGCCTCCATTGCATAGCCCTGCGACAGGAGCGCATACCCCAGCAACTGATTTACGGGAAGAGAGTCGGGGCTCAGTTCTGCGGCTCGCTTCAATGGTGGAATCGCCGCTGCGTAATCGTGCTTCCTCATGCATGCGGCGCCCAACTTCAGCAGAGCGATCGACGACGATGGAGTGAGCTCGGCAGCTTTCCGGAAATCGGCGATGGCCTGCTCCAGATCGCCACGGGTTTCGGCATCGGTAGCGGACTGCAAGAGTTTCGTGGCATCAGGAGGACCCTGACTCGTGGCAATCTGCGCTGGCAAGAGGAAATACACCAGCAAGGCAGCTCGAATGATCATTGCTCGGACTCCTCGATTGTCACGAATTGATCAGCCTTGAGCGCGCGCAGCTTTTGATGAATTCCTGACGGCCATCTTACGTCTACGTCGCAATTGTCCGCACTCCCAAGTCCGAAGTGTAGTCGCTTGTCACTGGAGGATAGATAGCTTCCTGACGCGGTCGCAAATCGCACTTGACCATTTACCTGAACGCGAGCTCCGTAGCCATCGCGGTTGCTGCGTTTTCCTCGAAGCGTGATCGTTAGCCAATGCGATTTGCCTCCGCGATTCAAATAGAGTTGCGGGCGCTCGCCGAGCGAGGTAGTGACTGCGTCGACCCAACCATCATTGTTCAAATCTCCGAAAGCGGCGCCGCGGCCCGC
This sequence comes from Terriglobales bacterium, assembly GCA_036268595.1. Classification (GTDB taxonomy): domain Bacteria; phylum Acidobacteriota; class Terriglobia; order Terriglobales; family Acidobacteriaceae; genus Gp1-AA145. The sequence goes on from DATATW010000097.1 coordinate 10,873, forward strand.
GACAGGCAGGTCTGAGCCTGGATCGCCTTTCTCGAAGCGTCCATTGCGATTCAATGCAAACAGTGGGGGCTCGCGATAGTTCAACGAACTATCATATGACCGGACATTGTCAAAAACATGGCCCTGGACGATGAAAACATCTTTCCAACCGTCATTGTCAAAATCTTCCAGGCCGACACCCCAACCCGATACGTTGCCCGACAGCGCACCGAATCCGGTTTCCAGTTCCTGCGCACTGAACGAACCCTTGCCATCATTGTGAAAAACGACGTAAGGCTCATGCGGAAGCTGGGTCACAATGAGATCAGGAAGGCCATCGTTGTCATAATCCTGGAAAACAACTCCCATACCTGAGAGTTTCTTGCCCGTGCTGGAAAGCGCGGCACCTGAATTCAAGGCGACTTCGGTGAACGTTCCATTTCCGTTGTTGTGCCAGAGAAACTGTTCGATCGCGTCGTTCGCGACAAAGATATCGGTAAAGCCATCGCCGTCGTAGTCGGCGAAAGCAACTCCGAGTCCATGACCTGGCTTCGCGGAGATGCCCGACGCCGCGCTCACATCTTCGAACGTTCCATCTCCACGATTGTGATACAGAATGCTTGTTGTAGAGGCGAACTCGCCGGGCGGGCAATACATGGGCTCCGCAATGCGGCCGCACGTTTTGCTCTTTTCTGGAGTCCAATCAAGATAGCGGGTTACGAAGAGATCCAAACGCCCGTCGTTATCGTAATCAAGAAATCCGGCTGAGGCCGACCAACCGCCTGCTGCAACTCCTGCTTTCGCCGTTACGTCGGTGAAGGTCCCATCGCCGTTGTTGTGGTAGAGGATGTTTCGACCGAAATTTGTGACGTAGATGTCTGGGAATCCATCGTTGTCGTAGTCTCCGACAGCCACTCCCATGCCGTAGTCTGTGTCGCCGGCGTTTTGCAATCCGGCTTGCACCGTGACATCTGTGAAAGTGCCGTCTTTGTTTTGACGGTAGAGCCGATTCCAGTAGGAAGGATCGTGGCGATCAAAGTTAGCTGGACTGCGCAGCGGATCAGCAACACGGCCTGCGTTTACGAGAAAAATGTCCAGAAGACCATCATTGTTGTAGTCGAGTAACGCCACTCCGCCGGGCATTGTCTCGATCAGATACTTGCGTGAGGTGGGCGAATTCCGTAGGACGAAATCGATACCCTGTGCAGGGGTGAACTTGAACTGCGGTTCAGGACTCGGTTTGGGAGTTTGCGAAATCGCGGAAACCGCCAAGAAGAGCGGTAGTAGGCATATTGGCATCATTACCGTTACGGCTGGCTATCGCTCTGGTATTTTACGCTGCTCGCCCGAAGGTTTTTCGAGTGACAGTCGTGGCTTGGTTTCACTGATATCCGCAATGTGTGCCATAGCGGTAGCGATGGCGCTGTTGTAGGCCGCGAGACGGGCCTTGGGTTGATCGAAGCTCGAATCGGAATCGTTCTTCGGGAATTCTGGCGAGCTTTCAGTGTCTCGCATTGCCTCAATCGCTCCGGGAATGACGGAAAGCTTCTGCTCCAAGGCGCTGAGTTCGGTAAATGCAGTGTCGGGAAAATAGGCGAGGCGATCTCCCGTCTCGTGCCTAAATTGGGGAACGCTCAGCCGGCGATTGAGAAACACCAACGACGCGTGGTCTTCGAACGTTCGCTCAGAAGCCCCTTCCATGCGGATGATCTGCGGCGTCAGAATTGTGAAACGAGCTGAGCCTACGATTACGACCGCCCGTGAATCGCCAACCGGATCATAGTGCACGGCCGTGTTCGGTATTGGAGCCGCGGAAAGAGCGGGCGGCGGAATGCAAAGCGCCAACACACCGGTGGTTAACAAACTACAAATGAGCCTAAGACTCTTCATGTGCGTATTGGTTTTGAACTATTAGGCCGTTGATGGAATTGTGTGATCCATCTTTGCCTGGCAGGTTTCTTAACCTGCCAGGCATGTGTTGGAAGGGAGCGCTACCAGTAGAATTTGAGACCGAACTGGACGCTTCGCGCGGGATAGGCCGAGGTGATCGTACCGAAATTGGCGTCTCCCAGGTTTGTATCGGGCTCGAAGAAATCGGGATGGTTCAACGCGTTAAACATCTCGAAGCGGAATTGCAGTCGCCGCGCCTCGCTGAAGTTCCACCACTTGTGAATGCCCATGTCCCACATGAAGTACTTGGGCGCACGGAGATTGGAGAGGAATCGAGGGCTGTCCCCAAAAGCGAACGCCGCGGGCTGTGCGAATGCTGCTGGATCGATCCAGTTCGTGATGGACTGGTTTTGCGGAACCGGGTTAACGCCTGCGACCAGATCGGGACGTTGATTGAAACCAAAGCCACCAGTATTGTTGGTCGCCGGATTGATGGAGAGGGGCAATCCGGATCTGGCTGTCAGAATTCCACTCCATTGCCACCCGCCCAAAATCGCGTTGACTGCTCTGTTCCATCCCTGACCGACGGCTTTGTTTGTGCCGAACGGCAACTCATAGTTGTAATTGACTACCAGGCTGTGAGGGGTATCGCTGACATCAACCGAGTGCTCGGCTGCGAGATTGTACGAATTGCGGACCGAGCTACCGCTGCCGGGAAACGCCCAACCGGCACCGCCTTGGACGTCGTCCATGAACTTCGAATAGGTGTACGAGACGTTCACATCGAGCCCGGAATGCCAACGACGCGTATAAGTAGCTTGCAGTGCATTGTAGGTTGAACCGCCAACAGAAGGTGGCGCTTCGGTCACACTGCAGTATTCCGGGAAACGCCGCAACAATTGCCCTTGCGCAACGGTTGGCTGGTCCAGACCGCAACCGCTCGAGGTGATTGTTCCGAAAAACGGGTTAGGAACCTGGTTAAAAAGGGCATTTCCCATGGCCAGATCCGACGCTGGCATTTCGTCCCACTCCAAGTACTGAGACAGGACGTGTACTCCGTGGTTGCCGACGTAGGCAATATCGATCAGATCGTTGTTCGTCAGCGAATATTGAACTCCAGCCATCCATTGCTGGACGTAGGGAGAATTGCGGACGGGATTGATGACCGGATTGAGTCCGAAGCCGACATCGGTGAGGCCGCCCAGAGAGTTTCCCGTCGGCAGCACTTCACCGTTGGGAAACGCGCTTTGGCAAGCCAAGGTTGTGGCGCCGTTACTACAGGATAGGCCTGCGTTTCCGCTCAGAGTGGTAAAGGGATTGAGTCCACTATTCAGACTCGTGACCCAGGGCGTACCCTGCGAATAGCCCGTGTTCGGACCCTGGCCATAGTAGTTGGGAACGAAAAATATGCCATAGCCGCCGCGCAGAACTAACTTGTCGAGCAGTTGATAAGCAGCTCCGATACGCGGGGCAAAATTCTTGAACGAAGTGTCATACAGACCGCGATTGTTACTGGAATTGAATACCAGCTGGCCTGGATAATTTATGCCAACCGCCGCGCTAATCGGATTCGTTGCATTGAAATCGAAATATTCTTGAGCGTTGGAGCGCTCAGTCGGCGCAGTCTGAATTTCAAATCGCAGGCCTAAATTCAAAGTCAGCTTTGGCGACACCTTCCAATCATCCTGCAAATACCAGCCGAGCATGTGTTTATCGGTCGCCGGGAATTTGTTGAATCCCGTATTGTCGTTCCCGCTGCCTACGCCCAGCAAGAATGATGCGAAGCCGTCGCCTGTTCCTGCAGTCGCGTTCTGGGGATCAGGACCTGCGGTTGAGGTCGTCTGGAACTGCAGGACGGTATTGGCATAGTGCCCGCCATCAATTCGGGCCCAGATATCCATGAAGCCGAATCCCAACTGGTGCTTGCCGTAGATCTTTGTGAAGTCGACCGAACTAGTCCACATGGTTTGCGGCACGATGTAGTTGTCCAGGCCGGCCTGTGCACCCAGAGGCGAATAACTTTGCGGCTGGAATTCCGGGAAGCTTGGGGCGATGCCATCGACAAAAGATGGAAGACCGAGCGTGGAAGACTGGAAGCCGAAACTCTGAGTCGTGGACTGCTCGACGTGCCTGTTTACACCGAGATTCGCACTCAGTGCGAAGGTTGGACTCAAAATATGGCTGTAACCGACGTTCGCGCTATACCGATTATTCGGAGCAACAACGCCGGGTCCGGCTGGATCGGAAGCGCCGTAATACGTTGGGAAGTTAATCTTTTGCTCGTACTTTTGAGACCAGCGCCCCCAAATGCGGTCACTATTCGAAATATTGTAATCAATGCGGACCGAGTACTCGTTGGAATGCGCAGCGGCCGAGGAGGCCGCGGTGAAGTTATTGAAGAGGGCTGAACTATTCGGCTGCGGCCAGTAGTTTCCACTTGCAATACTCGAAGCAATCGAATCCATCAGGCCGGATGGAACGATGTTGGTGACGCCCGTCCCCGAGGCGATGTTCCCCGAGATCGGATCTCGAACGAACTCCGTTGTTGCACCCGCCGGGCATTGACTCACTGAGTCGCCAGTGACGCTATCAACTCCACCGCACGTCACCTGGCGCGTGCTGAAGGGATTGTAGATCTCCCCGGCAAAGATGGGTCTGCCCAGGTAGTCAGTCCCCACTTGGCTGCCTAACAGCGCCGAGAAATCTCCGCCTCTTTCAGCGCCTGTCGGCATCGTACCCAGGAAAGTTGCGGGTGTCGCCTGGCGCAGGCCTTCGTAGTATCCAAAAAAGTAGAGTTTGTTCTTGATAATCGGCCCGCCAATCGTGGCGCCGAACTGATCGCGATGGAACGCCGGCTGGTTGCTGTTGTTGAAGTAATATCTCGCGTCGTACGCGCTGTTTCGGTAGAACATCCACGCATCGCCGTGCAGTTCATTGCTACCCGATTTTGTCACCACATTCACGACGTTGCCGCTGCTGAACCCATATTGCGATGTGAAGGCATTGGTCTGAATTTTGAATTCCTGGACAGCGTCAGCGGAAGGAACGTAAATCACTCCTCCCCAGTCCACACGCGTATCCCAGCTTCCATCCAGCAAGTATTGTGCGGTACCGAAGAAGGTCCCCCCGAAGTTGAGGAATGAGACATCCTGGTCGGCGCTTCCTGAGATTCCCGGTGCGCCGACGATCTGCTCTTCTGCCGTGTTGCTGACTGAGGAGTTGAGTTCCGCCAGGCTGATCACATTTCGCAGGTTCAAGGGGAGGTCGACGACCTGCCTTGCGGAAATATTCGAGGAAATATTGGCGTTGTCCGCATTGAGGAGCGGAGGCTGGGCGGTCACTTCGATTTTTTCCGATATCGATCCGACCGTCAGCCTCACATTCTGTTGAGAGGTTTGGCCAGCGCCCAATGTGATCCCCTGTTGCTTGTAAGCCTTAAAGCCGGTTTCTTCGACCTCAAGCGAATATACGGCTGGAGGAAGCAACGTAAACGTGAAGAGCCCGGTGTCCTGCGTTGTGTAGACCCGGACGACGCCATTTTGCGCGCTGGAGAGCGTGACCTTGGCGCCATTGATCGGCAGTCCCGAGGAGTCCATAACGGTGCCGTTCAATGCCGCGGCGACTTCCTGGTTCTGACCATAAACTGGCCGGCTTCCCGTGAGCACAAACAAAACAGCGCCAACCAGTGCACAAATCGGCCAAACGCAGCGGCTGCGGAACATAGGTTCCCTCCTCGCGGTCAAAAATCCCAAACTGGTGACGAAAAGTTCAGAACAAGCCCAGCGACAGACCAGTCATCCTAAGCGTGCTTTCGCCCCAGGCAAGGATTTACCGGTAAAGTCCGAGGGATAATCCGGATAACCCGTCTTGTAGCCCGACGTTACACCCTGTTTTCAAAGACTTGAACGACCGTAAAGAATTACGATAAGAACTGCCTGGGGTTAGCGTTTTACGGTTGAAAGTCTGTCATCCGGCACAGTAGTATCCTCGAACCAGAGTTCATTGCCGAATCCTGTCACCACGTTGTGAGTCTGCCTGACGCAGGGCATTACAAAGTGATCTCCGAGCCAGTAGCGGAAAGCTGGATGCCTACCAGCGATTACGAAAAGGGTGCCGTAGAGCAGCAGCTCGAGCACTTGCTCGCTTCTCCTTTATTTAATTCCAGCAAAAGGTATGGCCAGTTTCTGAGGTACGTTGTGGCGCGTGCGCTGGATGGCCAGGGAAGTCAACTGAAGGAACGCGTTCTCGGGATGGAGATCTTCGAACGGCCCGCCGATTACGATACAAACACGGACCCCATCGTTAGGGTGACAGCGGCTGAAATTCGCAAGCGGATCGATCAGTATTATCACGATCCCAAACATAGCCAGGAGATTCGGCTATTCCTGTCGTCGGGATCCTATGTGCCACACTTTTCCTGGCCGGGTCACCCCAACGGCTTTCCCGATGCCGCGACGGCGTCCCCAGCCAACGGATTGGCCGTGTTCAAAGCCGAACCCGTTACCGCGCACGCAAATCCGTCGGTTTTGAGATCCCGTCGATTTTCCGCCCGCGCCAAAACTCTGGTGATTATCGCCGCGCTGATCCTGGCTCTGGTCAGTACCTGGGCGGCTTTACGGGAATCGCGCTCGACTCTAGTTCGGCAGTTTTGGCAGCCGTTCGTGAATTCGGCAGAGCCAACGCTCTTCTGCCTGGCGGACCAGCCGCAATACGCCAGCATCCGACTCCGCGATGCCGCGGAGCCCCAGCGCGAGACCACACTTCCGGACAGCCTGGTCACGGTCATCATTGATGACGTAGAGCCACTGGTTAACATTGCGGGAATGCTTCGCACATATGGCAAGAACTATCGCGTGCTCGCTGAATCGACAGCCACTTTGACCGACCTTCGGCGCAGTCCATCCGTATTTATCGGAGCATTCGATAATGGCTGGACTTTGCGGATGACCGCGCCTTTGCGCTTCCATTTTGGAAACGACGCCTCGATGACGAAGTTTTGGATCGAAGATCGAAATGCTCCAGAACAACGACAGTGGCTTCTCGACCGATTGCAGCAAAAGACGGAAGACTATAAGGATTATGCGATTGTTGCACGATTCATCCCTCCGGATACAGATCAGGTTTCTGTCGTGGCCGCCGGGATCGGTCGCGGAGGAACCGTCGCTGCTGGTGAATTCTTGGTCAATGAGAACCGCATGGATGAAATACTGAAACACCTCCCCGCAGAATGGCAGAAGAAAAACATCGAAGTCGTTCTCGAGACTCAGGTGATTCAGGGCCGGTCAGGCCCGCCGCACGTAGAGGCCGTTCACGTTTGGTAAGTGAAATGTCGGTCACTCTCTTCCGCGCGCTGGTGTTAGCTCTTTCTTGAGCAAACGACTGTCGGCCCATCAGTCGATGCCTTGTGCAAGCCCGCATCAACTCCTATTATTTCGAATTTGATATGTGCCACTTGTGTGCCGAATTCTTTATCACGATTTCCGGCAACGCGTCGGGAATTAAAACAAGATTGGAAACCATACGTTTCGGGCAACTGGAGGCAACGCTCGACGTGGCAGAACGTCGTTCTCAGAATCCAGTACCCTACTTCACCAGCCGCAACAACCACGCGTCGATCGGTGTCTGATCGTCGTAGATGGCAACGCGCGTCCATTGGCTCAGCATCAAGGAGGCGTACTCCGCTTGCTTTGGTTCCGCCTGCAGAGTGCGTCAAAGAAATCCGTTACGGCCAACGAAAGAGTGCCACTCAATCGAGCGTTAGTTCCACGCGCCGATTTCGGGCGCGGCCTTCGAGCGTGTCGTTGGTATCAATTGGGACAGAATCGCCAGCGCCGGAGGTCGAGAGCCGGTTCGGATTCACGTGGTATTGCTCGACCAGCGCTTTCTTCACCGACGCCGATCGGCGCTGGGAAAGATCAAGGTTGTATTTGTGTCCGCCAATGTTGTCGGTATGTCCGGTGATGGCCAGTTTCCAATCGGGCCTTGCGGCGATTGCATCCGCTATTTCCTTGAGCACCGGATCGGATTCCGGCTTGATCGTGGCCTGGTTGAAGTCAAAGTAGATTCCGTATGTGATGGCCTTGCGCTGCTTCGCCAACACTTGCTCAATGGTGAGTTTCCCGGCAATGGCGTACGACACTTTGATGAGTTGCCATTGCACGCCTCGCTGGTTACCGGCGTAGTCGCTGCCGTCTTTCCAGGAGAGCACAACGGGAGTCGATGGATCGTCGAGAATATTAGCCTCCGCGGGAGCGTCCTGGACCTGAAGTTGACCACCACTTTCAATAACTTTGAGCATACCCTTAATGTGTATCGCTGGCAGTTTCACCTGCTGGTCGTTCACAATCAGAGGAAATTCCACATCCTGGGATTCAACGCGCTTCATCTCGCCTTTCCAGACCCAAGCGTCCCATTCGCTGAGCGCGTCCTGGTAGTGATATTCAACGTGTGTCAGGACTACGCTCCCCGAATTCCTGAGTTCGCGCATCTTTCCTATTGGAAAAACAATGCGCGAGACTCCCCGGACGACTTTGGGAAATGGATACGGCAGATCAAGCTCGTAGGTTTCCGCTCGCTCCAGGTCCTGGCGACATGCATCCACTTCACCGATTTTCCGCGGACCATGAGCCTGATCCGCCGAACTTATCACTTCACCGTCGTGCTGAATCGCGAGGAAGAGGGGGTCAATGGACTGAACCTGGCTGATAGCCTCCAGGTCTCCAGTGGCGCGCGTCCAGCCGCCAGTAAATGAAACTCCGGGAATGATCGGAATCTTACCCGCGCGAAACTCTCCGTCGCTGACGCCGGAGGCCGGAGGGCACGTTGGAGGATCGGCGAGAGAGGACTTTGGAATGCTGCGGGCCAGATCCGCGGGCATGTCGGGATTCTTCGACCCGAGGTCTCCGAGAATGCTCTTGGCCATGTTGCCCATGGGAGTCGAGCCAGCGCCATCGGCGCCTTGCAACTTGCCAAGTACATCAGACAGCGGATTATCGTTGTCACTACCCGATGAGCCGTCACCGTCATTTCCAGGATTGGATTTACTCGGATCGGCTGGGCCCCCCGCGCCCGTGGCTTTGTGCGGGCCCGACTTGCCTCCGAGAGTGTCCAGCGCCGCGCTGGCCTTCTGCTTGACGCGATATCCGACATACACGACGCCGGCGACAGCGGCAATCGCGCCGATGAGAAAGATTGCGAACACCGCAATCAGAATCTTTTTGCTGGAACTTTTTGCAGCACGCGGCTCTTGTGCCTTCAGCGCCCCGAGCTTTGGCAAAGCTGCGTCACTTGACGAATGCGGCAATGGAGCATGAACAGGCGCGGATTGTGCCTGCTCCGTAGCAGGCGAATGGCCGGTCGCATTATTTCCGCCAACCGGAGCGCCACACTCCGCGCAGAAGCTCTGCCCTTCGTTAATATGTATTCCACAATCTCCGCAATAGCCCATGCGTTAGCTCCCCTTATCACTAGACGTCGCACAGGCCGCTGGAATTTGGGTGTTACCGTGGAACAGGTCTTTGGATGGTCCCTTCAAGAGCGTTCCAACCCGATCAATCTGATATTTTGTGAAGAAGCTAAGGACTCCGTTGATAAGGTTTGCGACAAAGCCCGGGAGTGAATAGCCAACACCTGAATCCATGAAGACATCAATCGTCGCCTGCCGGCAGGGAAGCGCGATATCCGCCTGACGAAGTAGTGTGCCATCGAACCGCAAGCCGATATAGACGCCAGTGTTGAACCCAAACTTACCGATGCCGACCATGGCTCGGATGGATGCAGCTAAGACCAGCGAATTAATACCGACCGAAACCCCCTGTATGGAGCGGCCCATATCTGTTCGTGCCTGCAGATCGCTCACGGGGTTGACCTGCCATCCTCCATTTCGCTTGTAGCCGGCCCATAGGCCGCCCTTGTATGTGTAGTCGCCCTGGGCCGTAAGAATGGACTGTTTGGCGCTGAAGCCACTGTTGACGTTAAGCATCATGTTGAATGTCACACTGAACGGAATTCCTACTTGTGCCCCCAGACCGATAGGAATAGTCAAATCAATTGGGACCCACCACTTCTTGTGAAGATTGACTTGAAAGTCCTTGGTGGTATAAGAGTCCATGTGCAACGTCACGCCGAGAGCGCCACCCAGGTCGAGTCCGCAGGTATTGATGTGACTGCCTTGAATATCAAGATCAAAGTGCAGATGAACATCATTTACGTCCATCAGTGCTTCAGCGAATACGAAGAGTCCGCCGCTCAGCTTCTTCGAATAGAACTGAACCCCAATGTAGGAAGGATTGGAAACCGCTGTGGTTCGCAGGTCACCAACGTCAACAGTCGGGACCGTCCCTGCAGTCTTCGCGGGCGGCTGAGGCGAAAACGGAATGGATGGGAACTCTGGAAGTTGCATCCCAGGTACACCGGGCAACTGCTGAAATGCAGTGTAGTGAAATGGTTTAAATGAATTGAGCTGTAAGCTCTGATCCAAACTCCCGGAGAACGGGCCGGGAGAAACCCATCGGCTGCCAACTCTCTGAAAAGTCGCTCGCTGGCCGTCGGGGTATGTTTCTCCCACCGAAACCGGGGTCCAAACGCCATTTTGAATGCGGGAAACCACAACGGCGCGCTCAATCAGCGGCCTGCCGTCTTCCTGGTTGGAGCTCGTCCGCTTCTCGGATTGCGGGTCTGGTTCCTGGGGAAAATCTGGAGCTACATAAGAGATCATATTGTCCGCGCTGACCGGCGAATCCATTTTGAATTTGCCGTTCTTGATGACGTCGGTCAGCTGGATCGGTCCCAGTATCGCTTTCACCGAGTCGCCTTCCTTCTTGAGGCTGACGATGCGGCCTACCGCTCCGCCGGTAGCAAAAACAATCTTTCCTTCCTGGAACTCGCTTACGTGTTCCGCATTCGCATCAAATTCCCATTCCATTCCGTTGGTGGCGAGTGAGCGAATCGCCTTGTCACCGTGCTCCATCACGATCACATCCGGTTGGTACTCGACGTTGCCTGTGCGTTTGGGAGCAATGCCATATTTCAACTCACTATCGGAAAGAGAATGAATATCAACCGGCTTGAGTTCGGTTGCTCCCGCCACGGCTTCCGGGCCGAAAATATCCTGCGGCAAATAGGAAATGTCGTTCGTCCTGCTGTGTGAGGTGGCCGCACCCGCCGCTTGTGCAGGCGGCGGATCTTTCTTTTTGCAACCGCCGGCAAAGCCGAGTGCAAGAATCAGAAGTCCGGTGGCCGCGCGTCGAAGGATCGCCTCGGTGAAGCTGGTTTGCTGCGAGACAAGCCTTGAGGGATTCATGTGATTCATACACTCCTCCTACAGCGCGTCCGCGATTTCCTTGGCCAGCGGTTTGACCTGTTCCAAGCCACAAGGGCAGGTCAAGTACATGATTCGAACGAGAGTTTTTCCTTTGCGGACCATGATCATTCCATCGGCCGACACGAATGCCTGATCGCCGATTCCGGGCAAACCTTCCTGTGGGCCTAGATTGCCGAGAACTTTCGCATTCAGCCGCATCTGTTGCTCGGCTGAATTCTGATCGATTGAAAACGAGAAGACGGGGACTTCACCGGATGTGTCCTGATCCGATGTTGGCTTCTCGCTCTGAAAAGCCTTGCCAATGCCCCCTGCGAACTGTCGGATTATCTGTTGCGTTTTCTGGTCCGCGCCGCGGGCAGCCATCATCGCGCTAGCGTGCTTGGCCATCATGTCGGTCTGGGTTCCCTTTGCGATGTAAGAGCAGCCGTTGTCTTCTGGCTCAGTGCGGACGATCTCGACGCCGATGGCTTTGCTCACGTCTTCTTTGCTCAAAAAGCGGCAGACATCGCCCAATGACGAGTCAGTCGAACTTGAATCTTTCGATCCGGCGCTGGCTGAGCCGTTTTCGGTGTGGGGGCCCGAGCCTGAACTCGATCCGAGAATTTGGTCCGACACCTGGTGATATTTCTGGCTGACTTTATGGGCAACGTAGTACACGCCGACAGCACCCGCAGCGCCACCGATGAGGATGACGGCCAGCGCCGCGATGCCGAGCTTGGCCAGAGTGCTCATGCCCTGCTTGGGTGCTGCAGGCTGTGCGGCCCCGGGGTTGGGCGGCGGTGCAATGACTGGCTGCGGACCGACTTGTGCCGCCGGAACCGCCGCCTGAGGCGCCGGTGGTGGTACGGAAGCTGATTGCGGTTGAACCGATTGTGCCACGATCCGCGCATCGGCTCCGCACTTCACGCAGAATGGGCCGCCGCCCAATGGTGTTCCACACTTCACACAAAATTTCGGCATGATTCACACTCCTTTCGCGGCGTAGTCCAGAACCTCTCCTGTGCGTACGGACCCTCTATATCGGAGCGCGGACATTGCCGTATTCATACCGATTCGACACATATCTTTTACCGGCCTTCCCGACAGCTCGATGTCAGCCTTTCCGCGCAGCGGCAGTCCAGTCGCTTTCGAGATCCAGAGCTGGGCGTCTTCTTTCGCGTGTTCGTTCTGGCTATGCGGGGAATACAGATCAGCGAATGCAAAGAGGGCGAAAGGTAGGCGACGATTCTTCAATTCCCCTCCATCACAGACTTTCGAAGCTTCCACTCAAATCCCGTGGCCGGAGTGCTACAAATGGATAGCGAACAACCAACCGTCCGCGGTCACATCGGCGGCTGGATATTGCCGTACTCATAGCGGATGGAGACGTGACTCTTTCCCGCGGTTCCACCGCCCACATCCATATCCATTTCTTCTCTCAACGGGAGTCCAGTGCCTTTGGCAATCCACATTTGCGCATCTTCCGTGGCGTAATCGGTCTTGCTGTGCAGGGAATAAACCGTCGCCGGCTGGCCGTTAACAGACTCTTCGCGCACGATCTGGCAGGTAGCAGTTCCGTGCTTGCGGTTTTCGGCCTCCTCCTGCAGGATTTCTTTTGGGTCGTCCGGACTCTTCATCCACTTGCCGTTCACGCGGATAAAGGCTTTGCCCTGCGTGTAAATGGTTTCGCTGCTGATCGGCTTACCGTTTTTGGTGTGGGTGGAATAGCTGTGGCTGGGCGTTGTGACCACCTTCGTAAGGGCGTCGAACACCGGTTGGCATGAATCTGCCGCACGCGCGGAATAAGTAAGCGTCACGGCCGTCATTAGCACGAAGAATGTGACGGTAGCGAGAGAGCTCTTCACTTTCGGCCTCCTCCAGAAATGATCTCGACAGAAGAATCAAATGCCCTTCTCAACGTCACATCGGTGGTCTCACATTGCCGTATTCGTATCGCGTGGAACGATGACTCTTGCCACCGTTGCTTCCGGTATCGACGTCGACTTCCTCGCGCATCGGCAATCCTGTCCGTCTCAAGATCCAAATCCAGGCGTCCTCCTTGCTGACGGCACTTTCGTTATCCAGGGAGTAGACATCAGCAAGCTCGCCGTTCACGGTTTCAGTTCTCAGGAACAGACACATGGCTTTGCCGTGCTTTCGATTCCCCTGCTCACGCTCCAGAATTTCGGCCTTGGTCAGGGGACTTTCTGCCCACTTGTTATTCACACGAAGATAAGTTTTTTCCCGGGTGTAGATGGTTTCTTCGTGCGTCGTTATTGGCCCGTCCAGCGAAGAGGCAGTATGGGTCGAATACTTATGGCCGGAAGTCGAGACCACTTTCGTCAGCGCGTCGAATACCTGCTGGCAGGAATCTGCTCCGAACGAAGGGGCGCAATTGAGGGAAACAATTGCTGCAATTGCAAGAATGAATTCAGCCGAAAATCCCGAACCTTGCATAGACTTTCTCAAGGGACACTCGATTGAAACTAGGATTTACGGTTCAACCTTATAGAGCGTGGCCATCCCCGCATCCATGTGATCGTCAATATGGCAATGGAACATCCAGATGCCTGGATTGTCGGGCACCATATCCACGGTTTCCATTTGCGCCTGCATGAGCGGCACGACGTCAGTGCGCTTGCCGTCGTGCAAAACGACGTTGCCATGCCAATGCGGCGTATGCACGCTGAATTGCTCCCCAAGAGCCACCAGATACCAGCGTACGCGTTCGCCTTTTTTCATCGTCATCATCGGCCCGGTGCCATAGATGTGGCCGTTGATGGCAAACTTGGCATTTGAAACCGTGAACCCCGAGCCCAGACCCGAAAAATTGCCTTCGTCGTCCACCGGGGCAAATTCAAGCTTGTTCACGCCCTTCGGATCAGCTGTGAAAGCGTGGATATTGTGGTCAAGATACCAACTCACATTCTCGTCAAATAGTAGAAACAGACACACAAACTCGCGGTCCACGTCCTTCGGCTTGCCCTCGGCATCGGCCATGCCCCTCCGGGTGACGATCATTGCGCCAACCAATCCGCTCTCGACGTCTTTGAGTTCGCTTGTGTGCGAATGATAGAGCCACACAATCGAACTCGGATCGTTCGGCCCGGGGCCTGCGCGTTCAGGCACTTTCCATGTGTAGGTGTGAGTTTTTCCCGGCGGCACAGCATCATCGTCTTTGTCCTTTCCAGATGTGCCGTCGTCGTAGGGTGCGCCCTCAGAATCCTTGTCGTAGAACACGCCATGCGGATGCATACTGTAAGGTCGGCTTGCATTGTTTTTGAACACGATGCGAATCGTGTCGCCGACTTCCGCGCGAAGAATGGGGCCCAGAATGCCGCTGTGTTCCCACTCGGGAGCGCGAGGTTTGAGGTGAGTAAAGTTATCGTCCGTATATTCCCGGTAGATCGCCTTGCGGTAAACCGTACCGATACGGTGAGGTCCGCGTTCAGTGAAAACTTTCGAGTAGCCTTCGAACTTCACTCCCATCATCTTGTTGACGCCACCCGGCGCATAGTCCCAGTCAACTTCGTCCGCCGCGATGTAATAGACCCGGGTTTTGCCACCACCCTGTCCGAACGCAAGGGTTGACAACAGCGCCGACACAACCATCAGTTTTGAGAATGTGGCCATACTTTGAATTTTTCAGACTTGCGAGGTTCGTTCTGCGAGTAATTTCGGTGAGAAGGGCCGCGCGGTCAATCAAACTGCGTTTAAATCCTGTGCTAACAGCTAAGCGCTTCAGGGTGAATGACTTGCGGTCCCGCACTAACTGATCTGCCGGCTGAGCGAGTCCCGAGGCCACGTGCTAAACTTGGGCACAAATCGGGGCGTCAATGCCAGAATTCCCGCCAGATAAAGTCCGCTGCCAGAGGGTCTACCGCTTCGGCCTTTTCTCACTGGACCCGGCAAATCGTGTCCTCACTCGAGACGGGGTTCGCGTCAAGGTGCAGGATCAACCCTTCCAACTCTTGGTCTTATTGCTGGAAGGTTTCGGCGAGATCGTTTCGAAGGAAGAGATTCGGCGGCGTCTGTGGCCGGAAAATACCTTCGTCGAGTTTGACAAGAGCCTGGGGGTTGCGCTCGTGAAGGCGCGCGAAGCCCTGGGCGACACTGCAAGCAATCCACGCTTCATTGAAACGGTACTGCGGCGAGGTTACCGCTTCGTTGCCCCGGTGCATCTCGATAGCGCGGAGCGTGAGTTTGCGGAGCGTGAACAGGCGAAGGCCACGGGGGCCGGCAGGTCTAGCCTTGCTCTATTCCTCACAATCCCGCTGGCGATCATTATTGTGCTGGTGGTTGTGCTCGCGTTTTGGTTTTCTCGTTCCGCCACGCCTGCTTCGAAAGATGCATCGGTCGTGATCGGGGATTTTGCGAACGGCACTGGCGACCCCGTGTTCGATGGCTCTTTGCGACAGGCAGTCATTGTCCATCTCTCGCAATCGCCCTATATCAACGTTGTGCCAGACCAGACTTTGAAACAAAGTATGCAAGAGCTTGGGCATTCGCCGGACGAGACCCTCACTCCTGCTCTGGCGAGACAGGTTTGCCATCAATTGGGGTCCAACGCGTTGATTACGGGTTCTATCCAACCCGGCGTACATTATTCACTTTCCCTGGAGGCCCAACGTTGCAGCGATGCGGCCTTGCTGATGCAGCAATCCGTTTCGATTGACAGGAAAGAGGAGGTGCTCGGTCGCCTTAGCTCGGCGACCGATGAACTCCGCCGGAAATTGGGTGAGTCACCTCAATCGTTGGCTCGATTCGACGTTCCGATGGAACTGGCGACGACAAGTTCTCTTGAAGCCTTGAAGGCTTATCAGTTAGGGATCGGCCTTCGAGCACATTCCCGGAACGTGGAAGCGCGAGGCGTCCTGAAAACAGCGATCGAGCTGGATCCGAATTTTGCCATTGCCTATGAGCAACTGGGTTCAGCTTACTCAAATTCCGGCGATGCGGCCTATGCGAAGCAATACTTTCAGAAAGCGTTCGAGCTCCGGGCGCGCGCGACCGAACCGGAACGGCTCTTGATCACCGCGCGTTATTTCGATGTCGCGACCGCGGAGCGAGAACAGGGCGCGGAGACTTTCAAGCTTTGGACTGAACTTTATCCAAACGACTGGAGAGGTTACAACGGGGTCGCGAACGATTCCGTTCTGCTGGGCCGCTATGAAACCGCCGTCGACTTTGCGCGCAAAGCGGTAGAACTGGGCCCGCATCAGGACTTCGGTTCGACAAACCTGGTCGCTGCTCTGATCGCGCTAAATCGATTGGACGAAGCGAAAAAGATTTGCGAACAACTTTTGGCCAAGGGAAAAGACAACAGCTTTATCCATCAGGATCTTTTTGCAATCGGCCATCTTCAAGACGATCTATCGGCCATGGAACAGCAGTTGACATGGGCGGGGAACCATCCCGACGACATCGGCATGATTTTTGCGAAAAGCGAGGCTGCTGCTTCAGAGGGCAGGATTGAGACAGCCACGAGAATCTTCGATCAAATTGCTGAGTTGGATATTCGAAACGACGATTCGGAAGCAGCAGCGATTGCCTTGGCGGCGTCTGCCGAGATTAATTCCGAAGCGGCCCGATCCTCAACTTCGAAAGTAGAATCTGAACGTGCTCTGAAGCTGGGAAAGAACGAAATGGTATACGGCCTTACCGCTCTGGTTGCCCTTCGCAATCATGAAATTCAGCGTGCCCGCAATCTACTGGAGCAGATGGACCATGATCGTCCGCTATCCACATTTAACGTTGCCATTTACTCCCCAATAATCAGGGCTTTTGCTGCGATCTCCGACGGAGCCTCCCCAGCGGAAATAACCAAGCTCATGGACCCGGCCCTTCCATATGAATTCGGTTCCCTGGCAGACATGCTTCCGATCTACGTGCGGGGAGAAGCTTATCTGGCAGTCAAGGCGCCAGCCCAGGCGGAGGTGGAGTTCCAAAAGATCATCAATCATCGTAGCGTGGACGCGTTCACAACTCTCTATCCGATGTCCGTGTTGGGTATGGCTCGCTGTTACCGGATGCAAGGGAAAAAGAACGAAAGCATGGAAGCCTATCAAAAGCTTTTCGCGCTTTGGAAAAATGCGGACCAAGATTTGCCAATTTTGGCAAAAGCTCACCAGGAATTCATCCGTTCGAACTGAGGAAACGATACGCTGATTCCGCGGCGCCAGGCAGCCCAGTCGACCAGCGTGATAGCCAAACGCGCGGCTGGGGATGAAATATTTCGACGGCGAGGGAGTTGGTTTGGCCGGGATTGGCGGCTGACGTCACATCGAGGTTGAAGAATCTCCAGGTACCCGCCAGATTTTCTGAGGAGGCGATCTTCACGCCGTTCATCCTACGTTCGCCCGGTAGTTGATGCCGTCGAATCCAACCCATACCGCTCTTCCGCTGTATTCGGGCGGTAGTTTGAACTCGGTGCGATATCACCAAGACTGCCGGAACGGACTGGTCGGCGGCATCGGGACATTGGAGAAGTCCTCAAATATCGGGTATGTCGTGCCGGGGATGGAGCGCAGGTTCATGCCCGTGTACGGATCCGGGTAGACCTTCTCTTCGACCAGCACTGCAGAGAAGTTCCGTCGCAACTTCCACCGAAATACGCGAAAGATGCCCGTTTTTCGTGAAATTCCCGAGCAAACCAGACTGTAGAGAACGGCCGGTTCAGCTGACAACGGGGTCCACGCCCCCGCTTTCTCCCCAAGGCACATGCGCACCCCGGTTTCAAGATAGGACATTAGGCGAATGCAATACGATCAGAAGCCGGGGATTCAGCCCTGGCAAGTTGACTTGTGTCGGCAGCCTTGGAAAACCAAGGTGATTCCGGCATGTTGGACCGGAGCCGCGAGCGCTCGCGGCACTGGGATGCTTTCAAAACTCTCTATTGAGCCAGGCCAACTTCACCCGACGCACCGCGCGGGTAGCATCTCTGTGTGATTTACAAACGCTAGTAAACCCTTTAGATTACTTCGTGCGATCGACGCTGTGTTTGAGATGAAGAGCCGTGTAGTAGCAGGTTCCCACAAACCGATATTTCGTTGGGCCGGTAGCAAGCGAAAGCTGCTGCCCACATTGCGGCAATATACCCCTCCCTTCGTTCGATATGTAGAACCGTTCACAGGTTCCGCTTGCCTGTTTTTCGACCTACTGCCGCGTTGTGCGCTTCTGGACGACGTCAATCGTGAGCTAGTCGAGACGTATACTGCGGTTCGATCGTCGCCACTGCGAGTCGGACAGTTGGTGGCCGCGATGCCGGTATCGAAGGCATTCTATTGCGAGCTTCGAGCGAAAGATCCCGACGCGATGTCCGTGGTCGAGAGAGCGGCTCGCTTCGTATATTTGAACAGATTCTGCTTTAACGGTGTGTATAGGACTAACCGATCAGGAAAGTTCAACGTGCCACGAGGTGTTCGGACTGGCAGCCTGCCGAAGATCGCGGATTTTGATGCCTGGTCAAGAATTCTTAACCGTGCGACGCTGGTCCGGGGTGACTTCGAGAAGTGCTTGTCAAAGGTTAGAAGTGGAGATTTCGTATACCTCGATCCTCCGTACGCGGAGGAAGGAAGCCGTGTTCCTGAGATCCGACGCTGAAATATTCGAAAGGCTCAGCGTAAGTGCCGAGAGTCCTGCCTCTCTTCACCCTTTAGTGAGTGCCGCCAAGAAGCTGGCTGCGAAGCTCGGTGCGGTTCCGTCGAACGACTTGCGCTCCCTGCTCGAGTCCTTCCTGCAAAGCGTGATCGTCCAAGAGAGCAACGTCCAGATCGTGATTAGCGCGACATATATGCGTAAACTTCTTGAGAGCGGCGGCCAGATCAGTACCAGCAAACGGACCGATGTCCAAGGAGCGGCTGAACCGAGCGAATCGATCTGTTTGACCATTGAAACAAAGCGCAAACGGTACGGTGGCGAAATTCACCTGGTAGTGCCACCGAACCCAGGCTCGACGGCTCCGCGTTCCCAGACCCGCATTAATCAAAGCGGTCGCAAGAGGCCATGTTTGGTATAAGAGAATTCTTGAGGGGAAGGTCGATGGCCTTAATCGCTAGCTCTTGAAACCGGGCTCACGCCTCAATATGTCAGGGGAGTTCTCTCGTGTGCCTTCCTTGCTCCGGATATCGTCGAAGCCATACTCGAAGGGCGACAGCCGTTGACCTTGAAATTTGCAAACCTGTACAAACACATCCCGCTAAGTTGGGCCGAACAACGACGGCAGTTTGGATTTCTGCCAGGGCCAAGCTCAGGACAAAGCCTTCCTGGGTAAATCGTAATCCACCAAAGTCGTTCGTTCTTGACCGGTTCGAAAATTCGCCGGAGGAATGGATTTCTGAGTGACGAACTTGCGCGGGGTTGGTGCTTGGGACCGATTCGCCGAAACCCGTTACCAGCTCAAAATGAGAGGGCGAGCCCAAGAATGATCCCATCACAAGCCGAAATAAAACCCTCGCAATAAATCCCTGATCAGGAAACTTAATTCCCTGATGTGCCTCTGTTAATTCCGTGTTCCGATTCGTCGCCGGTATCCTGTTTCTCCCGCAGAATGTGCAGTTTAGAGAGAAGGATTCCCTTTTTTGAGAGTAAAAATCGTCAAATTCCCTGTTATTTGTCCTGTTAGCAGGGAATTTTGGGCGGAGAAGAGTTAGCGCCAGACTGACTGCTCCGCCATACCTCACTTTTCCCGATGGCGTAGCGAAAATCGACTCACTTCCTTAATAGGCCTTCCTTAACCAGGAATTCGTGATTTTCCTCCCCGATGCAGTAACTATCAGGGGGAAGTCATGAGTGTTTGGAAACACGTAAAGGTCGATGGCGCCAGCGGAAGGATTTGATGAAACTTTCTACGCTCGTTAGCGTGGAATCTAGCGACGGCTTAGCGCGAGACTGCGCGCTCCGGCAACACTTCCTGTCTGTTACGTTTTCCGAACGAAATCTCAGATCATCAACTGCTTTTGTCGTTTTCAAGCGAAGGTTAATGCGCAGTATCGGTTGCAGGTTGAAGGGACGCCGCAATTTCGAACCCCGATTGCAACCTTTGGCGGCTCAAGTACAGGAGAGCGTCACGTTTTTGCTCGATCCTCGGCGTCCCCTCAGCGGAGATACCATGGCTACCAGCAACATCATCATTGACCTTTCGCACCACAATGGAAATGTAGATCTGGGCAGAGCCAACGCTACGGGGATCGTGGG
>DATATW010000098.1:0-13604 GCA_036268595.1 Terriglobales bacterium
AGCCGCTTTCCTAGCTGGCACGCGGCACACGGCCCAGTTCCTGCCATTTGTTCGAATCAATCTTCAACTCCGCAGCCGCCACGTTTTCTTCGAGATGTTCGACTTTGGAGGTTCCTGGGATCGGAAGAATGACTGGAGATCGTGCAAGCAGCCATGCCAGAGCTACCTGTGATGGCGTGACCTTCCATTGCGCCGCTAACCGACTGACAGGGCTCTCGGAACCGGCAACACGGCCGGCCGCCAAGGGGAACCACGGAATAAAACCCATTTTCTCTTTTTCGCAGTACTCGAGAACATCTTCCGATCCGCGGTCGGCGATGCTGTAACGATTCTGGACGCTGACAACCGAAATAATCGTTTGCGCATGCTGAATCTGCTCGACACTCACTTCTGACAAACCGATGTGTTTGATTTTTCCTTGCGCCTGCAAATCTTTCAGGGTGCCGAACTGATCTTCAGCCGGCACTTTAGGATCGATTCGATGCAACTGGTAAAGATCGATCCGGTCCATGCGCAACCGGCGCAGGCTGCCTTCGCAAGCGGCCCTCAGGTGCTCTGGCTTGCCATTTTCGGCCCATTGGTTGGGACCTGGCCTCATAAAGCCGCCCTTAGTGGCGATCACCAGCCCTGCCGGATACGGGTAGAGAGCCTCGGCTATGATTTCTTCACTCACGTCGGGACCATAGGAATCCGCCGTGTCGATGAAATTGATTCCTAACTCGACAGCACGCCGCAAAACGCGGACAGCCTCAGCCCGGTCCGAAGGCTCGCCCCAAACTCCGTCGCCTGTAATTCGCATCGCACCGAATCCCAGCCGGGTGACACGAAGATCGTTTCCGATCAGAAATTCGCCAGACTTTTTGGCTGGCGCCCGGCTGCTTTGCGCTGCGAACTTTTGATTCGGCATATTACTTTCCCTTCAATCGTGAGGACCCATCTGTCGAACAGCTCTCTCCTTTGGAGTACTTGGAGTCAGGCTGCGTTGCAAAAAAAGTCCACTGGCAAGGGTTTGCTTGCGCTTCCATCGAGGGCTGTGCAAGCAGCAGGAATGACTTCGCCGTAGAGCTCGCCACAGTTTCGAAGTCCCCTAAGGACGTCGTACCAGGCACTTCAGCATTGACGGCCATTTTTGCGGCACGTACGATCTTTTCATACGTGATCGGCCAAACCATCTCGCACTACCGGATTGTCGAAAAGCTCGGCGGAGGAGGGATGGGCGTGGTCTACAAGGCCGAGGATATTCTCTTAGGCCGATTTGTTGCCCTCAAGTTCCTTCCTGACGACGTTTCTCGCGATCCTCAGGCTTTGGAACGCTTCCACCGCGAGGCGCGAGCGGCCTCAGCCCTAAATCATTCCAACATCTGCACAATTTACGAAATCGGCGAGCACGACGGCAAACGCTTCATCGCCATGGAATTTCTCGATGGCCTGACGTTGAAACACCGCATCGCAGGCCGTCCTGTCGATATCGAAACCGCGCTCTCGATTGCAATCGAAATTGCCGACGCGCTCGATGCAACTCACTCACAAGGCATCATTCACCGCGATATAAAGCCGGGTAACATTTTCATCACCAAGCGCGGTCGCGCGAAGATTCTGGACTTCGGTCTTGCCAAAGTGACTGTCAGCAGCAATTCTTCCAGTGGCTTAGCGAGCGCCAGAACACAGAGTCTTATGGAGGAGGACTACCTGACGAGCCCTGGCTCAGCGCTGGGTACCGTCGCGTATATGTCTCCGGAACAGGCCCGTGCCCGGGAGTTGGACGCGCGCACCGATTTGTTTTCTTTTGGCGCGGTGCTCTACGAGATGACGACTGGCGCGTTGCCGTTTCGAGGCGAAAGCTCCGCAGTGATCCTCAGCGCGATTCTTGAACACGATCCGGTTCCGGCGGTGCGCCTGAATCCCGACCTTCCGATCAGCATCCAGGCAATCATCGAAAAAGCTTTAGAGAAGGATCGCGACCTGCGTTATCAAAGCGCAGCCGAGATGCTGGCCGACCTCAAAAGGATGAAGCGGGAAATCGAGAGCCGTCCGCGGGCGACTTGGGATGCTGCCTCAAAGGAATCGGAATCGAATCCTGCTGTTGCCGCTGCGAGCAATCCATCTACACGATCAGCCAGCGACGCCAGACTGATCTCTCAAGGCCCGATCGCCCAAACCGACACTCGGAGCTCGCAACCTGCTTCCAGCAGCACACATGCAACCGGGTCTGGCGTGACGACGCAGACGGCAGCTGCGATGGCCGCAGCCGAAAGCGTGGCACGAGCCGGGCCTCCCGCTCAGCGCTCACGTTACGTTCAATTGATAGCCGTGGCGGGAGTGATCGCTGTACTAATCGCAGTACTCTTCGCCGGTGGATATTACCTGGCATCGCGGAAGTCTCATCGACTTACCGCTTCTACCGCCGGACCACGCCCGCTGGCAGTTCTGCCATTCCGCAATCTTCGCCAGGACACTGAGACTGATTTTCTTGGCTTCTCGCTGGCCGATGCCGTCATCACGAAGCTGGCCTACATCCGAGCGCTGACGGTCCGCCCGTCATCTTCCGTCGAACGGTACCGCAATCAAACCATCGATCCGCGGAAGGTTGCCGCTGAGTTAAATGTTGGGACTCTGCTTACAGGCAGCTTCATCAAAGACGGCGACGAATTGAGAATCACTACGCAATTAATCGACGTTAAGCCCGACAAAATCCTGTGGCAGGATTCATTCGACACCAAATACGACAAACTGCTCACGGTGCAAGACCGCGTGTCGCAGCAAATCATTCAGGGATTGCAACTGACCCTTTCGCCAGCGGAAGCGAAGAACCTTAAGCCACAAACGCCGATCAACTCTGAGGCCTACGAATACTATTTGCGTGGAGTTGATCTCTATTCTTTGAACGACTTCTCGGCTGCAATCACGATGCTGGAGAAATCAACGTCCATCGAGCCTGGCTATGCACCCGCGTGGTCCTATCTGGGTCGAGCCTATGCGACCAATGCATCGTTGCAGTTCGGCGGACACGAGCACTACGCCAAGGCACAAGCCGCATTTGAGAAAGCCATTGCGCTCGACCCTGCGCTGGTGGATCCGCGGATTTATATGGCAAACCTGCTCACCGATACGGGAAAGGTCGAACAATCTGTTCCTCTGCTCAGGGAGGCCATACAAAATAGTCCCAATAATGCCGAAGCTCATTGGGAACTGGGATACGCCTACCGGTTCGGAGGCATGCTGCCACAAGCGCTCGCTGAGTCAGAACTGGCACGCCGCCTTGATCCTCTGGTAAAGATCAACAGCTCGGCCATGAACGTTTACATTTATCTCGGCGAGTACGATAAATTTCTTCAGAACCTGCCCGTGAACGACTCCCCTTACATCTTGTTCTACCGCGGATTCGCGGAATATTACGCCGGCAGAACGAAAGAGGCTGCAACAGATTTCAATCGCGCTTACGAGCAGGACTCGTCTCTGATGCAAGCAGCGATTGGTAAAGCGCTGGGTTACTCAATAGCCCACGATAATGCTGCCGGTCTGACTCTCTTGCATCAGACGGAGCAGAAAATCGAAAAGCTCGGGGTGACCGACGCCGAAGGCATCTACAAAGTGGCGCAAGCTTATGCTGTGCTCGGCGATAAAGCTTCGTCATTGCGGATGTTTCGCCGCAGTGTCCAAGGCGGTTTCTTCTGTTACCCCTATTTCGAATCTGATCCGCTGCTTAACAACCTGCGCAATGAACCAGCCTTTGCCGAAATCCTGGCTCAGGCTCGGGAAAGCCACGAACAGTTCAAGGCAAGATTCTTTTGAGACTCGACGCTCTCAATGCAAATATGTTTCCTCGCAGCACGAGAGTCAGAGGATCCGGCGGAGCTGGCAGTCCGGTGTAATCACTTAAGAAGATGAAACGCAATAATGATGATCTGAGCACGACCGGTCCATTGAGTTCAGTTGAGTTCAGTCGGAGATTGGTGAATTTGCGTCGAAATGGCCAGAAAATCTGAAAGCATTTTATCCGGAAGACCAATTCCCACAGCAAATTCGACTATCCTCTTAAAGAAGTAGATCGTCTTAAAGGGGTAATCGGTGGGAGGGGGCTTGGCACCAGAACAGGGCGCGCTTTGGTACAAAAATGCCGTCATCTACCAAGTGCATGTGCGCGGTTTCTACGACAACAATGGAGACGGCATCGGTGACTTCGAGGGCCTGGCTCAGAAACTCGACTACCTGCGAGAACTTGGGATTGACGCAATTTGGCTGATGCCGTTCTTTCCCTCACCATTGCGGGATGACGGTTACGACATTTCCGATTACACCTCGGTTCATCCAAGCTACGGGACGTTGGAAGACTTCAAGCAGTTTCTTTTGGCCGCCCACGAACGCAGCATTCGGGTAATCGTGGAGATGGTCTTGAATCACACATCCGATCAGCACGCCTGGTTTCAGGAATCGCGGAGCTCCCAGGACAATCCACGCCGCGACTGGTACGTGTGGAGCGATACGGACTCCCGCTACAGGGGAACGCGGATCATTTTTATCGACACCGAAATGTCCAATTGGGCGTGGGACCCGATTTCAAAGTCTTACTACTGGCACCGATTCTTCAGCCACCAACCCGATCTCAACTACGACAACCCAATCGTTCGGGAGCAAATGTGGAGCGTGATGAAGTTCTGGCTGGAACTGGGAATTGACGGCTTTCGTCTGGACGCAGTTCCCTATCTGGTCGAGCGCGAAGGCACCTCGTGCGAGAACCTGCCGGAGACCCACGACATCATTAAAGAACTGAGGCGCAGGCTCGACCGAGAGTTCCCTGGAAGAATGTTACTCGCCGAAGCGAATCAGTGGCCCGCGGATTTACGCCCATATTTCGGCGATGGAGATGAGTTTCACATGGCATTCCACTTTCCCCTGATGCCTCGGATGTTCATGGGGGTGAAGCTGGAGGACCGCAAACCCATCACCGAGATTCTGCAGCAGACTCCGGAAATTCCGGATTCGTGCCAGTGGGGTCTATTCCTGCGAAATCACGATGAGTTGACGTTGGAAATGGTGACGGATATTGAACGCGATTATATGTACGATTCGTACGCGCTGAGCAAGACGATGAGGATCAATCTTGGCATCCGGCGCCGTCTCGCTCCTCTATTGGACAACGATCGCAGGCGTATCGAATTGATGAACGGGATGCTGATGTCGCTCCCCGGCACGCCAATCATTTACTACGGCGACGAAATCGGGATGGGGGACAACGTCAATCTCGGAGACCGCAACGGTGTTCGTACGCCAATGCAATGGAGCGGAGGCTGGAACGGCGGCTTTTCCACTGCGGATCCAGAGAGCCTCTATGCCCCACTCCTGCTGAATCCGGTCTTTGGTTTTCAAGCCATCAATGTCTTGTCGCAAAAGCGCAGCGAGCACTCCCTGCTGTCGTGGATGAAACATCTCATACGGCTCCGCAAGTCGACTCCCGCATTCGGTTCGGGCTCCATCGAGTTTCTCTATCCAGCCAACCATCGAGTGCTCGCCTACATTCGTAAGCTGAGCAACGAAACCATTCTGGTAGTGAACAATCTTTCCAGTTCTGCCCAGGCAGTGGAACTCGACTTGCGTGCTTTCAAGGGGAACATTCTGATTGAGATGTTTGGCAAGAATCTCTTTCCGCGAATAGGGAATAATCCTTATCTATTGACCATGGGACCATATCAGTTCTTCTGGTTTCGGCTGCGGCAAATCTAGGTGTTTCCGATTGTTCACTCGAGTGCGGGACGGAGTTAGAAAATAATTCACCATATTGCTGAAACGGATTTCGACTTGGCCGAGGAAAGCATACTCACGGATGATTTTATCCGCCAACTGATCAACGTCGGCGAAGTGGATTTGCTCGTCGGCTTGCCGACTCACAACAACGCCAAGACGGTAGAGACGGTCATAAAAGCGGTCCAGGCCGGACTCTTGAAATGTTTCCCGCGGGAGAGGACGGCAATTCTCAATGTCGATGGCGGATCCAAAGACGGAACTCCTGATGTGGTAACTGGGGCGTCAATCAATGATTTGCGGCGTGTTTATAACATCCATGCGTTGCGCACGCTTCCTTCCATCAGCACACGATATGCCAGCAGTCCTTCCAGCGAAACCTCGCTTCATACCATTCTATCGGCGGCCGAACTGTTGCGAGCCAAAGCCTGTGCCGTCATTTCGCCCGAATCGTTGAACATCGAACCAGAATGGGTGGTCAAACTTCTACGTCCGGTTTACCAGGACAACGCCGATTTTGTAGCCCCGATCTATCGCAGGCACAAATTCGAAGGAGTCCTCGTGAGCAACGTTGTCTACCCCATGACGCGCGCGCTCTACGGGCAGAGGATCCGGGAGCCTTATGCCTCAGAGTTCGGCTTTTCTGGACGTTTTGGAAGCCTCTTCCTGACGCAGCATTCGTGGCGTCATGAACCCGGTCAGTTCGGCACGGAACTGGAAATGACGTTGAATGCGATTACCGGAGGATACAAGGTAAGCCAGGCTTTTCTTGGAACGAAGAGTCGTTCGGAACACCATCCTGATGATCTTGTGGCCGCGATGCGACAGACGGTCGGCGTCTTGTTCTCCTCGCTGGAACCGAATTTCGCCACTTGGAGCGCTGTTGACGGTTCCAAACCGATTTCTACTGTAGGTCCTGAATACGAGGTAACGCTTGATCCGCTCCGTGTGAACCGCAAGCGCCTCAAAGACATGTTCTCTGCGGGGGTGGGCGAGTTGGAATCCGTTCTTCGCTCAATATTGTCGCAGTCAACCTTTGAAGCTTTGCAACAAATCGCCGCTCTGGACGAAGAAACTTGTCGGTATCCCGCGGAACTTTGGGCCAAAACTGTTTACGAATTTGCTGCCTCTTATCACAAATCCGTCATCAGCCGCGACCACATCGTCCAGGCACTCGTACCTCTTTATCGAGGAAGAATGTTTACCTTTCTGGTGGAGAACCGCACCGCTTCGGCAGAGCAAATCGAAAACGGCATTGAATTCCTCTGTCGCGAGTTTGAACGTTTGAGGCCGTATCTGCTGGAAGTCTGGAATGGCGGAAAGTGAGGCAATCATGCGGGAATTGATCGTCGGAGAACTCAGTCAGGCCGCGCAGGAAATCATAAGAGGCTTTGCGCATTTCTTGCCTCGCCTGATCGAGATGCTTGTTATCGCATTCGTGGGATGGGTAATCGCTTACCTGGCGAAGTGGATTTTCCGCAGCATCCTCCGTCTGGTGAAGTTTGACAAGCTGTCTGAAAACACGGGCGCTTCCCAATTTCTGAATCAGGCTGCATTGCCTTCCCCAACGGAACTAGTCAGCCGGTTCGTGTTCTGGGTAGCGTGGCTCGGTTTCATCATGTTAGGGGTAAGTGTCCTCGGGATTGGAGGGTTACAGCAGCACATCTCGAGATTCTTTCTTTTCGTGCCCCGACTGTTCGTCACGTTGTTCATTATTTTCTTTGGGCTGCTGTTGGCGGGTTTCTTTTCCCGCGCTGCCTTGCTTGCAGCCGTAAATGCCAACTTTCCCTCTCCACGACTGTTGAGTATTTCGATCCGCGCCATCAGCATCATCTTTGTGCTGTCGATGGCTTTGGAGGAGTTGGGGCTGGCGGAACAGACCATGCGCCTTGCCTTCGGCATCGCCTTCGGAGCAGTGATGCTGGGCTTGGCGATCGCCTTCGGAATGGGGGGAAAGGACTTGGCGCGTCAGTTTCTGGAAAGGCGGCTTGTTCATGAGCGAAAAGGCGAGAAGGAAGAAGAACCATCGCCTCTATAGGCAAGGGCTAGCCTCGCTTGCACCGGCCGCGATGACTGTTTAAGGTTTTCACATGGATTTTCCCCGATCCAGCGGGATTTTGCTTCATCCGACTTCTCTTCCCGGGCCCCACGGCGTCGGCGACTTCGGTCCCGAAGCATACCGTTTCGTGGACTTCCTGCGCTCCGCTGGACAGAAACTCTGGCAGGTCCTTCCCCTCAATCCGACCGGCTATGCCGACTCGCCCTTCCAATGCTTTTCAGCCAGTGCTGGGAATCCGTTGCTCATCAGCCTGGATCGTCTCGCCGATCGAGGCCTTATCAGCACGAACGACCTTCGCAGCGTTGCAACGTTCCCACTCGAAACTGTCGACTACGATGCAGCCCATCGTTTCAAAATGCCGCTGCTGCAAAAGGCCGCGAAAAACTTCTTCGAAGATGCCTCAGCCGAAGATCGCAGCCGGCTCGAAGAGTTCTCTCAAGCCAACGCAATCTGGCTTGATGACTTCGCATTATTCATGGTTGTAAAGGAAGCCCATGGCTTCGTCGCATGGACTCAGTGGCCGCAAGATATTGCCTCGCGTGAGCCCAAGGCGATGCAGCGCTGGTCAGAAAAGCTGGCCGTTTCCATCGCTGCGCAGAAGTTCTTTCAATTCGAATGTTTCCGGCAATGGCAGGAACTCCGGGACTACGGACGCGAGCGCAACATCCGCATCATCGGAGACATTCCGATCTATATCGCCCACGACAGCGCCGATGTGTGGGCGAATCGCCAATTCTTTCTCCTTGATGAACACGGTACGCCGCTGCGGGTCGCCGGCGTGCCTCCCGACTATTTCAGCGCCACCGGACAGCTCTGGGGCAACCCCATTTACAACTGGCCCCTACTCAAGCAGACCGGATACGAGTGGTGGATTGCGCGAATGCGCTCTGCCCTTCGCCTCTACGATGTCGTGCGCATCGATCACTTCCGCGGCTTCGAAGCCTACTGGGAGGTGCTCGGGACCGAGACAGCTGCAAACGGCCGCTGGGTAAAAGGTCCCGGGGGGGAATTGTTTTCCGTGCTTCGCCAGGCTCTCGGCAATCTTCCTATCATTGCCGAGAACCTTGGTGTAATTACTCCTGAAGTCGAGGCCATTCGACACGAATTCGGATTTCCGGGCATGGCTATTCTGCAATTCGCCTTCGGCAATGATCCGCAGGCGCCTATGTTCAAGCCGCATAATTATGTGCGCGATCTCGTCGCCTATACCGGTACGCACGACAACGATACCGTAGCCGGTTGGTGGGCCAGCACTGGTAGCGGGGACAGCATACGCACGCCCGAGGACGTGGCCAAGGAGCATGCCTACGCGCGAGCATATCTCGATTTCAAGGACGATCCCATCAACTGGGTCCTGATCCGCGGTGTTATGTCCTCCATCGCGAACACGGCCATGGCGCCCATGCAGGACGTTTTGGGCCTGGACAGCAAGGCGCGTATGAATCTGCCTGGCACATCCAGCGGCAATTGGAAATGGCGTATGAAACCCGGCGCCGCGACTGATGAGATAGCGGCACGGCTAAAGCAGATGGTGTTTCTCTACGACCGTTGAAAACTTTGAGATCCGGTCGTTGGCAGGAACGCGCGACGAGGTCGAAGAAGGACTTACAGCATCCCTCAACCGCTGACAATGGTTTATTAGACCCCCTGGAGTGGAAGAATCCTGCCAGGCCGTTCTGGAATCTAACTCCACATGCGCCGACCACGCGTGCTCTTTTTTGTTGTTGCCGTTCAGGCTATTCTGCTTCTTGCGCACTACTTTCTTTATAAGACCTGGACATTCGCCCAGCCTTCTCCTGACGGACTCTGGCTTTCCATCACTCTCGGCGTTCTTTCCGTCAGCTTTGTCGTGGCCTCGGTGCTTGCGTTCTCTCATACAAACCGCCCGGTACGGGCGCTCTACAAGGCCTCGGCCGTGTGGATGGGCCTCCTGAGCTTCCTCCTGCTCGCGGCGACATTCGCGTGGATTCTCTTCGCTGCGACATCTGCGATAGGAATCAATATCGATTTCCATACCACGGCCCGGGTTCTCTTCGTGGCGGGCTTCATCATTGGTGTCTTTGGCCTCTTCAACGCAAGTTGGACGCGCATCACCCGCATCCGCGTCCAACTCGAAAACCTGCCCGATGCCTGGCGTGGACGCAAGGCCGCACTGGTCAGCGACGTTCACCTTGGCCACGTGCGCAACGGTAATTTTCTTCAACGCTTGATCGCTAAGATCCTGCGCGAAAAACCCGACGCAATTTTCATTGCGGGTGATTTGTATGACGGTACTGCGATCGATGCGGCCAAGGCCGCGGCGCCGCTCAGCCAGCTAACCGCGCCGCACGGAGTCTATTTTGTCGCGGGAAATCACGAACAATTCGGGGATGACAGCAAATACCTCAATGCCGTTGCCGCCGCAGGTGTGCGCGTGCTGCACAATGAGAAAATCGATATGGACGGTTTGCAACTCGTAGGAGTTCCTTACCGCAGTGCCACCTCGAACCGCGATCTGGCGTCCGCACTCAAAACAATCCCGCTCGACCGCAATCGTGCCAGCATCCTGCTGTTGCATGCTCCCGATCATCCGGAAATCGCTGAAGCCGCCGGATTTTCCCTTCAGCTTTCGGGACACACGCACCTCGGCCAGTTCATCCCGTGGAGCTGGATGGCCCGCCGCATTTACCGCAATTTTGTGTACGGTCTCAGCCGCATCGGAAAGATGCAGGTCTTCACTTCCAGCGGCGCAGGAACCTGGGGACCACCTCTGCGCCTGGGATCGAATCCGGAAATTGTTTTGCTCGAATTTGTCTAGAGAAACTGGTCATTAAGGAACTCGGCCGATCTACTTCTTGATCACGCCACCCGGATCCCGGAACAGTTGGCCGACTCTCACCGTGTACTCGTAAACCTTGTTATCGTCGGCAAGAATCGTGCGCTTCGCCAGTCCCGACACAGGCGCATCTTTACTGAACTGGAATTCGTAAAACGGGCTGTCGCTGAACTCGACCAGAAATTCTCCGTCTCCTGCCGTACAGGTCCACCGTACTTCCTGATCCAGATGCTTGCGCAGTTCAAAGGGGTCAGGCTTGACTTGTATCTCTCCATTTTGAACGCTGATGACTACATTCACTCGATCCTCGGTATGCTTTGGATCCTCAGCATGCTGAAGCGGCATTTCCTGAACACGACTGTTGGTTGCCATGGTTGAATCCTCCTTAGGACTGGTCCTGTTTGACCAGCCACTTCTGAAATCGCCCGTCGTTGCGCAGGTCGTCGAAGTCCGGAGTATCGCGAATGATGCTCTTCGAAAAGCCGACCGACGCAGCCTTGTCGAGCCAACTCAGGGATTGCGGAACGTCGCCCAGGTGCTTGTAAACGAGGGCGGCCTTGAAACGAATTTCCGGATCGTTGGGGGAGAGCTGCAACCCTGCCTGTAGCGCTTCCAATGCCGGTTTCTTGTCTTCCAGCATCGCGTGGCAGATTGCCAGGACGCCCAGTATATACGCATCTTGAGGATTTACCCGCAAATTGCTTTGCGCAAGCGAGATGGCATGTTGATAGGCCCCTGCGGCCTGGCCGCGTTTGCCCGGCGTCCAGTAGTATCCGTCGCCCAGATTCCACCATAGAGGAGCCTCGGCAGGCTCGAGTCTGACGGCCTCCTGGTAGGCCGCCGTGGCTTGTTCGAACTCCCGTAAGTAGAAGTAAGCATTGCCCAAGTCGGTATATGCGCTCGCTTCGGGACGAATGGCAATCGAGCGCTTCAGCACATTGATGGCGTCGGTATAGCGGCCCTGACTGACGTAGGTTGTGCCCAGATTGAACAGTCCCCGGACGTTGTCCGGCGCCAAAAGTGTGACCTGTTCAAACATCCTGGCCGCGTCCTGATATTGCGCCCGCTGGTAGTAAAACGCGCCCAGCCAGTTGTATCCCGCCCAATAATGCGGACGCAGCTTGATCGCCCTGCGATACGTGGCTTCAGCCTGACCGAGATTTCCCAGGCGATCGTAAGTATCTGCGAGTTCCAGGTACGTTCGATCGTTTGTCGGCTCGCCAGCAACCGCTCGCTCGAATTCCTGCGCGGCCTGCGCGTAATGTCCTGTGCCCTTGTCGAGCCTTCCGAGGCAAGCGTGCGCCAGTGGCAGAGCCTCATTCAGCTTGAGCGCGCGCTCGCAATCCTCGCGGCTATTTTCGATCCACTTCGCGTCCTTCGTGCTCTCGTACATTTGCCAATCCGCATCGCCCCGGCCCGCATAAGCAGCGGCGTAATTCGGGTCGAGAGCGAGCGCGTTGTTGAAGACCCGGATCGCGTTCTCAATATTCTCTTTCTTGTCGTAGTTCTGGAGATATCCGAGGCCCTGCAGGTAAAGATCGTAGGCGCTCGCCGACTGCGTGTTTCGCACGGAAAGTTCCTTCAATTCGTTCGGCTGAACATCCAGTTCCAGCATGCCCACAGCAGCCATCACAACGCTGTCCTGTACGGCAAAAGGGTCCGACGCCGGCACTGTCAGACTTTCAGCCCGCAGTTGGCGTCGCGTGCGCGTATCCACAAGCGCCATGTTGATGCGCAGATTGTCCTTGAACCAATACAAGTTTCCTTGCAGCACCATGGTCACGCCGAACTCGTGACGCACCTCGTCGAGCGTTACTTCCCTGTTGCGTATCTCAGGCGCAGGAATCACCTGAAGCTTCGGATCTATAGTCAACTGCGTGAGTTTTGCGGTGAGGGTCTCGGTTAGACCTTCACTGAACGGAACCGCTTGCTCGTCGCCGCCAACAACGGTGAAAGGCAGGACGGCCACCAATTTCTCGCTCGGCACGGGATCGACATTCAGCCATCGCTTGACCCGCTGCCGCACTGACGGGATCGCAGCGAGCGCCGCCACACACAGGATGATCGACACCCCTGCCAGCATTGCGCGGCGACTGCGCTTCCTGGTCCGCAAGGCAAAGCGGGCAGAACTCTCACTTTTTGGACGTTGTAATGCCCGCAGATCCACCAGGAGGTCCGCTGCGGTCGCGTACCGGTCCTCGGGATCTTTCTCTAGGCACTTCAGGATCACATCTTCGAATTGAAGCGAGATGCGATCATTCCACCGCGAAGGCGGCGTCAGCGGCTTGTGCAGAATTGCATCCGCGAGTTGAAGATTGGTGTCTTCGCGAAACGGCCGCTTTCCAGTTGCCATTTCGTAGAGCACGGCTCCTGCGGAATAAATATCGGTCCTGGCATCGAGTGGCTGCGAACTCACCTGCTCCGGCGCCATGTAGGGGAGCGTACCCGCGACCGCATGGCTTTCGACAGAACTGGTGGTGATCCGGTCGGTCCGCGGCGGCTTACTGATTCTTGCAAGCCCGAAATCGACAATCTTCAGCCGCCCGTCGGCCGTGATGCGCAAGTTGTCGGGCTTGATATCGCAGTGCACGACTCGCACTGCATGCGCGGCGGCCAATCCTTCCGCAAGTTGGGCGCCCAGTTGCGCGATCTCCCGCTCTGGCAGAGGCCCTGCGGCGATTTTTTCTCCAAGGCTTTGTCCGCCGATGTATTCCATCGCCAGAAAATCAACGCCTTCCTGATTGTCGAAGTCGTAGAGAGTCGCGATGTTAGGATGGCTCAATTGCGAAAGAGCGCGCGCCTCTTTGCGGAAACGCTTGCGCGCAGACTCGTCCACCAGCGTGCCAGGAGGAAATACTTTGAGAGCGACGTCGCGCGAGAGGTGTTCATCGCACGCACGATACACCTGCCCCATTCCGCCTTCGCCCACTTTTTCCAGGATGCGGTAATGCGAGATCGTCTGGCCGATCACTGTCGTGGAGAAATCTTAGG
>DATATW010000099.1:0-65424 GCA_036268595.1 Terriglobales bacterium
TCGATTACGCACCATCACCGCCTCGACCTACGGACACCATAGTCAGTTGGCGATAAATCGCGATAACACTCATTGATTGCGTTTCGACATTCTTCTCGCTATCAGCAAGTGATTATGTCTAGTTAACGACAGTTATCGCCCGAGCAACCTGATGCCGCAAAGGTGCTTTGCTCAATCGGCCAATCTAAAAGTAAATTTTTGCGCCAAGTTGTACTACTCGGAAGCCACCCACTCCACTGTAAGTGTCCGAGTAGGTGCCCCAATTTGAAGCTTTGGTCACGCTCAGCGGAGTGGTTGGATCTGTAACGTAGGGCCATGGGCCATTCCAGTTCGCGCTGTAATTCTTGTCGTTGAAATTGGGGTGGTTAAATGCGTTGAATGCCTCCAGGCGGAGTTGGATGTAGCGATTTTCATTCTTGCCCATGGGAATGTTTTTGAAAAGAGACAGGTCCCAGTTCTGCAGTCCCCCGCTATGGAAGAAGTCGCGCGTGCCCCGATTCGGAGGACCGATTTGTGGAATCGTAGGATTTCCACTTGCGTCGACACTGTAGTAGAAGGGGATGGCACCGTATTCATCTGAACCAGTTATGCTGCCGGGCGGAAATGAAAAACTATTATTCAGATCGACTGGGGTACCGCTCTCAAATTGAGTGACCCCGCTCAATTCGTAATTGTCGGTAATATATGCCAGCCATTTCGGTCCGCCGAAGTGTTTCGTAACTCCGGGAATGTCATAAACGTAATTGGCTGCAAACACGTGAGTCCGGTTCCAGCCAGCTTCCCGGTAGTCGAGCAAGGCATTAAACGGATCCTGCAGATCCTGATCGGAATTGGCGGTGGTTAATGCCTTGGAGTAGGTATATACAGCGCCAAAGGTGAACCCTCGGCTGAACCTGCGCTGCAATGAAACCTGCAAAGAGTTGTAGTTGGAAGTTCCGTTAAATTCCAGATACGACATCTGCGCGTATCCTTTGTAGGGTTCGAAGAAAGCGGAGTTGGTCGCGAAGCTGGTAAATCCGTAGGCGCAGTATCCGTTGAAATCATAGCCAGCGGCCAAGTATTGCGGCTGCAGGCCAGGTTGCACTGCAGGGATAACTCCGCCGGGAAAGACAGGGTTGCCGTTGCCATCGACACAATTTGGATCCTGGGCGGCGCGGCTGAAAGCGGTGCCATAAGGAACCGCATTGATATCTCGCGACGTGACCAGGTGGCGAGAAAGTGTTCCGACATAGGCTACGTCGAGCGTTGTTCCCTTCGCAAATTCCTGCTGAATTCCCAAACTGAAGCTGTAAACGGTCGGCACTTGTCCGTGCTGGTCGGCGCCGACAATATTGCCGAGCACGCCATTTCCGAATGACGATTGGAGGGTGGGAAGACTTGCAATAGTGCCGGATCCTATGGAAGCGGTTTGCACCAAGGCAGGATTGTTAAATACGGTGTTGAAGATCAAGTTGCCTTCCACGCGATCGTGCATCATGCCGAAGCCGCCGCGCAGTACAGTCTTGTGCGACTTGAACATGTCGTAGGCAAAGCCGAAACGCGGCTCTGGCATAACGCCGCGATCTTCCCAGCCTCCCTGTGGAAGCGTGCCGTTGTTCGTGAACCTCATGCCATTCAGAGGATTGCCGCCGTCTGCAGTAATAATGTTGCCGCTATTGGGATCAATGGTGACCGCGTTGCTCGGGTTATACGAGAATGGATCAAATAACCCGATCTGATTCTTGGCGTCGTACTGCGGCGGAATCCAAGAGAAGCGCATACCGTAATCCAGAGTAAGACGCGGGGTAAGTTTCCAGGTGTCCTGCACGTAGAATTCGAGCTGGTTGTAGCGGAATTCGCCAAGCGGACGCGCTGTCGATTGACTAAATCCATCGAAGTTCCCCAGCAATGCGCTGGCAAAAGGATCGCCTTGCTGACAGGTGCCGCCGCCCGGGCACGATGCTCCACCAGTGGGCGCCGTGCTGAAATTGAACACACCGTTTATGTTGCCCCAGGCGATTTGATCTTTTCGGCTGCGCTGATAGAAGATGCCGGCCTTGATGGTATGTCTGCCGCGAACATTGGTGACATTGTCGTTCAGATTGATCGTGGTGTTGGCCTGATGCCAAGGAGTGGCGCCCAAATAACTGCCGGGCAAGTTCACATTGGCGCCGTTGAAGCTCAGATTGAAATCAGGAATTGACTGGTCCGCTCCCACCGCATAAAGCAACGGCAAATTGATCCCGTTTGCACCTCGCGACACATTGCCATTCGCAGCCTCTGCCAATGACAGGGTATGGCTGGGCCCGACCGAGAACTCATTCACCAGCGTCGGGGTTATGGTGCTGACCAGATCAAGGGACAAGTTCCAGCCCGGGTGCTTCTGCTGACAACCGCCAGGAAAGGTGATGGCAGTAGAGCAGGCGAAGATGCCGTAGGGCCCTGGAAATGGAGTAAATGGCGAGCTATCGGTCTCGGCGTTATGGATCCAGCGCCCAAAAAGGCGGTTGTTCGCGTTTAGCTGGTAATCGACGCGAAGAATATCCTCGCGACGCGGCGCCTCTGCCGACAGGGCTTCTGAGAAATTGTAGTTCTGCCCGTTTACCCCAAATCCGCCTACATTGGGCAGCGGAAATAGATTAAGAATTTTTTGTATCTGGGGATTGATTGCCGAAGAGCCGATTACGTTGCTAGTAACTCCCGGCCCGGAAATTTCTACCGGTATTGGAGAATTACCCGGGCCTGGAACTACCGACTGCGAGAAGTCGCCTTTGCGTTCCGCCGCGGTGGGTGTATAGAACTGCACTGTTCCGGTGATCGGGATGAGCTGCCGGTAGAATTCCTGGCTCCAGAATACGAAGACTTTGTCCTTTTTAATCGGCCCGCCGAACTGATAACCAATGTAGTTGTAGCGGTACAAAGGAGGGGTGTTAGGGTTACCGCCTTTCAATTCGTTTTGCTTATTGAACCATTCATTCGCATTCAGGCTCTCATTGCGGTGGAAAAATCGGGCATCCCCATGCCACTGGTTCGTGCCGCTTTTTGTGGTGATCGCGATTTGGCCACCGGCAGCTTTGCCATATTCCGCCTGATAATTTGAAGTGAGTACTTTTACCTCCTGGATGGCATCCGGGTTGATGGTGACGTGAGTCCCGCCGTTATCACCGGTGTCAACGTTCGACGCGCCGTCGATGGTGAACTCGTGCTCGTTGGCGCGAGTTCCGTTGATATTCATGTCAGCTAATCCGCCGGTGCCGGACACGGCGCCGTTGAAAGTGCTGATCACGCCGGGAATGAGCTTCATGTAATCGAGCACGTTCCGGCCGTTCATCGCAACGTCATTAAGCTGCCGGCCGGTAATGAGATCAGAGCGCTCCCCTGAGTTCGATTGCAATTGGAGCTGACCGGCGTCTGCGGTCACGCTGACGGTTTCCGTGGCTGCGCCGACCGGCAATACAAAATCGCCTGCGTTGAGGTTGTCAGCAGCGCTGAGCACTACGCGGCGCGCCTCAAGTTTCTTGAAACCCGGGGCCGTGACTTCTATGGTGTAGGTTGCCGGCGGAAGGTTGGGAGCAACGAACTGCCCATTCGCCGAGGAGGTCACTACCCGAGTTAGACCGATTTCGGTCCCACGTATGGTGACGGTCGCGCTCGCGATAACCGCGCCGCTGGGGTCTTTCACCGATCCGAAGATTGTGCCCGAAGTGACCTGCGCAAAGGCAGAGCTACCTACAAGGCAAACAATTGAAATGAACAAGAGGCACAAAGTCCTCCTGGATATTTGCTGGGCAAAAGCAGACATTCGACACCCCCCGGTTACCGCTGGGAATTCCGCCTCTGGAGACGGAAGACAATCATGAGTTTGAAGTTGCAGACAGCTACAGCGCGCAAAACGCCCTTAGTAGAGGACAACTTGGTGAACGTTGTCAATACTGCTACACTGGCGATGAAGATCCAGCCCGATGAAAATTTACAGCTTACCGGGACATCAGCCCTCCAACAGTGCCCTTTGCGCGAGGAGTACAGTTCAAGCGTGAAACACTGGTTTTGGAATCTGCGGTGTAGGTTTTATTGATCCTTAGCGTTTCTGCCCAACTGTAGCTTGTCAAGCTCAGCCGGCCACAGTTTGCGAGGTCTGTTGCTGGTGTTGTAGTCGACCCGCCTGGTGGGGCGCTCCCCGGTGATTGCGGAGAGCGGAGTGGCCATTAAAGAACCGCGCCGCTCAACCGAGACTGACGAAAGCGGCAAGTTTCACTTCGCGTCCAGTCGAAACAAGATCGCTGTGACCTTTACTTCTCATATTCGACTTCGATAGGCTTCGAAATATCCGATTATTGGTTGTAGTTTGCCCACACGCGGCGGATCTTGCCAGATGGAGTCAGTTGCATCACCTCGGCTGACTTATTTCCACGAACGTTGTTGCCGTAGTACAAGACGATTGTTCCTACTCCCCAGAGCACGTCGATGACCTCGAAGTGGCGATTCGGGTAGGCCTGAATACCGCGCAGAAAGTATTCGCGCAATGCCGCCTTGCCTCGCACCACTCCATCGCCGTTGTTGAGCAGCTTTAAGGCAACCGGCGAAGTGAGGACCACCTCATCGTCGTAGTGAGACAGGATTCTTTCCAGATCGTGACTGTTCCACGCGTTCACCCACTCCTGGGCGAATTGGTGCGCGAACGAGGGTTGAAAGGGTGGGTTTCCCATAGGCTAAGCTAACATTTCCGGGAAACAAGTTTGTGAAATGAGATTTGCAATGGGCGATCTTTTCTTTTTGGAATTCGGAGTGGCATTGTCAAGGAACCCAGTTGGCGAGAGGTCGCTATTACAGGCATGACGACCTACCGGAGCTGAGTACGGGCGGGACGCCCGTATCCCCAGAACCACCGATTGGGTGCGTTCGACGGGCGTGGACGCCCATCGCTACATTCATCTTTAGCTATTTTATTTGGTTGATTATTTCCACTCGCCGGCTTTTACCAGTTTGCGGATCTTGCGTTTGATCAGGTCGCGTTTAAGGGCGCTTAGGTGAGTGATGTAGAGCTTGCCATTCAGGTGATCGGTCTCATGCAGGAAAGCGCGGGCCAAAAGTTCTTCGCCAGTCTTCTCGTACCATTTACCGTTTATGTCCTGAGCACGAATGGTGACGATGTTGGCGCGAGTCACGTTTTCGCGAAAGTCGGGGATACTGAGGCAGCCTTCGCTTTGCCGCTGCTTACCTTCGGTGCGAATTATTTCGGGATTTGCCAGGACTAATTTCTCGCGCGGGTTTTCTTTGAAGCTGACGTCGATGACGGCGAGGCGCTTTGCAATGCCGATCTGCGGGGCGGCGAGGCCTACGCCTTTGGCTTCGTACATGGACTCAAACATGTCCGCAACCAACTTCTTCAATTCGTCGTCAAACTCGGTCACTGGGGCTGCGGGTTTTTCCAGGACGGGATTGCCGTACTTCACGATGGGATAGATCATGGGGTCGGTCGTCAGTCCTCGGTCGTCGGCCTTGAAGTTAGAAGTTCTTCAGTTGCTTAAGATATCCATTGAAATTTCGCAAGGTCTCGGTCATGGAGTCGCCGCCGAATTTTTCCAGGGCGCTGCGCGCCAGAGTCAGAGCGACCATGGCTTCACCAGCTACTCCGGCCGCAGGAACCACGCAAACATCGGAACGTTCGTAGGCTGCCTTCACCGGCTCGCGGCTGATAAAGTCTACGGATTGTAATGGACGGCGCAAAGTGGAAATCGGCTTCAGGTAACCGCGAACTCGAATTTCCTGGCCATTGGAAATTCCGCCTTCGATGCCGCCGGCGTTGTTGCGGGTGCGGGTGAACCCGGAGTCGCGGTTGTAACCGATTTCGTCGTGAACAGCTGATCCGGGAGCGTAGGCTGCCGCCACGCCTGCGCCTATCTCAACAGCTTTGACGGCTTGCAAAGACATGACGGCTCCGGCTAGTTGGCCGTCGAGACGCTCGTCCCATTGAGCGTAGGTGCCAAGACCCGCGGGCACGCCATGGGCGACCACTTCGAAGACGCCACCGACGGAGTCGCCGGTGCGCAGAACTTTATCGACTTCGGCCTTCATGCGCTCTTCGGCCTCGGGTTCGGCACAATTCAGCAATACTTCTTCGCGGTTGCAGCTGGCTTTGATTTTTTCCCACGGGACCTCGTGCTCGACGTTGGCGGCGCCGACGGCGACTACGTGACTCAGGACTTCGATATCCAGCTGCTTCAAAAATAATTTGGCTAGAGCTCCGACCGCCACGCGGGCGGCGGATTCGCGGGCGGAAGCCCGTTCGAGAACATACCTTGCTTCGGAAAAGTTGTATTTCAACGCTCCGGCCAGGTCGGCGTGTCCGGGACGAGGAGAGGCCACCCGCTTGTGCAGGCCAGGATCTCCCTTTTCGACTGGAAGCTGCTGTTGCCAGTTTTTCCAGTCGCGATTTTCGAGGAGCATGGAGATCGGCGAACCAATGGTTTGTCCGTGACGTACTCCGGAGAGAATGCGCGCCGAGTCGCGCTCGATTTTCATTCTGCCGCCGCGGCCGTAACCCTGCTGGCGGCGCCACAGTTCGTGGTCTACGAAGTCCTGCGCGACTTCAAGCCCAGCGGGCAGTCCGGAGAGAAATGCGACTAGAGCCTCGCCGTGAGACTCTCCAGAGGTGAAGAATTTCAGCATCTACTCGGATTGTATCCGATGAGTAATGTTGCTGAGGCCATGGGCAAACCCGCAACTCCGGTGCTCATCTAAGAATTGGCTACGCGTATTCGGCGTACGGCGCGTGTTTCTTGAAGAGCGTGATAGCTTGTGAAAGAACGTGAGTGGTTGGCGTTTCCAATCCAGAGGTGGGTGTGTGGCACGCAAAGCGATAGCAAAGCGGCAGGTATCCCAGCAGAAAGCTTTGGACGCCGCCGAGCTTTCGCGGCACTTGTTGAAAGGCGAGGAGGAGGAACGGCGCCGGATCAGCCGCGAATTGCAT
This sequence comes from Terriglobales bacterium, assembly GCA_036268595.1. Lineage (GTDB taxonomy): Bacteria > Acidobacteriota > Terriglobia > Terriglobales > Acidobacteriaceae > Gp1-AA145. The sequence continues at coordinate 6,950 of DATATW010000099.1, forward strand.
GATGAGACCGGGCAGGCGCTCATGGTCTTGCGGTTTCAAATTGAGATGCTTGCCTCGGATACCAGAGACTCAGAACAGCAGGCGCGGGCGCAGGAATCGCTCGATCTGCTGGACCAAGCCATTGAAGGCTTGCGGCGAATCATTGCGCGGCTCTCGCCTCGTGTTCTGGAAGAAGTCGGCTTGTTGGCTGCGATCCGTCGTCACGCCCAGTTACTCTCCAATCAAACGGGTATGAAGGCGCGAGTCGACCTGCCGGAAAGTCTGGAGGGCGTGGATCACGATATTGAAGTAGCCCTCTACCGGTCGGCGCAGGAAGCGCTTCACAACATCTCCAAGCATTCGCAGGCGCGGAGTTTTGAAATAAGGCTGCGCCGCACAGCCGACAAAATTGAACTGGAAATAGAAGACGACGGGAAGGGGTTGTTGAGCAAAATTCCTCCCGACGGCGGCTTTGGCCTGACTGGAATGCGCGAACGAACCGTGGCACTGGGCGGTTCGATGGCCATCCATTCACGGCACGGCCGCGGAACCCAGATCCGAATCGTTTTGCCCTTCGTCGCAAGAGAGCCTTCCAGACGAGACACTGCGAAGAGCTCCCGAGCAATCAGGCGAGTCTCTGCAGCCAAGGCCGGTTAACGGGAAGTTATGCCTATTCGATGCCTGATTGTTGATGATCACACGTTGTTCCGCGAGGGATTGCGCCGGGTGCTTGAGAGCGAGCCAGACATTCAGGTTGTGGGAGAAGCGCGCGACGGATCAGAAGCGATCGAGCAGGCACAAGCGCTGCAGCCGGATGTAGTACTGCTGGATATCGGGATGCCGGGGCTTTCGAGCTTCGAGGCGTCGCGGCGGATCACGCGGGAGTTGCCAGGAAGGCGGGTGATCTTCCTCACCATGTATGAGGACGAAGAGTATTTGCTGCAGTGCCTGGACGCCGGGGCTTCCGGATACATATTGAAGGACGCGCCGGCTCCACGATTGATTGGCGCGGTGCGCGACGTGAACTCGGGCAGAAAATATCTGAGCCCGCAGGTGCTGGGGAAGCTGGTCGACGATTTCCGCTCGCGCTCAACCACTGGAATGGCGCGCGGTTCGACTCTGACACCACGCGAGCGCGAAGTGATCAAGATGCTGGCCGAGGGGAACTCGGTGCGGCAGATCGCCAGCATTCTTGGTTTGAGCGTGAAGACGGTCGAGGCGCACAAATTCAACCTGATGCGGAAACTGAATATCCATAACAAGGCCCAGCTGGTGACTTACGCCATCCAGAAAAAAATCGTGAAGATGCCGGCGGGCGCTTAAAAAAATCTGGCCACGGATTTTCGCGGATTAACACGGATCACAATCAAAAAAACAATTCAACTTTCGCGTCGACCGGCGATTTCATTTGAGTGACGATGATTCGCGGGTGATGTTCCCTGTTAATAACTCGTTCAAAATGCAAGAAATATGTTGACAATGGCAAGCACACACCGCAATATCTGGAATCAGTGATGCTGCTGATAGCACAATTGTCGGCAGAGACCGTTCAGTACGAGGGAAAATCGTTCAGGAGGGTAATGATGCCAGCAAAGAAAAAGGCAGCAAAAAAGAAGAAACACTAAGTACGTGAGAAGATCTCACGAAAGAGTTTGTAAGCCTCTCGACGAAAATCCTCGAGAGGTTTTTTGTTTTTGGCCCAAGTAGTAGTTGTCGCGAAACACAGATCGTGCTAGAAACGCAGTAGCGGCGCATGGTTTGAAGTAATGACTGCCGCTGGCGGAACACCAATGAGCATTACTAAGCTGAAGGCCACACCAAACCGGTCAAGCGAAATTATCGTTCCTGACAAGCTTTACTTCCGCATCGGGGAAGTCTCCGAGCTGTGCAATCTTCCGGCATACGTTCTGCGCTTCTGGGAGACTGAGTTTCCGCAGCTTAAACCGGTGAAGAGCAGCACCGGGCAGCGAATGTACCGCCGCAAAGATGTCGAGGCGGTGCTTCGGATCAAGAAGCTGCTGTATGAAGAGGGTTTTACTATCGCAGGCGCTCGCCAGCAGCTGCGCGCGGAGAGCAAAACCGAGAAAAATCAGGCGCCTCTACCGTTCCCGGTGCAGTCGTCGGCGGATTTGAAACGCATCCGGCATGGATTGCAGGAAATTTTGGGACTGCTGGCGGCGCGGCACTAGATTCGCGGCTTTGCTGCCCCTTATCCTAAGTCCCGCAGTTTTCTTACCGATCCCGCCACCTCATTTTCCTGGAATAATCGGATTCCGGCGATTCCGCTGGCACCCGCTTCAACGGATGAGTGGGCGTTTTCGATGGTCATGCCACCTAAGGCGAGAACCGGAATGCGGTGGCGACAGACTCTTTGGAGTTGATCTAACCCTGCTGCGGGTTGTGTAGCTCCGGACTTTTCGAATACTGGGCCGAAGACTACAAAATCAGCAGGCGCTGGGCGGGCGTGGACGTCCGCCGCTACACGATCAGAGGCTCTCTCGGCTGCGATTACTTCGGCTTCGCTGTGACAGGAGATGGCGATGATTGGCTGCTGTGGACCGCGAGCCTCGCGCCAAATTGTGCGCACGTCGGCAGCCGAAATGTCATGCGAGGTGAGGTGCACGCCATGAGCTCCGGCCGCGAGTGCGATATCCGTTCGCGAGTTAATCAAGAGGTGGGTGTTACTGCGGGAGTTGAGGATGATTTGTGCGGCTTCTTTGGCAAGAGACTGCAGGGCGCACCCGGAAAGATCCTTCTCGCGAAGTTGTATGTAGTCGATTCCGGCCAGGGCTGATTCCGAGATCTTTTTCAGCAGGAGGTCGCGGCGTTGGGACTCGGTTCCGGGGAATTGCGTGCGGTCGGTGATGTAGTAGAGGAGCAAGTTGTCAGTGGTCAGAGTCGGCGGTCAGCGAAATCCATTTCGGATTCTATAGCGAGGGATTACATCCGTCGCGAGATTGATCAACAAAAAATCCCGCGGCGCACTTTCCTACTTTCCCACCCTTCGCAAAAAACGCGAAGGATGGGGCACCCTCATTTCAGGTGGCACATTCACGGGGCGCATGAAGCAAATCGCCCGATCTGTGTGCCTGATGATCCGTTCTAGCATCAACAAACTGAGCACTGGCGCCTAGGGATTTGTCTTGGCAATCTCGGGAACTACTTCGCCCACCCGTCTTGGGCGATCCGGGCCTAGGTGGTATTTGATCAGGCCGTCGCGCAGGTACTCGAAGCCCTCTTCCGGCGTATCCACCACCTTGAACAGCTCGAGATCTTTGGGCGAGATGGCCGCGGCATCGATCATGGTTTGAAAGTTGATGAGCTTCTCCCAATACTCGCGCCCGTAAATGATTACCAGAATTTTCTTCGCCAGCTTTTGGGTTTGGGCGAGAGTCAGGATTTCGAACAGCTCGTCCAGAGTGCCGAAGCCACCGGGGAAGATCACCAGCGCTTTGGCCAGATAGGCGAACCAGAATTTGCGCATGAAGAAGTAATGGAACTCAAAATTCAGCGCCGGAGTGATGTAAGGATTGGGATATTGTTCGAAGGGCAAGCGGATGTTGAGACCTATGGATTTGGATTTTGCCTCCTGAGCGCCGCGGTTCGCGGCCTCCATGATTCCGGGGCCTCCGCCGGTGGTGACCACGAAGCGGCGGCGGCGCGCGGGGATGGTGCTGGCCCACTCGCTCAACATAAATGCCAAACGGCGCGAATCTTCATAGTAGCGGGCCATGTCGAGATGGGCGCGGGCCAGCTTAGCGTCTTCGCTCGAGCCCGCTTCTTCGACTGCTTTGCGGGCGTCTTCGAGGCTGCGAAAGCGGGCTGAACCGAAGAACACGACGGTGTCCTGGATTTGCTCGCGGCGAAAGCGCGCCAGGGGCTCAACGTATTCAGACATGATGCGCAGGACCCGGCCATCCGGGCTGTTAAGGAACTCGGGGTTCTCATACGCCATGGGCGCAATTTTCTTTTCAGGAGGGGTGCTCATCGGTTCCTTTGTCTCGCTTGCGGAAAGCGGCTGGCGGTTAGGTCACAGAAAAACAAATTTCGCGATTTGCAGGCGTGCATGGAGACGTTCATAGAGCGGCTCACGGCCGCGGATCTTCATGATAGTGAATGGCCTCCCAGAATCCCAGCCAGAGATCTAAAATTCCCAGCCCACTGGCCAGCCCACGTACGAATCCGTTGGAAACGAACTCGCGCAAATTGGGTGAGGTTAACAGAAGCGGGTTATCAGTCCAGCGAGGCGTCCAGGGAAGAATAATCAGCAGCACCCCAAAGGTGGCACATAAAGTCACGAACAGAAGCGACCTCACCCGCAGCAGCCAGATTTCGACAGCGCTGGGATTTCGCATGGCTTTGCGTTCCGCTGGCCGTGTAGAGTCGGCAGGAATGGGGTGCGCCTCGCGAGATGTGGCGGCGGGCGGGGTCGTAGGCTCAACGCTCAATACGCTCTCCTGCCACATGGCTGAGAGATGGCCGGTTGGAGTAAACCCATTCGGGTATTTTACGACTTGAGAGCCTTGATCCGCTCGGCCACGTCGCGATAATCGATGTTGCTGCTATAGACTTCGAGGAAATTTTTGAGTGCGTCGGGTTTGTTTCCCGAAGCCTCTAATGCCGAAGCCAGTTCGTAGTGCACCGCGGTGCGGGTCTCCTGGTCGAGGTTAGAAAGCTTCAGGGCTTTGTCATACCACCGGACCGCGACCTCGGGCATATTTTTTTCAAGGAAGCATTGTGCCAGCCAGGTGTAGGCCTGCATGACATGCGGGAAACTGTGGCCATGGTCGACGAACTGGCAGACCTTCTGCAACTCGCCGATAGCTTCGTCAAGCAGACCCATTTCGCGGAATGCAACTCCCAGGTTGTAGTGAGTCTCAGGATCTTCGTCAGTACTGGCGGCGTCGTGCTCCAGCTCCTGCTTCAAGTCGCCGAACATGCTCGAGAGATCCACGCTGGAGGCAGCATCGAACCTTTGCGGCGGCGGTGCCGCGTGAGTTGGAGGCGGAGCGGGTGGCGGCGCAGGCACTCTGTGGACTGGAGCCGGTGCCGACGCGTGAACTGTTGGCGGCACCCTCTGAGGAATGTGAGGCGCAACGTGCTCTGTAAAGCTTGGTCCGACAGAGGCCCCAGCCGCGCGTGCGACGGGAACTTCGGCTGGCGGTGGAAGCGGCTTCGCATGGACCGGCGCGGCAGGCGGGTGAGCAATGGGCGCGTTGACGCCCGCAGGGGCTGCATCGACTGCGAAATCGTTGCCTAAAGAGGCTTCCAGGTCGGCGACGAACTCATCCAGTGTTCCATGCGCAAATTTAGCAGCGGCTGGCGCTGGAGCCGGCGGTTCGGTGTGCTGAACCGGATCCGGCAACGGATCCAGACTTTCTGCAACTGCCGCCTCAACCTCTGCTGCCGGTTGATGGAAAACAGGCGGTTGGGCCGGCCACGGTTGCGGGTGCGCTGGCGCGTGAACTGGGGCGGCGGGTTCAACGATCTCTTCGACAACGGCCGGAGGAGGCTGGATTTCTGATTCGTCAATCGACACCGGAGCTTCCGGTGCTGACGAAGGCCGTTTGGCAGATTCAATCCCACTTCGCAGGAGCGCAAGCTCAGGTGCGCCCGGCGCCATCGCTTCCAGTTTTTCCAAAATCTGTTCCGCTTGCTCGGTCATTCCTTGACCGATGTAGAAGCGAATTTCTTCTATCGATTCCTCCAGATTGAGAGGAGCCGACGAGGCAACCGGCCGGGCCAATGTCTCACTCGGCTGGGTCGCAGCGTCGGCATGGATTTCAGGAGTAGCCGGCACATTTTCGCCGGGCAGAGTCTCTGAATTGTGCGGACTGCCAATGGCGAAATCCTGTTCCCATGCTTCTGCGCCATCACCCTGGATTGCAGGTTCAGTGGCTGGCTCCGGAGCAGCGCTAACTGAAAAATCCTGCGGCATCGGCGCGGGCGGAGCCGCAACCGGCATCTCGGGCGCTGCGATTGGGGCCGATTGCTGCAAGAACAACCCTGAATGACTCGCGGAAGCATTCGATCCAGAAGCCGACGATTCGCCCGCCGATTGCGCAACGGCAGCTTCGGCTTCGGCAAGGGGATCGGGGCTGGGAACGGAAATTTCAAATTCCGGCACCGAGGGCGCTGCTGGAACTGGAGCCGGAGCTGATACTGGAATTGGAGCTTCGGCGACTGCCGAAGCTGCCTTCTTGGGCGCGCTGCGCTGTTCGTATTTTGCCGCCAGATCGCTATATTTCGAGGCTTCAGCGGCATGCCCGGCGTCATGATAAATGCTCTCCAGAGTGCGGCAGCATACCGCCGCTTCGGCAAAGCGCCCAGCGCGGGTGTGTAACGCAGCCAGCCTTTGGTTCAGGCGGAGGTCGCGGGGAGCGCTGGGAAGCGCGCCAATCAGCGGATCCAATGCCTTGGCCGGCATGTTGTAAGAGATAAATAGCTCGGCATCAGTTAAAGCCGCTTTCAAGGCCAATGCTACTTCGTCGTCATAGCGCTGCTCGATGAAAGGAGCGTGAGCTTCCAGTTCATCGATCATTCCCGCACCTTCTTCAGCGGTTATGAGAGAAGCGGACTTCTCCGATCCAACTCGATCGGCAACCTGTTGGTAGTTCTGGGCATGGATTTCGTTGGCAGGTTCCAACTGGGTTAATCGAAGATAGTAGGCCTGGGCTTTTTCAGGATCGCCGGACTGGACGTAGCTATGCGCCAAAAGTTCGTAAATGTCGGTAAGTTGAGAATTCTCCCCGCCTCTTTGGAAAATGCCCAATACCACTTCAAGCGTTTTGGGATCGTCCTGGATGTAATGGAGCAGAGCGCGCAACGATTCAAAAAGCTTGTCTGAATCGGTCCTGAGCAGGCGGTCAGCAAATTGATCGTAGAGTTGGACCGCATCACGAGGTCGCAGGGCGTCAGCCATTACCCTTCCACAATCAAAGATCGCTGAAACGTCGTCATGAACGTTTGCCAGTTTGGCGGCCAGCGCACAGGCATCGTCAATACGGTTGGTATGCAGGTAGGCCTGGAACAAGGCACGCAGGCCATCGGCATTATTGTCCAGGTCCGCGACTTTAGCCAGGCACTGAATGGTGCCGTTGTAATCACCCTTCTCGGCGGCAGCTCGGCCACGCAGCACTAAGGCATAACTATTTTCCGGGTCGATCTTTAACATCCGCTGCAGAATTTCATCGGCGGCGGCCAGTTGTCCTTTGGAACGAAGGCTCTCGGCGGCAGCGGTCAGAAGCTTCCAGGCTTCGTCGTTTTTCCCCATTTTTACGTAGGCTTCCGCCAAGCGGACCCGCATGGGGACGTTATCGGGATCCATTTCCAGTGTCTTCTGGAAAATCCGGATGGCCTGCTGCAGTTGTCCGGACTTGATAAAATCTTCGGCGACCTGCAGATACTGGGCGCGCGCGTCGTTGAAAAGACCCTGCTGGGTGTAGAGCTCCGCCAGCCGCAAGATGCTTTCAGTGGAGGTCTTCAGCTTGCTCAACTTCTTGTACATAGCGATGGCTTTGACGGTGAAACCCTGCCCGGCATAAGCCTCGCCAACATTCTTGAAACACTCCGCAGCTTTCTCCTGGTCGCCGCTGCGCGAGTAAAGATCGCCGATGGTGTTCATTACGGTCAGGTCTTTGGGATCAGCCTTGAGGACCTTTTCGTATTCGGAGATGGCGTTCTGTAACTTGCCCTGCTGGACGAACTTCTCCGCAGCGCTCAGAACTTTCTGTTTGTTGAAACCGAAACCAAACGCCATAAGCTTTTCCGACTCCAGTCCGTGCGTTCTCCCGCCCCGGTCGGAACTGATGGACAATTGCGATGCAATTGCCGGGTCAAGCCTGGGACGGCCATTCGGACATGGTCATTGTACGGCTGGCCAGTCTAATTCGTATGGTTACTAAGGATTACCAGAGGAGGGTGTACAACCGGGTATTAGCCCGTTTTGGCAAGCGAGATCAGGTTTCGATACCCATATAACAGATCCGGCCGACGAGATAGTCGTAGAGACCCTCGCCCTCAGCCATAGTGAGTACTTCGACCGCGTGCGCTTGATTGTGTGGCCGCAAAACAATGTTCCTGCCGGCTAATTCAACATAGCGAACGATGCACGACTCCTGCATGCGTACGGCATACATATTAAGTTCGTTTTTGCGATAGGGCTGCAGAGAGTTGTAATGGCGGTCAATCAATACCGTCGCGCCCGGCAAGAGCCTGGGATACATGCTCATGCCGTCGCCAGAGATCTTCATAGCCACAAATCGTTCCCAATCAGAGCGCTTACCATGCATGTCGGGGCGGAGCTTGCGAAGGAATCCGCGTTTGAATTTCTGTATTTCGCGGACGTTCATGCTCATAATGAGCGCTTGATTGGCCGCAACTTCCGACTCCACCACGAAAATGTTTTCGAATTCGTCATCGCTGGGCGGAGTAACGGTAGCCCGCTTGTTGATTTCATCGGGATCGAGCAGGTCGAGCACCGACAGGCGCTGCACGCTTAAAACCCGGTCCATGCCTTGCAGGCTAAGGCTGCGCTTACGATTCAGAAAGTTGGAGATATGAGCCTGGCGGAAACCGGTCTGGGTGGCCAGGCGCAAGCCGGTAAGTTCGCCTTCATCAATCCGTTGCCATAGCGCCTTGCGCAAATTCTCCTGCAGCGCTTTGAACTTCATGGGCGCGAGTATAGCATGCGCTATAGCATAGGGCTATTCTCTAGCTACAAATGTCAACTAAGAGCAGTGGGTCGCACCATCGCGTGCTCAGAGGCTGTGGTTTTCCACCACAATCCACAACCAAAATGCACCTGTATGTAACGCGCTACTTTGTTGCTGCCCTCGCAAGTGCCACGCGGACAAGGGAATCCCGCGCTTTGTCACTTTGCCTTGACTCCTGAAAACTGGCAGCTATAGCATCGTCCAACCGATATAACTCAGCCGCTCGAGGGGAGAAAAGAAGGCCGTCAATGCCTGAAGTATCTCGAGGGATGGAAGAAAACGGGTTTGTTGAGTTCCGCCGAAAAATCCGCGCTGCCGAGGTGCTTTCAGCCGCGATGCTGCGTTTGCTTTCCGACATTCACTTTAACGGCAAAGTGAGCGTGGTGATCCAAAATGGACAAGTACTTAAGTCGGGCTATGAGGAAGGTTACTTTCGTCACCACTCCGCGACCTGAAAGTCGATAGCAGGTCGCTCATAACTGAATAGATCAGACAGGTCGTCGTAATAGAAGCGGGCCCTGTCGCCGGGAAATCCGGCGCAGGGTCTTTTTTTTTCGTCAACTTCGCATGGAGGGTTACATGGAAACGCAGGATGGGAACACGATTCAGTTAGAACTGAAATATTGCGAGCGCTGTGGCGCACTCTGGTTGCGGCTCACAGGCTCGGAGCTGATTTTTTGCCAGCCTTGTTCGGTGGTACTGGCCGGACTGGCGCGCGATCCGCGGTTTCGGGAACATCGCGGGCCGCAATCCTCGACTGTGGATTTCGAGCGGCAGACCAATGGAGCTTTCTGGAGTGAAGGAGGTCACGCGTGAATTCCGGTCAAACAATTCTCTCCACATTTGTGCCAGGTGATGAGTGTACGGGCGAGGGCGCCCATAGCTCCACCATCGCAGATTGTGCTGCGGACTGTACGGGCGAGGGCGCCCGTACCTCCACTCACGAAGAAATCTTTCGAATTGATGTTGGCCGGGATCCGGACCTTTGGCTGTACCGGGAGCGTACGATCGCGCTGCTGAAGCGTTATCTGCGGATTTCGATCGAAGTCGGACGGCTACCCTCGTTATTGGGGCGGGAGTTGTTCCGCTCCAAGGTGACCTCGTATCGAATGTCCAGCTTTGAGGATGCGGTGATTTTTGTTCACGACGTGGAGCGGGCGCTCGATCGACTCAATGGTTTTGAAAAGGATCTGGTGGCGGTAATTATTTTTCAAGATTATTCGCAGGACGAAGCTGCTGAGGTGCTGCGCTGTGCACGCCGCACCATATGCCGAGGGTTTCCGGAAACCGTCGACAAAGTCAGCGAACTGTTTCTGAAGGGCGCACTGCTGAATCGCCTGCCGCTGAGGCGACCTGTGGAAAAAACTTGTCAAGGGGGTCAAAACACCCAATTCTCCGCAAGCGCATGCAAATAAGCCGAATATAAATGTGCAAAGTGTGGCACAATTTCCTTTTCAGAATGCTATTCTGAAAATAGAGAGTAAGAAAAAAGAGCGCGCCTGTCGCGCTCTTTTTATTTTTGCGCCCGAGGCTTCCTATGGGAACCCGCTCCAAGCCGGTTGATTCTGGCGGAGAAGAACTTTCGGAACTGCGCCGAAAAATAAGCACGCTGGTCGCGCAGAACGCAGTGCCGATGGTGCAGCAGGCGATCGACGCGGTGCGCGAAGAGGGCCAGTACCAGGCCATCAAATATCTCTTCGAAATGATCGGGTTATATCCGGCGAGTGTGCAGGAAGACTCTGAGGCGCAGGACTCGCTGGCACAGATATTGCTGGAGCAATTAGGGCTGACTCCGGTTCAAACGAGTAAACGAGTGTCGCATCGCCGCACCGAAGTCAGTCCGGTCCATCCCGTAGAATGAATAAGAGCGATTGGGAGCGCGCCGGGTCACGATTCACCGAAGCGCTGCAACGCCACGCAGGACTTCTAGCGTCCAAGGCTGGTTGCAGAGTTGACTTCGCGCGCCGGAGAGAACGGAAACCGGGGATGGATATTACGTGGATTACCAGCCGGATAAGCCTGGGCGGCGGCATCTGGAATGAAGAGAACATGGCGGAACTGGCGCGCATGGGGATAACCCATGTCATCGACATGCAGCTTGAGTTTGACGATACGCCGCTCGCCCAACCGCACGGTATACAGGTTTTGTGGAATGCGACCGACGACGACTTTCAGCCGAAGCCTCCGGAGTTGTTCGAACGTGGAGTCGAGTTTGCGGCAGAAGCGCTGGAGCAGCCGGAGAGCAAGCTGTTTATTCATTGCGCCGCCGGAGTGCATCGTGCCCCGATGATGACGCTGGGTGTGCTTTGCTCGATGGGATGGGAACTGGGAACGGCCATGGAGACGATCTTTGCACGGCGGCCGGTAGTTGACTTCGCCGACGTTTACGTCAACAGCGTGGAAAACTTTTTGCAGCAGCAGGTGAGGAGCGGCGACTAGAAGCTCTTTTCAGGATCCACAATTCGGAGGATTTATGTTGCAGACAAGCCGCCGGCGATGGCGGCTTTTTTATTTCCCGCTGGGTTGCGTGTGCCTTGCGTTAGCAGCGGACGCGGTGGCGCAGGGGCCGACGCTTACCACCGTCTCGGACAACGTGTATCGAGCCGATGGGTCGCCCGCCTCTGGGACGTTGCTGATCTCATGGCCGGCGTTCACCACAGGCAGCGGGGCTACGATGGCGGCGGGCAACACCAATGTGGCTCTGGGGACGAATGGCAGCTTCAGCGCGCAGCTCGCGCCGAATGCGGGAGCCACTCCGGCCGGGACGGTTTATACGGTGACGTATCAACTTACCGACGGAACGGTGAAAACTGAGAACTGGTCGATCGGAACCACATCGCCGGAAACTATTTCTCAAGTGCGAACGCTGGCGGGAACAACCACGCAGCTGGCCCAGGCCGCAACTCAACAATACGTGAACGCGCAACTGGCGACGGTTGTGCATTTGAGTGGAAGCGAAACCATCACGGGTGCGAAGCAGTTTGCGGTTTCGCCCAGCCTGCCGGCGCCGTCGCAATCCGGAGATGCGGTCAATAAAGCGTACGTCGATTCGGCAGTGTCGAACTCCGGCAGTGGAAGTTTCGTCTCGAAGGCGGGCGATACGATGACGGGGCCGCTGACATTGCCGGCTGATCCTACCGCACCGCTGCAGGCGACCGACAAGCATTACATCGATCTAATCGCAGCAAGCAAAGCTGACCTTGCGGGGGGATTAGTCCCAACCGTGGAATTAGGAACAGGCACCGCGAACAACACTGTGTGCCTGCACGGTGATTCGACCTGGGGCGGATGCGGCACGGGGGGCGGTTCGGGATTGACTGCGGGAATGCTGGCAATCAAATACGCGACCGATTTTGCATGGAGCCAAAGCCCGGCTAACAATCTGAGCACCCCTGGCGCTCAACTCGTGAACCTCACGCAATGTCCGATTGGAGTGAGCGCAAGCGAACCGCAATATTACGTTTATATCTCGGGCACCGGCACAGCAGAGGCCGCATTAGTGACGGGCGGGACTTGCGCAGGAAATGGATTGGCCGGGACCCTGCAGTTCACGACGGTGAACTCGCATCCTCCGGGTTATTCGGTGGGCAGCGCTTCGGGGGGCTTGCAGGAAGCTTTGACCGCAGCACGATTCACGCCCAGCAATCCGGCAGGTACTTCGCAATCCGGCAAAGTAATCGTTCCGCCGGGCGAATTCAAATTGTATGCGCGGGTTTCGATTCGAGCTTCGAACATCACGGTGGATTTCAGCGGTTCGATCGTTGAATGCTGGATGAACGATACCTGCCTGTTCGTAGGTGATCCCTCCAGTTCCACTCCGTACACAGATATCACTCTGGTGAATCCGAGAGGACGCGCGACGGTTGTGAATGGAGTAGCGCCTTTCATCGAAGTGAACGCGCAAAAGACCCGATTGTTTAATGTGGCCACGAGGCAGCCGGTCGCGGGAGGAACATTCGGGTCCCTTGTCCAAGTCGATGACGACCAGGCATTTCTACTGGATGGGCTGGACACCACGATCGGCGGCGGCTTGCGTTGCGACAGCACGGTATGCGCTCCTGCGGTGTACGCGCCGGGACCTTTCAATGTTTTCTCAGCAGTGGGATGGTTGAAAAATCTGAATATCTCACTGCAATGTGTAGGAAACGGAATTGACTGGGAGAGCGGAAACAGCCTGCGGATCTCTGACAGCGTGATCCAAGGCTACGCGCAGTATGGCGTGCGCGGCGGCACCAAGCGAGGCGGCTACGGCGGGATTGATATCGACAATGTTTATCAGGAAGTCGGGAACTGCACTAACCCCGCGGGAAATATAGGGGAAGCCGGAGTGATCGTGCAAGGGAACACAATCAAGGTTTCCGGCGGAGAAGGTCCGGTGGGCACGGTGCCATTGTTCGCGAACACCGGCACCACCGATTACCGCTACTACGTGGTGGCGCAAAACTCCGCTTATGGGGCCAGCAATCCTCTCTATGCGGGGCGCGCGCTGACCAACAGCACGGGTAATATCACGGTCACGACCGCCGACATTTCGGGAGCGACGACATTTGATTTATTGCGGGTGACGGTCACCGCTGCTGAGCAGGCGCCATTCGGAGCAGGAAGTTTCGCGGTTGCGACCGGAGTGACACGGGCTTCCGCATGCGCGAACGGAATCTGCACTTTCACCGATACGCAAGCAGCATTGCAAAGCTATACCGTGGCGACTCCGGCTTACTATCCGCTGCTGACCTTCTGGCCGGGGAACCTCATTTTGGGCGCGGCATCTGATTCCAACAGCGTTCTGAGTTCGGCGCGCGCGTGGCTGCAAAATGTGCCGAGCAGCATAGTCGGGGTTGCGGGCATGAACGAGCCGTCGGTGATTGCGAATAATTGCGATGCGATGGCGGAATGGACTCCAATCTGGTTGAGTTGCTATTCCGCGATGGCGCAGAGCGTTTTTTATCAGCAAGGCGCGCTGCTTCTTGCTGCCAAGCCGAATCAGGATGCGAACGGAACTTTGAATCTGAAAGGCCGGCTTAGCTTTCCAACGCTGGGGACGGGGCCGAGCCACATCATCACGCTGTCGGACTCCAACTTTCAGAAAACTATTGCCAGCCAGAACAACCGGCCAACCAATGATCCTAATGATGCGTTCGTCGGGTACGACCGCGGCGACGGCAATCCCGCGGACATTGGAATCAGCTTTGGCGCGCCGAAGTCACTCTCGAACTACATCGGGAATGTGGGCGACGGCACTAACTGGCTGGAACGGCTGACCAACACATTGAAGGAATTCAAGACAAACGTTCAGATGGATGCGGGGCTGACAGTAACGGGCAGTGTGCAGGCGAGTTCGTTTGTTTCGACCGGCAGCGGGCCGTGGAGCTTGCAGGGTGGATTTGGAACTCTGGCCGCGGCTCCCAGCGGGCAATCGCTGATCGGCTTCGGAGCGAGCGGGAAGTTACAAGTTTCAGAAAATGGCGGCGCGCTGCTCGAAGTTGCCAAGCTCGACACCAGCGGAAATGTCGCTACTGCCAACGCGCTGGCGCAGACTCCGTCGCAATGTACGGGAAGCTTCGCGACTGGGATTCAGGCAAATGGAAATGCGAACTGCAGTACCGCCGATCAGGTCCAACTCGCGGAAACCGCAGCGCCGACCGGCATTCCGAATTACGGCATCTTCTGGTTCGATTCAACCTGTCATTGTCCTAAGGTGATTGATAACAACGGCCAGGCGGTGCAGTTGGGATTAACCAACGTTTTTAACCAGGATTCGAATGGCACCAATCCATCCAACACTTTGGAAGAGGTGAACGGCACGAACCCGCAAACGTTGCGAGTGTACCGCGCATGGAATAACGCAACCGATTGGGAGCGCACCGGGCTTACCTGGGACCAGACGGACGGGTATTTCGTAATTAAGAACGAGAACACGGGGACAGATTACTCGACGCAGCATGGCATCGGGTTCTGGGTTGGATCAAACATTCGCTGGGCGGTCGACACGGCATCGAACTTGAAGCCCTTCGTCGACAATCTCTATTCGGTTGGCTCGACCACGCTGCGGCCTGCGACCGGATACTTCGGCACCGCGGTTTACGCCCCAGCTTTGCTGTTGCAGGGTACCGCGAATAGCTCGGGCGGACCAGTGAATGTGACCGCGCAGACAGCCGCGATCACAACCACTAACTTATTGACGGGCGCAACCGTCGGCGAGTATGCGATCAACATCTATCTGGAGTCGGACGCGTCATGCTCTTCGCCGGGATCGGCGGCCGTATCGGTAACCGTGGGCTGGGGAGACCGGACCGGCGCGCGCACAATGGTGGTGCCGCTGCAGGGATCCGGGGTGACGAGCGGCTCGATCGCGCTGGGATCTACCGCAAACTTCGGTGAAGCAGCGATGACCATCTGGAATAATTCGGCAAGTAACAACCTGACTTACTCAACCAGTTACACCGCGTGTACAACCGGAACCGGCACTTACGCGCTGTACATCACTTACAGAAGAGTGCAATAACTCGTTCCCCATTCAACTTTACAGCTAATACAGGAGCTTTCGTGAAACCAGTTGGTTTACTACTGGCGATTGCATTTCTCTGCGCAGGCGCGAGCGCCACGACTTACTACGTGGATCCCTCTGGCTCAAACGCCAATGATGGGCTCTCTCCGCAGACGCCGTGGCGCACGCTGCTCAAAGTCGGGATATCAACCTTTCTGCCGGGCGACTCGATCCTGTTCAAGCGAGATGGAGTATGGAACGAGTGGCTTACTCCGCCCTCGAGCGGCACGGCCGGCAATCTGATTAAGTTTGATGCTTATGGAAACGGGCAGCCGCCGGAGTTCACCGGGCGATACGCGACGACCACAGCACAGTGGACAAATACTTCCGGCAATATTTGGCAGAGCACGCTCAGCGCGACGCAGGCAATTTCGCAATTGAAGTTCGTGCAATTCGGCAGTATCTGGGGCAACGCTCAGGCATCGCAGACGTCGGTGGCTCACAACCGCGACTGGTACTACGACAGCGTGAATCAGATCCTTTATGTGTACTCGTCCGCCGGCAATCCGGTCACTACGTATGGGTCGGTTACGCCGATTATTCTGAGCGGACAGTCACTGATCAACATTAATAATGCCAGCTACCTCGAAGTGCAGCACATCAAACTCGACTGGTATGACAGTTACGGAGTACAAGTACAGGGCACAAGCGATCACATCTGGCTGGCGAATATCCTGACTGACAGCCAGGTGCCGAATGGGGCCGTTCCGCTGGGCTTCTACATCCATTCGGGCAGCACGCCCGGCGACATTCACCTGTACAACACTGACGCGCATCGTAACTACATGGGTTATCAGTTTGACGGTACCGCTACGGCGATCGAACTGAAGAACTGCCGCGCCTATGCGAACCGGACCTACGGCTTAATGGACAATACCGGGGCGGTGACGTATTCCTTCTGCCATTTTTATGCCAACAATCTCGCGACCGGAGTCTCCACCGACGTTACCGGGACCCCGGGACCGATCAATGGCGGAAATAATCTGCCCGCGGACATTCCGCCGAACGTGCGTGGGTTCATGCAATACCCGGCGAGAGTCACCCTAACTTATGACGATCCGGGGCTGGTCGATGGATCGCATCAGTACATAGAGGCGCTGCTGCCGATGTTCCAGCAGAAAAGCTTTCCGCTGAGCATCGCGGTGGTGACTGGCTATCCATTATCACAGCAGCTGACGTCCACATTTCAGTCGTGGATCAACGCCGGCTGGGACGTGAACGCGCATTCGGTTTCGCACCAGTATTTTGTTTTTCCCAACGCCTTCACCCTGCGGTACACGGGAACCGCGGCGAGCAGCGTGACATTGAGCATTTCGAACAATCAGCTGGTTATTACCGCGCCGGGCGACCCGGCTGCGCAAGTGAATTGGAGCCTGAGTTCATCGGGCACGGATATTGTGCCGAGCGGACTGGACACGCTGGGCGGGCTGGTTTACACCCTCGATCAGCGCGGAGTTTTTTCCGTCAGCACCGATCCCAATATGAAGAGCGCGGTCAAAAGCGAAGACCTTGCCGACGTCACCTCCCAGGACATCTTGAGCGCGCCCTACACGTTATTGATGGACAAGGCGCGGCTCATGACCGATGAAATCGGCTGGGCGATGGCCTGGATGAGTGCCAACCTGACCGGCCTGCCGGCCAATCGCGTGTACGTTTATCCGGGAAGTTACGAGGACACCTCCACCGAGAGCATAGCCGTCAGCGCTGGCTATGCGGGATCGCGCGGGTCGGGAGTGATGCAGCCTTCGCCGAATGCGGCGACAGTCATGGGCAGCGGGATCGACGTGCAGAACATTCTGAGCCAGGGAATCGCGCCGAATTTTCAGAACCTGACAGACGCGCAACTATCAAACAAAATATCGGCGCTGGTATTCAAGTCGGCGGTGTGGGGAGTGCCAATCGGGATCTTCTGGCACGTGAACGAACTTTCAGCTCACCAGGTGGAAGTGATCGTTGACACACTGAAAAAGTCTGGTGCAACCCTGATGACGAATACTCAACTAGTGAACTATCTGCTCGCGGCTCAACAGAATCCCGGGACAACTTATTACGCGGACTCCGCGACCGGACCGCCTGTCGACGTGCGTCCAACCGCATCATCTCCGGTAGCGAATGCCGGGGCGCCGCTCACCAGTGAATTCAAATACGACCTCATGGGCGACGATCAGACCTTGTTCGGAGCCGCATGGGAAATCGGCGCCTATAGCCTGGTGGCCGAGTCGCCGGGAAGGGCGAAATAGCGTCACGCGATTGAACCGACATTGAACATTGCGATCAAAAAAACCATGAAGCTCACTTTGCTCATCATTCTGGCGGGGACGGCCGTGGCCGCGTGGGGACAGCAGTCATCCTGGTCAGGGAATTCCAATTCGCGAGGGCCTATGTTGACCCCGGCAGTTCTCGGTAGCACGAACGTTGCGCTACCCGATCCCGCACTGTTGAATTGGAAGACCGACGTTACTCATACGCCGAGCCCAGGCGGGGTGGTCACGATCGGCAATGGAACTACGGGGATCTGCGCTCCTGCGGGATGCACTTTCAACATAACGCAACTTGCGACGGCGGTAAATTCGCTGGCCTGCGGAGAAACGCTCGAGATGCAAAATACTGTTTATATCGCGCCCAGTGGCAATCTGAATTTTGTCCAGGTCTGCGACTCCGCGCACTGGATCACCATCGAGCGCGACGTAACGGATGCTACTTTCCAGGCTGAAGGGAACCGGGTCACGCCTTGTTATTCCGGAATGGCGTCTTCGGTGCTCGTCGGACTGCCGGCATACCCGTGCACATCGCCAGCACGGCATATGCCCTACATCCAAAAGTCAGGCTCTGGCTCAACCATTTTGATCAGCGGAAGTTACTACCGCTTTGTGGGAATCGAATGGGGACGCGTAAATACTTACGATCTGGATTTCGGAATCATTACCTTGAACAACAACGGGGTTTGCACCGCGCCTGACACCGCATGTATGAATGCGCAGGCGACCAACATCGTCTTCGATCGCAACATCGTTCACGGCGATGCGCAGCGGCAGACCACGAGGGCGTTCGCGTTCGGTGGCGCGCGCTGGGTGGCGGTCCTGGACAGCTACATTTACGACATCACTCTTTCATTTGGCGGAGGCGGCGGCGACGCTCAGGCCTATGGCTGGGGAAATGGTAAATATCTCACCAACGTAGGTTTCGGAAAGTTCGTCAACAACTTTGTGAGCTCCAGCACCATGTCGTCTTTGTTTTGCGGGTCGTTCGTCGAACCACTCAGCCCAGCTACCGGCTTCGACGGTATTCCGCATGACGTCTGGTTTTCGCAGCAGTGGCTCTATAAGAATCCGTTGTGGGATACGCAGATTGGGCAAACGCTGAATGAGACGGAGACGATCGAAGGCGCCGGTTACGGGCCGGTGAACGATCAGGCGATGACGATAGCTCCAACCGCAATGCAACTCGCAGCCGGACAGCCGTATCAACTTCAAGTTCTGATTGACAATGACAGCCGCGGCGGCATCAATCGCGCAACCCCGATTACATCGAGCCTGACATGCGGTTCGAGCGATTGTGGTTCGGTAGCTTCCGTGTTCACCAATGTTGGGACGGGAATTTACACCAGCCAGAACCAAAGGGTGATCACCTACACCGCACCCGCGAGCGTTCCCACGGGTGGCACCGTGACAGTGACGATTTCGTACGTGACTTCGGACGACCGATCGGCGACCCTGGGCAACAACCGCACTCTGTCTGCGCAAGTCGTGTTCACCATCGTGAATTCGAATCCCGCACACCAGATGGCAGTCGGTCCGGCTGCGGCGGATTTGAAGATACAGCCATCCTACGCAGACAGCTTCGGCAACAAGCGTCAATTTTGTTTGCTGTTTAACGCAATCCCAAATTTTACTTCGACATCAACTACGTGGGCGGTGGACGGGGTGACGGCAGGCAACTCGACGGTGGGCACGGTTGATAGCAGCGGGCTTTACTGCTCTCCGTCAACTACTGGTGCGCACATCGTCCGCGCCACCGCCTCTGACGGAACCCAGGCGACCAGTACGCTGGCGGTGTCGAGCTCGGCGCCGATCGTCGCCTTCGATTTGAAAACCAACACGGTCAAGAATGGCTGGGAATTGAAATGCGGCAACCGGGTGCTTCTGGAAAACAGCTTTCTCGAAAACGCCTGGGGATCACAAGGGAATGGCGGCGGTCAGCCTGGCGCTGCCATCCTTACGCAGTCCTTGAATCAGGCGAGCCAGACTTTGGACGGCAGCGGCAACATCGTGAACTATGGGCCGGAGTACATCAACGACACCACCATCCGCTACCTCAAAGCATTGCATTTCGGGCAGGGCTTCACCATGCACGGCGAGAACACGACGCTCGGGCTGCATCGCATGTCGATCACAAACGTGCTCTGTGATGACTGCAACAACAAACGCTGGGCACACGGCTTTGTGGCGTTCCTGATGGCGGTGCAAGTGGGTGGCGGTGGCAGCACGGTTTACTCATGGGAATCGACGGCCAATCCCATGCTAGATAACGTTTCAGTGCGGCACGTGACGCTGGTGGGAAGCACCACCGAACCCTTTGGCATAAACAGCGACGTAGCTCAGCCCAAACTTATTAATTACACCTCGCAGGATAATTTTTTTGCCGCTCCGGGTTCGAATACCTTCGTTAACCCAAACGGAGGAAGCACCAATTGCGATGTGGCGCAAGGCAGCGGCGCGAACAACAGCGAAGCCAAGGCGCTGGTGCCTTGCTTCGACGGCTACATTTTTAATCATCTGGCGCTACTGGATTCGACGGCGGCATCGACTGTGTTTCTCAGTTCTCCGATATGGCAACCGGCGTCCACGGCGGTGGGATTCGTGAATTACAACGGGGGCAATGGCGGAGATTACCGGCTGTGCAAAGGGCCGAATAATCCTTCTGCCTCGTGCTCTGCCGCTTCGATTTTTGCCGCCGGGCAAGCCGACCAGGCGAGCGATGGGACTGACTTGGGCGCGGACATCGTGGGAATCAATGCCGTGGAGAGCACGGTGAGAGGCGGGGTGCGCACGCCTTAGATCCGTACCGACAAGCGCGCCTATCAGGTCACAAATTGAGCCAGGACATTGCTCTGCTGCAGCGGCTGGGAATGTCGCTGGACGCGAAGATCTCGCCGGTGCGCTCGACAGCTGCCGGATTTTCTGAGCGGCAAACCATACGCGATTTGCTGATCGCGAGCGTGCTGCGGGTCCGAAATAAAAAACGCGGGCTTGTCCGCCTGGCTCCGAATCGCGCGCAACGGGAATTTGCGAACGCCTGTACGCACCGCAACATTGTTTTGAAGGCGCGGCAGCTTGGGATCACGACCTACGTTGCGGCGCGATTTTTTGTGCAGACTATTACGCGCCCCGGCACGATGACGGTGCAAGTGGCGCACGACCAGGAATCAGCGGAAGAAATTTTCAAGATCGTCCATCGCTTCTGGGAGAACCTGCCCAATGCGATGAAACGCGGCGCGCTCACCCGCTCACGCGCCAACGTTCGGCAGATGGTGTTCCCCCGCCTCGATAGTGAATATCGAGTGGCCACCGCTGCCGACGTAAATGCCGGCCGCGGGCTGACCATCCACAATTTGCATTGCTCGGAGGTCGCCCGCTGGCTGCGCGATCCGGCGGAAGCGTTGGCGTCGTTGCGGGCGGCGGTGCCGGCGGATGGAGACATTGTTCTGGAGTCGACGCCGAATGGCGCAGGCGGAGTTTTTTATGAAGAGTGGCAGCACGCGAATGAAACCGGCTATGTACAACATTTTTTTCCGTGGTGGTATGACGATGAATATCGCGACGAGGCGGGCGCGCGCAAGGTTCGACCGCTAAGTCCGGAAGAGGAAGAACTTGTTCGGCGCGCCGGGTTGAGCAACGAACAGCTTGCCTGGCGTCGGACTAACCGCGCGCAGTTGCGAAAGCTGGCGGCGCAGGAGTACGCGGAAGATCCGGTGGCATGTTTCCTTGCGTCCGGAGAATGCGTGTTTGAGTTGGATGCGATTGATCGTGCTTTGGAGGCAGCGCCCAAGCCGGCGCTGGTTCGCGAAAATGGGCGGCTGGTGGTGTGGTTGCAACCGCGGAGTGAACGCCAGTACGTGATTGGAGTGGATCCGGCGGGCGGTGGGACGGAAGGCGATTACGCCTGCGCTGAGGTGATCGACCGTCAGACTGGGATGCAGTGCGCCGAGTTGCACGGGCATTATTCTCCGCGCGATTTGGCGATGAAGTTGATTGAACTGTCGCGCACATACAACGAAGCTCTACTTGTGGTCGAACGCAACAATCATGGATACGGCGTGCTGGCGAACTTGCGGGCAGCTGGACACGAGAAGATTTTCTGCGATGGCGGACAGGACGGCTGGTTGACTTCGGCGGTGACTAAGCCGGCAATGATCGAAAACCTGGCGGCGATCTTGTCGATCAAGCCGCAGTTGTTTCAGAGCGAACGATTGCTGGCGGAGTGCCGAACGTTTATCCGGCGGACAGATGGCGGGTCGGGAAGCAACTCTGGGAGTCATGACGATTGCGTGATGGCGATGGCGATCGCGCTGGCAGGACGGGCTGCGGCGGCGGGACATAAATAAGGATGAGAGCGGCGGACGAAATCCACAGGTTTGGGATGTTCATTCGTCACATTTTTTGATGCGGCGCAATGTTCATAATTGGGCGGGCGAGGACGCCCGCCGCTCCACGAGCAGAACGCGGAGTGATGATCGACATAGGCCTGCTTGCCAGTCACTGCAGTCCAACACGTTCGCAGGATGCGGGGAGGTGCGCAGAGTCACTTGATGCGCTGCTCCGACGGGCATTTTTATGTGGTGAAGTTTCGTAACAACCCGCAGCACTTGCGGGTGCTGGCAAACGAGTTGCTGGCGACGCGGCTGGCGGAGCGAGTGGGATTGCCGGTTCCGGTTACGGAAGTCGTCGAAGTGAACGAGTGGCTCATCAGGCACTCGCCGGAGCTGAATATTCAGCTGGCGGGAAATGTGATCGAGTGCGAGCCAGGATTGCAGTTTGGATCGCGCTATGTGGTCAATCCGGTTGAAGGGCGGGTGTTTGATTGGCTGCCAATTGAACTTTTCGACCGCCTGCGAAACATCGATGCTTTCGCTGGAATGCTGGCGCTCGATAAGTGGACCGGCAACGCCAATGGGCGCCAGGCGGCGTTTTGGCGGAAAGGCCGCGAGCGCAAATACACCGCGACATTTATCGATCAGGGGTTTTGCTTCAATGCCGGCGAGTGGACGTTTCCGGATTATCCGCTGCGCGGAGTGTTTGCGCGCAATGAAGCTTATGCCTGGATCAAAGGCTGGGAGTCGTTCGAGCCGTGGTTGTCACGTATTGAAACGATTTGCGAAAACGAAATCTGGTCGCAGGCAGGAGAGATTCCGCCGGAATGGTACGGCAGTGAGTGGGGAGCGCTGGAAAATCTCGGTAAGGCACTGATGGAGCGCAGAGCGCGAGTACGAGAGTTGATCACGTGCTTTCGCATTTCGCCAAGGAGACCGTTCCCGGGCTGGGTGGAGAACTAGTCGTCAGCTATCAGCTGTCAGCCATCAGCCATCAGCCATCAGGTAAGGCGGGATGCGCGGCCGCTGCAAAGGTTTTCCTGATGGCTGAAGGCTGATAGCTGATGACTTTATGAGAGATTTTCGCGAATTGAAAGTTTGGCAGAAGTCACACGCATTGATACTTGCCATATATAAGGAGACGGTCTGCTTTCCAAAAAATGAACTCTACGGATTGACCTCGCAAATCCGGCGCGCTGCGGTTTCGATCGGCGCGAACATTGCTGAAGGCGCAGGCAAGAATTCAAGGCCGGACTTTGCCAGGTTTCTGCAAATGAGTCTGGGATCTGCAAGCGAGCTGGAATACGAACTGCTACTCGCGTGCGACCTCGGTTATGTGACCTCAGCAAAACGGGATGAGTTGATTAATCAGGTGATTGAAACAAAAAAGATGTTAACCGGATTTATCTATTACCTGAACGGAAGCCGAACCGGAACTGCTGCTTGAGCACTTTTTCCTGACGGCTGATGGCTGACGGCTGATGGCTACATTGCACCAACTCGAATTCTTCCTGCTGCGTTACGCAGGAGACGCCACCAAGGGCGAGAGCATTAACCTCGGCGTGGTGGCGATTGCGCCCGGCGACTCGGGCGAGTTCGCGGATGTACGCTTTATTCGGAATTGGCGGCGGCTGCACTGCTTCGATCCACTGGCGGATGTTGAAGAAGTGCAGGCCATCGAGCGTGAGATTCGGCAAGATTTGCGGGATCCACAGTGTCGGGTGGACTTGGTGAAACGGCTGAACGATTCGTGGTCGAACGTGATTCGATTCGAACAGTTGCAGGGCTGCCTGACCGAGTCTCCGGGTTTGGAGATGGAGCGATTAAATACGATCTACCTGGAGACTCCCGCGGGGACAGAGAAGCGCGAGTTGAGTGGTCGGCAGAGCATCCTCAGCGTCATGCACGATGAACTACAGCGAGCCGGCGTGCTGTCGCTCATGCAGACCAATATCGCGGTAGCTGAATACACCAGGCCAGGTGATCCGCTGAAATTGGATTACGGTTATTCGATGGCTGAGGGTTTCAAGTTCCTGCACGCGGTTTCGCTGGCGCAGAGAGTCGAATCAGGCATGATTTTGGCTGCGCGCTTTCCGCAAATTTCTGCGGGAATACAGATAAAGAGAGCCGGCAAGGCATGGCTGACAGCCGTGGTCGATGACGATCTGGACCGCAGCCGTGACGAAATTAACTTCGCGCTCGACATGATGCGGGAGAGTGGAATTGTGATCGCGACCGCAGCGGAAATGACAAGAATCGCGGGACAGATTCAGTTGGAATTGCAACCTTAATTACAAGTCAATCAAATTTTTCCTGACGGCTGACGGCCGAAAGCTTAAAAATCATGAAAATTACAAATTCGTTACGCGGCGCTATGCGCCGGATTGCGGGAGTGTCTTTCGTGAACCGGATGACACGAAGCGGAAGCATCTTTGCGGAAACTGCGCCTGTCGGGACATTCGCAGGCAAACGGCGAACTGTGCCGCTTCCATCGATACTCAACACTTACGGGTCACGGGCGCAGACCATGCCGCGACCTACGCCCATGAACCTGCGCCGCTTCTCGGAAACACCGGTGGCGCGGCGGGCGATCAACACTATCAAGGACCACATCGCCGGGATGCGCTGGCGGGTGCAGTCAAAGCCGGGCGGGCCGGAATCAGTGGACGCTCAGGCTCGCGTGCAAATTCTGACCTGTAATTTGCAATCGCCGAATCCGGACGATTCGTTTCGTTCGCTATGCGAGCAGGTGCTCGAAGATGTGATCGTCGGCGGATTCGGGGCCATCGAGGTCGAAGCCACAGGCGACATGAATCATCCGCTCGCGTTGTGGCCGGTCGATGGCGCAACTATTAACATTCGCGCCGATTGGGACGGGATGCCGAGCTCGGTGAGATACGAGCAGGTGACGTCGAAGGCTGGACCAAATGCCAACATTCTTCTTGCCGACGATGAACTGATCTACATGCGCCTCAATCCGCGCACCTTTACGCCGTTCGGGCTGGGACGTTTGGAAGTTGCGTTTGAATCGATCAATTCGTTTCTGGGTGCACATCGTTACGCGGGACGGTTGGCGTCGAACTCTGTTGTTGAATATGCGCTTTGGTTACAGAACACTACGCCCGAGCAGCACGAACGCCTGATTCGCTGGTGGCAGGACGAGATCGAAGGGACCGGCCGCGTCCCAATACTTTCTGTCGAGAATAAGCCTGAGGTGTTGCGCTTCGGCGGCGGCACGGACGCTGACTTGCGATTGCAATGGCAGGAGTTTTTGTTGCGCATTATTGCCGATGCTTTCGATCTGCCACCTCAGTCGCTTGGCCTCGAACGCGACGTGAACCGCTCGACTGCAAGCGAGATGAACGATCAAGCGTTTCGCCAGGCAATTGTTCCGACCGCGCGCTTGTTCGCCGAATATCTCACGCGCGATGCCATCTGTAAAAAGCTTGGCTGGGATGACCTTGAGTTCGTCTTCACTGACGTTGACGGTCCCGGCGACGCAATGGAAGAAGCACAGATACAGCAAATCCTGATTCAGTCGGGCGTGCTCACGGTAAATGAAGTCCGGCAAATGCGCGGGCTGCCGCCGATTTAACCACACTGTCATCCTGAGCGGAAAACCTTGGCTCGCGTTGCGAGCCGGGTTTGTAGTCGAAGGACCCCGTGTGTGCATGCGCTACGAGTGTCGTCGCAGGGAATTCTCACGATGCTGTGCGTGAATGCCTTGCAGCGGCAGTGGCAGTACACGCGACCGCGGGGTCCTTCGACTCCGCAATCCGATTCATAAAGCGAATCTGATTGTTTCGCTCAGGATGACAGGGTTGGAATTTCGCACACAGTCACAGCGGAACAATTTCGATCAGGATGACGATTTCCAGCTAAAAGCGAGGAGCTAACAACCAACTTATGAATTTCCAACTTGCATCGATGGCGATCGCCATGCCTGCAGTACACGGACACCCGAACCGGGAGCCGTTCCGTGGCGTGTTGACACTGGTGGACACACCGTCAGATAAGCCGCCGGCTGGGTCGCGCGGGCATCGCGTGATTTTGAGCCGTACGGCCGCCGAGCGCGCGCTGCCGTCTCTGCTAGGCATGGCGCTCGATTATTCACCCAGCTTTGATCGCCACGATGCGCGTCGAAAGATCGGCGTCATAACGCGCGCGGAAATTACGGGCAAAGAACTGGAGCTCAGCGGCTATCTTTTCGCGAAGGATTTTCCGGAGATTATTAAGCAGATTGAGTCGGGAATCATTCAGGCCAGCGCGACGCCGCGGCGGCGAACCGCGAATCCGCTCGGCATGTCATACGAGATTTCTGATGCCAGCGTTGCCGACGTGCGCGCGAAGATCTGGACGCTTACGCATGTGACTTTCACCGGCGCGGCGATTCTTCGCCGCGACAAAGCAGCATATCGGGATACCTGGATCGAGATGGAATAAAGAAGCTTTCAGCCGTCAGCTATCAGCCATCAGCAAACCTCAATCATCAGTCACTCACGTCCTGAGAATCTGCTCCTGCTTTCAAAGCAGGTCTGCAGAAGTGGTTTAGCTGATGGCTGATGGCTGATGGCTGACCGCTAAAAGGAGAACTCATGGAACAGAACGAAACGCTTGATCAACTGGCCGCTGCCGCCGATCGACTGGCGAATGCGGCTGAGACACTGGACCGCGTCCTGGGAAAACTGGACGCACAACATGAAGCGATGAACGCAAAGGTCGATCGCATTGTCGCCGCCGTGGAAGAACGCGGGGTCGACGTTGATGCCGGAGGCGCGCGCGAACTGGAACGTCGCGTGGCGGAACTTGAGAAAGTAAATTCCGACCTCAAGGCGCAGGCGGCACGCCTGACCCGCAAGACATTGTCGCCATTCGTTTCCGCGCTGCTGGCCAAAAACAATGCCGAACCAGGCGACAAACTCGAAGCGGGTGCTATCGATAAGACGCTGCAGACGCTGAGCGTTGAACAACGCATTGCGGTGAAAGCGGAGATGGCGCGGGCAGGAATGATCGAGTAACACGGCTGACAGCTTTTTCAAACATTCTTTCTTCAGGAGAAAACATGAACGGACAATTTATTGACCTGCACGCGGCCGCCGATTTCCTTGGGCCGGGTGCGATTGAAGTTAACCGTTATCAAACCGAAATCACGGACATCGTGCGGCGCCGAGGAGCATTCGGGCAGCGCATCAAGCAGGTGCCGGCAACTGGGCATCCTTCGCGTTTCTTCGAGGAGACGGCCATTCCATCGCCCACTGCGGCGCAGGCATTTGTCGACCCCCGCAACATTGCAGCCACAGTGCAGACACCAACTCGCGTGGAACGCAGTGTTCCGCTGAAGGCGCTGGTTTCGCAGATCAACTACAACCTTTTTGATCTCGAAGTCGGCAGCCAGCAGAGCCAGTTCGCTTACCTGCAGGCGAAAGACCTGGCGGATGCACTCGAAGGCATCATGCGCACGCATGATGTTTCGCTGTGGAACGGCACCGACACTTCGCTTTCGACGCCGACCACGCTGCAGTATTTTGGCGCCATCGGACAGATCGAGGCTGGCGGCAACACTACGACGATCGGCACGACCGCCAGCATCGTGGATGGGTTGAAATCCACGGTTGCGCAAATGGTGGCGAGTTCATCGTACGCAGTGCGTCCGACAGCGATCTATGCCAATCCGGTTCTGCTCGATTTGATTGACCGCGAGATGAAAGCGGATTTCAACGTCGTGCTGAACACGGTGGAAATCACGGGCGGATTTACGGTGAAGGCTCTCAGCACCCAGGCCGGCGATCTGCCGCTCATTCCCGAGTGGGCAATCGGCTACACGGGAACTCCGGGCAGTGGCACGGCGGTGCTGCCGGCGTACATCGTCAGTGAAGACATGATCGAGTATCACTGGCTTACCGATCCGAATCCTCGCGTATTCCAGCTCGGACTGCCCAGCACTCTGGCTGCACAGAACGTTGTAGTCAAGTTTGGAGGCGTGGTGGTAAAAGGCGCTTCCTACGCGCACTACGAAGTGAAGGTGGACCGGTAAGACGGCGTCGGCCGTCGGTCGTCGGTCGTCGGCAAATGCGCACTGTCCTTGTCATTCCGAAGGGATTCATTTCCGGAAGAATCTGTTTCGCTAGAACAGATTCCTCCTCGTTCACACGACTTCGGAATGACAAGGCGTTTTCATGACTGAGTTTCAGCAGGATCTCAACCAAGTTTCAAAAAACTAAGAGCTGACAGCCAAAAGCTAGGAGCTGTTTTTCATGAACTACCTTTCTCCAACCGAGTATCAACTTTACGGAATTGACACGACCACGGACCCGGCGCTGGTCGGCGCGTCGTCGTCGTTAATTGACGCGCATTGCCGCCGCGCCACGCTGGCGATCGCGCAGTACGAAGAGCGCATCCGCATGATGGCGGACCGAAATACGATTCACCTGACTTATCTGCCGCTTGTCCCGTTGGCGCCGGCCACTTCGCCGATCGTCTCTGGGCGCGGACGCTATACCATGCCTCGTCGCGGGGAATGGCCATTCGATGATCTGCGACTCGATGTCGCGCTGATGTTCGGCATGCCGGGAACGTGGAGCAACCTCGATCCGACATCGGTCGACTTCGACCCCACGACCGGCGAGCTCACGCTGCCGCTGAACCTGGTAGGCCTGTGGTTCAGCGAGGTCGACATTATTTATACGGCGGGATACGCCACCATTCCTGACGCGGTGAAGTATGCCTGCGCGCAGGTGGTCCGCAATGCTCAGGCGACACCGGCAGTGAACGTTAAGACCGGCCACATGGACCGCTTCCGCATGGATTACTTCGCGCCTGATCTTCTCGACGCCACCGTGCGCTCAATGCTCGCGCCTTTTGTGGCGCAGAAAACGAGATGACTATGGCAATCGCAGGAACTGCGGTTCTGCGCGCAGCCGATGCATTGTTGCGCGCTCTTGGCGGCGATCAGATCGGACTGGTGCTGCCTCTGCCGACCGAAACTGGAAGCGACAGCACCCAGCTCGGGCTGACCGATCCGGGCGTGCAGCAGCTGACGATTTCTCCGGTGGTGGTGCGCACGCTGCCCGCGCCCAGCAGGGGCCCGCGGGTGCGGATGGAATTCCTCATCTCCGCTTCGGCGGTGGCCAGTGCGGTTGACGCGGAAGGCGCCGCCTCTGGTGAAGCCCTATTCGACCTGGCGTTGGGAATCCAATTTCAGACGGATTTCTTCCATATCGAAAGCGTGAGCATGGAATACTTCGCTGGCACGGCCTACTTGTATCGAGTGGTGGCGGTGGAGTGAAGCGGCCGTCAGCCATCAGCCGTCAGCTTGCCTCGGGCGAAGCACCAGCTTGCACTCACTCAGTTAATCAATGCACTTCGAAACATCATTTTTTGCCGTTTTAGCTGATGGCTGATAGCTGACGGCTGAAGGCCATTATGCAATTCACCAAAGACACTTTCTACATCACACTGCGCAACCGGCTTGCGGCGTTGAATCCTGCGCGAGTGATTACGCTCAACGGCGTCACCCGGGCGGCGGTGGTGGTTGCCGAAAACGAAGCTGTGATCCCGGTCAAGCCATTGCCGGACGCCTTTTACATTGAATGGGGCGCCGCACAGGCGGTGCCGCAACAGGTGGGCGATCGCGGGATCTTCTCCCTGGAATGCCTGATTTCGTATCACACTTTCGGGACAGTCGAGAGCGGAGTCGATCGCGGGCGAACCCTGACCGCTCTTGATACTGAGCTCATCACCATCTGCCAGCCGGCGGCGACAACGAAACTTGACTACACGCAAACGACTCCCGCGAACCTGGGCACCAGCATTGTGTGGACCACGCCGCAACTGGGCAAAGTCGCCGGCAGTGAGGCTCCTCGAACCGAAGCGCTGCCACGCGGTACGACTGGGGTGCGCCTGGAGCGAACGTCGAGCTTGAAAGTGTTCTTCTTTTCCGAAGTGAAGTTCTAAAAGAACCGCACTCAGCAATCAGCCAACCCTTCGACAATCGCAGCACGAGTATCCACTGGGTGGGCAAAAGTCTGCGCACCGCAAGGGCTGAATGCTAATTGCTGAATGCTGGGTGCTATCTGCTATCTGCCAGTACAAAGGACGATTATGAGCAGCTTTGCAATCCGCGGCGGCATGGTGCCGCTTGGCCAACGGGTACGCGCATATTTCGCGCCGGTGAATCGCGCCACGGAAACTCCGGCAGTCTTCGATCCTGGCAGGAACGCGGGCTTCTCTCTAGATTCGCCGCCTGCCCCGTGGATTGACCTGGGGTGGATCGATAATTTTCAGCGTGTCAGCCTTACCCCGAGCGAACCGCTGCGCGCCGGTATTCGCGGGGCAGCCGCAGCGCAATTTCGCGGCATCCTCGATGCTCGCATCGAGTTCGATTTTCGTGAATGGGGAAAGTTGCAGATGGCGCTGGCCGGCGGTTCGGAGCACATGAACGTGCTGGCCTCCGATCCCAGTTCGCCGACCCAGCCCTCAGGTGGATCTCCCTTGGCCGCGACTGCGGTCCTGCCGGGTTCAAGCGCGGGCGAAGTAATCGTCGGCGCCGGTCCCGCCGCTTTGTTTTCCGTAGACGACATTATCGCGGTCGACGCCGACTATCAACAGCAAACCGGCTATGTTGGGTCAGGGATTTCTGCAGCCTATGTCAACAATCCGCCGGATGTAAACCAGGATGTGAACTACATCCGGCGGGTTACGTTCAATCTCGGACGGGTGGCGCAACTCAACGCGACCTCTTTATTGCTTGCCCAACCGTTGCTGGGCGGCACACCCGTGACCGGCGCTGGCGTGCAGAAGGTCTTGGCTTTCGTGGACCGAGAAGGCGGCGCATTCTTTCAGGAGTGGTCGGCGCTGTTCGTTACCGGTGATGCGTCGGGCGGAAGGATCTGTTTTTATTATCCGCGCTTGAGCCCGGCCACGACCGTCCATCCGACTACCAGTGCCGCCCCTCCAGTATTCATGCGCGAGCAGACGATAGTGGTCGGTCAGCCGACGGCTGCGATAACGCTGCACGCCGCCTTCATTGCCTTGCCGCATACTGACGAAAATGACGGCCAGATCGCGGTTTGTTACCGGAGCTATTTCCCGGCGGCAATGTCGGCGCTTTACTGAACCACTTTGGAATCAACCATCGCGCTGCACCAGGAACTCCTAACTCAAAATGAAACTGCAAATCGACAATCTCGATGGGCTCGGACCGCGCGACTACACTGCGGATATCGACGCTGCCCGATCTCCCAAAGTCACGCGCAAGCTGAATGCGGCTTCGCAATTGACATTCAGCCTGATCTCGGTCGGTGGCGACTTCGTGGTCCCTGGCCGCGGCGCACGCGTAACACTCGGCCGCACCAACGGGCAGGATGTTTTTACCGGTTACATAGAATCCGAGCCAGAGTACGAGTATTTGGGATGGGGCGAGCGCGGCGCGATGTACCGCTACAATTTCGTAGTCCTGAGCGACGAGTTCCTGCTGGATGAAAAGCGACTCTCAACCCGCAGCCCTTTTGTGGCCCGGAGCGCGGGTGACGCGCTCCGGCAGTTGACCCAGGACGCGATGCCCGGAGCTTTTGATCTCAGCCCGATCCAAAATCTGGACACGCTTCCTTATTATGTGCCCGACCCTCAGAAAACATGGTCGCAACACGCCAGCGAAATTTCTCTGCTCGCCCGGGGAAGTTACCGGGTTTTCAATGGAGAGGTGTTGCTCACTCCCATCGGCGCCGTGGGCTACACGTTGAACGAATCCGATCCAAACTTTTGCCCACAAGGCCTCACCCTGCAACCGGGAAATGCGATTGTGAACGATGTGACCGTGCTCGGCAACCTGGAGCCGCGCGCTTACGTTCGCGATTACTTTGTCGGCAATGGAGTGAGCACGCGCTTTTACCTTTCGCAGCCTCCTTTTACTAAAAGCAGCAGAACCATCTTCGATGAGGAGTTCGGCGACGCTACGCTCGACCCAACCCGATGGAATGTCGCTGATCCTGCGCACGCAATAGTCGCGGGATCGGGAAAGTTGCAGATCGCAGGCGGCACTGGCGCGGACGGCGCGACCACTGTGATCTTCGTGGAGCAGATGGAGTTGGGCGGGGCTTGGGTGATGGAACACGGCGATGTCATGTTCACTTCAAACGTTTCTTCTGGAATCATTGGCGGGCTATACCTGGGCGGCATTTCGGCGGTGAATTGCCTGGCTGGGTTTCAGATTTCCCCCGCCGGTTCGGTCTCGCAGATTCAGGCATTGATCAACGGGGCTGCTGCCGGGTCGGCGTTGCTCACCGTTTCCGGCCATCATTACGTGCTCACCACGCGGATTTATTCGCAGGAAATTTTCCGTCTGCAGCAGACTTTTCATTGCACGGCAAGCCCGGCAGGAACGGGGATTGGAGGATCGCAGGTCAGCGCCGATGTCCGTCTGGTGCTCGAGGTACACGACATCGACCCGACCAATCCAGCCAGCATGGTCGCGCCGGCGACGATTCTTTACGACGGAGTGATCTCCGGCGCTCCGGCATTTTGCACATACGCATTGGTGAATTCTCCGGGCTTGTATTGCGCGATTGCATTCACCCGTTTGCTCCAGGCGCCAGATGTCGAGGTGCGGACCTCGCTTCCGGGGCAGCCGTATATCTCGCGGCTGGTTGGACCGCTCTCCTCGGGGTGCGAGTGCAACGTGATTTCCGGGACCACTCTCGATTTTTTCAGTGCCTATGTTCCCGCAACTAATCAATATGTTGAAGTCCATTATCGTGGGCAATATGGCAGCGACTCGTTGCTCGCGACAGTTGGCAGGGCGATGGCGCGAGTCACAAATCCGGCTGGCATTACCGCCCAGCAGCGCGGGATCGATAATGGCGTGCGCAGCGCGGTCCGGCACGTAAAATCGCCGCTCGCCCGCACAACGGGAGATTGCGAAAATGCAGCGCTGGCTGTTTTGTCCGATGGCGCAACTGCCGGTTGGGCCGGAAAATATGAAACCTGGAGCGACTTCCTCCCGGGCGCCGCGCAAGATATTTTTCCCGGCGATGCGCTGGCCATAATTGTTCCTTCGTGCTCGGCGAATTTTCAGGCTATCGTGCGCGAGATAGAAATTACAGTCCAGGACTTGTCTGGGGAACACAGCCGCTACAAAATTCAATTTGCCGACGAGGCGGCCAAAACTCTGTCATTCGAATTAGCGGCCGCTACAGTCTCCTCTCCACTCAACATCGACGCAATTACCAATGCGCAGGTCGGCTCGACGGTTCTGGCCGATCTGACTTCGGCGCAGATCACAGCAGTGGCGTCGACAACGGCCAGCATTGATGCCGGAATTCCACCACCAACTGGCGGTGGGATTGAAGTCCGATGGAGCGATCAGGGTTGGGGTCAATTCAATGACGAAAACTTGGCGGGACGTTTCACCACTCAAGCCTTCACCTTGCCGCGGCTGACCAAAGTCGAGGATTATTTTTTACGGCAATACGACGCCTCCGTCCCGCCCAGATATTCACGGCATTCGGCGGCACTGCATATTGATTACCCGTTCTAGCTCCACTTTCGATCGGGCGTCCGCTTTCTTTGGCTGACGGCTGAATGCTGACTGCTGATGGCTGTTCTTATGAATAACCGAACCCAAGATTCAAACGACCAGAGCGTCCGCGCGCATGAGGCCAGCAAGCATCCGCTGGTGGTGCGCGTTACCGACAACGATTTTCAGTGTGAGGTGCTCGAAAAACTCGCGCGGCTAGAAGTAAAGATGGAAATGCTGGTTGGCAGCGGACAGCGAGGCAGGTTCGGCGTTTTGGAGGACCGCGTCATCACCCTCGAACGCAACGACGTGCGCCGCGGAGTTTATGACCGGTTGGTGAATGCCGCGTTGACCACGGCGATCAGCGTGTTGATTGCGCTGCACGATAGGTGGTGGAAGTAGCGGGATCTCACTCCGAACGCAGCCCGTCCAGCAGGCGATCCACTTCGTCTTCGGTGTTGTAATGCACCAGGCCGATCCGCAGGAATCCGCCGCTTTGTTCTACACCCAAGCGCTCAGACAAGTTGATGGCGTAGTAGTTGCCGTCCCAGGTGAAGATGCCGCGCTCGCCGAGTTTGGTGGCAAGTTCGAGAGGCGTGTGGCCATCGATTCGGACGGCGAATGTCGGGCAGCGTGACTCCAGCCGCGCGCTATCGCTGATTCCGTACAGCCGCAGTCCGGGAATTTCCTTCAGCCCGCGAATCATGCGCTCCATCAGCTTACGTTCATGGGATTGAATTGCGCCGTAAGCGGACATCAGGGCTTGCCGCCGAACAGAAGACGGCGCCACACTTCTACCCAACTCCGCTAGATACTCCACGCATGCGCTGATTCCCGCTATGCATTCATGGTTCAGCGTACCCCACTCCCAGCGCTGGGGAACGGCGTTGCTGTTGGCGCGAAGTTTGTAGGGCTGAAGCCGCGCCAGATGTTCGCGCTTTCCATACAGCACCCCCATATGCGGGCCGAAGAATTTGTAAGTTGAGCAGGCAAGAAAATCGCAATCCAGTTCGCGAACATCAATCGGCCCGTGCGGCGCGTAATGCACGGCATCGATGTAGGCCATCGCACCGGCGTCATGCGCGAGGCGAATGATTGTCTTCACGTCATTGATTGTGCCGACCGCGTTTGAGGCATATCCAACCGCGACTACCTTCGTCCGCGGATTAATTTTGCGGGTCAGGTCCTCCAGGTTTAAGGTGCAATCCTGCTCATGAATGTCCGCAAACTGAATCTTCACGCCGCATTCTTCCAGCCCCCGCCATGGCGATACGTTGGCATCGTGATCGAGATGGGTCAGCAGAATTTCGTCGCCGGGTTTCAACTCCCGTCCAATCGCGCGGCTGATAGCGAACGTCAGCGTAGTCATGTTCGGCCCGAAAACAATTTCATCTGGACCGCAGCCGAGAAAATCTGCCATTGCCGCGCGCGCGTCCGCGATCACACTGTCGGTCTCCCGGCTGGTTGCGTAGGCGCCGCCGGTATTGGCATTGTGGGCGCGAAGGTAGTCTGAAATTGCGTCGATCACCCGTTGCGGAACCTGTGTCCCGCCGGGGCCATCGAGAAACGCGGCACGATGCCCGTTAACCTCGCGCAAGAGCGAGGGAAACTGCGCGCGGACCCGTTCCAGATCAAGTTGCTTCGTCTTTTCAGTTAATCGCGACGACTCAAGTATCGAAGATGCCATTTCACCACCCGGTCAAAGCTGCGGAAGCGAGCAGCTAAAGCTTGAGAACTAGAGCCGGTCTTACCCCATGGTATTTACGCGCTCAGCCTGGATCTTGAAGATGACCCGGGTCTCACTCGCTTGGCGGTATGGGTATTTATCAGCACCCAGATATTTTTTCGCCATTTTGTCGATGTGGGCGTCGGCGCCTTCTTCCGTGATCTCAGCGACGCGTCCGCGAACCTCGATGTAACGATAAGGATTTTCGGGATCGATAATGGCCATCGCCACGCGGGGATCGCGCCGCATGTTCTTGTCTTTCTGGCGGCCACGGGCAGTGTTTACCAGTACCAGATCGCCATCGAGATCGACCCACACCGGGGTGACCTGGGGGCTGCCATCGGGCATGAGGGTCGAGAGGCTGGCAAATGCCCGTTTGCTGAAAAGATCGCGGTACTTATCAGGAATAGATTGCGACATGAGTTCCTCCTTGCTAGAACTTCAAGAGCAGCATTATAGCCGTTGTGGAGCGGCGTCACTCTGCTTCTCAGAGTGCTATATCTTAAGCCTTTGCGCCCAAAGGAGCCTCCAACAGCACGGGAGTGTCTCTCCCGTTACTCTCAATCCTTCTCTCAATCTGCGCAACCGTCCGAGCTCTGATCGAAACCGGCGTCTATAAGGTAAAGTAGATACAGCAGTTTCTCTCACCCGGAAGGAAATCTACTTGAGTTCAGGCATTCGCAACATAGCAATTATCGCGCACGTTGACCACGGCAAGACCACGCTGGTCGACGCCATGCTGCGCCAGAGCGGCACATTCCGCGCCAATGAGGCCGTCGTCGAACGAGTCATGGATTCGAACGAGTTGGAGCGCGAGCGCGGCATCACTATTCTGGCCAAGAACACCGCGATTTTTTATCACGATGTGAAGATCAACATTGTGGATACGCCAGGCCATAGCGACTTCGGCGGCGAAGTGGAGCGCGCGCTGAAAATGGTGGATGGCGCCATGCTGTTGGTGGACGCCAGCGAAGGCCCGTTGCCGCAGACTCGTTATGTGCTGAGTAAAGCGCTGGAGTCGAGGCTGCCGCCGATTGTGGTGATCAATAAGATCGACCGTCCGGATGCGCGTCCGCAGGAAGTTCTGAACGAGATATACGACCTCTTTATCGACCTCGACGCTGCCGAAGAGCAGCTGGATTTTCCTGTGCTTTATACCAATGCCAAGGCAGGCACGGCTTCTACCGATATCAAAGGCGGAGGCGAAGACCTGCAGCCGCTTTTTGAAGCAATTGTGAAAAGAATTCCCGCG
The DNA here is from genome assembly GCA_036268595.1 of Terriglobales bacterium. Lineage (GTDB taxonomy): Bacteria > Acidobacteriota > Terriglobia > Terriglobales > Acidobacteriaceae > Gp1-AA145. The sequence continues at coordinate 43,266 of DATATW010000099.1, forward strand.
CCTAAAGGCGATGCTGCGGGACCGTTGCAAATTCTGGTGGCGAATCTCGACTATAGCGATTACCTGGGGCGCTTGGCGATTGCGCGGGTCTTCAACGGCACCATGCGGACCGGAGAAGAAGTCGCGATCGCCAAAATCGGCGGCGCGATCGAGAAGACGAAAATTACAAAGTTGTTTTCTTTTTCAGGATTGAAGCGCACCGACATCACCCAAACCGAGTTGGGCGACATCATCGCGGTCGCGGGGGTCGAAGGCATCACTATCGGCGAGACCATTACCGACGTCGAAAATCCGGCGCCGCTTCAACACATCGCCATCGACGAGCCGACCATTGCGATTCAGTTCACCGTGAATACTTCCCCGTTCGCGGGGCGCGACGGAACTTACGTGACTTCGCGCAATCTGCGCGAGCGGCTGCAAAAAGAGTTACTTACCAACGTTTCCATTCGCGTGGACGAAACCGAGAGCACCGATTCATTCAAAGTCATGGGCCGAGGTGAACTGCAGCTCTCGATCCTGATTGAGATGATGCGGCGTGAAGGGTACGAGTTGATGGTGGGCAAGCCGGAGATCGTCACTAAGCGCGTCGATGGCAAGCTGATGGAGCCTGTGGAGCATTTGACCATCGATGTCCCGGAAGCATTCGTGGGCGTGGTGATGCAACAACTAGGAGAGCGCAAAGGCGAAGTCGCCAATATGCACAACCACGGATACGGGCGTGTGCGTGTGGAATTTCGCGTGCCCAGCCGCGGCCTGATTGGTCTGCGCAGCCAGTTGCTGACCGACACGCGCGGCACGATTGTGATGAATTCGCTGTTCGATGGATACATCCAATGGCAAGGCGAAATTCCGCACCGGCCAACCGGTGCGCTGGTTTCCGACCGCGCGGGCGTGACCACGTCGTACGCGCTATGGAACTTGCAGGAGCGCGGCGAATTGTTCGTGGGCCCAGCCATCGATGTTTATGAAGGCATGATCATTGGCGAGAACGCGAAAGACACCGACCTCGACGTAAACGTGGTCCGCGAGAAGAAGCTGACCAACATGCGCTCGTCGACGGCGGACGAGGCTATCCGCCTGGTTCCATTCAAACAGCTCAATCTCGAACAAGCCATTGAATTCATTGCCGATGACGAGTTCGTCGAGGTCACCCCCAAGTCGCTGCGCTTAAGGAAAAAGGTACTGCAGGCGAATCAAAGAAAAAGACGTGGCGCAGGCGCAACCGTGGAAGTCTAATCGTTTTTCTACTGGATTTCGGCCGGCATCGGCTTTTTCAAAGTTCTCGCACAAATCCAGAGTTCGTGGTATTTTGTCACGCAGCCTGCTTCGAGGTTGCCAATATGCGATCGGCTGCGATTCTGCTTGTTATTTGCTGCACCCTGACTCCGTTGAAGGCCCAGCAAGCCAACGACAACGAGGGTCCCACCAGCGAGAAGGCGCAAAAAACTTACAACCAGGGACTTGAATATCTGAACAAGCATCAACACGGGTTGGCTCTAGATAGTTTCAAAAAGGCAGACAAGCAGGATGGCGGGCATTGCCTCGGCTGTCAACGAAAGATTCTGAAGTATGCCGTGGAACTACACGACTGGAAGAGCGCGGAGGCGGCGGGTGAGCAAATGACTGCCAGCGCCCAGGGAAATAAGAATCTAGCCATTGCACACTATAGTCTGGGCATGGTGTGGATGAATGAAGCCCTTTCGAGGAAAAAGGACGAGTTGTATGCTGGCGCTCACGATGAAATGACCAAAGCACTTACTTCGTATCCAAATTTTCCGAACGCGATTTTCATAGACGGGCAGGCCCTGGCTCACCTGAATCAGGACGATGCCGCCAAAGCGCAATTCGAAAAGTTTGTGAAGATGGAAACCACCGACGATCTTGATCGCCGGCGCGCTCTCCGCTATATAAGCGAACCCAGCTTGGCGCGCGCCCGAATGGCTCCGGCTTTTGAAGTCATGACCGCAGATGGACAACGAGTGTCGCTGGATGACTTTAAAGGCAAGGTAGTGCTACTCGACTTCTGGGCGACTTGGTGCGGTCCCTGCCGGGAGGCCTTGCCGCATATGAAAGACATTGCAAAGAAATTTCAAGGTCAGCCGCTTGTAATATTAAGTGTCAGTCTCGATGATAACCAAGACAAGTGGAAGGAGTTCATTTCGAAGAACGGAATGAACTGGTTGCAATACCGAGACGGCGGTTTCACCGGCCCAATATCAACTTTGTTTGAAGTGCGGGCGATTCCGCAAACTTTCACCATAGACGCCGACGGCGTGCTGCAGGATGAAAAAATCGGTGACGCTTCCGAAGGTAAGTTGAAAAAGTTACTGGCTCGAGCGCGGGAGCCGCAAGTGGCGCAAAGCCCTTCGCCTTAGACTGGTTATAAGCAGCAATTAATTCCTTTATCGGAGAGGCTGAAATTGAAAAATAACAATTGGACTCGTCGTGACTTCATTCGGGTTGGGACCGCATCAGCGGCCACTGGCGCCGCCGCAAAATTCACTTTGCTGCAACCGAAAAATGTTTGGGCATCGCCAAGGCCGGTTGCGCCCAGCGACACCCTCCGTTTTGCCTCCATCGGAACCGGAGTGCGCGGTTGTGAGTTGTTAAGCGCGACCACACATGTCGCTGGCATTGAATGCGTCGCCGTGTGCGATCTTTATGATTCCCGCCATACTGCAGCGCAGGAAGCTGTGAGAAATCCGAACGTTCCTGCCACCCGGAACTATAGGGAAATTCTTGATCGCAAAGATGTGGACGCGGTCATCATTGCCGTGCCCGACCATAATCACCGGCGAATTTTCGAAGACGCATGCGCCGCCGGAAAAGACATTTATTGCGAGAAGCCGATGTCGCACACCGTCGAAGATGGCTTCTCCATGATTGACTCCGCACAGAAGGCCAATCGGATTGTGCAGATCGGCAGTCAGCGGGTTTCATCGATCGTGTACGCGCAAGCTAAAGAACTTTATGACAGCGGAAAGCTCGGCGATGTTTATCACATTGAAGCTTACTGGGACCGCAACTCGCCGAGCGGCGCCTGGGTGTATCCGATTCCTCCCGATGCCAGTCCGCAGACCATCGACTGGAACGCGTTCCTGGGCAATGCTCCCAAGCGGCCGTTTGATCCGGTGCGCTTTTTCCGCTGGCGCTGCTTCACCGACTACGGCGAGGGCCTGGCGGGAGATTTGTTCGTCCACTTGATTTCCGGGATCAGTTTCGTTGCAGGTATCAACACTGTAGCCACCCGGGCCGAGTCCACCGGCGGGCTGTTCCACTTTAAAGATGGCCGCGATTATCCCGATCTGATTGAGACGTTTTACGAATACCCGAATTTCCGAGTTTACCTGCGCTGCAACTTAATGAATGACCAGGGAGACTTCATCGGCTTCTATGGGACGAAGGGAACAGCGATTATTCGCGGCCAGACCCTGACATATACGCCGCAGGATACGCGTCCGCAGCCGGAGAGCTATTCGATTTATGGCTGGCCGGAAAAACTGCGCAACGAGTACCTGGCAAACTTCGAAAAGGAGCATCCCTACTACAAAGTTAAAGTCGAAGAGGCGACGGAGGTCTTTGCCGCTCCCGAAGGCTACAGCGACCTGGTCGATCACCAGACCAACTTCTTCAATGCGGTCCGTTCGCGTAAGAAGGTGGTGGAAAACGAAGAGTTCGGGAACAACGCCGCCCTGGGATGCCACTTGGCAAACTATTCTTACTTTAAGAACACGCCGGCGGTATGGGACGCGGGGGCGAAGAAAATCAGGAGTTGATTGGGTTCTGGAACTGAGCTTCGCAATCTACCGAAGTAGCTTCATGCCTGCGGTTTTTGCAGCGCTTTGGTCAAAGGTAATTGTGTAATCGCAGCCTGCGGCTTGGCCGCAGCGTTCGATCACGCAATCAGCGAAGTCCGCGTTTCCTTGCGTGAATATACGTAGCGATTGCCAAATCAATTCGGCGCGTTCGACTACCAGTTCACGGGTGCGCAGCAAATCTTCCATCACGCCTTGGATCTCGTGGCGGCCAGTTTCGTAACAGCTTTGCAGTACCCAGACGAGTTCCACGATTGAGACGGTGGAAATGAATCCGGGAGCTTCGGCGGTGAAGGTGTCGAATAGGCTTCCGGCTGCCGCAGATTGTTCGGGATCGTCCTGAACCAGATAGCGAACGAGTACGTTAGTGTCGAGGCCGATCATTTCTTTTTCAAGAGCGTCCCGGCGCGCCGTTGGGCAATCGCGGTGTTCATCTGTTCAATAGAAACTGGCTTTTCAGGTTTGCTAATAATGCCTTTCAATCGCCGCAAAGGTACGGTTGCAGGCATAATCGCGAAGCGTCCCTTTTCTATTTCCACGAATTCCACGCGGTCACCCGCATCCAAACCCAAAGCTATTCGAACGGGCGCCGGAATCGTAATTTGGCCTTTTGAGGTGACGGTAGCAGCTGGCATGTAGAAATCTTACAGCAAACCGGTATTCCTTACAATATGGTAAGGTCTTTCCTGGCTTCGTTTAATGGAGCAATTGCTCGAAGATTGTCCGGAAACTAATTAGGTCGTGTAGGGTTTCAGTTTGATGGCTCGATCTTATCCCCTGGTTATTTTTCGAGGCGCATCGTGACACTCTCCCGACTTTTTACTATCATCTCATTTATTTTCAGTCTGATGACGGTTTTAGCCTTCGCCCAGGACAAGCCCGACCCTCGGATTTACGCGACCCCTCAGTCCCAGCAGGATGATCAGAATCCGCCAGACTACCGGACGGAACCAAGGCAGAACCCGCCGGATTATGGACACCAGCCGCAGCAGCAGAACACTCCGGACTACCATAATCAGCCAGAGCAGCAGAATCCGCCCGACTACCGAACCCAGCGCCAGGCAGCAGTGCCGCCTCCGCCGCCCGCGCGCATGCGGCCTCCGCAAAACTGGACACCTGAAGCCATCGAAGCTCTCGGGCAGAGCTCGTCCTCACGGACCGAGTTCAACCTCGATCATTCCATGCTGGTGCTGGCTTCTAAGATGGACCAGGATGACTCTGATTTCCGCCGCGTTATCGCCGGCGTCGATGGGGTGTCGGTGCACCATTTTCGGTTTCCTGGATATGGCATGTATGACCCCAGAATTCTGGCCGATGTGCGGCAGCAGTATCGCGCCGCCGGGTGGCAGCACGTATCAGGTTCGCGTTCGCGCGATGGCGGCCCCGGCGGAACCGACATCTGGGTCCGGCTCGACAACACTACGATCAGGAACGTAGCCGTTTTGTTCGCCGGACCGAACCAAGTCAATTTCGTTTCCGTCTCATGCGCAATCAGTCCCATTGACTTGGCACACCTGGGCGGACACTTCGGAATTCCGCAGATCCAGGGCGGAGTGGTGTTGCCAAGGGCGCGCAATAACGCTGGACCATACCAGCCGCAACCGCAGGGATATTAGCGCTCCGAGATTACCAGATGCACTCGACGATCCCTGAATTGCGGATTTTATCGTCCGCGGTAATGAGCGCCATTCCCTCGACAATTGCGGTCGAGCCAATTAAGCGGTCGATTGGGTCTTTCGGATAATTGTCGGGCAGGTGAGCGGCCACGGCTACGATTTCGGGACTCATCGCCTTGACCACCACTCGCGACACGGTTTCGCGGACGAACGACTCTACACTTCCCGAATACAAGATCCGCTGATGCTCTGCCAGCCATGCCAGCTCCCATAGCGTAATATCGGCTATGGCGAGGCCGGTGTTACGCCGGGCATCGATGATTTGCTGGCGCGCCTTGGAGGATAATCGGCCGGGGTCGCTCGACATCCAGATGAGAACGTGGGTGTCGAGAAGGATCACTTGGTTTCCCAGTCCTCAAGCGGCGTAACTGGGCCCACAATATCGCCCACTATTTTGACCTTACCTGCCATATAGCCAAAGACATCTTCCGGCGCGCTTGGGGCCGGCGATAATCGCGCGACCGCTTTCCCGTGTTTTGTGATCAGGACGGACTCTCCCGTCTTTTGCACCCGGTCCATGATCGCCAGGCACTTAGCTTTGAATTGCCCGGCCGGGATTTTTTTCATACATCATCCTTTGACGCCAGATCAGTATATCATGACTATGGTCATATAATTATGACCACATAGTGATTAAACTGCTGGGGTAGTATGTCTGCCATGTCTTTGAGTCGCCGCTCTTTTCTTGCACTTTCAGCAGCGCTTCCCTGGGCGCTCAAAGCTTCAGCCTCATCGTCCGCTGTACCTGTCGGTCTGGAGCTGTACTCGGTCCGCGAGGAACTGAATAAAGATCCCGAAGCTACGATCCGCGCTGTCGCGAAAATGGGATACCAATGCGTTGAGTTTTATGCGCCATATTTCGACTGGAGCGACGCCCAAGCCAGGCAGATGCGCAAGCTGCTCGATGAGCTTGGCATTCGCTGCTACTCGACCCATAATGACGACAAATTTTTCAGCGCAGAGAACATCAATCATGCCCGCGATTTAAATCTCATTCTGGGCACGAAGTACATGGTATGGGCTTATTCGGACGCGAAGCCCACGCTGGACGCATGGAAAGCCGTTGCTGACAAACTCAACTCCGCCGCGGAGACGCTCGAGCCATCCGGGTTAAGCCCCGGGTATCATAATCACGACGCGGAATGGCGGCCGATTGATGGCGTTCGCCCGATGGAAGTTCTTGCCAGGAACACGAAGCCCACGATTATGCTGCAACTCGATGTCGGCACCTGCATTGAAGCCGGCTCAGATCCGGCAGCCTGGATCCGCGCGAACCCGGGGCGAATTCACTCGTTGCATTTGAAAGACTGGTCATCCGATCCGGCCAAAGGGTACAAGGTTTTGTTCGGAGAAGGGGCCGCGAAGTGGCAAGATATTTTCGCCGCGGCTGAAAGCGTAGGTGGAGTCGAGTACTACCTGATCGAGCAGGAGGGTAGCCGCTTCAGCGAACTGGAAACTGCCTCCCGCTGCCTTAAGACTTACCGCTCCATGCGTGCCTGACGCGGCATTCCGCCGGCATGGCGACCCACCCCGCGCCAAAGCGGTAAAATATCAGATTGTCATTACTTCGCTTCCCGAGGTTCCATGTTCGAAGTCACGGTTGAAGATTCATTTGCCGCCGGCCACTACTTGCGCAACTACAAGGGCAAGTGCGAAAAGCCGCACGGCCACAACTATAAAATCCGGGTCACGCTTGCTGGCAAGGAACTCGATAAAGCCGGGCTGTTGCTGGATTTCAAAGATTTGCGGGAAGTGATGCGCCACGTCATCGACCGGCTGGACCACCAGATGATCAACGAAGTTGAGCCGTTTATCGAGCTGAACCCTTCAGCCGAAAATCTCGCCAAGTATTTTTATGACGAGACCAGTGGGCGGCTGACAAAAGTCACCGACGGGCGCGTACGCGTGAAAGATGTGACGGTGTTCGAGACGGACAACACGACGGCAAAGTACAGCGAGTAAGAAAGGGCTGGAGGAAGTGCGCGCAGGACGGGCGAGACGCCCGTCTCCCCATAATCTGAGGCTGAGTACTCATGCAGATCACCGAAATTTACAAGTCGCTGCAGGGAGAATCGACGTACGCTGGGCTGCCGTGCGTGTTCGTGCGGCTGACGGGGTGCAATCTGCGCTGCTCGTGGTGCGACACGGAATACAGTTTTTACGGCGGGAAAAAGATGACCGCCGAGCAGGTGTTCGAGGAGGTTGAACGATTGAGTCCAACGCCCGGGCTGGTTGAGATCACCGGCGGCGAACCCATGCTGCAGGAGCGTGAACTGATACCGCTGATGCAGCGCATGCTGGAATGCGGTTATAAGGTGTTGATCGAGACCAGCGGAGAGCGGCCACTGGAGCTGGTTCCAGCGCAAGTGGTGAAGATCGTGGATGTGAAATGTCCGGATTCAGGTGAGGGCGATAGCTTTTGCATCGAAAATCTGGAAGCGATGCAGCCGCACGATGAAGTCAAATTTGTGATCAGCAGCCGCGGCGATTACGAATTCGCCCGCGATTTCGCGAGCCGGCATGATCTTGCCGAGCGCGTGAACGCGGTTCTGTTTTCACCGGCCTTCACCAAGAATGCTTCAGGCGCACGGGACGCATCCAATTGCCTACTCGATCCTCAGCAGTTGGCGGAGTGGATGCTGGAAGATAATGTTCCGGGGCGGCTAGGACTGCAGATTCACAAGTTGATTTGGGATCCGGCGCTCAAGGGAGTGTAGTGCGATTGCAGATTTGAGATTGTAGATTGCGGAACTTAAATCTGAAATCTTCAATCTGAAATCTGCAATTGCGAGCATGATTCAATCCGACACATCTCGCGCGGTCGTTCTCCTCAGTGGAGGGATGGACTCATGCGTCTGCGCGGCCCTGGCAGCCCGTGATCACGATGCGGCGGCGCTGCACATCAGTTATGGTCAACGCACCGAGCAACGCGAACGGGAGTCGTTCGAACGAATATGCGACCGGCTGGGAATTGACGATCGCATGGTAGTACGTAATGAGGCCTTCAGGTTGATCGGTGGATCGGCATTGACCGATGAAAATATCGCCGTCCCTGAATCGCATGAGATTGGTAGCGATATTCCGGTGACTTACGTCCCGTTTCGCAATGCGCATTTTTTGTCCGTAGCCGTGAGCTGGGCAGAGGTGCTGGGTGCATCGAAGATTTATATTGGCGCAGTCGAGCAGGACAGTTCCGGCTACCCTGACTGCCGTCCCGCATATTACGAGGCATTTAATCAGGTAATTCGCGCCGGGACAAAAGAAGGATGCATCGAAGTGGTGACACCGCTGATCGCCCTGCGCAAGTCTGAGATTGTGCGCCTCGGCCTTGATCTGGGCGCGCCGTTCGATTTAACGTGGTCATGTTACAGCCGCGAAGACCGCGCCTGCGGAGTTTGTGATAGCTGCGTATTGCGGCTCAGAGCGTTTCATGAAGCGGGGGCCGTTGATCCGCTTCCTTATGTCCCTGTCGTGCAGAGCGTTTAAATTTGGCCGCGCTTGTCCCATGACGGACAGGCTTTGTGTGGCCCCGGAGGCTTCGATGAAGCGAAATGTTTTTTATGTACTGATGATTTCTGTTCTTGCAATGCTGTTTGCGCTGCCCGCGCTGTCGCAGACCGCAACCGTGAAAGGCGTTTGCAAAGACGCGCAAGGCAATCCCATTGCTGACGCCCAAGTGACATGGCATAACGACGACACCGGGCGCACCTTCAAATTGAAAACCAATAAGAAAGGCGAATATTTCTCGCTGGGCATTGACGTGGGAACGTATACGGTGACGCTGAGCAAGGATGGCAAGGAACTCGATAAAGCCACCAACTACAAGGTCACCACCGACGAACTGACTTTGGATTTCGATCTGAAAGCTTCGCAGGAGCAGGCGGTGCAGCAGACGGCCAAAGAAAAAGGCATCAGCGAAGAGCAAGTCAAGCAGATGCAGGAGCAACAGGCCAAAGTTGAGCAGTACAACAAGAATATCGGGTCGGTGAACGATAAGCTTAAAGCCGCCAATGCCGCCGAACAGGCCACTCCCCCCAATTATGACGCCGCCATCGCTTCTCTAAATGAAGCCTCGCAAATGGTGCCCAACGAAGATCTGGTGTGGTTCCGGCTGGGCGGCGCTTATCTGGATTCGGCCAAGACCATTACTGATCCTGCGGAAAAAACCAAGCGCTATACCGAGGCCTATAACGATCTACAAAAGGCCATCAACATTAAGAAAGCCAAGGACGCTGGGGAGCCGCCGGCGAATGGTCAAGCAGCTCCAGCTAATGGCCAGCCCGGCCAGGCAAACGCTCCGAAGGGAAATGCGGCGCCAGCTCAAGGCGGAAAGAGCGCAGTTCAATCCGCCCTCGATAACCAAAGAATGGCGGCTTACTACGATAATTTTGCAGCCGCCGCAGCGCGTTTGGGAAAGTCCGATGAAGCAGTCGATGCCTATCAGCAGGCCGCCCAACTCGACCCTTCCCACGCCGGCCAGTACTACTTTAATCTCGGCGCGGTGCTGACCAACTCAAACACCACCAACGACGTGAAGATCCGGAAGCAGGCCATCGACGCTTTCGATAAAGCCATCGCGGCGGACCCCACCCGCGCCGACGCTTATTTCTGGAAAGCGCAGAACCTGGTCGGCATGGCCACCACGGACGCCAGCGGCAAGATCGTGGCTCCTGATGGAACGACCGAGGCTTACCAGAAGTATCTCGAACTCCAGCCCACAGGCCCGCACGCTGACGAGGCCAAGCAAATGCTTACCGCTCTGAATGCCACGGTTGAGACCACCTACGGCAAGAAGGGCGCGAAGAAAAAGCCATAACCGTAGTGGTTTAGGTTTACGAAAGGCGGCCATTGGCCGCCTTTCCTTTTTGTCTGTTAGGGCGCGTTACCAAGGTCTATGAACTGCCTGTTCTTTGTAGCCGGGGGCGAGGTAAGTTCGCTACAGTTGAGCCTGAATCACTGCGTTTCAAGGGATCAGGCTCGCAATGGCAGCAACCGGGACCGCCCGCATACAGGTTTCGCTCGACCCGCTGTCACCGGGGGCGGCAACCGACGAGTTGCTGGCGGCAATTCTGCGGGCCAACCCGCGCGTCAGCGATCTCATTTTCTCTCCCGGCAAGAAATTCCAGATCCAGGTGAACGGAGAGTTCGTTGAACTCGAAATGTCCGGCATGCCGCCGCTTACTGCCGATGACACACGCCGGGTGGCGTCCGAGCTGATCGCTAACAACAAGTCAGCCCTCAGCATGTTGCGCGAGCAGGGATATTGCGATGTCTCCTATGCCCTGCCGGGCGTGGCGCGTTTCCGGGTAAACATTTTCATTCAACGAGGCAGTTGTGCCGTCGTGATGCGCGTTATTCCGACGACGGTTCCTGATTTCAAAAGTCTCGCTCTGCCGGAAGAGTTGCACGACATTGCCGGCCTGCATGATGGCCTGGTGCTGATTACGGGGCCGCGAGGCTCGGGGAAATCCTCCACGTTGGCCGCTCTGCTTGATCACATTAACGAAAATAAAACCTGCCACATCATCACCATTGAGGACCCCATCGAATTTCTGCACAATCACAAGCGTTCGACCATCCATCAGCGGGAGTTGCACAGCGACACACCGAGCGTGCTGCAGGCCTTGAGCGCGGCCCTGCGGCAGGCGCCGAATGTAATCGCAGTCGGAGAGCTCAAAGATCCTGCAACCATGGAACTGGCGCTTGAAGCCGCCGAAACCGGGCACCTGGTGCTCTCGACCATGAATACGATTAATGCCCAGCAGGCGGTACAAAGATTCGTAAGCGCGCTTCCTGCCGGGGAACAGCGGCCGGCGCGTGATCGCTTGACCCGGATGCTTCGCTACGTGATCTCGCAACGCCTGGTTCCGCGCAAGCAGGATGAACACAGAATGGCGGTCTTCGAGGTGTGGAAGTCGGGATCAGAGCCCCTGGACCGTTTGTTAAGAAACGAAAGCCACCGTCGCTCCGACGATGCACAATACCCTGAAACAACCGCCGACTGGAGCATCGATTCTCAAATCGAAGAACTGGTGCAATCCGGAATTGTCACGCCGGAGATAGCCGTGACCCATGCCATGGACCCTCGGGCGCTCGCCAAAAAACTCGGATTGTCGGAACGCTGAACGCCTTCCCCTGTCCATTCGAAGGCTTCACCAGCCACTGGTTTATTCGTCGCGCGGCAATATATCTTAGTGGCTGGTCTCTTTGGGCTTGGCGGACTGGTAACCTAATCGGGCAATTCTCATTATGGTCGGCGAAACCATCTCTCATTACCGTATCTTGCGTAAGCTGGGCGGCGGCGGCATGGGTGTGGTTTACGAAGCTGAAGACTTAAAGCTTGGCCGCCATGTTGCGCTAAAGTTTCTTCCGCCAGAGATCGGCCGCGATCCTGAAGTGCTGGAACGCTTTCAACGTGAGGCCCGCGCCGCGTCAGCGCTTAACCATCCTCACATATGCACCATCTTTGAAATTGATGAGTATCGCGGAGAGCCATTCCTGGCGATGGAACTACTGGAAGGAGAAACCCTCAAGCACCGCATCGCGAGAGGCGCGTTCGACATTGATGATGTGCTTGAACTCGGCGCCCAAATCGCCGACGGCCTCGATGCTGCACACACCAAGGGCATTGTGCATCGCGACATTAAGCCCGCAAACCTGTTTGTGACTGCGCGCGGCCAAGCCAAAATTATGGATTTCGGCTTGGCGAAGAATTTATTTCCTTCGACCGCTGATGGCCCGACCATGTCGCAAGAACACCTCACCAGCCCGGGATCGACTCTGGGCACGGTGGCTTACATGTCACCCGAACAAGCTCGCGGGAAAGTTCTGGATGCACGCACTGACATTTTTTCTTTTGGCGTGGTCCTCTACGAGATGACCACCGGCCGGTTGCCATTCCGCGGCGGCACCAGCGCCGAGTTTTTTGATGGCATACTCAATGACCAACCGGAGCCGGCGTCACGTTCCAAATCAGGTGTCCCCGTTGAACTTGAACGCATTCTCGAAAAGGCTTTGGAGAAGGACCGCGAGGTCCGCTATCAGCACGCCTCCGAGATTCGCGGCGACCTCAAGCGGGTCAAGCGGGATCGGGATTCCGGGAAGATCACTGCGCGTTCGCTGCCTGATGGGCGCACGATCAGCGCAAGAATACCGCTAATCGCAGTTGGAGCGATCGCCATAGTTTTGTTGGCTGTGCTGCTTATCTGGAAAGGTCATACCCCGAAGCCGTCGCTTACCGCGGGTGGGGCTTCATCTTCGGATGTTTCCCGAGTTCGTACACTCGCGGTCCTGCCCTTCCGCGATATTTCCGGGCGCGATACCGATAAAGCCTGGGGCATTGGCATGACCGATGCCATCATCACCCGGCTTACTTCCTTGCATAACCTTGCTGTCCGGCCGACCAGTTCGGTGCTGAAATATGTGAGCTCGCCTGCCGACCCAGTGCAGGTCGCTCAGGATATGGGCGTGGAGTCGGTGCTCGACGGCACTTACCAGCGCGAGCCCGGCGTCATCCGGGTTTCGGTGCAGTTGATCAATCGCCAGGACCAGTCGACACGTTGGGCGCAGCGCTATGATCTTCGCGCTTCCGACATGCTCAAGTTTCAAGACGAGGTCGCGGAAAAAGTGGTGGACGGCTTAAGCGTTGAAGTGAGCGGCCAGGAACATGTGGCCATGACTGCGCCTACGACTGCGTCGCCGGAAGCTTACAACCTCTACTTGCAATCACGTTATTACCTGAACGAATATTACATGCAGAGCAAGTTAGACAGTCTCCATCGCGGCCAGGCAGTCGCCCAGCAAGCGGTGGACAAAGATCCTTCCTTTGCTGAGGCGAGGGCCATGCTGGCGTACTTGTATTGCATGGAAGCCGCAAACTTCGACGCCAACGCTCGCGAGAACTTGCAACGTGCAGAACAGGAGGCACGTCAGGCCGTGGATTTAAGCCCAAATTCTCCTGAGGCGCTCGGCGTTCTTGGAACTGCCCTTACCGAAGGGGGACACAATCTGGAAGCGCTCAAAGTATTGCGCCGCGCGACCCAACTGGCTCCCAACTCGGAATTCGCCTGGGATATGTTCGGTTATGCCTGCCATTACGCGGGCCTGGATGAGGCTGCCGAGCGGGCCTACCTTCGCAGCGAAACCTTAAACCCGACGACGCCGCGTATCTATTGGATGCATGCGCGAATGTTGCTTTACACAGGTCGCACCCAGGATGCGGAGAACGAGATGAGACGAGCTTTGGCCGCGCACCCTGACCACTTCAAGGTGACCGCATATCTCGGCTACTTCCTCTATCACGAAAACCGGCTCGCTGAAGCTGAACCCATAGTTACCCGCGCCGTGGAACTGGGTAAGAACAGTGGCGATGAGGCGCCGGCGCTGCTGGCTGCGTTTGTCTATGCCGCTCGAGGCGAGCGCCAGAAGATAGATCCCAAGATATTTACCTATCGTCCCGAGGCTGTCATCGATGGCGATATGTCGTATTGGTTAGCCGGCATCTACGCTTTGCTGGGCGAAAAAGACCACTCTCTGCTTTGGCTGCAGAGAACAATCGATGTCGGGAACCATAATTATCCCTGGTTCGAGCGCGATAAAACCTTCGACAGCTTGCGCGGCGATCCGGAATATCAGCGCCTGATGAAGGTCGTCGAGTCACACTGGAAACAATACCAGCACGCTTTCGACGAAAACTGATTCTGTTTCCGCCCGGTTGCGTGCTGCTGTGCGTGCTCCTATCATTTCCCCATGGCCGCGCAGCCGGAACAATTAAGCATTCTGAGTTTTGAGGAAGCTCGCGCCGTGGTGGAAGACCATGCCTCGCGGCTGCGACCTCGAGGCAGGGAGTTGCTCGACTTGCTCGATGCCCACGGACGAGTGCTGGCTGAGCCGATCCATGCGGACCGTGATTTTCCGCCATTTCCCCGGGCCACCCGCGATGGCTACGCGGTTCGAGCCACTGATCTCGAGAAACCCGCGGAATTGCGGATTATTGGCGAGATCAGGGCTGGCGGAGTTCCGTCCTCAATAAGGGTTCAGCCTGGGGATGCCGCGATCATCATGACCGGGGCCCCTGTTCCCGAAGGAGCCGACGCCGTAGTGATGATCGAGCATACCGCGCGCTCCGGGAATCGCGTGCATGTGACCCGGCGAATCGCTCAACATGAAAATATTGTTGCCACTGGAGCGGAAGCCAAACGCGGAGACAAGCTCTTGGCGCCGGGTGTTCGGGTCGGCTATGCCGAGATTGCGATTGCCGCATCGGTAGGCCGCTCACGCCTGCTGGTTCACGCCAAGCCTCGCATAGCGGTGCTTTCGACCGGCGATGAAGTTGTGGACATCGACGTTCCTCCAGGGCCCAATCAGATCCGCAATTCGAACAGCTACTCGCTGGCGGCGCAGATTCAGACGGCGGGCGGCGAGCCCGTGATTTTACCAATCGCTCCCGACGAGCCGTCCCGGCTACGCGAATTGCTGCTGGAAGGTCTTGACGCAGATTTATTGCTGATCACTGGCGGCGTATCCATGGGAAAGTATGATCTGGTGGAGCAGGCGCTTGCCGAACTCAAAGCCGAATTCTTTTTCACCGGCGCGCAAATCCAGCCAGGAAAGCCGGTAGTATTTGGCCGTGTGCCGTGTGGAACTGCCTCGTGTGGCGCGGGCGCCCTCGCCCGCGAAGGTTCGGAGCACAAATACTTCCTCGGCCTTCCCGGCAATCCCATCTCGACCATGGTCACCTTCGAATTATTCGCCAAGGCGATGCTCGAGGCTCTGGCCGGAAAATTGCACCGGCAACTCACGTTTACCTACGCCAAATTGAAGTCTGAAATCCGGACCAAGACCGGGCTGAAACGATTTCTTCCGGCAATTCTGTCCGGCCAATTCGAACATGCCGAGCTCGAACTGGTCGGCTGGCATGGCTCCGGCGATATTGCAGCAGTAGCGCGGGCGAATTGTTATGCAGTTATTCCGCCTGATCGCGAGCGGATTGAGGCCGGTGAGTGGGTGCCGGTGCTGCTAAGATAATTTTCTTCGGGTAATCGCAATTGTCCTCAAAGCTTTCTCACTATGACGATGCCGGACGCGCGCGCATGGTCGACGTGTCTGCCAAGTCGGCGAACTCACGTGAAGCCGAGGCCAGCGCGTTTGTAGCGATGACCCCGGAAGTGCTGGGGACGCTGGCCAATAATCCTAAGGGCGATCCTCTCGAAGTGGCGCGGCTCGCCGGCATCATGGCCGCGAAAAAGACCTCCGACCTGATTCCTCTTTGTCACCCCTTGCCGCTTTCGCACATTGATGTCGAATTGCGGCAATGCGAGAATGGGATTGCGATCTCAAGCAAGGTTAAAACCAACGCTGAAACTGGCGTGGAAATGGAAGCTCTGGTTGCAGTGAGCGTAGCGGCGCTTACGGTTTACGATATGTGCAAAGCTGCGGATAAAGGAATTGAGATTCGAGAGATTGTGTTGCAAAGGAAGTCGGGCGGCAAAAGCGGCGATTATGTTCGCAAGAAATAGGGTTTAGCTGATATTGGTTTCCTTCATGTCCTTTGTGGTTATTGCTTTTCGAATCTTAAACCACGAAGGACACGAAGGTACACGAAGGAAGTCGGCCGAAAGCTGATAGCTATATGCAGAGTGACGTAAAAATCCTGCTGGTGGATGACAACCCGATGGTGTTGGCGATGCTGCGTGATGCCCTCATGCCGCTGGCCAAGATCACCACCGCCGGCGATGGCGCCGATGCCCTGCTTAAGGCCGTGGACGATGCGCCCGATCTGGTGGTCAGCGACTTTCGCATGGCGGGAATGGACGGCCGGCAGCTGGTCGACAAACTCAAGAGCCGATCCACGACCTCCGGAATTTTTGTCGTCCTCATGGCCACCAAGGCCGACATTTCTGAAAAGCTCGCCGTGCAGGACCATCCGGCCGATGACTTCGTCGAAAAACCTTTTTACCTGAAAGAAGCCGTGCAGCGGATCAAGCGGGTGGTCGACAAAATTGCCCTCGAAAAAATGGCTAAGGCTGCGGCCTCAGATGGCGTGGTGCGGGGCAATCTGGCGCAGATGAACGTTATCGATCTGGTGCAATCCCTTGAGATGGGGCGTAAGAGCTGTCTGCTCACGCTCACCCGCGACAGAGATAAATGCGACATGTACTTCGCCGAAGGCCAGGTGCCGCACGCGGTGTACGGACAACTCAAGGGCGACGCCGCAGTTTTTGAAGTCCTGAGCTGGACCGGCGGCAGTTTTCAGATCGATTTTGACGGCAAAACTAAACAGCAGACTACTACGCTCAACACCCAGGGCCTGCTCATGGAAGGCCTGCGCATGTTGGATGAATCTCGCCGCGACGGAGGCGATCAATCCGAGGAAGAAGAAGATGTCCTCCTCGATTCCTGAAACTTTTCGCGCCGCCGTACTCACCATCAGCGACTCCTGCGCCCGCGGCGAACGCAATGATGTGTCTGGCCCCGCCGTGGCGAAAGCCTTGGAGCAGCATCACTTCTCGGTGATAGAAACCCGGGTGGTAGCCGACGATCATGCGGGTATCCAAAAGGCGATCGTAGAGTTGGCGCGTAAAGCGCGGCTTGTGGTCACCACCGGAGGCACAGGAATTTCTGCCCGCGACGTGACCCCCGAGGCCACCCGCGCGGTCTGCGGCCGAATGCTGGACGGGATCTCGGAGCGTATGCGCCGCGAAGGAGAAAAAAAAACTGCTTTCGCCGTCCTGAGCCGCGGGGTGTGCGGAGTTTATGCCTCTTCAGTAGTCCTGAACCTGCCCGGAAGCCCGGCTGGAGCGGTTGATTCTCTCCAATCTGTAATCGAAGTTCTGCCGCACGCAATCCAGATTCTCGCCGGGAAGACCGAACACATGAGCAATTGAATTGCCTCCTGAAATAATTCCTTTCGCGTAAACTCTAAATCGCGAACCGCTTTCGACATCGCCATGAAGCCAGAGATGCTCGCCTTGCTTTGTCATGAAATAACCCTGCAATGAAAGCCATCAAGCACATCCTCGCCCGCTACACGTCGTTTCTGTGGGCGATTCTGAAGCCGCTGGGGCCATGGGGAGTATTGGTGGCAGCGGTGCTGGACGGAGCCGCGTTCGGTTTGCCGATTGACCTGGTCGTCGGCGGATATGTTTCCCAGAACCATCGGCAATGGCTGATTTATGTTTTGATGGCGGCCGCAGGATCGGCGCTGGGAAGCCTGGTCATCTACGCCATAGGGTACGCCGGCGGCGAAGAACTGTTGCGCAAACGGGTGTCGGCAGAACGTTTCGCAAAGTTGCACGACGCCTTCGAAAAGCATCCCTTCTGGAGTCTTATGTTCCCGGCCATGCTGCCGCCGCCCACGCCATTTAAAGCTTTCGTTCTGGCGGCGGCGGTTGCAGAAATGAGCATCAGCCATTTTGTCCTCGCCATTTTTCTGGGACGCTTCGTTCGATTTACTGCTCTTGCGGCGCTGGTGATTTACCTGGGTCCGGGAGCGGTTGGGGCGGTGCGAATTTTTTTCAGCCATCACTTTCATTGGGTGGTGCTGATCGCTATCATCGGCGTCGTCGCATGGCTGATCGTGAGAAGAAGAACGTCTAAACGGGGACGTTCTGGATTGCCGGAGCATACAAAGAGCTGACGTCGCATCCCTTCCGTCTCATTTAAACTAACCTCCGTACGGAGAGCTTCATGCCAACCGCTACTCGAACCAATCCTCTTTCTTATCTGACCGACCAGTTAAACGATCTCAAGGCCAAAGGCACCTACTTCCGCCTGCGGGTACTCGAGGACGAGCAGGCGCCGGAATGCACCTTCGACGGCAAGCACGTCATCAACCTCGCCTCGAACAATTATCTCGGATTGACCACGCATCCCAAGCTGCGGGAGGCCGCGCTCGCGGCCACGCGCAAATACGGCGTTGGCTCCGGCGCAGTGCGCACCATCGCCGGCACCATGAAAATTCACATGGAGCTGGAAGAAAAGATTGCGCGCTTCAAAAATTCTGAGGCGTGCGTGGTTTTTCAATCCGGCTTTGCCGCCAATGCCGGAACGGTATCAGCGGTCCTGGGTAAAGAAGATTTCATCGTTTCCGACCAGCTCAACCACGCTTCGATCATCGACGGAGCCCGGCTGTCGCGGGCAAAGATTCTGGTCTTCGAGCATAAAAATATTGCGGATGCAGAAGCCAAGCTGGCCAGCGTCGCCGACCAACCCGGCAAGAAACTGCTGATCACCGACGGCGTCTTTTCAATGGATGGCGATATTGGCCCGCTGCCGGCGTTGTGCGATCTGGCGGAGAAGTATGGCGCAATCATGATGGTCGATGATGCCCATGCATCTGGCGTTCTCGGTCGTAATGGCCGTGGCACGGTCGATCATTTCAAAGTTCATGGACGGGTCGATATTCAGGTGGGAACGTTGTCGAAGGCCATTGGCGCACTCGGCGGCTATGTTTGCGGATCACGCGACCTGATCGAGTTTCTGTACCATCGCGCGCGCCCGTTTTTATTTTCGACGTCGCATCCACCGTCGGTCGCGGCAACTTGTATCGCGGCTTTCGAGGTCTTGGAAAACGAACCGGAGCGGATCGATAAACTCTGGGAGAACACGCGCTTTTGGAAAAAAGAACTGGCTTCTTTGGGATTCGATATTGGTGGGAAAACCACGCCTGCCAGCGAGACGCCCATTACGCCGATCATCATTGGCGACGGTAAGCTCACCATGGAGTTCTCCCGCGAGTTGTTCAAAGAAGGCGTGCTGGGCACCGGGATTACATTCCCTACCGTGCCTGAGGGAAAAGCTCGCGTGCGCACCATCATGAGCGCAACCCATACGCGCGAAGAATTGGACCGGGCGTTAGAGGTTCTCGGGACGGTCGGCAAACGAATGGGGATTTTGGGGTAAGTGCTGCTCTAGGATGCTTGGCGCAGTTGCCCCTCCTTTGCGAGGCTCTTAGCCATTTATCGCCTCTCCAGCACTCACCTGTTCGGAAGGATTACGCAAGATCCGAAGCTCTGCAGGGACGGCGCCTACCCGGCTCGGTAAACGACTCTTCCCGCCACAATCGTTGCTACCACCTTGCCGGTGAGTGACCAGCCATCAAATGGAGTGTTATGCGATTTCGATCGTGACTTCGAGGCGTCGAATGTCCAGCGTTTTTTGGGATCGAAGATGGTGACGTCGGCATGGCTGCCGCGCATTAAAGTCCCGCGGCCGCGAACATCCACAACTCGTGCCGGCCCGGCGGTAAACAACTCGACGATGCGAGTCAAAGGAATTTTTTGCCGCAGATGCAGGACGCTGACGGCCAAACCCAAAGCGGTTTCGAGGCCGGTGATTCCGAACATTGCGCGCTCGAACTCGATGATTTTTTCGTGCGGCGCATGTGGCGCGTGGTCGGTTGCGATGGCATCAATGGTGCCATCAGCCAATGCCACCAGCATGGCTTCGCGGTCGGCTACGGAGCGCAACGGAGGATTCATTTTGAAATTGGTATCGTAATCATGCACGTCCGCGTCAGTCAGCGTGAAGTGATGAGGCGTGACTTCGCAGGTCACGCGAGCGCGATTTTTCTTCCCGCGCCGCACTGACTTCAGCGCTTCCGCTGTGGATACGTGGGCGACGTGCAAGCGCGCTCCGTTAAATTGTTGCGCCAACTGGACGTCACGGTCTACAACGGCGGCTTCCGCCATATCGGTCATTCCCCGCAGTCCCAAGCGAAACGAGGTTTCGCTTTCGTTCATCGAGCAGCCCTGGGTGACGCGGGTATCTTCTGCATGCTGGACCACGGGAAAATTAATTTCCGCCGAGGCCCGCATCGCCTCGCGCATCGTAGTCTCGCTCAAGATGGGTTTCCCGTCATCGCTGACTGCAACCGCGCCAGTTCTTTGCAGAGCGCGAAAATCCGTAAGCACAGCGCCTTTGCCCGCCTGGGTGGCGGCTGCGATGGGGAATACGTTCACCACCGCTCCACGCTGAGGTTGCCGCAGCCACGTCACCCACTCCGGAGAATCGAGCACCGGCGTGGTGTTGGGCATGCAGCAGACAGAAGTGAAGCCGCCAGCGGCAGCGGCCGCCGTTCCGGAGGCAATAGTTTCCTTGTACGCCTGGCCGGGCTCGCGCAAATGAACGTGCAGATCAATAAAGCCGGGCGCAACAATCAACCCGCGCGCGTCGATTTTTTCATCGCCGCCGGAACGAATTTTGTTGGGCAGCGCAACTTCAGCGATTTGCCCATCACGCACCAGCACATCCATCAGCGCATCAACCTGCGCCGCGGGATCCACGACCCGCCCTCCATGGATCAAAAGACTACGACTTTGTGACGATTGCTTCATCAAGTCCTAAGAAAATTCTCTTCGCCAAGTCCACGATGGCGGCTTACTTTCCCTTGCCCAAGGCCCGCGCCAGCACTGCCATGCGCACTGGCACGCCATTCTTCACTTCTTCGACTATTACCGATTGCGGGCAATCCGCGACTTCCCATGTCAACTCGAGGCCGCGGATAATCGGCCCCGGATGCATGAGCAGCGCATCGTTCTTCGCAAGCTTCAGTCGCGCGATGGTCATCTGGTAACGCGCGATGTAATCCTGCAGCTGCACCTTCAATCCCGCCAGCCGCTCCCGTTGTACCCGCAGCACCATCACGACATCAGCGCCGCGGACTGCATCTTCGCAACTGCGGCTGATGTGCAGCCCGGGCGCCAGCGAGGTCGCGAGTTCCGGCAAGAGCTCTTGCGGTCCGCACAATACCACCTTCGCGCCAAACTTGCTCAAAAGATGGATCGCTGACCGTGCCACCCGGCTGTGGTAGATGTCGCCGATGATCGTAATTTGCAGGCCAGCAAGTTTCTTCTTATGCCGCAGAATGGTATACGCGTCGAGCAGGGCCTGGGTCGGGTGTTCATGCATGCCATCGCCGGCGTTAATCACGGGAATATCCAGATGGGCCGCCATCAAATGCGGCGCCCCGGCATTGGGATGACGCACCACAATCACATCAGCTCCCACCGCGCGCAATGTGTAGGCGGTATCAAGCAGCGATTCGCCTTTCTCAATGCTCGAACCGCTGGAGAGCACCAGGGTTGTGGTCGCACCCAATGACTTGGCGGCAATTTCAAATGACGCGCGAGTGCGGGTCGACGCCTCATAGAACAGCAGCAGCACGCGCTTGTCTCGCAGCAAAGGCCTGGGCTTCTGCGGATTCATCTTCCGCGCCAACTGCAGCAGCTTGGTGATCTCCGCCGCGGAAACTCCTTCCATTCCCAGCAGCGATCCACGCGCCGCGCTCCTTGCGACTTGTTGTGATGCAGCAGGCATGGCGGCTAGTCCTGTCTCTCCATTAAAAGAACTTTTTCGCTCTCATCCACCTCGCGGAGCAGCAGCTCAATGCTCTCGCGGTCGCTGGTCTGCACCCTGCGTCCAACAAAAGTTGCGTCAATCGGAAGCTCCCGGTGCCCGCGATCGATCAATACGCAAAGTTGTACCCGCTTGGGCCGCCCCTGGCGGAACAGCGCGTCCATGGCTGCACGCGTGGTTCTCCCGGTATAAAGAACGTCATCGACCAGCACGATCTTCTTACCGGTGATGGGAAAGCCGATCTCCGTCTTGTGTACCACCGGCTTCGCCAGCGGCGAAAGGTCGTCGCGGTACGAGGTGATGTCCAGAGTT
>DATATW010000100.1:0-7800 GCA_036268595.1 Terriglobales bacterium
TGAGTGTAATCGCCTGCTAACAACATTCATGCCCGCCAAAGGCGTTTGCTCTGTCACAAGGGATGGGTTATGATCCGTCTCCGACTGGAGACCAATGGACAATGAAATGGCTGATTTCTGTTCTTTTGCTCTGTTGTTGTAGTTCAGTTTTCCTGCCAGCGCAGATAGTGGATATCACTACCTGCGAAATTCTAGCCAACCCCTCGTCATTCGATGGGAAAACTGTACGTGTGAAGGGTACAGTCAGCGCTGGCTTCGATGAATTTGTTCTAAAGGACGCAGCGTGCAATCAGCCCATCAATGCCATTTGGCTCGCTTATCCCGAGGGGACAAAAGGCAAAGCGGGTCCCGCAGCATTGGTTCAACTGCAACTCGGACGGAATAATCCTGCGGCCACGCGCAATGCAAATCGGTCTTCCGTCAAGATTGATAAAAACAAAGAATTCAGACAATTCGACTCTCTGCTTTCCACTCCCTACAAGTCTGGCGGCATGTGCTTGGGTTGCACTCGTTACACCGTTACAGCAACTCTCGTGGGCAGGCTCGACGGTGTGAAGGAGGCGGGCGTTACTCGCGACAGCGCCGGAAAGTTTGTCAGTGCGGACGGCTTTGGAAACCTTAATCTGTATCGAGCGCGTCTGGTGCTGCAAACTGTCACCGAGGTGACTCCCCATGAAATCGACTATTCCAGGGTGAGTTCCGCCACGAAGGATGATTCGCCGCGTGAATCCGGAGGTGGAGATCCTGTTGCCGCCACCCACCACGCCGCGCGAGCTTTCGGCGCAGATAGCCAGGCTGGGAAGGAAGTAGAACGAGCCGCAGCAGCATTCGGCAAAGAGGGCGACGACAATGGCGTGGAGCTGGGCTTTGGGATCCCAAATGAGGTCCCGAAGAACGACGAGCCTAAGGGAGACAAGGATTCGCCAGATGGCCTACTGTTCAATTGCACCCTCGACATGGACAAGCTAAAAGGTGATGCTCTTGCGCGCGCCATAGCTCATGTCGGCACCCACATCGCAGACCTCCGCGATCCTGGGACCACCACTGCCGCCACCGGCTATGACCTTGAATATCGAGCATGGCAAACCACCATCCTCGGTGCTGTCGCGTTCCAGCAGAAGACGCTGACAGCGCCCGGTGGTTATCTGTTGTGGAACTCAGCGTGGCCAACTGGCGAGCGGAACAAGCTGGCGGGCGAAGCAATCACGAGCTTCTTGAGTGAATGGGCAGTTCTGAAAAAATGAAGTGTGCCCGGAACCTCTAGTCCAACGATCCTAAGACTAATGAGAGTGGCAGTCCCATGGTTGGCGATAAATCGCGATTACACTCCGAACAACGCGAATATTATCCTAAGTCCAGCGCGTCTGCCAATTCCGCCATCCCGGCCCGAGTAGCTGTTTGTCATTTTAGCAAGGGATTACAGAGTCGTAGGACTTGACTATTTGTTTGAAACGCATGACCTTGATTAGACTTGATTGCCTTGCTTGCGCATCTGCTCAGCATTTTCCCTTCGGCTTACTGAGGGTACAGGCCTCGCGGGAATTGTCTTCGCACTCGTCAGGTTTGGTTCCCGCTCCGAATCAGTTTCCGTTGTCCTGGGATCGCCGAACAGCGAACGAACCAGTTCCAGGAGAGCTTGCGGTTCATGGCTGGAAAGATCGTGATCGGAGTTGGAGCAACGGCCACCTACGCTGCCGTGGAGATAGATGATGGGCTTGTTATGCGACGCATTCTTAATGTCCAGAGCCACCTTCTCACAATCTATGGACGACTCCCCGACCAGAATCACTCCCGGAACATTCGGAAACATGTGAAAGATATCCAGCGCCTCACCGGTCGAGTGCGCCGTAAGCACGTTAAACTTGGCGGTTTCAAGGACCAACTTGCGAACTGAGAGAGCCTGTAACGGTTCAGGTTCGGCGATTAACAATGTAGGTCTTGGCACTTGCACCACCTCGTAACTCTTGGAGAGTCCGACAACCATTGGGGTTGCGTCGTGGTCGAGGCAATAGCCGGAGAGCTGCCTGGCTTCTTGCAGCAGCTCACGGTTAAGCCTCGCACTTTGATTCTTGCTGCGTGATCCCACGAATCGCATCGATCAAGACTTCAGGGCCCTCAATTCCATAGACAAAGCTGTCGGCAACCTCAAGCCTCTCTATATGCTCATTGCTCACAGCAATGATTCTGCCGTCAGGGCACTGTTTCCTGTATTCGACTGCCAAATGCTGCTTCATGGAGAAGGGTGTGGAGTAACAGACCAGCAACACGCCGCAGTTTCCACGGGATATGCTTGCCAGAGCTTCACTCTCATTGTTCGTTGTAAACACGTCGAATCCGGCGCTCCTGAGGACTGCCTCTCGGAGCAACAGGAGTTCTCGATTTTCACCTACAGAAAGCACATAAGGATGAGTTCGACACATATGCCTAATTTGAAGCCGGTTCTACATTTTGGGTTGATTGGACTCTGCATTTTGACAGAGTGCCGCGCTGAGCTGGTTCTGGATTTCGGAGGCCGTCTCGGTCGCAACTCGGAATCCGTCCCATTTCCCACAGGACAGACGTGGTCTCCAGGCACTGTACTCGGCGGCCCCTGAAAGAGCACGTGGGAATCAGACGAACGTGCTTTAACGGCAGCTCACGTGATCGAAGAGCCCGAGAGAATGTTCGGGCTTGCATCAGGACAACCTTTCATTCTCCGGCTCACATCCATCAGCTTAGGTAATCCGGTCAAGCCAGCCTCCACAATTTCCGGTAAACTTGCCAAACTAAGCCAGTTCACCTCATGACAGGTACTTGGGTAATAGATACCCTTAGGAAGCATCTTATGCGTCGTTTTCTTTTACCCTCTCTGTGTGCTTTTTCTCTGATTTTCGTTACAGCAATTGGCATGAGAGGTCAAACTCTCAAGCATCGTCCGGAGAAGACCCCTGAAACGTCAGTTCCCACGCAGCCCGAGGCTCCTTCCATTCCCCTCACGGTCCCGACCGGCACACCCTTGAAGGTGGCGCTCGACAAAGAAGTTCGCATTCGGCGAGTAGGCCAGCCCATCCGGGGCAAAACTACAGAACCCATCTATGCGTTCGACAAGCTGCTGATTCCGGTTGGTACTGAGGTCACAGGCAAGATCGCCGAGATTGACGACGTTTCGGCCGGAATGCGAACCCTCTCGGCGATGGACGCGGATTTCTCGCCAGAGCACAAAGTTCGTGTCGAGTTCGACCAGTTGCTGATGCCCGATGGACGACGGGTGCCGATCCATACCGTGGTGACCCCGGGAGCGGGAGTGTTGCAATTCGTGCCTGCGAAGCAAACGAAGGAGAGCAAGGCTGCAGAAGGCAAAGCGGCAGCGAAAGGAAAACTGAGTCAGGCACGACAGGACTTAAAGGAGCAGATCGCAGAAATGAAGAAGCAAGTCTCCGGACCGGACAAGGTGCACCGGCTGGAACGGTTCGCGCTTACGCAGTCGCCGTATCGTCCGCAATATATGAATTCGGGGACCAGCTTCAATGCTGACGTGCAGGACGCTCTGGACTTCGGATCCGAGCAGCTGAAACCGGAGACGATATCGGAGATCGGCACATTGCCCCCATCGGGAGGCTCGGTGCACGCGTGGTTGACTACGCCTCTGGATTCGGCCACGAGTAAGAAGGGCGACCCTGTGGTTGCGATAGTGAGTCAGCCTTTGGTGAGTGCGAACAAACTTTATCTACCCGAAGGAAGTGAACTCAAGGGAACCGTACTGCAAGTCAGGCCTGCGCGGCGGTTCGCCCGCAACGGGCAGTTGCGCATTACCTTTCACGAGGTTGTCCCTCCGAACGGAACTGAGCAGCAGGTTGAGGCCACCCTCGAAGGCCTTGAGGTTGCGCAAGGCGAAAACCTGGCTCTCGACTCGGAGGGCGGCGCTCAAGTGAAAGCTCCGAAGACGCGATATCTCACGACGGGAATTGCGGTGATGTTGGCCGCTAGCTCGTCTCATCCAGATGAAGACCACGATGGCGTGCATGGAGGCGCTGCAGGCGGTGGGGGTGGAGGCGCGCTCAATGGCGCTTCGGGATTCAAGCTGGTGGGCACGCTGGTGGCGGCGTTTGCCCACTCCCAAGTTCTGACCGCGGGCTTCGGAGCCTACGGGGCTGCGCGATCGGTATACGGACATTTTCTGGCGCGTGGACGCAACGTGATTTATCCGAAGGATATGTCAATGGTTCTTGCACTGGGGAACAGCGAGAAGACCGCCGCGTCGGTAACGCACTGAACGGAGCAGTTCCGAAAAAAGGGAGCTCAGCTCGGGTGCTCTGCTAAAATCCGCGTCATGCCAGATAGCAAGGCGCGCGCCAAAAAAATCAAACTGCTGCTCTTCGATGTAGATGGAGTGTTGACCGACGGGAAACTGTATTTCTTCCCTGCTCCCCCCGGAGCGCAACAAAGTATCCGGGATCAGGCGGCTAAACATGGCGGCCAGGGCGGCTTTGGCCTGCACAGCGAGAGCTTTGTCGAAGCCAAGGGCTACAACGCGCACGACGGCGCCGGAATATCGATGGCGCGACTGGGCGGAATGAAGACCGGCCTGATCACGAAAAGAATATCGGAGACGGTGGCCCTGCGCGCACGCGATTTGAAACTCGATCACGTGCACCAGGGAATCAACGACAAGCTCGGTGTTTTTAAAGAAATTTTGAAAAAGGAGAACATGACCGCGGCCGACGCCTGCTACGTGGGCGATGACGTCATCGATTTGCCGGTGATGTGGAATTGCGGATTCGCGGTAGCCGTTGCCAATGCGCGCGATGAAGTAAAGCGCGACGCGCACTACGTCACGAAACACAGCGGCGGAGACGGCGCTTTGCGAGATGTGATTGAGTTCATCCTTAAGGCTCAGGGTAAGTGGAAGAAAGTTGTCGAGCAATATATTGGAGAGCGAAGTCCGGGAAGTCAATAATCTGCCAACGCTCGCTTCTCTGCCCTTGCCCCTCCAGCACTCCTAAGCCTAAAATCGCCAGTTCACCCAAGTTCCTCGATGAGGTCACCGTGCGTCTACTTTTTGCTCTGCTGGTTTTGCTCTCGATTATTCCCATCAGCTTGGCCCAGTCGAATAGTTCTGCAACCGGAGCGGATGCCGAACCGGCCGCGCCATTTAGCGCCGTGGATAAAAGCGCCAATCCGTGCACCGACTTTTACCAATACTCATGCGGCAATTGGCTGAAAACGGCGAAAATTCCCCCTGACCAGTCCTCGTGGGGCACTTTTCCGGAACTGGCGGAACGCAACCGCGATATTCTCCGCGCAATTCTGGAGAAGGCGGCAGTGATGAACCCCGAACGCGACTCCATCGACCAGAAGATTGGCGACTACTACGAGTCGTGCATGGATGAGAAGACAGTCGATGACCGGGGCCTGCAACCACTTAAGCCCGAGCTCGACCGGGTCGCGGCAGTGCAGGACAAGCAAGGACTGATCGACGCAATCGCCCGGGTGCATATGATCGGACCCAACCCGCTGTTCAATTTTTACAGCCAGATCGATCTCCACAATGCGCAGATGGTGATCGCATACATCGACCAGGGCGGACTCTCGCTTCCCGACCGCGATTACTACATTAAAGACGATGCTCACATGAAACAGATTCGTGAGCAGTTTCTGGAATACGCGACCCAATTGTTCACCCTGGATGGGCAACCGAAAGAAAAGGCTGAGGAGTCGGCGAAGACGGTGTTACACATTGAAACCGCGTTGGCCAAAGCCGCCATGGACCGCACTGAGCGGCGCGATCCGAAGACACGCGATCACAAGATGACGGAGCAGGAAGCGTCGCAGCTGGCCCCAAATTTCCAGCTGGCAAAATTTTTCGCTGATGTGAACGCGCCCCAGATCTCAGAGTTGAATGTGAGCAATCCTGAATTTTTCAAGCAGGTCAATCAGCTTTTGGAGTCCGAGCCATTGGACGCGTGGAAGACCTACGTGACCTGGCACTTGCTGGATGGCTCGGCGCCATGGCTTTCACAACCATTCGTCGACGCCAATTTCAAAATGCAGCAGGCGCTGACCGGACAATCGGAGATCAAGCCGCGGTGGAAGCGTTGCGTCGCCGCGGTGGACGACGAAGTAGGGGAAGCGCTGGGCGAGCGTTACGTGGAAAAAACCTTCGGCGCCGACGGCAAACGGCGAATGTTGAAGATGGTGGAGGCGCTGGAGAAATCTCTGTCTGAAGATATTCAGAACCTGCCCTGGATGTCGGACGAAACCAAGAAGCAGGCACAGCTCAAATTGAATGCCATCCACAACAAAATCGGATATCCCAATGTCTGGCGGAATTACAGCACCCTCACCATTGAACGCGGCGACCTGTTGCCAAATTTTTTTCGCGGGAATGAATTCGAGTCCAAACGCGACATCAACAAGATTGGCAAGCCACCCGATCCCAACGAATGGGGCATGACTCCACCGACGGTTAACGCCTACTATTCGCCGCCGCGTAATGAAATTGTATTTCCGGCGGGAATTCTGCAGCCTCCGTTCTTCGACAAAAATGCGGATGATGCGACCAACTTTGGCAGCATCGGTGTGGTAATCGGACATGAACTGACGCACGGCTTCGACGATCAGGGACGGAAATATGATTCGCAGGGAAATCTCCGCGACTGGTGGACGCCGGAAGACGCCACGCGCTTTGAAGAGCGCGCCAGCTGTGTTGCCAACGAGTACAGCAACTTCACCGTAATTGATGACCTGAAGTTGAACGGGCGGCTCACACTCGGTGAAAACACCGCCGACAACGGTGGCGCGCGCATCGCTTTGGCCGCGTTGCATCATTACATCCACGACAACAAGCTAGGCAAGGCCTCGCAGACCATTGACGGCTACACCCCGGAGCAGCGCTTTTATCTGGGATACGCGCGCATATGGTGCGAACTGCGCCGGCCGGAGCTCGCGCGGGCGCGGGTCACGACCGATCCGCATTCACCAGGAAAGTGGCGGGTGGACGGTGTAGTTGAGAACTCGAGTGATTTCGATCAGGCCTTCAGCTGCAAGGCGGGAGATCCCATGGTCAGCAAAGACGCCTGCAGAGTGTGGTAGGCAGTGTTCAGTGACGAGTGGCTGGAGAAAGCACGGGCGAGGGCGCCCGTACCCCCACAACAAATTGTTTGTCACGAGTCACCGGCATTGCGAATTTTCCAATAACTAGCCACTGACGACCGACCACTGCTTTTTGCTAACATCCTTTCTTCTCCTTCTCACAATGAATCGTGTCGGCGAAAACGTAGTCCGCATCGAGGCCCAGGCACTGTCTGATCTGGCAGATCGCATTGCCGGTCCCATGGCGGACGCTTTCAATCGCGGAGTCGAACTGCTTTTTTGCTGCCCCGGCAGGGTGGTGGTAACGGGAATGGGCAAGAGCGGACTGATCGCCCGCAAGATCGCGGCCACGCTCAGCTCGACCGGAACGCCGTCACTGTTCATGCATCCGGTAGAGGCGCTGCACGGCGATCTCGGTATGCTGGCTCACGGAGATGTAGTGATTGCGCTTTCGGCTAGTGGCGAGACCGATGAAATCCTGCAGCTGCTGGCTACCATTAAACGTCTGCGGCTTCCGCTGATTGCGATTACCTGCGACGAACTCGGGCGCGAACGTCCGGCCAATGTGAAGTCATCGAAAGCGGGCTCGCAATCCACGCTGGCTTC
Organism: Terriglobales bacterium; assembly: GCA_036268595.1. GTDB lineage: Bacteria > Acidobacteriota > Terriglobia > Terriglobales > Acidobacteriaceae > Gp1-AA145. Next base: position 7,678 of record DATATW010000100.1, read on the forward strand.
GGCGGCGGAAGTTTTTTTGAGTTGCGCTGTAACCCAGGAAGGCTGCACGATGGGCCTGGCTCCAACAGCTTCGACCACGGCGATGGTGGCGCTGGGTGATGCATTGGCCGTCGCGGTGGCGGA
>DATATW010000101.1:0-58273 GCA_036268595.1 Terriglobales bacterium
ATTTCTTCGACCTTGGGTGTTCTTCGTGAACCTTCGTGACCTTCGTGGTTGATGGCTTCAACGCGATAACCACAAAGGACACGAAGGTTCACGAAGAAAACCCAAGAGCCCGGACCCAACGTCTCGTCGCCGCTCCGTGAGAAGATAGAAACGATGCTGTCGTTTGATCTCTACCGCGTGTAGATAAAGACCAGCGCCCCAGACCCACATGATTCAACTGAATGCAGCCGGAAAACGTTATGGGCACAAACTGCTCTTCGAGGGCGCTGATCTCCTGATCACGCATCGCGACCGGGTTGGCTTGGTAGGCGCAAACGGCACCGGCAAATCGACATTCTTGAAAATTCTTGCCGGTCTGGAGACGTTGGATTACGGCAGCGTGTCACTGGCAAAAGGCATTAGCGCCGGATATCTGCCGCAGGATGGGCTCACGCTTACCGGCCGCACCGTCTTCGCCGAATGCATGTCGGTGTTTGCGCGTTTGCAGGACATGGAGAAGGAGTTCGAGCACCTGACTTCCCGCATGGCGGAAATCGACCATACTTCAGCCGAGTACGAACGGGTCGCCGAACGCTACCAGCAGATCGAGCATGAATTTCGCGTGCACGACGGCTATTCCATCGACGCGCAAGTTGGCGCGGTACTCGCCGGACTGGGTTTCGGGCCCGGGGACTGGAACCGCCAGACCGACGAATTTTCCGGCGGCTGGCAGATGCGAATTTCGCTGGCGAAATTGCTTTTACAGAAACCCAATCTCCTGCTGCTGGACGAGCCCACGAACCATCTCGATCTGGAATCGCGCAACTGGCTGGAGCAATATCTCGCCGAATATCCCTTCGCGCTGGTGCTGATTTCTCACGACCGCTATTTTCTCGATGTGACAGTGAACCGCATTGTCGAAATCTGGAACAAGAAAATCTGGACCTACAGCGGCAATTACGAGAAATATCTTTCGCAGAAAACTCAACGGCAGGAGCAACTGGAAGCCGCGTACAAAAATCAGAAAGACCGCATCGAGCAGCTCGAGGTCTTTATCAATCGTTTCCGTTACCAGGCCACCAAGGCGAAGCAGGTACAAAGCCGTATCAAAGAGCTGGAGAAGATTGAGCGCATTGAACTGCCGGAAGAAGAAAAGACCATCCATTTTTCTTTCCCCCAACCTAAGCCGAGCGGCCGGATTGTGGCGGAGTTCAAGGCAGTCGCGAAATCCTACGGCGAAAAACAGGTCTTTGAAAATGTCGATTTTATGATCGAAAGGGGCGATCGTATCGCGCTGGTCGGGGTAAACGGCGCGGGAAAATCTACGCTGATCAAGTTGCTTTCCGGGGTCGAGCCGTTGACCCAGGGGCAATACAGTCTAGGCCACAACGTTCATCTGGATTATTTTGCGCAGGACCAGTACAAAGAACTGGACCACGAACAGCGCATTCTCGACGACCTTGGCAAAGTCGCGACGTCCTCCCGTGAAACCGACCTGCGCAATCTGCTCGGCTGTTTCTTGTTCTCGGGAGACGACGTGTTCAAGCGCATCGGGGTGCTGTCCGGCGGGGAGCGAAACCGGTATGCGCTGCTGAAGATGCTGCTGCATCCGGCGAATTTTCTCTTGCTCGACGAGCCAACCAACCATCTCGACATTCGCGCCAAGGATATTCTGCTGAGTGCGTTAAGCGCCTACACCGGAACGGTCGTCTTCGTGTCGCACGATCGCTACTTCATCGACAAACTAGCCACGCGGGTATTTGAAATCGGCGGAGGCAAGATTGAAATCTATCCCGGAAACTACGAAGACTTTCTATGGCGGAAGCAGGGTGGCGCGGAAAAACTGCAGGCGTCAGTGGCCGCAAAACAGGCACTGACTCCGGCGAACGGAAACGGTGCTACAGCTCCTGTAGCTGCCAATAAAGCAAAGCGCCTCAATCCCATCAAGCGCAAGCAGATGGAAGAGCGGGCGCAAAAGTTAGAAGAGGAAATATCCCGCCTGGAATCGGCAATTGCTGCCTGTGAAACTTCGCTGCTGACTTACATCAGCTCTGAAGAAACTGCGCGGCTCTCGCAAGAAATCGACCTGCGCCGAACTGAGTTGCTGAAACGCACTGCGGAATGGGAAAAGATCGGCGAAGAACTGGAAGCCAGCGCGGAAAAAGTGTAAATCCCAAAGAGCACCAAAGGCGCAATAAACTGCGCGTAGCGGGACAGACCCGCCGGTACCACGCCTCCCGTAACCTGCCGCACTTCGGTAATCCTGTGCCATAGTCACTATTACCGAATCTCGCCGCGACGCGCGGACAAAAATCAAGGAAGGTTCTAAATGCTGCACTCCACCGACAACGCTCCCAAGCCGCAATTCCCATCATCAACCCTCAACCCGGTTGCGCCGTTGAAAACCGTCACCTCGCCCATCGAGCAGGCCACCATTGGACGCTCGCTCGTGATCAAGGGCGAAATCAGCGGCAGCGAGTCGCTCTATATCGACGGGCGGATCGAAGGAACCATTTCATTCAAAGATCATCGCGTGACGGTGGGGCGGAACGGTGTGGTCGCGGCCAATATCGCCGCGCGAGAAGTCGTAATCATGGGCAAAGTCACCGGCAACATCGAGTGCAGCGACCGTGTGGATATCCGCAGCGAAGGCACACTCACGGGCGACATTATCAGCCGCCGTATCAGCGTGGAAGACGGAGCGCTGCTTCGTGGCAGCGTGCAGCTCACTCCGACAGAACAGAAACAGGAAAAATCTTCGCGTACCGAAGCGCCTAAGGCGATGGCAGCCACGGCCGGCAAATAGAGTTAAGTACCAAAGGGTTTTCTTGGGGCCACAAACTCGAACCTGGGTTGTGGCCCTGTTTTTTGCCCCAAAAGCTGACAAATATATCATCTATATCGTCTCACGATATTTCCTGGAAACTGGCCATCCCTTAGCGCCGGCCGCGCCATCGCATAGGACAGAGAAATTACAAAAGCAAAAGGAGGCGCGAAGTGGTTGATACTACGTATCAAAACGTAAACGTCGCCCCGTTGCGAGCCACGATCAGCTGGGCAGCAGTGTGGGCGGGAGTCTTTGCATTCATAGCAATTTGGTCGGTATTTGGTCTATTGGGAATGGCGATATTTGCCAGTGCTGCAAACCCCAGTGCTCAACAGCCGGTCACGGGGATGAACATCGGAATGGGCATATGGGCAATTATTCTTACCGCGATTGCGATGTGGGTAGCGGGCCGCGTAACCGGGCACGTAGCAGGGATCGGAAATAGGAGTGAGGGTCTGACACATGGCTTGGTCATGTTTGGGCTTTCAGTCGTAGCAGCTCTGGTCATTACCATTCTCGGCGGGTTGACCCTCAGTGGCGGCACCGGCGTGAATGGAACCGTTCACAATCCTTACATCCTGGGTGTATTTGCCGACCTGGGCTGGATTGGTTTTCTTTGCCTGCTCTTCGGCTGGCTGGCGGCAATCGGCGGAGCAACTTCCGGGTCGAGCTCGGCGAAAGGACTCCCCGAACGGAAAGCAGATGAGTCCGACAATCTCCGGCGGATCAGGCCGGCCGCATAGCTTGGCATGAATGATGATCGGCGGGTAGTCGGTAGACCATGGCGAGGGCGATTAATCGCAATGAAATTAATCGCCCGAGCCGGTTCCCGTCGGCGCTCCAAGCGGCTCTCGGAAGTGATACCCCGTATAATCAGAGATTAGACTCTTTCTCCCAGGGGATAACTTGAGCTCACACATGCCACCTCGTCCCGGACAAGCACCGGCCGCGCCACAACCGCTGCCCGGAGTCGATGCCATCATTGCGGTCGGATCCGGCAAGGGCGGCGTGGGAAAGACCACGCTGGCGGTCAACCTGGCGTTAGCTTTGGCAAAGCTTGGACATAAAACCGGGCTGCTCGATGCTGATGTCTATGGCCCCAATGTCCCGCTCATGCTGGGAACCAATGCGCAGCCCAAAGTGATGGGCGAGAACCGCATCATTCCGCTCGACGTGCATGGCTTGAAAGTCATTTCGGTTGGCCTGCTCAACCCCGGAGATAAACCGCTGATCTGGCGCGGGCCTATGCTGCACTCCATCATCCGGCAGTTTTTGAGTTCAGTAGAGTGGGGCGAACTCGATTATCTGATCGTCGATCTGCCACCCGGAACTGGAGACGTGGCGTTGTCATTAATCCAGACCGTCCCGCTTACGGCGGCGATTGTAGTTTCCACGCCATCCGACGTTTCCTTGCAAGACGCACGCAAGGCAATCGAAATGTTTCGCCAGATGAAAGTTGATATCGCCGGCATGGTTGAGAACATGAGCTACTTTGTCTGTCCGCATTGCCAGAACGAAATCGACATTTTTTCTCGCGGCGGCGCGGAAAAGACTGCCCGTCAGTTCGAGGTCGATTTTTTAGGCAGCATTCAACTGGATCCGCAAATTCGAAAATCCGGAGACGAAGGGCGTCCAGCCGTGCTGGAAGGCGAATCTTCTCCTCATGCGAAGGCGCTTTTCGAGTTTGCTCGTCGGGTGGAAGAACGGATTGCGCAAATCAAGGCGGCGGCGCCCGAAGGTGTGATTCAAATCCAATAGGCCCCATACCTCATCTAATAGGTATGACTTGGGAAGGACCCGGTGTAGTATCCGGAACGGGAACCATTGATCGGGCCGCCAAAGTCGCCGTAACTCCCTGTTTCCCAAATTGTTAACCATCTTCCGCAAAGTGTTGGAATAAGCAGGAGCGCAGGTAGAATAGAAATATGTCGGCTGGGCAAAATATCGGCGACCGGGAACGCGAAATCCTGACGGCAATTGTCGAGACCTTCATTTCGACAGGTGAGCCGGTCGGATCGCGCATGCTTTCCCGGGGCAGCCGCGAGGGGCTAAGTCCGGCTACCATCCGCAATGTGATGGCCGATCTGGTCGACGCCGGCTATTTGGAACAGCCGCACACTTCTGCTGGACGGGTGCCCAGCCCATCCGCGTACCGCTATTACGTTGAGCAACTTAGCGGCAAGACGCAGATATCGAAGACGGATGCCGGCATCATTCAGGATTCGTTGCAAGGCGTAACCGATGTGCAGGAATTCATGGAGCGCACCTCGCATGTGCTTTCGCTCATCTCGCGCAATGTCGGTGTAGCGGTGGCTGCAAGCGGTCCGAAAAATGCGCTGGAGCACGTGTACTTTTCGCGCCTAGGTGATCAGAAGGTGCTGGCGGTGGTGGTGACCAAGTCAGGCCTAGTGCGCGACCGGCTCATGCGGCTCGACTTGCCGCAGGCAGACCTTGACGCCGCGGCACGTTACATTAACGAGAATTTTCGCGGATGGACGTTGGAGAAGGTTCGCCACGAGATTGCCCGGCGGCTTGAGAAAGAGCGCAGCGAATATGACCGGCTGATGGCGTCGGTAGAGCAGCTTTACAAGCAAGGCGTTCTTTCCGGGGACGATTCGGCGCAAGTGGTGTTCATCGAAGGCACGGCCAACCTGGTTGCCGGCGAGCAGGATCGTAAGCGGTTGCAGGAACTCCTACAAGCGCTGGATGAAAAGCAGAAACTGGTTGAGTTGCTGGGAGCGTATCTCGACGCCAAACAGGAAGCAGTGCGAGTGGTAATTGGGCTCGACGAGGCCACCCCTTCCATGCGTAATTTAGTTTTGATCGGCACGCCGGCGCGGGTGGGAGGCGAAGTGATGGGATCACTGGCGGTGCTGGGTCCCACGCGCATGGATTATCAGAATACAATCACCGCCGTTTCATACATTGCGCGGTTGTTCGACAAAATTCTTAACGAATCAGAGTGAGTGTTATGGCAAGAAACGGAAAAACCGAAGTTGAAGACCAACATCTCGATATCGATCACGAACTCCCTGCAGGAGAGGATGCCGGTAGGACGAACCAGTCTGCTTCCGACGGCGATTCTGAACTAGAGAAATTGCGCGCTGAGCGCGATTCGCTGGTAGATCGACTGGCCCGCATGCAGGCTGAGTTCGATAATGCCCGCAAACGCGCCACCAAGGAACAGCAGGATTTTCGCGACTACGCGCTGGTGGACACCATCAAGGCGATTATCCCGGTGCTCGATAGTTTTGATCGCGCGCTGCAGAGTTCTCCTGAGAAATCAGAGTTCCACTCCGGCATGGAGTTGATTCACAAGCAGCTGATGGACGCTCTGACCAAGCTTGGCGTGAAACCTATTTCGGCAGAAGGTGAGCGGTTTGATCCTCGATATCATGAAGCGATCGAGTTGGTCGACACGCACGACGCCGACGACCAGCAGGTGATCGAAGAGCTGCAGCGCGGGTACAAATTGAAAGACCGGCTGCTACGTCCCGCGATGGTAAAAGTTGCGCGAAATTCCCGACAGTGATTCAACACAATAGCGAAAGGCGCTGAAGAGAGAACCTTGCCGAGCGTAAAACGAGATTACTACGAAATTCTGGGTGTGCAGCGTGGGGCCACTGATCAGGAGATCAAGAGCGCCTATCGCAAGCTTGCGCTGCAGTACCATCCCGACCGAAATCCTAATAACCCTGACGCGGAAGAGAAATTCAAAGAGTGCAGCGAGGCCTATGCCATTCTGGCTGACGCCGAAAAGCGCGAGATGTATAACCGCTTCGGTCATGCGGGCGTGGGCTCGGGCGTGCCCGGTGGCGGGTTCGATGCATCGGTCTTTCAGGATTTCGGCGACATATTTGGCGAATTTTTCGGATTCGGCGATTTGTTTGGCGGAAATCGTTCCGGCGGACGCACCCGCGCCCAACGCGGCGCCGATCTGCGGGAAGACATCACCATAGAATTTGAAGAAGCCGCCTTCGGCACGGAAAAGAAGATCACCTATCGCAAGCACGAGACTTGCGAAAAGTGCAACGGTTCCGGCAGCGCGCAGGGCAAAGCCCCAGCCGCTTGCCGCACCTGTGGCGGCCGCGGGCAGGTCAGATATCAGCAAGGATTCTTCAGCATTGCGCGCACGTGTCCCACATGCCATGGCGCCGGCAGTGTGATCAGTGATCCGTGCACAAATTGCCGGGGGGAGGGCCGAGTGGTTCAGCAAAAAACTATTGACGCTAAAATTCCCGCCGGGGTAGAGGATGAAACTCGCATTCGCTTCACCGGTGTGGGTGAAGCTGGCGTTCACGGCGGACCTCCTGGAGATTTGTACGTCGTGCTTCGCGTGAAGCAGCACGCCTTTTTTGACCGGCAAGGCAACGATCTCTATTGCGTAGTTCCGATTTCCTTCACCCAGGCATCGCTGGGCACGGAAATTCAGGTACCGACGCTCGAGGGCGAGCAGGCGCTGAAAATCCCCGAAGGCACTCAGTCCGGGACCGTGCTCAAACTTCGCGGCAAGGGTGTTCCGGTCCTGAACGGACATGGCAAGGGAAATCTTTTTGTGGAAGTTCGCGTCCAGACACCCACCAAACTGACCAAACGCCAGCGCGAGCTACTGCAGGAACTTCAGGGCATCGCGCAGGTGGAGAACAAGCCGCAGCGCACTTCCATCCTGGGCAAGATGAAAGATATATTCACTCAGGCCTAGCTGCCTTCTGATCCGTTTACAATCTCTTCTTCGCCGGCGGATTCACCACGCCTGCATAATCGACCCATGGAAATTCAGGAGAACATCGCGCTTGCGCCTTTGACCACACTGAGGGTCGGCGGCAGCGCACGATATTTTGTCCGCGCTGAATCTACGGAAGACGTTGAGGCCGCGGTCAGTTTCGCGGAAAAAAGAACTCTTCCGCTGTTTATTCTCGGAGGCGGCAGCAATGTCTTGATCTCAGATAACGGATGGCCCGGCCTGGTGCTGCAGATCGGCATTTCAGGGATTGATCACACACACGAGCGGCAAACAATCCGGCTCATAGTCGGCGCTGGCGAGGATTGGGACCCGTTGGTTGCATTTTGCGTGACCCGACATCTTGCCGGGGTCGAGTGCCTGAGCGGAATTCCGGGAAGCGTTGGGGCGACGCCGGTGCAGAACGTCGGAGCTTATGGCCAGGAAGTTTCGCAAATCATCGCCTCGTTGTCGGTTTTTGATCTTGCCAGTAAACAAATAAGAGAGCTGGACGCTTCGGACTGTGAATTCAGCTATCGCGGAAGCCTGTTCAATACGCGCGAGCGAGGACGCTACATCATTCTTCGCGTCACCTACGAACTCCAGGCCGGAGGCGCTCCAAGGTTGAGCTATGCGGACTTGCGAAAATATTTTGCAGGACGCAGTGAATCTCCAACCCTTTCTGATGTGCGGAAGGCAGTTCTGGAAATACGCGCCAGCAAAGGCATGTTGATCACTCCGGGCGATCCGAATAACCGCAGTGCCGGATCATTCTTCAAGAACCCGGTGCTCACCGCGACGCAATTTCAAGAACTGGAACAAAAGGCGGGTGAACATAATTTAAAGCTTCCGAGCTATCCGGCTCCATCGCAGCAGAAAAAAGTTTCTGCCGCCTGGCTGGTAGAGAATTCCGGATTCGCCAAAGGCTACATAAAAGGCCACGCAGGAATTTCCAGCAAGCACGCGTTGGCGCTAGTCAATCGCGGAGACGCGTCGGCCGCTGAAATCCTGGCGCTGCGGGATGAAATTCAACAGCGTGTGGAACAGAAGTGGGGTGTCCGGCTCGAGCCGGAACCGGTGCTGGTAGGGTATTGAACTAAAAGGCGGCTCCGCCACGGAGTCCGATGAATTGTCCCTCGATGATGAGGATCCGAGAATGCGAGAACCGCCAATTTATTGATCGGCAATTTTTGCCGCTTCTTTAAATATTTCGAGGAACATGGCGCGGGTGAGTTTTCCGGTCTGCGTGTTCTGGTTCGAAGGATGATAAGAAGCCAGCAGGACGCGCCGGTCGGGCATTTCGTATTTCGCGCCGTGCTGAAAGATAAATCCCGTCTTGCGCTCGATAATGCCTTGCCGGGTCAGATGATTCAGATACGCATCGAAGCCAATTTTTCCCAGCGCAACGATCACCCTTAATCCTTTAAGTCCTTGGAGTTCGCGGTCGAGAAATGTAGCGCAGTTTGCCAACTCTTGCGGCAAAGGCTTATTATCCGGCGGAGCGCAGCGTGCTGCCGCGGTAATGTACAAATCCTTCAAGACGAGGCCGTCGTCGCGTCTGGTGGCGGTAGTTTGATTGGCGAAGCCGGTTTCATGCAACACCGGATACATGAAGTTTCCGGAAGAATCCCCGGTGAATGGCCGCCCGGTGCGATTAGAACCATGCGCTCCCGGCGCTAGCCCCATAATTAAAACGCGCGCGTTAGGATCGCCGAAACCCGGCACCGGCTTGCCCCAATATTCCCAGTCTTTGTAGGCCCGCCGCTTTTCACGGGCGATCTGCTCGCGATACACCACCAACCGGGGGCATCGCCCGCAAGCGACAACTTCAGAATTGAGAACAGTGAGCCAGTTCGACATTTATGTTGGAGGATTCAGGGTTCCTTCGTGGACCTTCGTGTCCTTAGTGGTTAATGATTTGGAATTAGGGTCGGACCTTAACGACATTAACCACCAAGGACACGAAGGTCCACGAAGGAAAAACGCCAGCCTAATCTTTCTGCGGCACCGCAAAATATCCGCTGCGCGCCTGGATCTTGTAGCCCTCTTTTGATTTGATCTGCACTTTGCGGAAGCCGCCGTTCTTCACTGAATTCGTGGGCACATACCCAACGTTGTACTGGCTACGCAGTTCCTGCGAAATCTGATCAAACGCCTGCTTCAGCTTTTCAGTTTTGTTGCCAACCTCAATCATGCGGCCGCCGGTTTCGGCGGTGAGCCTTCTCATCTCATTGTCGCCGCTATAACCACCGAAGCCATAAAACCCGCGATCGGCGCAAAGCAGAACATAAACAATGGTGTCAGCTTTTTGCGCCGCTTCGATGGCGTCGCGAAGTTTGTACTGGCTGCCTTGATCTTCGCCGTCGGTGAGCAGGATCATTGCCTTACGATCGACCTGTTGGCCCATTTCATCGTGAGACGCGAGATAGACGGCATCGTAAAGCAGCGTGCCCTTGGGCTGGCCGATGGTCGGAACCGGGCCGCCGCCCTGCCCCGGCAGGCCGGACACCACCGCTTGCCCGCCGCTGTTAATTTTTACGCTGTCCAGCGCTGCCTTCAGGCGACGCGGGCTGCTGGTGAAATCCTGTAACAGGCTGACCCCGATGTTGAAATCCATCACAAACGCCATATCCTTATCGCGCAGGATCTGGCTTAAAAATGCTCCCCCTACCTCCTGTTCCATGGTCAGAACGCGTTCCTGGCTGGCGCTGGAGTCGATGAGAATTCCCAAAGTCAGCGGCAATTGCGATTCAGCGGAAAAATATTTGATCGTCTGCGGTTTGCCGTCCTCGGCTAACTCGAAGGCATCTTTCGGCAAGTTGGCGATCAGGCCGCCCTTCTTGTCCTTTACGTTGAAAAAAAGCTGCACCACGTTCGTATTGGCCCGGAAAGTGGTGACCGGCTGGTCATCCGCGTCTTTTTTGTCTTTTTCAGCCTGGGCCTTTTCCGCAGCCTCGCGGTCCTGCTGATCGGGCACCATCTGAACATCCTGGGCCGCGGCAAGCTGGGACAAAGCTAAGCCGAGCAACACGAATTGAATACAAAACGCCCTAAAGCGGAAGAACGACCGCATAAATTGGGTTCCTGTGGTTTCTGATAGTCTACTTCTCACCACTTAGATGCACCAAACCTGCTGGCCCAAGCATCCCAATAGCCAGAACTTTTGACGGGGGATTTCGTTGCTGAGACGACTAGTGATGTGGTTTCTGGTAGTTGGTGCGGTGGCATTCGCGGTTGAACCAATTTGGGCACAAAACTCATCCGACAATTCTCAAGCCGCCCCTGCGCAACAGCAAAAAGATCAGAACCAACCCAAGCAGAGCATCCCTGATGCACCCTCCGCGGTGCAACCGCCGGCCGCTTTGCCGCAACCGCCTCCCACGCCGCAGTCTGAGCAGCAGGCCGCGCCCGCTCCTCAGCAGCCCGCCGCAAATGAGCCTCCTCCCCGAGAAGGGCAGCCAGTTGACCAAATACCGCCGGGACCGAGGCCGCCGCTGAATGTAAAGACAGTCCCGCAGGGTGGCGCGACGCCGGAAAGTTCTGATGCCCAGGACCAGTTGTTCAAGATTGTGACCAACGTAAACCAGGTCATGGTTCCCGTTACCGTGAAGGATGAGGCCGGCCATCTGGTGGGAGGACTGCTTTCCAAAGATTTTACCGTCCGCGAAAACGGGAAGAAGCAGACGCTGAACTTCTTTACCAGCGATCCCTTTGCTCTGTCCGCGGCCATTATTTTTGATCTGGGAATGAAGGACGTGGATGTCCAGAAGGTCAACCACACCTTTCCTGCGCTAGAGGGGGTGTTCAGTCCTTTTGACGAGATCTCAATCTACAGTTACAGCAACGTCGTGGGAGAGATTTCCAGCTGGACCGGGGTAGGGGAGAAGCTGACCGCGAGATTTGAGAGCCTGGCAACCGCAAGCGGCAGAAACAATGGTCCGCCGGTGGTTGGTGGTCCGTTTGGGCCGCAAGGTCCCACCATCAATAACATGCCGGTTGATCCTAATCCAGGGATTACAGCCTCATCGACCCAGCAGGAGTCGCACGTGTTGAACGACGCCATTCTGCGGGCGGCAATCGACCTTTCAAAGCGGCCGCGCGAGCGCCGCAAAGTGATTTTCATCATCAGCGATGGCCGCGAATATCGCAGCGAATCCAGCTACCGCGATGTGCTCAAAGTCCTGCTCAGCAATAACATCATGGTGTACGCAATTGGCGTGGGCGGCAGCGCGATTCCGATTTACGACAAGGTTTCGAAGCTGCATCTTCCGCGCTTCGGCTATAGCGACATCCTGCCCAAATACGCCAGCGCCACCGGAGGCGAAGTTTTCAACGAGCTCACCCGCACCGGCCTTGAAGATGCGTATTCACGGCTGATGGGTGATGCCCGTAATCAATACACGCTGGGTTACATTTCACACGCGCCGGCAGTTGGACAGCACAATGAAGTTGAAGTGCTGGTGGACCAGCCCAGTTGCAGACGCTCTTCGATCCGTCCGTGCGTCGATGTGAACGCAAAAGAGGGGTACTACGCGATGCCTGCAGCGAGGTGATTTCAGCCTGACTTAGCTGGTCTCCGCAGGGGCAAAGATAACCAGAAGCACCAATTCTTCTGCGATATCGAAGAAGCGATGCTCTAAGTTCTTCTCAACGAAAATCACATCGCCCTGGCTGATGGAACGTTCTTCCCTTCCCAATCGCACCTTCGCCTTGCCCCCAACCACGTAATAAATCTCGTCTTCCTGGTGAGGTGTTTGCTTGTCGGTCGCGCCAGCGGACAGAAGATAGATTCCGGCGCTCATGGCAGGAACGCGAAGGAATTCGTTATATTCTCCCAGACGCTGCAACAGATGCTCAAATTTGAATACCTGGCTCACGCCAACGCGCCCCGGAGAAATATTTCCGTGTATTGCTTAGCCAGGCTCTCTTCCTGCAGACTTCCCTCCGGCCGATACCACTGGTAAATCCAATTGATCATGCCGAGCAACGCGAAAGCCGCCGCGCGCGGAGTTACGGTACTCGCGGAACCGCGGGCCCGTTGAACTTCGCCAATCAGGTTCTCGAGAAAGTGCACATAATCTTTTTTCCGCGAGTTGATCCGCTTGCGAAGAGTCGGCGTCAGCGGATGATTTTCATGCAGCATAACCGTGATCTCGCGGTCGCGCTCGCTTAATACAACCGCTATGTGGCGGCGAATCACGGTCCGCAGGCGCTCTTCGGGATCAGGGATCAGCTTCGCCGGGGCGATCACCCGCTCTTCGGTGATGTCCATAGCATGGCTCATCAGATTGAAGAGGATCTCGTCCTTGCTCTGAAAATGGTGATACAGGCCGCCCTTGCTGAGCTTGAGCGCCGCGGCCACATCGTTCATCGAGGTCGCATCATAGCCTTGCTGCTGGAAAAGGCGGGCAGCGGCCCGCAGAATCTCCTGACGAGATCCGAGCGTGCCCTCGCGGGCCACGGGTCGTGCAGTCGTGCGTGCCACAGTTCGAGCCACTGATCGACAGCATATACAGCGGCGACTAGAAATGCCAAATTGGCAGGTTTGGTGACCGTCGGCAGCTGCTTGGAAATGAGATCACGTAAAATGTTTGAAGACCATGGCCGAAAAAACTGTGCAGTTTAAAATCCGCCGCCAGGATTCTCCCGCCGCTACTCCGCGCTGGGACGAGTTTGAGCTTGCCTGGCACTCGGGAATGAACGTGATCTCGTCGATGATGGAGATCGCACGGAACCCGGTTACGCGCGAAGGCAAAGCGACTACACCGATCACCTACGATTCAAATTGCCTGGAAGAAGTCTGCGGATCATGCGCCATGCTGATTAACGGCAAAGCGCGAATGGCGTGCTCAGCGCTGGTAGATAACCTTGAAAAACCGATCCGGCTCGAGCCGCTATCAAAGTTTCCGGTAGTCCGGGATCTGGCGGTCGACCGCAGTGTGCTGTTCGAAAACCTGAAGCGCGTGAAGGCCTGGGTGCCCGTGGATGGCACTTATGATCTTGGTTCAGGCCCGCGCGTCACCATGCAGGAACAGGAAGAGGCTTACCCACTTTCGCGCTGCATCTCGTGTTGCTGCTGCATGGAGGTCTGCCCGCAATTCAACGAGGAAACCGGCTTCGTCGGCGCGGCAACGATTTCGCAGGTGAGGTTGTTCAACACCCATCCGACGGGAGCTGCCCTGAAGCGAGAACGGCTGGCAGCTCTGATGGGCGATGGCGGAATCCAGGAGTGCGGTTATGCGCAGAACTGCGTGGAAGCCTGCCCGAAGGATATTCCGCTGACCCGTTCGATCTCCGAAGTCGGCGGTTCGGTGATGAAGCAGGCAATCGGCGATTTGTTCCGGCGATGAGAAAAGCCTTTAACCGCAGAGATCGCAGAGAACCCCCCAGAGAGCGCAGAGAAAATCCTTAGAGGAAGTATCTTGCATCTTCACGCTGTTCGGGCGGTGCCTCGCCTATTGCGGAACTGTTTCTCTTTTGAAATGGCTTTTCTCGGCGATCTCTGGCCCTTCTCAGCGTCCTCTGCGGTTAAGAGCTTTTTCCCCTATTAAGCGGCATATACCCACCATCGGTTACCAGTGACACTTTTCGTAACGTGACCGAAAAAGTTTGCCACTTTCTGGTCTTTTCTTTTCCCTGAATGCCGTGCGGGACACCGATTGCAGCCCCGCAGGCGTGCCTGGTGCTGAATCCAAAGAGGATGCCGTCCCGACGCGTCGGCTGCGCGGAACGGCACCATAGCTGCAATCTCTATAGCGTCCGACATCTTGAGTAACTGGGGGTAACCAGCAGGAGTTATAGGTGGTGAGCCCAAGGTAATGCGAAAGTTTAAACTTTTGCGCTTGGATTTTTCAGGAACTGTCATAGAATGAAGCCCTGGAATTAACACCTTGAGCGCCTTCTGCAAAGTTCGCCGATGAAAATTCAGAAACATGCCGTCACATTTTTCGTCACTCTGGTCATGAGCTGCCAGGCGTTCGCCGTCCGGCCCATGGTTTCGCCGCGTTACCATCGCATGCACCGCATTCGTCGCATTCCATGGAATCCGGTATTCAAGCCGTCGCACGAATCTTTGCTGTTGCAGAACGAAGAAATCGACCGCCTAAACCTTCCGCGCATTTATGACGATAAGCAGCTGGAGAGGCTAAAGGCCAGCGGCGACCTGGTTCCGATCGTTCCCGGCGAGGCGCTTCGCATTCAACCGTCACTCGATCCCAACCGGCGCTATTGCCGCACCTGGACGCTGGATTTCGTGAACGATGTAAGCGAGGCATACTACAAAGAATTCCATCAGCAAATTCAAGTGAATTCGGCGGTGCGCACGGTACTGGTGCAAAAAAAGCTGCGCCGCCACAATCGCAATGCTGCCCCGGAAAAAGGCGAGACCGCTTCGTCACATCTTGCCGGACTCACGGTTGATCTGCAGCGTCGCGGCATGACCAAGGCGGAAGTGAAGTGGATGGAGAATTATCTTCGTCCGTTGAAGGAAATGGGATTGGTTGAGCCCGAAGAAGAACGGCGGCAGTGGTGCTTCCACATCATGGTCGCAGGCGCGTACGATGATTGGCGCGCGAACCATATGTTTGCGCAACAGGAAGACGTGAATAAAACCCTCTCTGAAATCACGTCGATCGGCCTGCCGGAATCCGGCCTTCCGCAATAGCTTTTGTCATCTGGCCCTGCGGCGCTCACACGAGCCCTGCAGGGCTTTTTTATTTGGCCCGACACTCTAAGTTATCCTCATCGCATGCTGATTTTGATGGCTGGCCTGCCAGGCACCGGGAAGAGTACGCTCAGCCGGGCGCTTGCGGCGAAGCTTGCCGGCACGGTGATCGACAAGGACGATATTCGAGCCGCACTGTTCTCCGCCGTGGACATCGAGTATTCGACCGAACAGGACGACTTTTGCATGGCGGTGATGCTCAAGGTAGCAGGATATTTATTTCGCAAAGATCCGGCGCGGGTTATTTTCCTGGACGGCCGCACTTTTTCACGAGCCTACCAATTGAAGCGCGCCACCGGCTTCGCGGAGGCCGTTCGCCAGCCGTGGCGGATACTGGAGTGCACCTGCAGAGAAGATACTGCCCGCACGCGACTCAGCAATAGTCCCGCTCACGTTGCCGCCAACCGGAATTTCGACTTGTACCTGACGGTCAAGGCGCGTTTCGAGGAGATCACGTTCCCGAAAACTATCATCGACACTGACCAGTCGCTCGAGACTTGCATTGACGCAGCGTCCGAAGCACTTGGTTCCAGAGAACCTTGAAATCCAGCGGAGCGACCTCTGTGGTTAAGCCTTTCGCTGTCGTACAATGCTATTTCTGTTTCGACGCCAACCCATGTCAGGAGCAATCATGCGCAGACTGTTAATTATTTTGTTGGCTTTTTCTTCCCTGCAACTTGTGGCGCAAACTTCGACGCCGGCGGCCAAGAAGCCCATGGCTAAAAAGCCGGCCACAGCCACAAAACTTCCTCCGACCGCGATCATCGACACCACGGCGGGAAAACTCACCTGCGTGCTTTTTCCTGATAAGGCGCCGATCGGCGTGGCTAATTTTATCGGTCTCGCCCGCGGCACCAAGGATTGGACCAATCCCGCGAATGGCCGCAAGATGCATGGCGTGCCGCTCTATAGCGGAACAATCTTTCATCGCGTGATTCCGAATTTCATGATTCAAGGCGGCGACCCGGTAGGCACCGGCGAGGGCGATCCCGGATACAAATTCAAAAACGAAACCTCCGCAGACTTGCAGTTCGACCGCCCCGGCCGGCTCGCCTACGCCAACGCCGGACCCGATACCAACGGCTCGCAGTTTTTCATCACCGAAGTTCCCTACCCCAGTTTGAACGGCGGCTACACTATCTTTGGGCAGTGCGATGATGCCAGCGTCGAGCTGGTGAAAAAGATTGCACGCCTGCCTCGGAACGGAAACGACCGCCCCGACGATCCTCCGAAAATTATCAAAATTACTATCCTGCATGCGGGAGGAGCTCACGCGCCGGTGCACAAAACCACCCACAAGCCCGCGCCGAAGCCGGCCGCGCCTAAAACCAGTACTCCGCAGTGAAGAAGAATTGAGTCGTAAATCATTGGGGATTGAGTCATTGGAATTTGTTCGGTGACTCACTGACTCGATGATTCATGACTGAATATTATTTCTGAAAGGATTTATTCATGGCACGAGAGAGCGGCACTTATGCAACTTTCAATACATCTGAAGGCACAATCGTATGTCGCCTTTTCGAAAAGGAAGCGCCCAAGACGGTGCAGAACTTTATCGACCTAGCCGAAGGCAAGCGCGAATGGAAGCACCCCAGCACTGGAAAGAAAAGTTCGGATCGTTTATACGACGGCACGATTTTTCATCGCGTGATTCCCAACTTCATGGTGCAGGGTGGCGACCCCGCTGGTACTGGTTTCGGGGGCCCCGGATATCAGTTTGAGGATGAAACGAAGAACTCGCCGCACAAGTTCGACATGCCGGGCAAGCTGGCTATGGCCAACGCCGGGCCGAACACCAATGGTTCACAGTTTTTTATTACCGTTGCGCCCACGCAGTGGCTGACCGGCAAGCACACAATTTTTGGCGAAGTCGTCGAAGGCCAGGATGTGGTGGATAAGATCGTCAACGCTCCGCGCGGCCGCAACGATCGTCCGAATAAAGATGTGGTGGTGAAGTCGGTGGAAATCGAGAGAACGTAGGTCCCGGCTCGAGCCGCCTCCCGTCAGACCCTGGCGCTCGCCGCGGCACTCTGGCGAGTCAGCGTGGCCTGAGTGTGCAGGTCGCAAATGGCAATAGCCAGCGCGTCGGCAGCGTCGGCGGGTTCAGGAATTTCTGCCAGGCGAAGCAGCCGTGCGACCATCAGTTGCACCTGTTCTTTTTCGGCGCGACCATAGCCGACGACCGAAGCCTTGATGGTCAAGGGCGCGTATTCGCCGATTTCAAGTTTCTGCGAAGACGCAGCCAGCAAGGCCACGCCTCTGACCTGCCCTAATTTCAGCGCTGACTTGGCATTCACGGAATAGAAGACTTCTTCGATTGCCACACGGTCGGGCTGGAATTCCTGGATCAGCGCGCTGAGGCGGGCGAAGACCGTCGAAAGCCTGCTGGGCAAGGAATCTCGCGGCGAAAGCCGGATTCCACCGAATGACACGCAAGCCAAGTTGTCTTGCCCATCCAGGTCCACTACCCCATAGCCGGTGCACTCGGTCCCGCAATCGATTCCCATGACTCGCATGTTGCGACGAGTGTACTAGAAATTGCTCTCGATCAAGCCGCTCGCAGGTTTACTCTCTTAACCCCGCGAGATCGATTGTCCATATTGGAAATTCCGATACCTCTGCGCCTTTCGCCTGAGTCTGACGGATGATAATCTAATCTTTCCGAGCCATTGGTGAATACTCCGGTAGTGTCTTTGGGTGGTGGTATGTTCGCGAGTGACGGAAAAATCCATATTGCAGCGACGGAGGAAGAGGCAATGAAAATCGGCATACTAACGGGCGGCGGCGATTGCCCGGGACTGAATGCGGTTATTCGTGCCGCCGTTCGCAAAGGTACTTTTCACTACGAAGACCAGTTCGTGGGTTTTCTCGAGGGCTGGCGCGGAGTGATGGAGAACCAGACGATGCCGCTCGACCTGCAGAGCGTGGCCGGTATTCTCCCCCGTGGTGGAACTATTCTGCGAACTTCGCGCACCAATCCCGCGAAAAAGCCCGACGGGCTCGACACCTGCATTGCAACTCTTAAGAAAAATGGCATTGACGCGTTAATCGCAATCGGCGGCGATGACACCTTGTCAGTCGCGACCAAGCTTTTCGATAAAGGCGTGAAAGTTGTCGGCGTTCCCAAGACCATCGATAACGACCTTGCGGGCACGGATTTTACTTTCGGTTTTGACACTGCGGTAAACGTCGTCACCGAAGCAATTGATCGCGTGCATACAACTGCGGAAGCCCACAACCGGGTGATGGTGGTTGAGGTGATGGGTCGCGACGCGGGCTGGATTGCGATTTATAGTGGCATCGCGGGCGGCGCTGACGTGATTTTGATCCCGGAGCAGCCCTTCGACGTGGAGATGGTAGCCGCGAAGATTCGGCGGCGCCATGAGCGCGGGCGTTACTTCAGCATCGTCGTGATTGCGGAAGGCGCAAAGTTTGCCGAGGGCAAGAATGGCCCCGTCCTGCAGGGCGGAGAAAAAGATGAGTTCGGGCACGCGCGCCTGGGCGGAATCGCGAACACGCTGGCCCAGGAGCTTGAACGGCGCACCGGCTTTGAGACCCGTACGGTTGTGTTAGGTCATATTCAGCGCGGCGGAACGCCTACCGCTTTTGACCGGGTGCTGGCTACGCGTTACGGATTGGGCGCCATCGATATGGTTCACCGCGGGGAATTCGGCAGAATGGCGGCCCTGCGCGCCAACAAAATTATTTCCATTCCGCTGGCAGAAGCGACGGCAAAAAACCGCACCGTGGACGAGGAGATGATGAATGCGGCCTTCGGCATCCTCGAAGATGAAGAGAAGGAAGCAGTCGCGGGATAGCCGACGGTGATATTCGGCCATTAGCGTCCGGAAGCTTCCGAAGCACATAAGTGTCTCTCCTGCCCGATTACCAACAAAAATCAAATGGGCTGTCTGAATCGGTGTGTTCCTGCACTGATCACTCTCTTGATACCTCGCCCCTCAAATTCCAAATTGCGCGCGGATTCACGCTACGCTGAATCTGAGCCATGGGCCTGAACTCCATCGATTTCGCGATTATTGCCGTTTACCTGATTGGAATCACGCTTTTCGGCATGCGCTTTCGCAAACGGCAGCGCACGCTGCGCGATTATTTTCTCGCCGGACGCGACATCCCCTGGTGGGCCATTGCGCTCTCGATCGTGGCAGCTGAGACCAGCACACTGACCATCATCAGCATTCCAGGCCTTGCCTACGACACCAACCTCACTTTTCTTCAAGTAGTCATGGGATATGTTGTGGGGCGTTTCATCATCAGTTTCGTTTTGCTACCGCATTATTTCCGCGGAGAGTTATTTACCGCGTACGAGCTAATTGAGCGGCGATTTGGGCCGAGGCTACGCACGCTGACCTCGGGATTATTTCTGCTGACGCGGGCGGCGGCAGAAGGCGTACGGGTCTATGCCGTATCGATTGTGGTTTCGATTGCGCTGGGTACGGGAGAGATTGCTTCTATCGCAATCATCACCATCTTGACCCTGATCTATACCTTCGAAGGCGGCCTGGCAGCCGTGATCTGGACCGACGTGGTGCAGACCGTGATTTATGTGGCCGGAACGCTGGTAGGGGTCGCGACCATTCTTCACTACGTTCCCGGCGGATGGTCGCATATTCATCAGATCGCAGCGGCTACCGGAAGACTGCAGATCTTCGATTTCACCCCGACCTTCTGGAAGCCGTACACGTTCTGGGCAGGTGTTATTGGAGGAGCGTTTTTGACTACCGCGAGCCACGGCACCGATCAACTGATTGTGCAGCGACTGCTGGCAGCCCGCAGCCAACGGCAGTCAGCGGCAGCTTTGCTTTCCAGCGGCGCGGCGATTCTTTTCCAGTTCGGCCTATTCCTACTTCTCGGAGTCATGCTGTTTGCGTATTACATGCTGCCTTCCTCGCACTTCGGCAAAGCGGACCGGATTTACCCGACCTTTATCGTGACCAGAATGCCCCACGGGATTTCCGGCCTGCTGATTGCGGCGATTCTGGCGGCCGCAATGTCCAACCTGAGCGCGGCTTTGAACTCGCTGTCCTCGAGCACGATTCTCGACTTTTACGTTCGTCTGCGGCCTCAGACTGCGGAAGATAAAAAAATGAGGCTGTCGCGCTTGTCGACTGTCGGTTGGGCAACGTTATTGTTCATACTGGCGGTGCTTTCGTTGCACCATGTCGGACGTGTGATCGAAGTGGGCCTGCAGATTGCATCCATCGCTTATGGATCACTCCTGGGAGTATTTTTGCTGGGAGTGCTAACCGGGCGCGCAAATCAGAACGGGGCGATATTCGGAATGCTCTGCGGCTTCGCGACCGAAATCTATCTTTGGCAATTCTCGGCGGTGCCGTGGACGTGGTGGGTGGCGATTGGGACCGTGGTTACATTTCTGGTGGGATATGCCGCGAGCTCAGTCCTAAAGGCCGAAAACTAAATTCCGACCTGTTCAGAAGCGAAGCGCTGGTTGTGTAATGCGGCACGGAACTCGTCAGTCGTAAGGTCTGACCCGGTATGGAAAAGCCCGAGCAGCGGATCGGATTCATCGCTAGGCGTGGTTGAGAATGCGTTCGGACTGTTGTCGATACTGTCAGGCCGAACTTCTATTTGTGGAACTGCACCTTTGCTATTTGTGAGCGCGTGGATGAAGTTTTCCACTTTGCTCTTTGCTTCAGTGGTTTGCCCTGTGAACTGGACCCCTATTCCGGCCGCGGGATGCATGATTCGTACCATGCCCTCAATCGGTAACTCATGGTTCCCTGCTTTCATGATGATTTGCAGGCGAGTGCGAACTGGAAAAGGCGATTCGGTGTCCAGATAGCAGGCATTAAGGCTTAGGTCACTCAGCTTGCAGATGACCGGCGGATCATCGGCATCACCGCCGTTCAATTGACGAAAAATCCAGGATTTCAAGCGCGCGCTTGCATCATCACTAAGATTAAGAAAGCGAATGCCCTGCACGTCTTTGCCCCGCCAGGCAGCCTCACCGCGACAGTCGATTTCGTCCTGATCTCCAGGCAGAGAGAACCGCACTCGGAATTGCGAAGGCAACTGGATGTTCGCCTTGGTGGCCACTCCGTTTTCGCTCAGGTCAACCGTCAGCAGCTCAATGGTCCGCGGCGGATCCGCGCTCTGTAGCGTGACCGCGAGTTCTACCGGAATTCGCAAGTGGCGTCTGCGCTCGCGTTTCATCAGCGCCCGCACCGAACGAAAGCTCGCCTTGGTGCGCTCCAGAGAGATGGGCTTAAAAAGCACAAAATGCGCCCCCAGTTCAAAGGCGCTTTTCAGGTCTGATTGTCCGTCAATGATGGCGACAGCAATGGCGCGTTTATTGGCCGGCGCCGAATGCGCGCCTTTCAGCATACTGGCTGCAATCGCCTGAGTCGTGCAATCGACAATAATTGCCTCAAAACGTTGCCGCGTGAGCTTTTGGATGGCGGCGTCGAGCTCAGTGCAGTGTTCCACTCCGATCTCGAGATCGGTCAGTACGCGTCGAAGTACCCGGACGATCTTATCGTCGGAACAAAGCAACAGCGACTGCAATCCGGGCTGAGCTAAATAGGACACAGTAGTCTGCAAATGAATTTAGCATTCTCACGATTGTTTGACGAAGTACATAGGTGTTTCCACGGGTTACTCTGGTCATTGGAGATGCCTATTCCCGAACCGGTACTTTTCTTGCTAACCAAGCGTTTTCAAAGGTTTGCAGGTCCCTGATATCGTTAGTCATTGACACAAGGGCGACTTGACGTAAAATTAACTTTGCGATTGCGTTATTGGGGTCTGGCGCTCGTATTTTCTTCTTTTTTGTGCAGCCAAGGTTTTTGGAATCCTTCGTCAAGGCTCCAGAATCTAAGTTAATCTGTGACTAGGTCATTGGTGATAAGGAAAATTCATGGCTAAACGACGCGGAAATCCGAATTGGGGCAAACCGGAACCCATCGGACCGATTGTGCCTACCGTAACTGAGTTTGAGCAGGTGGTAAAGGAATACAAACTTACGCCTGACCAATACCTGCGTTCGACCCGGCTGCGCGAGTGGGCGCGCCGGAATAAGAATTCCAAGTACATCCCTGAGCCTTTGCTCGAGGCCTGGGGTTTCGAGATCGAGTCCACCCTCTAAGGGTGGTGGGAAGTGAGAAAAAAGGCCGCCCTTCGGCGGCCTTTTTGTTGTCCACAGGTTTGGCTGGAATTAAGACTAGCTGGGAAATTCGCGGACAGAGCGCGGTGCGACCGTTAATCGAGATCAAAATCACGAATCGGCTTGCCAGTATCAGGCGATTCTTTCGCCTTTCGCAACGCCTCCTGGAACTTCTTTTCCAAAATATCCGAAGCATTTCTCTGAGCTTCGACCGATTGGCGAAAAATCGAATCGCGCCGGGTATCCTGCTCCTTCATGGCCCGCGCCGCCTCGTCAAGGTCATTGAACATCTTCGGCTTCAGCGGAGCGACATGAGAGATGACGGCCCCATTTCCGGCATCGACCTTTAGGGCCGCGGCGCAACACGGACACGCTACTTCGATGGTGGACTTCTTCGTCATTCCAAGTTGAATGATACCGCAAAGCGGTGGTCAGTGATTAGTGGCTAGTGGTGGGTGCGGGCGGACTGGTGGTCCCGGGCTACTACTGCCCTCTAAACACCAGCCACTACTCACTAACCTTATACTTCTAATCGATGCCGCCCAAGGCGCTTTTCTTTGACGTCGGAAACACGCTGCTCTTTCCCGACCGTGTCCGGATATTGAAATCTTTGCACGAGCGCCAGATTTTCCCATCAGAAGAATTGCTGCAGCAGATCGAGCGGCAAACCAAGAATGAGTTCGATGCCATGCTGGAACGCCATTCCGCCATCGACCACGGTTTCTGGCATATTTACTATTCCCATCTTTTGCAGGCACTCAATCTGCCTGAAGACGCCGCGCATTCTGACCTGGTTGGGCGAACCCGTATCTCAGGCAACTGGTGCAGGATTCGCTCCGGGACGCGTGAGGCTTTGCAGCGTTTGAGTGTGCGTTACCGCGTGGCCGTGATTTCCAATGCCGACGGTAAGATTGCGGAGGTTTTGGAACACTGCGGCATCGCCGATTGTTTCGAGACCATCACTGATTCCGGCATTGTGGGGAAAGAAAAACCGGATCCTGCAATTTTTGAAGCCGCGGTCCGCAGCCTGGGAGTCTCGGCGCCTGAGAGCCTTTACATTGGCGACGTCTATTCGGTCGACTACCTCGGCGCCACCCGCTTCGGAATGCAAGCCGTTCTGTTCGACGTTGCCGGAGCCTACCGGGACCGAGGCTTCCCGCGGGTCGAGTCCTTAGAGGAACTGGAATCGAGCCTGATTTAAGCGTGGTTTTGGATCTGGCGAAACCAAATACTTGAGAACATCCGTAGGAACTAACCTCACGAATCGTGCGTATACACGTCTATGACTTGGGACGAGCATGCCTAAAGCCAGGAGGAGTTCAATGAAACAGATTCTGAATCTCGCTATGGCGCTGTTCCTCATAGCAATCGCGCTCCCTGCGCACGCGGAACAATGGTCAAAGACTTACAACATTTCTGCCGAGCCCAACCTGCGGGTAGAGACCTCGGACGCGAATATCCGGGTTGATACCTGGAACCAGAACACCATCGAGGCCACCGTAATCAGCACCCGGTACAAGATCGGCGAAGGCGGCCTGCAGATAGACCAACACCAGAACGGCGACACCGTCGAGATTACCGTGCGCTATCCCCACCACGGCATTACCTTCGACATTGGCAATCACCGCGTGGACATCAACATTCACATGCCTCGCGAGGGCAAAGTCGATCTGCAGACCGGTGACGGCAAAATCGAGATCAGCAACTTCAAGGGCGAAATGAATATGCGAAGCGGCGATGGTTCGCAAAGCATTGAGGGGGTAGATGGCAAGCTGCGCGCCAGCACTGGCGATGGACACATCACCGCCGACGGACGCTTTGATGAACTTGAGTTGAAGACGGGTGATGGTCATGTTGACGCGCGGGCTGGCTCAGGTTCCGCTGTGGCCGGCGAGTGGAGTGTAGAAACCGGCGACGGCAACGTAACCCTGGAAGTTCCCGGAAATCTGGCAGCAGACGTTGCTCTGCATACCGGCGACGGACATATCGATCTCGACCTGCCGATGATGACCGAAGGCAAACTTAAACAAAACGACATCCACGGCAAGCTCAACGGCGGCGGAAACCTGATGACCATTCACACCGGAGATGGGTCAATCCATTTGCGCAAGAGCTGAGGTGTTGGTCACGTTCTCATACAATATTGGTTGTGCGGAACGGCGGAAGTCCTGAACCCGACGAACTGTGGATGCAAGAGGCGTTGCGGGCCGCTCAACGAGCGCTCGACATCGGAGAAGTGCCGGTAGGCGCGGTTGTCGTGCATGAAGGGAAAGTCGTCGGACGCGGATTCAACCGCAACCTGGCCGACTCCGATCCAACCGCCCACGCCGAAGTTTTGGCATTGCGCGAGGCCGGCGCCGCCATTGGCAATCACCGCCTGCTGAACTGCGATCTTTTCGTGACCATCGAGCCTTGTGCCATGTGCGCTGGAGCAATCGTGCATGCGCGCATCCGCACTCTGGTGTACGGTGCCGAGGACCCCAAGGCCGGAGCAGTTCATTCGGCCCTGCATGTGCTGAACCATCCAGCTCTGAATCATCGGGTCGACGTACGTGCGGGAGTGCTGGCGGGGAGGTGCGCTGAACTTTTGCAGCAGTTTTTTCGTGCCCGCAGAGTTCCGTGACGTCATTCCATCCTCATGCCGACTCAGACTGCGGAAGCCAACCTGTTAAAATGCAACCTGCGCCTGAACCACACAGGCCGTCCGCCGCGGAGAGGTGCGTGAGTGGTTGAAACGATCCGCCTCGAAAGCGGACATACCTTAACGGGTATCGTGGGTTCAAATCCCACCCTCTCCGCCATACTTTTAGCGTGTAGGAAAGTCGCTCATTTGCCCCGCCGCGAGCAAGAATATACCTGACGTTGAAGATGCTAGAACAGGAAAAATCTCATGGCGCAAGCCTTCGAGGCCAGCCTGCCCCTAGCGTAAAGAAGGCCCTTAAGTGTGATCTGATGTGGACTGGCACCTACGATATCACTGCCTACTTAAGGCAGTTTACAACGCCGACTGCCTTGCCGAGCGGAGACATAGTCCAGTGCTCTGCATTTTCAGGGGACAAACCGCTTCCAGTGCCGCCACAGTAGGTCGATTGTCCAGGAGAACATACGTGAGACGATTGAAATGGAAATTGATATTGCCAATCCTGCAAGTCATCGCGGCGGTATGCCTTTGGCTGTACATGCCTTTGCAATTTGATCTTCAGATGCACAGACGAATGCATTCGGCTCCTGGTTCAGGGCTTGGATTATCACCCGAGATAATCGGTCTGTATCGACCGTCCCCGGTGGGAAGGGTTCTCTATGGGCTGAATTTTCCTGCATATGAACTGTCGAACAGAGCTTCTATGATTTCTCACGTCGCCTGGATTCCCGATATGCGCTTTAGGCTTGGGGGCCAGAGTGCCCTTTCGGTCGGTTATTCCTTCGGAATACGAGAGCTCATGTTCTTCATAGGGGTATGTACTCTGTGGTTTTGGGTAGGATCCATACTTGATGAACTTCGGAACGAAGCGGCAGCCGTTATCAGACCACCGCATTTGTTCTGGCGAGTCGCCGAAATAGTGATCCTCGTGTCATTAGCTATTTTTCTGTTGCGACGCAGCATCGAGTGTCTTACAGCGATCAACTGCTACCCTCCTGAAAGAACAATCGTTACAGTGGGACTGGTCTGGCCAGCGATATTCCTCACCTACGCTTTGCTCACACTAAAGTGCAGTCTTCAGTTGCGAAAGTGGCAAAGTAATCCGACCCGACAAGGGGTATGAAACCCACCTTCCACGCTCGAAAGTGAGGACCTAATACGGTTTAAAGGAGGTATAAATTTTATGCATATGTCGGCAATAATCCGTCGAACCTTACCGACGCCGAAGGGGCTGGACCGGCTCAATGCGCTAAAGCGTTAGCTAATCTTGGGCCTAAGTCGAAGTTCATCGTTCCATTGACGACCTTAAGGGCGGCCGCGATGCCATCCTGACTAAAGTTCTCGAGATCGAGAATGATCGCCATCACTATCGCGCGAGAGCTGCGCGACTCTGCCTATAGCCTCGTGAGATTTGATGGAATGAGCTCAGCTCTCCCACCTTTTCTCAGAAATAGAAAGTCGCAACGTGCCTAATAATTTCACTGTCTGCACACTATTGACCCACCGCTGGGTGAAAAAGAACAGATTCTGTATGGGGCAAACCGTGGAACCCGGCTGACCCGAAGTCAGTCGGAACTGTTTGACTGTAAGCCAAAAACCGACTCCGACCGTTCGGTAGTTTTCGAAATTCGACTCACCTACGACAGACAGCTCGATCCGACAAGCCATTCAGCTACTGTGGGCAATCAGCCCGAAAAAACTGCGCTCTATCTGCGCTCCGTTTGTTGGATTAAAACTGCTTTTCATGGCTGTAGGTGTCATCCGCTGGCCTGCATAGTGTTGAAACTACGTTTAGCGGCGGATTCAAATCCCACCCTCTCCGCCATTACCTTTGTAATCTAGCACTTGCAGCATGGTGATACCTACACTGATACCACTTTCAGGAAGGAATCACTGTGAACCGCGAAGTCAACGTCACCAAGCGAGTGCAAACGCCGCAAGGCCTCCGCTACTGTCCTGTTGTTTTCTCAGCAAATGGTCGAATAAAGCCAGACGCCGTCGTTGTAACTGGTACGGAAGAACGGCACCCCGAAGGCGCGTACTACCTTGAATGGCGCGAAGGTACTAAGCGAATCCGGCTTTCGGTAGGGAAAGATGCTTCCGACGCGAGTGCGAGGAGACAACGGAAAGAAGTGGAACTGAATGCCAGGAACAATGGCCTTGATATCGTACCTGATATCAGGAACACAGATGGCCAGAAGTCACTCTCTTTGGCGGTGGCGGAATATCTGACCGATGTGAAGCTAACCCACAAGCCCAGAAGCTACGCGGCTTATCGGACAGCCCTCGACTATTTCTTGGAATCTTGCGGTAAGAACCGGGTCACCGACATCGACCGGCGAGACCTGCTCAAGTTCTCGGCATTTCTGCGAGACGAGAAAGAGCAAGCACCCCGCACGGTCTACAACAAGTTCGAGCACGTCATGACTTTTTTAAAAGCTCAAGGTATTACCAGACTCGTTGGCAAGAAGGACTGGCCCCGATATACGGAGGAAGAACCGGAGATTTACGAACGGGAAGAACTCGATGTCCTTTTCAGTGCGTGCGATGCAGAAGAGCGGTTGTGGTTCGAGTTCTTCTTGATGACCGGCATGAGGGAGCAGGAAGTCATGTACGTTTACTGGTCGGATGTGAACTTCACGGCCAGCACAGCTAAGGTCAGCCACAAGCCGGACCGAACATGGACGCCGAAGGCGTACAAAGAGCGCGAGATTCCGATTCCTGCGAAGCTGGTGAAGTGCCTGAGAACATGGAAAGGGCAAGCAGACAAGACATGTGGTCTGGTGTTCCCTACCGGCGGTTGCAAGCCAAAGCTCGACTTCCTTGACTGCCTAAAAGCCGTTGCCAAGCGTGCGAAGCTCAACCAAGACAAGTTCTGGCTTCACAAGTTCCGTGCAACGTTCGCCACTCGGTGTCTTTGGGCAGGTGTTGATCTCCGTACCGTTCAGCAGTGGCTTGGCCATTCAGACATGGAATCCACGATGCGATATCTGAAGCCATCGCGGAGTCAGCAGGTGCATGAGAAGGTGAACGAGACTTTTGCTTAGCGCGAATTGGAATAGCGGCCTGTGTTAGAAACAGGTGTCTGAGAGTTCGAATCTCTCCGCTGGCACCATACTTCCTTACTCATTATCACTGACCGGCGTTCTTTACGGAGGCGTTCGCAGTCTTTGTCAAAGCGTCCAGATGGTGTTGAGCTAGCACATAGGATGTTCCCGGATAGTCGAATTTTGGTTTTTCCACTCGCCCGTACATCTTTCGCGCGGCATCGAATTCAGCATACTGTTCAGCAATCAGCGCCAATCCGAACCACACCTCCGGGTTCGGCTCTTCAAGATGCAGGACATCAATTGCTTTGAGCAACAGTTCGCGCGCTTGGCCCGTTTTTCCATCTTGAGCGTAAACACAAGCAAGCGTGTGCAAAATGGCAAAATTGGCATTTTTTGAGAGATCATTGGCGCGTACCGCGACATCCATCGTTTCCGCGTCGATGGGAGGCGGAAGAAGCAACGCATACCAAGCGTATAAATTTAGGTCGTTTTCTGTTGCCTGACCTCGGTCAATGAGCGTCTTTGTGATCTCCCGCGACTTGCTGAACTGCCCGGGATATGCAGCGAGCTGGGCAGAAGAGCGAGTGTAGGCCGGTTCATCCCGATGGACTTGTAATCGTGCCTGGACAAGACGATCCCAGTCATCGAAACGACCGACCCTTGTGTAAGCCATAACCGCCAAATCAAATGCTCGCAGCGAAGTCGGCAAGGATTTGGCGAGTTCCTCGGCCAAGGGCAGCATCTCTGACCAGCGCTCCTGAGCTGCGTATGCGTATGCCAGAGCCATTGTCAGTCTGGCGCGATCGAGATCTGTCTTTGTGTTGGCGCGCGCCTCGTTTAACACCGTGAGGTACGGTCCTTTAACATCATTGGACCGAAGCAAAACCAACGCGGCGGTACGGATGGTAGAGATGTCACCATCCTGTCCCTTGGTCCAGAAATAAGGAAAAGGCTGACCCGCGAGAGGATCGTCACCGCCGCCCATGTGGACTTTGTCACGAGCGCGGTCAAGCCATTTGCGAGCTGCTGCCAGATTATTCTTCTCGACAGCCTCCAGAGCTAGCGATGCAAGCTCGTCAGGTACTGTCGATCCAGAGACAGAAAATGCCGCGATTTTGTAACTGCTTCCGTCACGGACGACGTACATGTCTTGGGCCGGAGCGCCGGGGCTCTCAATAATGACCTTGTATCCGGTGGAGTCATCACCATCCACGGTGTAGTGCATGTTCGACACCGCCATATCAGCGATGGTGACGAGGGGAAGGCCTGAGGCGCTTAGCTCAGATTTCAATGTTGACATCATTTGCTGAAACTGTTTTGAGTCCAGCAAATCGGAATACTGTTCACTGTGATAAGTAAGCAATTTGAATTCGTCGAGCGTCAGCTTGCCACTCAGCATCTTGCCAAAAAAGTCCTGCACTACGCCGCGCGGGTCACTCGGGTCAATCTTGAAGTCTTCATAGGGCTTCGTCTTGCCGTATATGGCGGCGCTCCGCATAATCTGACTCTCGTTGCTTTGCCCGCGGGCTCCCTCGCTAAACATTGCAGTGCCTTCTGCATACTTTCGCACACGAACTAATACCGCTCCTGCAGTGATTAGTGCCTTGCTGCGTTCCTGGTTATCTGTAGTTATTTCGAGGGATCTCTTCAGAGCGGCGTCAATACCCTCCTGCAGAGTAATCGCGGCAAGTGTTAGCCCTTTTCTTACTTCGCTTGTCGGAAGAGTCACGGCGTAGTCGAGTACGCCCTTGTAGTCATGGGCATACCACAGATCATAAAGAACGTTATCGTCATAACTGCGGCTGTACTCCTCGTCAACCTTCTTGAGTTGATGAAGCTGTGTAACTGCTTCCTTCAGGTTCGCCTTTTCGCTATATCGCGTTCCATCCGCGTCATACTCCAACAGAAGAGCCAGGTTTGCGCGAGTTTCTTTGTCCTTGGGATCAAGTGCGAGTGCTTTCCTGTAGGCAGCAACAGCGCCGTCATAATCCATGCCTTTCTTTTCCAGACGGCCAATCAAATCATGCTTCAGAACCGCCCCCAAAGTACTGAACGCAAGAGCTGAATTTGGTTCAAGCGCAGTTGCCTCTTGGGCCACAGTGCGGGCCTCCTCGCCCAGACCCGCTGTGAGCAGCGCCTGTGCCAGCTGGACTTTGTGTAACGCCTCCTTTGGATGTTGAGCTGCGATTTGCCGGTAGATCGCCAGGCCCTCCTTAATCTTGCCGGCTGAAATCAGCGAGTGACCGGTGTGGTCGAACGTTATGAAAATGGGATCTGCGTTGCGCTCCTTTACCACCGCATCGCGAAGGTCTTTCGCCTGCTGGACTGTGAGTCTAGAGGTCGTGTTCTCAACGCGGAGTAGCCCCTCGACCTCGCTGCCCTGGGGATTGGTAGAGTACTTCTGGGAGAAGCTCAGTGTTCCAATCGTCTCGCTCTTATCTTTAGGGAGAGCGCGCAGTTTGAAGCCTATCGGCGCGGTGATCTTGTACTTCCACTCAGTCGTAAAGGGCCTTATCCACCAATCGGCGATCCGCGGTTTGGGAGCATCGTCCTCCGAGTTGGCAGTCTGCTCTTCTTCTTTGGACTTGAAGTACTTCGGCAACGCATCGAAGAGCGACTCAACACGAATCGCAACGACAGCTGCTGTCAGATCGGTATTGCCGCGTTTGCCTTGAGTTATGAACTTGATGGATCCGGGCTTTTCTAAATCCAACAAGTCGCCGTGATCCAGCGATGTTAGAGAGTCCGCCAGGTAAGCGTCCTTCACATACTTGACGCTTTCTTCTTTGACCTTCTTACTGTCGCCGTCGTAATATTCGCGATACTCGGCCTCTTCCGGGCCGATCTCGTCGTCGATCTCAACAATCTTTGCAGGTCCATACTCCGCAAGCGTAAACTCGCGCGTTTCATGGTGAACGTTTTGTGCCGAGGTAATTTCGGGAATTTGCTTGAGCGATTCCGTCTTATCGCTAATTATCAAAGCCCATCGTCCATAGTCCATCCATGGCAGGGTGCCCACTTGGGAAAATTGAGCCGTTGCGTCGATCCAGACCTCAGACTCTGACGCGGAGCCTGGAATGTACACGATCGCGTGATCAAACAGGCCAATGCCTGGCAGCTCTGTGTTTATGTCTCGTCCTGGGCCAGTGTCAAGAAGCGCCAGCATTGCCGGAATCCCTGCGCTACGCAACATTGCAACCAGAAGGGTCGCTTTGTCTTTGCAGTCTCCATACCTCCTCTTGAGGGTTTCAGATGGGAACTGGGGAACGAGAGTTGATTCGCCAAACTCTACGCCTGTATACCGGACAGTTTTATGCAAAGCAGCAACGATACGGCGCACGATCTCATTTCGATCTCCACCCTTTATATTGAGCTTTGCAACTATGCTTTCTACATCAGACAAGCGTAGCTTGTCGTCCGAAAGTCTGGCGTATTCGGACGCGACCTGGTGCCACGACGTACCGGTGGAAAACTCAATCTCCGGATACAACACTACATCCGGCGGAACATGTGCAACGTCCTCCACATAAGCAGGCAATGGCCCTTGCTCGAGCGTGATTGTCTCAGAGCCGTTCTGATTTGACTTGCTGATTTTGGTATCCGGCAGCAGATGTACCTGGTAGCGAAGTGGGACGGATAAAGGATGGCTAATTACGAAATGGGTGTGGTTCACTGGAACGGACCACGCGAATCTCCACCGTTGCGAGTAGCCGCCCGCAAAGAGTGGCGCGGTATCACGGGTGATTACCTGTTCTTCTATGATCGCACCCGGAGCGAGTGCTGGCAGCGGTCCGCCATACTTGCGTTCGTCGCTGTATGTGTCCGGTTCATCTTCATGCACCGGTATATCACTCAGCGTCCTTGGATCAAGCCAGTGAACTGCGCCGTCAGAGGTGATGACACGGGCTTTAATGTCTGGCTTGGCTTGGTGCCATCCGTCCCACTGACCGCTGGTTTCAGACCAGTTTTCCACCCCTTCCTGGCTTTCGATCCTGTAGATCAAGTGACGAGTTTCGACGAGTTCGCCAGCCTCGTTGAAGTTCAAATTGACATCGTTCAAGAAGACAGTGGCTTCGGCGTGTTTTCCGGCCTTCACTGTCTCGCCAAATCGTTGAAGAGTTGACACGTCCGCCGTGAAAGCCGGCCCACTCCCCATGTCCGCGGCGCTTACTTGCAAAGCTACGAAAAAGAGAACAACCCCTATCCACGTCGAGACGGGAAAAGACGAGTGCACGCGTAACACCTCACTTCAGAGTAGAAGGTATTTTGTACGCTAAACCGGCTCCAAAGTGAAGGAAAATGACCCGAATTCTGTTACTTCCTGATGCCTTATCGTCTGAAATGTGCTGATCCGAAGGAAGGAAATATGGTCCGGGTGGCAGGAGTTGAACCTGCGTGGACATGTGCCCAAGACATGTGGGTGGCCGCTACCCTACACCCGGATGTTTAGGAGAGGGCCTTGCAGCCCTCTCCTATCTACCCCTTCACGCACACTACCTGGCGCAACGTGTGTACCACGCCCACCAAGTCGCGCTGCGCTTCCATCACGGCATCGATCGACTTATACGCCATCGGCGTTTCGTCAATGACGTCCGCGTCCTTCCGGCATTCGACGCCAGCCGTTGCCTTAGCGTGGTCGTCCAATGTGAAGCGGCGCTTCGCCTCTGTACGTGACATGGCGCGTCCGGCTCCATGACTACAGCTCATAAAGCTTTCGGGATTGCCCTTGCCGCGCACGATGTACGAACGCGCGCCCATGCTGCCGGGAATAATTCCCATGTCGCCTTCACGCGCACGTACTGCGCCCTTGCGCGTGACGAGCACGTTCTCGCCATAGTGGTGCTCCCAGGTCACATAGTTGTGATGGCAGCTCACTACTCCCACATTGGCCTCGAACGCCGGAACTTCTCCCGACGCCTGTACCGCCGCGATCAGATTGCGCATCATCAGATCGCGGTTGGCCAGCGCATAGTCTTGCGCCCAGTGCACCGCGCGGACATAGTCCTCGAAGTGTTCCGTGCCCTGAGGCAAGTATGCAAGGTCCTTGTCCGGCAAATTGATCATCCACTGACGCATGTCGTTCTTCGCCAGCTCGATGAAAAATGTGCCGAAGCGATTGCCCACGCCACGCGATCCCGAGTGCAACAGGAACCACACGTTCTCGTTTTGATCAAGGCAGACCTCGATGAAGTGGTTCCCGGTGCCCAGCGTTCCCAAGTGATTCACGCGCTGAGCGTGATTCAGTTTGGGATACTTCTCGACAATCGCCTGATACGCAGACTCCATCCTCGTCCACACCTCCAGATGCTGCGCAGGAGCATTTGCCCAAGCACCGCGATCGTTCTTTCCACCATTGTCGGTACGTCCGTGCGGCACTGCCTTTTCAATTGCGGTGCGAATGCCGTGCAGATTGTCTGGCAGATGGTTGGCGTGCAAAGAAGTCTGCACCGCCATCATCCCGCAGCCGATATCCACTCCGACTGCTGCCGGAATGATCGCGCCTCGCGTTGGAATCACGCTGCCCACGGTCGCGCCAATGCCCCAATGCACGTCGGGCATCGCCGCCACCCACTTGTAGATGAACGGCAACTGCGCGACATTCAGAAGCTGTTGGCGTGCGGCGTCCTCGAGAGGAACGCCCTTGGTCCAGGCCTTGATAGGTGCGCCATTTTCAGGTTTCAATACGTTGTAATTTGGTTCTGTCATAACTTTGTTCCTTTCGAAATCGGGGGAGCCGCTCTTTTTGCCTTAGAGCGAAACGCACTCCCCCACTTACTCTGCCGGTGCAATCTCATACACAAAGCCGATCACACCCGGACGCATTGGCACGTCTCGAGCGCGATAGTCCGTGCAGTACAGCACATCCAGCTTCATCGGACGCACTCCACCGCCGTAAGTACAGGAGATCGCACGCCGGGCATTCGCGCCATACTGGACGTGAGCGAAGGCGCAATCCGCGCACAGTGGTGCCGGCTTAGCTTCGCTCGTCTTGCGAACGCACTCGTGGATGCCTTCGAAAACAGCCTTGAACAGCATTACGAAGATAATTAACGGCATTTGCGACCTCCTTTCTTTTTTAGGTCAGCGCAGACATTTCTAAGCAGTCCTCCTTCTTAATGGGTTGCTCGTGCTCCAACCCCAACAGCAGCCCCTGAAACTCTGCCATCGTCTCCGCGAAATGCGCTTCCACGAATTCGACAGCTTCGGATTCCGAGGCTTGGGGAAAGAACCTGCGGTACAACTCGACCTTCTGAGCATGAGCCGCATTCCCAAGGAACAGTTTGTAATCGATACGCCCCGGCCGCAGCAGTGCTGGGTCGAGCGCTTCGATCTTGTTAGTGGTCATCACGAACAGAACATTTTCTGGTGCGTGAAAACCATCCACCACGTTCAGCAGTCCCGAAAGCGTGACACCTAAACGGTCTGCTGGATCGGCCTTCTCGCTTCCTGGGATCTGGACTCCTTTGACAGTCCACTCGTCTGTCTCAGGCCTGCGATTGCCCGCCTTCATGCAATCGATGTCCTCAAACAGAATGATCGAGTTCGCTGGTACGCTGCCGATCGCAATCTTCAGCGTTCGATCGTTGAGCTCGGTTAGGTTCATCGCGTAAATGGACATACCAAACTTCGCTCCCACCGCTGACACTAGCGAGGTCTTACCTGTACCAGGAGGCCCGTACAGCAAGTAACCTCGGTGATACGGCACACCGAGCTTGCTATACCGCTCGTACGAAGCTCGAAATGTCCGAATATCCTCCACCAGCTGTTCCTTCTCGCCCGGTTTCAGAATCACGGAATCAAGCACGCGAGGCGTGTAGGCCTGTACATACCTCCAAGCTTCGTTGTAATGGTAGAGATACGAAGCCAGCCTGATCTTTCGCTTGTGGCAAGCCACGACCTCCTTCACAAACCGCTTAAGGAATTCCGGATCGCGTCCGATAGTTCGGAACGTAAGTGATTCCAATCGGCGCGGAGTCCAACCCTGCGTCTCATCTTTACGCGAGAACCAGACCCAAAACGGCCGTCCGCAATACCAAAAACGGTGATTGCCTGGGGCAGGGATCAGCGCAGCATCATCTCCGCGCAGGCTGGAGTCCAGGTCGAGCCAGCGGACTCGCTTCATAAATTTCTGTTCCAGAAACCACTCTTTGATCCACTCGAATGCCGTGTCATCGTCGGTTACGGTCAGCATCATCGTGGTCTGGTAGATTACCCACGACCAGAGACGCAGGGGCAGCGACCGCACATACACGCCGATTGCACCGACAATCATCAACAGCAATCCGCCGGAGGCGAATTGGTTCTGACCTGCCAGAGCTCCTTTCACGAATTTGAAAATAGTTTCCATGTTTATAAATGGCCTTTGGCCGAAGTCTCGCGCGTGTGAAACCTGACCGCTGCGCCATCCACACGGTGTGTTAATGCAAACTGAATCCGATGAAACGCAAGTCAAGCAAAAGCTTCGCGTGATTACGTCTGCTGATTGTTGGTTTTGCGGGAAGAGCGCCGAAGGTCAGCCGTTAAAGCTGTAGCGCGACCGGAGCGACGCCCTATAGCAACCTCGGCTTGTTATCGGCCGACGTTGCCCGCTTAGCATTGTGTTTTTAAAGTCTGCCAATTGGGCGTCCTTTCGTAAGTAGATATTTGAAGATGTCACGATTTCAAAAGTTTTGCAATATGAAATCGCGGTTTCCAACAAAATCTCAACTTCGCATTAGTGCAAGTTATTGACGAAACGATTCACGGACTTAGTCGCACCCATCAACGTTTGCCTATAGAAGTTAGTGAGACTGCTAAGGCGAGGATCAACTCACATGGCAATCAGCCATGTGGTACCAAAACAGGTTCAAACTCGCGAACTTCCTAACGCAACAGTTGGTGGCTCGGCACGGAATTGAACCGTATCCACTGGCTTTTCAGACCAGCACTCTGCCGTCGAGTTCCCGAGCCCAACTTTTGGTGGACGGTGCGAGAATTGAACTCGCATTTCACGGTTGCAGGCCGTGAGTAATCCCGTTATACGAACCGCCCATCTGGGGCGAGATGAGAGAATCGAACTCTCGTGACTGGATCCACAATCGAGTGCCTAAGCCATTCGGCCAATCTCGCCATCAAAATCTGGAGCTGGTCGAGTGAATCGAACACTCGTCGGAGAGGTACAAGCTCTCTGCACTCCCACTATGCTAGGCCAGCAAACTCTGGAGCTGGCACGCAGCCTCGAACTGCGGTCGGGCGCTTACCATGCGCCTGCTCTTCCCGTTGAGCTATACCAGCGGAGCTGGCGCGGCGATTCGAACGCCGATCACGGACTTACGAGGCCCGTGCTCTTCCCACTGAGCTACGCCAGCACAACTTCTTCAACGAACTTGGAGCGGAAGGCGGGACTCGAACCCGCGGTCTCGACGTTGGCAACGTCGCGTCTTCGCCACTAGACGACTTCCGCATTTGGAGCGAGCAGCGAGAGTTGAACTCGCGTCATCAGCTTGGAAGGCTGAGGCACCAGCCGCTATACCATGCTCGCTCTTGGCGGGAGATGAAGGACTCGAACCCTCGTACCTGGATCTGGAGGCCAGTGTCCTAGCCGCTGGACGAATCTCCCGCAAAATTTATGGCGGAGCTAACGGGAATTGAACCCGTTCCTGCTGATAGACAGTCAGCTGTCCTGCCGATAGACCATAGCTCCGGCTCCCTCCTGTGGATTCGAACCACGATCTCCGCGTTCAGAGCGCAGCGTCCTGCCATTGGACGAAGAGGGAATTTCCAATTGTCAAAGAACTGGTTGTTGGGGAGCGATTCGAACGCCCGTACCCGGATTCAAAGTCCAGGGTCCTGCCACTAGACGACCCGGCATCACACGCACTTGGTAGCGCATGACGGAATTGAACCGTCGTTTCCTGTTGGAAAGACAGGCGACCTGCCAGTAGCCGAATGCGGCACAAAAACTAAAAGCCCCCGATTTTTGTCGGAGGCTCAGAAAAAGTGCGCTGCTGATTTGCCCCCGTTACATGAACGTACCTTTCCCCGCTCCTTGCCACGTCGCCGTGGCCAGTCTCGGGAAGCAATCGGTATGGGGTTTGCGAATCATCCGTTTTGTAACTCATGTTCACTGTTACATCATTTCTGCAATTCGTCAATACCCAACAAGTGAGGCCTCACTTGCGAGTTGTAGGTTACCATCGCGGCGCGAAATCACTAATCCGGTCATTAATTCTGCTACTATGCGGCCATTCGGAGAACCTCATGGCCTATTTACGCAGTGCGTACGCGGTTTGCGCCCTGATCATTTTCGTGTTCCTGGTTTCAGGTTGTTTCGGACAAACGCACCCTTTCCTTCGTGTCGATGAGCAGCAAATCAAGTTTCGCCTGGATTACCATCCGGTTCTGGAACTACCAATTGTCAACACATCGGATAAAACACTCGTCGGAGACTTCAGGCTTGAGTTGTTGAGCTCAAACAACAAAGTGGAATCCTTCGTGACGGGCAAGTTTCAAGAGAAGCCAGGCACCACTGTTGAGAAAGTCGAGTGGCCTTTGGATTATCTAGTGAACATTTCTCCTTCGAGTCTCGGTTGGCGGCGGCTGCACTACTCGTTTGTCCTGCGACCGGAACTCGGAGTAGCGGCAGCGGAAGGATTTGTCCAGTTAAGCAGAGTTCTGGTTGGTGTCTTTGAAGTTCGGATGACGGCCGCTTCGAAGGCCAAGCCTGGAAACAAGTTCCCTGTGCGTGTTCGCGTTGATGACCCAAGTAATGGAAAGCCTCTGCGTGGAACCGCTGTCGACCTCACGCTGGAATTGGGGGACGATGAGCGCAAGGCGATCAAACACTCAGTCACCACCGACTACTCGGGATACGCCGTCTACAGCTTTGATCTCCCGAAAGAGATCGAGGCCGATGAGGGGACTGTAACGGCGGAGGCGATGCGGGGTCCCTACAGTGAGGATGTTGAACTCACTTTTGACCTGCGTTCTAAGGGCAAGCTGACGCTCACGACGGATAAGCCACTGTATCAACCGGGACAGCAGGCTCATCTGCGGGTTCTCGCATTCGGGCCAGACAAGCGGGCGTTTGCAGGTAAGGGCTTCGTGATTACGATCGAAGACGAAGATGGAGACGAGCAGTTTCATGAGACGGTCAAAACTTCGCGCTTCGGAGTGGCGAGTGTAGATTGGGACATTCCACAGAAGTTGCGTTTGGGGGACTACCAAGTTCATGCAACATTGAAGGGCTCAGAAGACGATTATGACGCCCCACAGGCGCGCACCGCTATTCGTGTCAGCCGCTACGAGTTGCCGACCTTCACCGTGAAGGCTGATCCAGACCGCAAGTATTATCTGCATGGCGAAGACGCGACGATTACGATCAGCGCAGACTATCTCTTCGGGAAGCCTGTTCAGAACGCAAAGGTCCGCCTGGTAAAGCAGGATGACAGACGCTGGGACTTCAAAGAGCAGAAGTGGGTGACAGAAGAGACCAATGCGGTCGAAGGTACGTTCGATAAACAGGGCAAGTTCGAAGCGAAGGTCGACCTGCAGAATGAATTTAAGGATTTCAATCCGGAAGATTACTCGCACTACGAAGATTTAACGTTTGCAGCTTACGTCACGGACCTTTCGACAAAACGGACCGAACAGCGTCGCTTCCGAATTCGCCTCAGTGAACAGCCGATCCAGCTTTACGTCATCGGTGGCGATTCCTGGTCCGCAGGCGACGAACAATCGAATCTCTATGTGACCTCTTCCTATGCCGACGGAACTCCAGCCTCGGTCAGCGGAACTTTGTATTTTGCCGAGCCGAACAACGCGAGCGAATTTGAAAAGACTCCCTGGCAGGGTGGCCGATCTAAGGCCCTCACATTTCACACGAACCGATTTGGAGTCGGCAAGATCACGCTGCC
The DNA here is from genome assembly GCA_036268595.1 of Terriglobales bacterium. GTDB lineage: Bacteria > Acidobacteriota > Terriglobia > Terriglobales > Acidobacteriaceae > Gp1-AA145. The sequence continues at coordinate 38,977 of DATATW010000101.1, forward strand.
TCGCATTCGTGATCGGTTTCTTGTAACTCCCCGAAACCCGTATCGGTATTACTTCAGCTATTCGCACCAGAACGATAGTTACCGGAACGCGCTACTGCTGTTTGAAGCCAAAGACCATAAGGGCCGACAAGCACGAACCGCCCAAGAATGGACGCTAGCCCCCGAGAGCGCGTACTTGCGGGTGAACACTACAGAAGTGCTGTATCGACCAGGGGACGCACTGCCCATCACAATTGAGTCCAACAGTCCTGTCCACGAGGTCATTGTCGATGTTTCAACCCCGGCCGGACTTGTCAGCTCACGTGTCGTTCGTCTTGCAAACGGGCGAGCGGAGTTGAGTTTTGAATACGATTCCAGGCTGAGTGGCGAAGTAGAGATTACCGCCTTCGCATTGACCGAGTCTCCACAACAGGACGATTACGCACTGAGCGGGACCGCTCATGTTATTTATCCGGCATTGCAGGAGTTGAGAGTCGGCTTGAAGATGGCACATTCCACCTATCGTCCAGGTGAAACTGCCTCCGCCGACTTTACTGTCAGATTGCCAGACGGGAAACCCGTCGAAAGCGACCTGGGGGTCTTGGTATTCGACCGTGCGGTCGCTGAGCGCGTACGCAGCGACGAAGAGTTTGGCCGGCCTTACGGATTTTCTATTTACGATTATCTCGGCGATAGCTACATCGGAAAGATAGGAGGCATTGGGTATCGCGATTTATTGGGCCTCAATCCCAATGAGCCATTCAGTGCAGATCTGCAACTCCTTGCTGAGGCGTTGATGTGTTCGGCCCAATACAACTGGTGGTACGGGAATGTGCGGTTAAAGGGCGGCGAGAACTACTCACGGGGCGCCGGGAGTGTCTTCGCTGAACTCATAACCAATTCCCTGAAGCCGGTACGCGAAGCTCTACAGGCGACCTATGACAAGGAAGGCCGATACCCGAAGAATGATGCTGAGTTAAATGCCATCTTGGCAGCCAAGGGCATTGATCTTGTAAAAATAACCGACCCGTGGGGTCTTACGTACCGAACTGAATACTCTGTGAGCGGCGCTTTGGACGTGCTGACATTCAAGAGCAATGGTCCGGATAAGAAAGCCGGAACCGCCGACGATGCCGACGCGACTTCCATGCAATGGCAGTACTTCCGGGAGACAGGCCGAATCATCGACCAGATCGTGGGCCAATATCGGTATAAGACCGCTAAGTACATTCGCGACTATCCGACTCTGCGTCAGGTGATGAGGACGAAAGAACTCGATCCTGACACGATGCTCGATCCATGGGGACATCACTACCGGTTTACCTTCGAAACCGTGGGGCCGTACTTCAAGGTATTAGTAACCAGTGCTGGTCCGGACGGCGTATTCGATTCCCAGGAAAAACCGTCTTGGGACGACGTGCAGGAGTGGACATCTTCGGTTCATTATTTCGTGAAGGAAACTGAGGACCTTGAGCGAGCCTTAGCGGAATACTTTGGTGCCACCAAACAGTTTCCACAAACGGAAGACGAACTCAAACCGATTCTGGCGAGTGCGAAAATTACGGGTGATCGTCTATTCGATCCTTGGGGGCGCTCATACCATTTCACGTTCTCAAAGCGGAGCCGCTACTCGGATCGCGTCAATGTCTCCACGTACTACGATTACACCGCCGCCAAGGAAAAGCGTGTCACAGAGGTGACGCCTGTGACGCAGGAAATGGCTTCCCTCACGGTTTCCAGCTACGGCCCTGAGAACAAAGCGGAACAGGCGTTCAACGTTGCCGAGTTCAGCCGTGTCCTAGCCGAACAGTCCAGCAAAGACCTGAATAAGAAATCAACGTCCACCACGCAAGGACCCCTTCCATCAGGTTCGGGAGCAATCACCGGAGTGGTAACCGATCCGACTGGTGCTGTCGTTGCGAATGCCACAGTTACAGCACATTTCCAAAATGGCCAAAGCGAAACCACAATCGCGGATAGCAACGGGCGTTATCTGATTTCCAGTCTTTCTGCGGGAACGTACGAGGTCGAATTCAGTGCCACGGGTTTCCAGCAAACTACCGTGACTCGCGTGCCGGTACAACCGGGCTCAACAACGAATCTAGATGCCACCCTGCGCGTAGGGGGTGTATCCGAAACTGTTGAGGTAAACGCCGAAGCGGCCACCTTAAATACGGAGTCCGCACAAGTCGCCACTACCGCAAAAACCATACAAGGAGTGGCGGCTCCCGAAAAACCGCTGTTCACGCCGCGGCTGCGGAAGTATTTCCCGGAGACGCTTGTTTGGAAACCAGAGGTTATTACCGACGCCCGCGGGCGGGCCCACCTCGACTTTCCGATGGCGGACAATATCACGGGATGGTCCATGTCGGTTATCGCTTCGACCGAAGCGGGGCAGGTTGGAGTGGCGCAGAAAGCGTTGCGGACTTTCCAGCCTTTCTTCGTGGAACACGATCCGCCAAAGGTACTCACCCAAGGCGATCAAATCAGTCTCCCTGTGGTCTTACGCAACTACTCGGACAAACAGGAGACTCTGCTTGCGGAACTCAAATCGGAAGCGTGGTTTTCCCTGCTGTCTCCGTCGCAGCAAAACGTCACTGTTGCGGCTGGAACCGATGCGAACGCCGTATTCACCTTCAAGGCGACGGCACGAGCAAATCCCGGCAAACAACGCGTAACCGCGCGTAACAGCGAGACTGGCGACGCAGTGGAACGGGAAGTTCAGGTCCATCCTGATGGCGAGGAAATCTCCTCTACTACAGGCCGACTCCTGGCTGGCGATAATCAGACGCTTGAGATCCAGGTTCCGCCTACGATCATTCCTGGTTCTATTGACGCGGAACTTCGTATTTACCCGAACCTTATTGCGCATGTTCTGGACGCCATGAATGGCATCGCGAAGAGGCCTGCGGGTTGCGCCGAGCAAATTACATCGATCGGGTATGTAAGTCTTCAGGCTTTGCAATTGCTTAAGAAGGCAGGTGTGGACGGCGCAACGAAAGATTCTCGGGCACAAACCTATGCAGGAGCCCTAAAATCCGTCGAGGACGCCTACGCGTTGCTGCCCTCGTTGCAGAAGGCGAGCGGCGGCTTCTCTTATTGGAGCAGCACTTCAGAAGACGTGGCACTGACTGCATACGTGCTGAGATTCCTGGAGGGAGCTGGCGGGTTCGTAGCAGTCGACCCTCAAGTCCTGTCGAAGGCGCGATCCTACGTGACGTCACAGCAGACGACGTCAGGAGCGTGGACTCGATACGACTGGTCCACAAAAGATCAGGTTGACGACCCGATGAAGACGGCATATGTGGCACGTGCCTTAGCAACATCAAGTAAATCGCTTGGTACAAAAGAACGAGAGACACTCGATGCATCAATCGGGAAGGCCCTCTCTTATCTCGATGATCGGATCAGTGAATGGCGAGATCCCTACCTAGTGGGAAATTACGCACTTGCCGCGATCGACGCGAAGCGGCGAGAGCACATCGCGAATGCTCGCGAATTGCTGGCACGGCTGGCGCACAATGAAGGATCTACGACCTACTGGAACTTGGAAGCAAACACCACTCCCTTCTTCGGATGGGGCACTGCTGGACGGCTGGAGACCACGGCTCTTGCCGTTGAGGCGCTTGCAAAATTGGAAGCTCTGGGAGACGACTCGACAGTCGCAGAACAGGTCAATCGCGGTCTTCAATATCTGCTGACGCACAAGGACCGCTACGCTTGCTGGTACTCCACTCAAGCAACCCAGAATGTTATCGAGGCCATGATTGCCGCCATGCCTGTTGGGAAAAACGGGACTACCGACGACACCGCATTTGTCCTAGTGAACGACACAAAAGTGGTGGAGATCAAACTGCCTCAGGCGGCCGAGGTTGTAGGCCCGAGAGTGATTGATTTCGGAAAGCAGTTAAAAGCGGGAAGCAATAAAGTAGCCATCGAGCGAGCGGGCGACAACAGTGCCATGCAGACGAACGTGATCACGAGTTATTACATTCCTTGGTCGCAAGCAGAAGCAACTCAGACGGAAAACTTCAGGTCCGGGGACACCAGAGCGCTCAAGCTGAAAGTGGACTTTGATCGCCGGGAAGCAAAAATCGGCGAAGCATTACTTTGTCGAGTGGAAGCAGAACGGATCGGATTTGCTGGTTACGGCATGATAATAGCCGAAATCGGATTGCCGCCGGGCGCGGAAGTTGATCGCGAATCGCTCGAAGAAGCCAAACAGAATGGCGTAGACGGTTACGAAGTGCAACCAGACAGGGTTGTGTTTTACCTCTGGCCGAGCGCCGGAGGAAGCAAGTTCCAGTTTGTGTTTCGCCCTCGTTTTGGCATAAACGCGATGAGCGCACCGTCGATTATTTATGACTATTACAATCCGGAAGCTAATGCAGCTCTTTTACCGATAAGGTTCAACGTTCAATAGCCACAATCAAATCGCCTCCCGAGTTGTGTCCATATCTCTAGGGAATTGGTGGGCGGGCCGGGAGTCAAACCCGGATTTGCAGCTTCGGACGCTGCCGTGTTGTTCCGTTACACTACCCACCCTCTGAACTCGCGCCGGGAATCCAACCCGGATCTCTTGGTTAGGACCGAAGCGTCATCATGCCTTAGACCACGCGAGCCTAACTAATGTGGAGGGGATGCAGAGAATTGAACTCTGATCTCAAGGTTCGTAGCCTTGCGCCCTCATCCGTTGGACCACATCCCCACATTGGAAGCGGCAGAGAGATTTGAACTCTCATCGTCCGAGGTAGAAGCTCGGCGCATTGTTCCGTTATGCTATGCCGCCTCGTTGCTAACGTAACTCTGGTGCGGGATGTGGGAATCGAACCCACTTCGTCTCGCTTAAAAGGCGAGTGCATATCCATATCTGCCAATCCCGCGAATCTGGTGGGTGACGCTGGAATCGAACCAGCCTGGTCTCGCTTAAGAGGCGAGTGCATCTGCCATCTCTGCCAGTCACCCTTGCTCGACAACAAAATGGTGCAGGATGTTGGAATCGAACCAACACCTCGCGGTTATCGACCGCGGGCTCGACCTTCGAGCTAATCCTGCTTGGTGCGCCGTTCGGGAGTTGAACCCGCATCTGTTGGGTGTAGGCCAACTATTCTGGTCCGTTGAACTACCGACGCAAACTTGGTAGAGGGTGCAGGAGTTGAACCTGCCTAGCCGCGCTAATCTGGCGCCAAAGTGGTATAAGCCACTGCTCCTCGCCGGAGGCCCCTCCGTTGGTGGCTCGCGATGGATTCGAACCATCCGCGACGGCTTTATGAGAGCCGCGTTCTTCCTACTGAACTAGCGAGCCTTGTCCTAAATTTGGCTGGCCGGGCAGGATTCGAACCTGCGCATGGAGTGAGTAACAGTCACGTGCCTTTCCAGCTTGGCTACCGGCCAAAAACACGAAAGCCCCGATTTTTGGTCGGGGCCTTCGAAAATGTCTGAATTTAGAAACCGAAAATTATCAGACCAATCCCGAGGGCCCAGCGCGGTTAACGCGCCGTCTCATCATGGATTTGGTCCGTATCGTCATTTCGAAGCTAAGTATAGCAAATTTCCAGGACAGGTCACTCTGAATCATCGCGGCAGGTTAGGTAATTAGTCGGAGATCGCTTCGCCAACTACCTCAATGGTTATTGGGCCCAGAATGCCCCAGATTTCCGCCCATAGCCTCAAATGATTGACAGGTCTATGTCTACAGGTTCGAACTGCAGACTGCTACCTTGCCGGTAACATCATGAACGTATAGCCAGGCATTCACTTCTTAGCTGCCCGGACTTTCGCCCAGCGTGCCTTCGCAGCCGCTCGGATTCTTGCGATTCCCGCCCTATTCTGACTTGCATTTTTCTGCTTCGCCCACCGCACTCGCTGAGCTATACCAATGCGCCGACGTGCCGACGCTGACATGGTCCGACGCTGAGATACTTTAGGTGCAGTTCCGTTTAGAGAACTCAAGACCTGGATAGCTTTGTCGATGCGCTGCCGCTCTTCTTGGAGTTGCTTCACGACTATATCTATGTTTGTCATGCGTCGAATTTTAGCAGGTCGTGCGTGTAGGACCCATCGGCACTTGCAAGTAATGGCGGTAATAGAATCCCACCCTCTCCGCCATAACCTCCTTAGTCTCGCCCGATTCGTGAACCCACCTCGCGACGTTCGTACTGCTGTGTTGGTTGTAGGTTATTCAATACCCAATTTTAGTAGCCGCAGGACTTACCTGGCGCCAGGCTTGCGAACCGGCTCCGTCCGTCCCTAGAATGCAATTCACGTGTCTACTCGTATTCTCCATGTGGTTGGGGCCCGCCCGAACTTTATGAAGGCTGCGCCGGTTGTGCAGGCGTTATCGGACGCCGGTTTTCACCAGGCCCTCGTCCACACCGGGCAGCACTACGACGCGAATATGTCAGAGGTGTTCTTCAGCCAGCTCGGTATTCCGCAACCCGATGTAAACCTCGGAATAGGCTCTGGCAGTCACGCACAACAGACGGCAGCGATCATGACCGGTTTTGAAGCAGTCGTGCTGGAACGCAAGCCCGGACTGGTGATGGTTTACGGGGACGTAAATTCGACGGTCGCGGCGGCGCTGGTTTGCGCGAAGCTGCAAATCGCGGTGGCGCACGTCGAGGCGGGGCTGCGGTCCAATGATCGCACCATGCCGGAAGAAATCAACCGGCTGGTAACAGATCAACTCTCAAATCTTTTGTTTACGCCTTCGCAGGATGGGGACGAAAATCTTCAGCGCGAGGGAATATCCGCCGATCGCATTCATCGCGTGGGCAATGTGATGATCGACACCCTGGTCCGGCTGCTGCCTCGCGCACTGGATAATCAGCGGCGCAAGCCGGCGCGGCGTTATGCCCTAGTCACGCTTCATCGTCCGAGCAATGTTGACGATTCTGCGAGGCTTCGCCGAATTCTGGATTCGATGCTGGCCTTCAACAAGGATCTGGAAGTCGTGTTCCCTGTGCATCCCCGCACTCGCCAGCGCATATCCGAGTTCGGGCTCGCGACCGATGGTCTGAATCTTTGCGATCCGCTTTCATATCTGGATTTTTTAGCTCTGCAGGCCGGCGCCGCGGTGGTGATTACGGATTCGGGCGGTATTCAGGAAGAAACGACTTTTTTAGGAGTACCGTGCTTGACGCTGAGGTCGAACACCGAACGCCCGATTACGGTAGAAATCGGCACCAACATTCTGATTGGCGACGATATGGCGAGATTACGCACCGAGCTTGCAAATATTTCGGAAGGCCGCGCCAAGCAGGGCGCAATTCCTCCGTTGTGGGATGGACATGCCAGTGAGCGAATCGCGCACGTCTTGAAGAGCCAGTTCTGACGAGATTTGCGAGGCTCCTGACGCCGCGTTCAATCGTTCACTGTTGTAGAATTTCAATCACTTCCGTATGAAAAGCAAAATTCCTGTAGGCATCCTGGGTGCCACCGGCATCGTGGGGCAGCGGTTCATCCAGATGCTCGAGCGGCATCCGTGGTTTGAAGTGGCGTGGCTGGCGGCATCGGATCGGTCTGAAGGCCGCGAGTATGGCGATGCGGCACGCTGGCGATTGAAAACGCCCATTCCGGCCAGTATGGCGACGATGCGCGTATCTCCGGCAACCCCAGATGGTGCTCCCAAGGTGATTTTCGCCGCGCTCGACGCGTCAATTGCAGCGGAGCTCGAACCCCGCTTTGCCGACGCCGGGTGCGCGGTGATCTCGAATTCCAGCGCGCTGCGAATGGCGAAAGACGTTCCACTGGTCATTCCTGAAGTTAATCCGGACCACATCAAGATGATTGAGTGCCAATCCTGGCGGCGGAAATCGGGCGGCTTCGTGGTGACCAATTCAAATTGTTCGGCTATGGGCCTGGTGCTTGCGCTCGCCCCGCTCCATAGACGATTTGAACTTGAGACGGTGATGGTTGTGACCATGCAAGCGGTCAGCGGTGCGGGATATCCGGGTGTTGCTTCGCTAGACATTCTGGGCAACGTGATTCCTTACATCGCGAAAGAAGAAGAAAAGATGGAAGAGGAAACCCGCAAGCTGCTGGGCAGCGTCGACGGCTCGGGTTTCGCGCTGGCTCCTTTCAGAATGAGCGCACAGTGCAACCGGGTCGCGGTGGAGGATGGGCACACCGAATCCGTCTCGGTGCAGTTCAAGAGGAAAGCGCAAGCGACCGAGATCCTTCAGGCATGGGATGAGTTCAAGGGAATTCCTCAAGAGCAGAAGTTCCCTACTGCCCCGGAAGTTCCCGTCCGTTATCTCGACGCAACTGACAGGCCGCAGCCGCGCTTCGATGTCGAATTCGGAAACGGCATGACTACGACGGTCGGTCGCCTTCGACCCTGCTCGGTGCTCGACTGGAAATTCACGTTGCTGTCTCATAACACGATTCGCGGCGCCGCCGGGGCGGCATTGCTCAATGCAGAGCTGCTGAAGTCGCAAGGATATTTGGAATGATCCCGCCTGGAAATCCAACTCTCAGCTCTTAGCTTTTAGCCGTTAGCTCTTAGCTAAACCGCAGCCGAATTAGCTAAAGGCTAAGAGCTAAAAGCTAATGGCTAACTGCGTCGTCATGAAATTCGGCGGCACCTCTGTAGGCGATGCCAAGGCAATCGGGCGCGTGGTTGAGATCGTGCGCGGCCGCCTTAAGCAACGACCCGTAGTTGTGGTCAGCGCGATGGCGCGGGTTACCGACCAGTTGCTGCAAATGGCGCGTGCGGCCGGAAACGGCGATCGTAAAACTGCGCTAACTTTGGCCCGCGAGCTGCGGGAGCGCCACTACAACACCGCCGGCGAGCTTCTAGGTACGGCCCTCTTCACCCAATTTCACAGCGACCTCGGAACTGAATTCGAGGACCTGGAAGAACTACTGCGCGGCATTTCCGCTGTCGGCGAACTCACGCCGCGGACCACCGATCACGTTGCTTCTTTTGGAGAAGTACTTTCCAGTAAGTTGGTCACCGCGGCCCTCTCCGCGCATGGAATTGAAGCGACGCTGGTTGATTCACGTGACTGCATCGTGACTGACGGCAACTTTACGCGCGCTACTCCCTTATATGAAGAAACCAATATCAAGCTCAGTGATCTAGTTCAGCCGCTTATCGAACTTGGCCGGGTGCCGGTGATGGGAGGATTCATAGCTGCAAATCGCTCTGGGATTACTACCACCATCGGACGGGGTGGTTCCGATTTTTCTGCTGCCATTGTGGGAGCGGGTCTCGGCGCGGAGAAAATCGAAATCTGGACCGATGTGGACGGTATGCTCACCACCGATCCGAACCTCTGCCCCGATGCGCGACGCATCAAAGTGATTAGCTTCGATGAAGCCGCCGAATTAGCTTACTTCGGCGCCAAAGTGCTGCATCCCGCAACCGTACTCCCGGCAATCCAAAAAAATATTCCGGTCTATATTTTGAACTCGCGCAATCCCGCCTGCGAAGGGACGCGAATCACCGCGCGCGCGCCGCATTGCAGAAACTTTTTCAAAGCCATTGCCGCCAAAAAACGCATCACAATCATCGACATTGCCGCGCCTCGTATGCTGCTGGCACACGGCTTCTTGAAAGCCATCTTCGACGCCTTCGATCGTCATCGCATACCGATCGACGTGGTATCGACCTCAGAAGTGAGCGTTTCTCTCACCGTGGATTCGAACGAGTCCATTCCCGCCTTGGCTGAAGATCTCTCCCGCCTTGCCGACGTGAAATACGAAGGCCGCAAAGCTATCGTGTGCCTGGTCGGCGAAAACCTTCGTGAGGTCCCGGGCATCGCTGCTCATGTCTTCGGCCAATTGACCGACGTCAAAATCCGCATGATTTCGCAGGGCGCTTCGGAGATTAATTTGACCTTCGTTGTGGATGAAGAGCAAGTACCGGGAATCGTGCAGCGGCTGCACAAACATTTCTTTGCTGATCCTGACCCAGAAATTTTCGCCTGAGCTATGACGCACTTCCTTACACAAGAAACGCTACACTATGCTGACATATGAAACTCCTTCTTTTGGGAGCGGGTAAAACCGGCTCGTTGGTCGCGGAGGTCGCGCGCGAGCGGGGCCATGTGGTCACGATATTGCGATCTGCGGACAACGCCCGCGGTTCAGGCATTACCCGCGAATTACTCGATGCCATTGATGTAATGGTTGATTTCACCACGCCCGATTGCGTGCTGGCGAATATTCGCGCATGCGTGTCCGCTAACAAAAACATGGTTGTGGGAACGACGGGATGGTATGCGGACATTCCTGAGATTCGCGCCGAAGTCGAAGACCACAAGACCGGCTTTGTGTATGGCTCCAATTTCTCCATCGGAATAAATCTTTTTTTTGATCTAGTGCAAACTTCCAAACCAGCCCTGCAGCACAAGTATCTGCCTCACATCTACGAGCGTCACCACGTGCACAAAAAAGACGCGCCGTCTGGCACCGCGGTGACAATTCAGAATTTGTTGCAGAAGAACTCCGATCTTGAGGTCGAGGTCACATCCTTCCGCGAAGGCGAAGTGGTTGGCATGCACGAAGTCGTGTTGGATTCTATCCATGACACAATCTATCTCTGCCATGACGCCAAATCGCGGCGCGGCTTCGCAGAAGGCGCAGTACGCGCGGCCGAGTGGGTTACAGGCAAAAAGGGGTTCTTCGATTTCAAGGACATTTGGCGGGAAATGTAGCCGGCTCATTTTCCATCGCTGGCGAATTCGCGCTATCTTATTCTCATGCAGCTTCGCGGATGTGGTACCGCTCTCGTCACCCCGTTCCATCAGGATGGATCGCTGGATGAGCAGGCATTTAGAAACCTTGTCTCGTGGCAGATCGATTCTGGCATCGATTTTCTGGTGCCCTGCGGGACCACGGGTGAAACTCCTACTCTCACCCACGAGGAATGGCTTAGGGTCATCGACCTGACCATCGAAGTGGGAGCGGGGCGTGTACCCATTCTCGCTGGCGCCACTTCGAACTCGACACGCGAGGCGGTTTCCAAGGCTCGTGAACTTTCCGATCGGCCTGGAATCGACGCCATCCTTAGCGCCTCTCCGTACTACAACAAGCCCACGCAAGAGGGCCAGTACCAGCACTTTAAAGCTATCGCTGAGGCAGTGAACAAGCCGATCATTCTTTACAACGTGCCGGGACGCACGGCGGCGAATCTCGAATCCGGTACCGTGGCGCGGCTGGCCGAGATCCCGAATATTGCCGGAGTCAAAGAAGCCAGCGGGAATCTTACGCAGATCGCAGAAATCTGCAGCGCAGCCCGTGATGACTTTTCGGTTTTGTCCGGCGATGATGCAATGACCCTGCCCGTGATTGCGCTCGGAGGAGTAGGCCTGGTCTCTGTAGCTTCCAATGAAATCCCGCAAGAGATGGCGGAGATGACGCGAGCCGCACTGAATAACGACTGGAATGGAGCGCGCCAGATCTTTCGCAAGTTCTTGCCGCTGATGCAGGCTAATTTCATGGAGTCGAGCCCAATGCCGGTGAAGGCCGTGCTGGCGATGATGGGACGCATCGAGGAGGCCTATCGACTGCCAATGGTGCCGGTGCGTCGCGACACCCGATCCAAACTGCAAAAGATCGCGGCTGAGGCTGGTCTGGTGGCGAAGGCAGAAGCCGCTGCCGCCAGCTCGCACGCATTTTTTGTTTATGAAAATTGGGCTTCAGGGCCGCATAAAGCCGTGCTACATCGCTCAACCTGCGGGCAGTGCAGCAACGGAAAAGCCCGTCCGGCGGGGCATTCAGCCAACCATGCGCGCTGGCACGGACCGTATCCGACCCTCACCGATGCCCGCGAGGTAACTCATACACTGCCCAACGTCTTGATTCGCAGCGAGTGCAAGTGCATTTAGTCATTGAGTAATTCTGTAATCGGCTAATTTAGCAATTTGTTAACGCTTCTCTGCGTTTCTGCGGTTGAAAGCTTTTCTTTTTTCCGTCCTTTATACTTTCACTTCCAATGAATGTGCAGACTGAGATTGAGCGACTGGTCTCGGCCCAAGAACTTGGGCCTGACGCGCGAACGGCTTTCCTGGAATTTCGCGACGCTCTTACTCGGGGAGAAATTCGCGCCGCCGAGCGACAGGGGAACAACTGGAAGGTGAACGTCTGGGTGAAGCAAGGCATCCTGCTGGGATTTCGACTAGGCGAGATCACACAAATGGGCAGCGGCGAATGTCTTTCATTCGTCGATAAAGATACCTTCCCTGCCAGAAAATTCACCCCTGCTGATAAAGTTCGCATCGTGCCCGGCGGATCATCTGCCCGCATGGGCGCCTACATTGCTCCCTCCGTGATTTGTATGCCGCCCATGTTCATCAATGTGGGCGCTTACGTGGATGAGGGCACCATGATCGACTCTCATGCGCTGGTCGGATCCTGCGCGCAAATTGGCAAACGCGTCCATTTGAGCGCGGCGGCGCAGATCGGTGGCGTTCTGGAGCCAGTGAATGCCGCACCAGTAATTATTGAAGACGACGTGCTAGTGGGAGGCAATTGTGGAGTTTATGAAGGCACGCTGGTCCGGTCACGGGCAGTTTTAGGGGCAGGCACGATTCTGACCCGATCCACTCCGCTCTATGATCTGGTGCGCGGAGAAATTTATCGCGCTTCCGATGAAAAGCCCTTAGAAGTGCCTCACAACGCGGTCGTCGTCCCAGGATCGCGTGCCGTCAACAAAGGCAAAGCCAAAGATTGGGGAATATCACTCTACGCACCGGTGATCGTAAAATATCGCGATGAAAAAACTGACCGCGGAGTGGAGCTTGAAGACTGGCTCCGATGAAAGGACTGGAAAGATTCCAGCCACAATCCGACGGGCCACTAGCGGCGATTGCGAAGGCATTCTGGCCTGCTTGCAATCCGCCTTCGAACCTTTCAGGGCCCAATACACTCCCGGCGCTTACAGTGATACGGTTTTGAGCCACAATACCTTGCAACAGCGCCTGCAGGAGATGGCTGTTCTTGTAGCCGTGCATGATTCTGGGGAAGTAATCGGAACAATTGGATACAAGGCGCTCAAGGATGGAGAAGGTCACTTGCGCGGCATGGCAGTTATTCCCCCGTGGCAAGGAAGCGGCGTCTCTCAAAGTTTACTTGACTGCGCAGAGTCTTATCTCCGCGAAAGCGGTTGCAATCGCATCACGCTGGACACGACAGAGCCACTCAAGCCGGCCATCAGTTTTTATCTACGGAACGGATTTCGCGCGACCGGTCGCATGGCCGATTTCTTCGGCATGCCGCTACATGAGTATGAGAAACGACTGTGATCTCGGAGATCAATATTTCACAATCGCCGCAAACGATTTCGCATCCAGGCTTGCTCCGCCGACCAGGGCCCCATCAATTTCTTCCTGTGACATAAGAGCCTTGGCGTTTTCGGGCTTGACCGATCCGCCGTAAAGAATTCGCAAACCTGCGCCGAATTCGTCACCGAAGGCCTTAGCAGCCTCGCTCCGAATGAGCACATGGGCATCGGAGGCCATTTCTGGGGTTGCGGTCTTTCCGGTGCCGATGGCCCAAACCGGCTCGTATGCGACCACCAGTTTGGCCGCCTTCTTGGCTGATATCGAACTGAAAGCGCGCATGCACTGACGCCGCAAGACATCTTCAGTCAGGCCGGCTTCACGCTCTTCGAGAACCTCACCGACGCAGACGATCGGGGTGAGTGCGTGCTCAAGGGCCGCTTTCAACTTCAGGTTGACGGTGTCGTCGGTCTCGCCGAAATATTGGCGGCGCTCCGAGTGTCCGATGATCACGTGACTACAACCGATGGCCGCCAGCATCGGCGAAGAAACTTCTCCGGTGAATGCACCTTCGTCTTTCCAGTACACATTCTGCGCACCCACCACGATCTTTGAGCCTTTGACTGATTCAATCGCGGCGTGAAGATCGACATAGGGCGGGCAAATCACAATTTCGTCGCGATTGTGATCAGAAACCAGCGGGAGAAAGTTATGAAAAAAGTCTTTGGTGTGCGATGGATTCTTGTACATCTTCCAGTTAGCGGCGATCAGCTTCTTGCGGCTCATTTTGAGTGCCCTCTCGTTCAAATAATCGGCGATTCAGTCAGCGGGCTTGATTCACTGAAGGATCTCGGCCAAGTTGTTCAGCGTAGAAATAACCGGCGGCCCCACTGGCGACTTGCCCGTCCGGCTCAAGTGGATGCCGCGCATTCCCAACGATCGACTTGGGGTAACATCGGCTTCCAGGTCGTCGCCGATATGGACACATCGCTCATACGAATCACCCGCCCGGCGGCAGGCTTCAAGAAAAATGGTCGGCGATGGCTTGCCCAACCCAACATCCTCGGAATACACCATGACCGAGAAATATTTCAGCAGCCCAGCACGCTGCAGCTTTCCGATTTGCTGCTCACGAACGCCGTTTGAAATTATGCCCAGCGGTTGCCCTGTCAGCTTCTCCAGGCAGGGCGCTGCGTCCTCGTAGGGACGCGTCAAGGCTTCGTATTCGCGGATGAAAATCTTATAGCGCCCGTCGGCCTCGTCGTCGCTCATTTCCGGTGCGGCGAATACCTCGCGGGTGCGAGCCCTGCGCTGCTCCCAGAGCGAAACTTCGCCGCGGCAGAAACGGTTAAAGTGCTTGTTGAGGATTCTCTCCCAGGCTGCCGGGTATTCATCCCGCGAAAATGGAATGGCTCCGGGGAATTGATCGAAGAAAATCAAGCTTGCCGCCGCTGAGGCGCTGGCGTGATCGATCAATGTTCCATCAATGTCGAAGAAAATCATTCGAGAAAATCGCAGAGCGCTCCGACAGCTAAAGAAATACTTTACCGTTTATCGGTAAGCGCCTTAACGCCAGGCAATTCCTTGCCTTCGAGAAATTCGAGAGATGCGCCGCCGCCGGTTGAAATATGCGAAATTTTATCCGCAACTCCGGCGGCGGTTACTGCAGAAACAGAGTCACCGCCGCCCACGATCGATGTCGCCCCGGCATTATCTGCCACAGCGCGCGCAAGCTGAAACGTACCCTTGGCGAAGGCGGGAATTTCGAACACGCCCATGGGTCCGTTCCAGACGATGGTCGCGGCCCGGGAAATCTCATCGGAAAAAAGTTCTACTGACTCCGGCCCAATATCGAGCCCCATCAGATTTTCAGGAATGTTCTTTACGCTTTGAGTTTTTGCGCCAGCCTCCAGTTTGTCGGCAACCACATGATCGACGGGAAGAAGAAATTTTACGTTGCGCGACTTTGCATCTTGCAGAATCTTCTTCGCCAGATCCAGCTTGTCATCTTCAACCCGAGACTTCCCTACCGGCTGGCCTTGCGCTTTCAGGAAGGTGTAGGCCATGGCGCCGCCGACAATCAGGGTATTGACTTTGGTCAACAAATTCTCGATGACCCCAATCTTGTCACTTACCTTGGCGCCGCCCAATATCGCAACGAACGGTTTTTCCGGGTGCGACATCGCGCGCCCGAGATATTCGAGCTCTTTCTCCATCAGCAGCCCGGCAGCGGATTTCTGCACAAACTTCGTGATCCCGACAGTGGAAGCGTGAGCCCGATGCGCGCTGCCAAATGCATCGTTCACGTAATAATCTGCGAGGCCGGCGAGTTGCTTAGAAAATTTTTCGTCGTTGGCTTCTTCCTCCGCGTGAAAGCGCAAATTCTCCAGCAGCAGCGTCTGGCCTTTCTCCAGCTTCCCGGCCATCTCCTCGGCCTCGATACCGACACAATCGGGGCAGAAACCGACATTTTCTCCACGCCCCAATTCTTTATCGATCAACATCCGCAAGCGCTCGGCGACGGTTTTCAGGCTCATCTTTGGATTCGGCTTCCCTTTCGGCCGCCCCAAATGCGAAGCCAAAATCAGCCGGGCGCCATGCCGCAACGCATACTCAATGGTGGGCAGAGTTTCTCGGATGCGCGTGTCATCCATGACCCGGCCATCTTCAAGTGGGACATTGAAATCCACTCGCATGAGAATTCGGTGGTCGTTCAGCGGCAAATCGCGAATGGAAAGTTTTGACATGTACGCACCTTGTGATTCAAGTGATTAGTGGTCAGTGGCAGCAATCAGAAAGCGGACCTTCACTGACCAGTGACGACTGGCTTACAAACCTTTGCTTCCGATGAAATTAATCAGGTCGCGAACGCGGGAGGAGTATCCCCACTCGTTGTCGTACCAGGAAATCACCTTTACCAGATTCCCGACGACCATGGTTGAGAGCGCATCGACAACAGAAGAACGCGAGTCACCGCGGAAATCAGACGAGACCAGTTCGTTCTCTTCATATCCCAGATAACCTTTAAGCGGCCCGCCTTCCGAGGCTTTCTTCAATGCCGCATTTACTTCTTCTTTGGTGGTTTTATTCTCGACTTGCGCGACGAGATCGATTACAGAAACGTTCGGCGTGGGCACGCGTACCGAAAATCCGTCCAGCTTTCCCGCCATCTCCGGAATCACCAATTTCAGTGCTTTTGCAGCACCAGTCGAGGTCGGAATCATTGACAGTGCAGCCGCCCGCGCCCGCCGCAGATCCTTGTGCGGGAAATCGAGAATGACCTGATCATTGGTGTAGGAATGGATTGTAGTCATGGTCCCGCTGATGATCTTGAAAGTGTCATGAATCACTTTAACTATGGGCGCTAAGCAATTCGTCGTGCAGGACGCGTTGGAGATCACATTATGCTTGGCAGCATCATACTTGTCGTGATTCACGCCCAGCACCAGGGTGACGTCTTCGTTCTTCGCCGGCGCCGAGATAATGACTTTCTTGACCGGCCCGCGCAAGTGCTTTTTTGCATCATTGGCATCGGTAAAGCGTCCGGTGGATTCAATCACCACCTGCGCACCGACGCTATCCCAAGGCAGCGCTGCGGGATCTTTTTCTTTAAACACGCGAATGGTTTTGCCATCAACCTGGATGGAGTCCGTGCCAGCGGTAACTTTGTTCGGCAGGTTTCCCAACACCGAGTCATACTTCAGCAGATGAGCCAGGGTTTTCGGTTCGGTCAGGTCGTTGACTGCGACGAACTCCAAGTTCGGGTCCTGCAACGATGCGCGCAGAACGTTCCTGCCAATCCTTCCGAAACCGTTAATGCCCACTTTTATAGCCATTTTTCCTCCGATATGAAGTTGAACCGCCCTGATGAAATTGATCTGTTAGGGAAACAAGAATGTTAACAGCCACTAGCGAACTGCCGCAAATTGCAGCCGCTGATTAGTTCTAAATAACTGCCTTGCGATGGTCCTGTGATCCTGATCACGAATGTGCATGAAGATCGACGTTCAGCAGTCTCATTCAGCAACATCTATTTCCAGGTATTCATTCTTGCTGTTCCAGATCGACAATCGCGCGAGGAAGTATTTGTGATTGATCGCTTCCTGCGCAGCCTTCGATTGCTCCCGAGGAAGAATCCGCGCCTTGCCAGCGAATTCGGGACCAGTGACTTTGCCTCGGACGGTGCACGGAGACACTCTCACGCTGGGATTGTTGCGAATGCGCTTGGACTTTCCCGAATCGATTCGGGTTTTGACGTAGAGCTTGCCGTCGCGCTCAGCAAACCAAACCGGTGTGCTTACACCAATTCCGCTCTTCCGAAAGCTGGTGAGGCAAATATATTTCTGTCCGTGAATCTCTTTTGGAATTGCCATAATGCTTTTACCCCTATCGCACTTCGATTGTCAGGCTTTAGAATCGAGTACACTGCACAAAATCTCAAGTCGCCGGACATATCGATTAATTGCCCCGAGCGGCCCAATATGTTACAAGGCCAGACATGCGTAAATGGATGCAGGACAAGCTAAAACGACGTAAAAAGTCTGAAGAGGCGGCGGCCAGCGGGCCGGCGCCCTTGCAGCCGGCGTATTTTGAAGCGTCCCCTGAGCCGAGCCCGCGCTCCTCGCCACGCGAGGAGGCTAATGAACCGGTTCTTGCTGATGTCGAGACAGATTCAGACACCGAGCCCGCCGCGCCGGGTGAGTCACCTGAGAATGCCGGACGGGCGGGTGCTCCGACAGATCCGAACCGCCGTCCACGCCGCCGGCGCCGTGGTGGGCGCGGCAGAAAGCGTCCGGGACAACAGAGCGGGCAGCACCCGGCGCCGGTGGCCGCAACGGACGCGCCAAACTTAGCTCCCGCTTCCACGGCAGTGCCTTTGGCCGCCTCGACCCACCAGCCATCAAAGGGAATTGTGGTACTCGCAGTCGGACTTCCGGGGTCGGGAAAAAGCTCCTGGTTCAAGCGCCACAACATCACGCCGCTCTCGAGCGATGTGCTGCGCTCCATGCTGTTCGACGATCCCTCCGAACAACGCTTTCAGGATCTGGTCTTTTCGAATCTACGCTCCATGTTGAAAGCGCGGCTTATCGCCCGGCGCCCAACAAATTACGTCGATGCCACCAACCTCACGCCGCAGGAACGCAACAACTGGATCAAGCTGGCCAAAGACTTCGGTTACGAGGCCCAGGCGGTATTCTTTGACGTGCCTTTGGAGGTTTGCATCGAGCGTCACAATCGCCGCGACCGCATTGTGCCGGAAGATGTGATGCGCAAGATGTCAGCGAAATTAAAAGCGCCGACATTCGATGAGGGATTCGCGAAGATTACCGTGGTCAGGGTGAAACAGAAGGCGGAGTAGTAAGGTTTCAAGGTTTCCGGAATCCGACAGCACGACTGCGAAACCTTCGAAACCTTGAAACTTTGAAACCTGCTTCCCTCAGCTTCTCCACTTCAAGGTTACCGCCCCCGACATGGGATGCTTCATCTCTCCACCCGTTCGTTTCGCTTCCAGGTGCGCCGCTTTCAATCCGAAATACCATTTGGCGGGACGGTCAGCGTCATCGATCAGCATTAAGTGCGGATTCGTTTTTAGCCCCTCGCTTTGCAGCTCCATGGTGTGCCGATCTTGCTCCACGAATTTGGCAAAGACAAATTTCAGCAGCGACGGCCCGAACGGCACAAAGCGAAAAATATTCCAGCACGCCACCACATCAATACGGCAGCGGTCACGGGTTATCGGCGTGACTGTCGTCAATGAGGAGAACCAGTGCTTCCCTGCCCGGATGGTTTCCAGGCGCAGATTCGGCAAAACAAAATCAATGGTGGTAGTGATCGAATCGGCGTCGGCATAAAGCCGCAGCAATTTGTAAGGCGCGCTATTTGAGCTGGGCGTGTGCGCGCTCATGCGAAAGCCGTTCGCAACCGGCTCAAAATGCTTTTCCTTCTCGTGAATACTGTGCTGCGAGCGCCACCACCAAGCCTGATGAACAAACGGTCCGTGCGCCGGATCCATCAGGCCGATGATCCCGTGATCGACGGTCGAGGGCATAGCTGAACTGAGGTATGCAGTCTTGAATTTCTCAGTGAACGTT
>DATATW010000102.1:0-53649 GCA_036268595.1 Terriglobales bacterium
TTCTCCGATTTTGGCGTCATTCTGCTCGATGGATCTGATCCCGAACTCGATGGGATTGCGGCCCCGCTTTATTCCGCCGCTATCGAACGAGCTCCGGAGGTCACGCAATCCATCCTCGACCGCGATGCGAAATTGCATGCCGCCGGATATCACCAGCAGGTGAAAGTCACGAGTTCGTCCACGCTCTTGTTCGCGATGCGCGACGGCGCGAGAGTTCCGATTCACCAGACAAAAACTGGAGAATTTCTGGTTGGCGAGGAAAAGGTTTCGCGCCAGCAACTCCTGGATCTGGCATTGCAGTCTCCGCAATCGTTCAGTCCCAACGTGCTGCTGCGCCCGGTGGTGCAAGATCATCTGTTGCCGACATTGACGTACATTGGCGGGGCCGCTGAGGTGGCTTACTTTGCCCAGGCTGCGACGGTCTACGAGAGTCTAGCCGAACGAGCTACCCCAGTCGTACCCCGTTTCTCCGCTACCGTGATAGACCCAAAGCTTAAAGCTTTGCTTGAAAAGTACAATTTGGCGATTCCGGATGTTTTCGAGGGTCCGGATATTCTGCGAGAAACCATCGCCGCACGTCGACTTCCGCCAAATCTGCAGAGTTCTTTCGAGAAGGCCACAGCGGCGCTTGAGAATTCAATGAAGGCGGTTCGTGAGTCGCTCGCCGAACTCGATAAGACGCTGATCGAATCGGCGGAGAATGCGGAATCGAAGATGCTCTACCAGATCAATAATCTTCGTGCTCGCGCCGCCCGCTCCGAGTTGCGGCATAGTGAAGTGATTCAGCGCCACGCTGAATTGATCAGCAATTCTCTTTATCCCGGAAAAGAACTTCAGGAGCGTAGCTTCGCGGGCATTTATTCTCTTGCGAAGCATGGCAGGCAATTCATGGATGGCCTGTTGGATGCCATGCACCCCGACTGCCTCGACCACCAGATCATTGAGCTGTAGCCTCAACTCCGGTGACCCGGACCCACCTCATGAACGGAATCGTTGTACCACATCGCGGACGATGCCGAGGAAAAACTCTGTGGGAGCACCCTTGTTAACGTAAACATCCACATCATTTAGGTGCTCAGGAGTGGTGCCAGAAAACAAAATGATGGGGACATGCGGTTTGACTTTTTTCATTTCTCGAGCGAGTTCTGTGCCCGTCATTCCCTGAAGCATGTGATCGGCTATTACCGCGCACACCGGGGATTCAGAGAGGGTTTTCAACGCCTCAGTCGCCGTGCTGGCTCCGATCACGTCGTAGCCGTCCCGCTCGAGCACTTTTTTACGCAATGTGAGATGAATGGGTTCGTCTTCAACGCAAAGAATCAAAGGCTTCGCAAGGTTGACTGCTGAGACTTTGGACAACACCTTTGACAAAGTGACGAACCCTCGGCCAGAGGTTTTTAAGGTAGACGAAGATGACGCGAGTTTCCGCTCCTAGGACTTTATCTTCGCTGTTTGCGGCTCCAAGGTAAATACAGGAAAAACTGTACGACATCGAACAATGCTTAATGCCCTCGTGGAACCCTGTTGGGCGATACGGATTTCCCGACGGGTGTGGTCAAGCTATCGGGCAGAAGATAACATCGCCGGCTGCTGCTGGGTCATGCAGTGGATCGCGCCGAATCCCCAGATCAAATCCCCGCAATAAATCCCCACAACCTCGCGATCGGGAAAAATATCGCCAAGAATATCGAGCGCAATCCGATCATTGGGATCATTGAACACCGGGACCAGGACGCTACGATTAGCGATATAGAAATTCGCATAGCTCGCCGGCAAACGGCGGCCTTCGAAATAAACCGGCGCGGGCATAGGCAGATCAATCGTCGCCAGCGGTTTGCCGCCCTCGACGGTCGCATCTCGTAACCGCCGCACGTTGTCGCGCAGGGCTTCGTAATTTTCGCTCGCCGGATCCGCTTCCACGCAAGTCACAACTGTGTCGGGCGAAACGAAACGGGTAATGTCGTCGACATGACCGTGAGTGTCGTCGCCAACGATCCCCGAACCAAGCCAAATGATGTTTGACGCACCCAGATACTCGGCAAAAATGTTTTCGTAGTCGCGCTTCTTCATTCCCGGATTGCGCAGCTGTACTCTACTGAGCAGGCACTCTTCCGTCGTGATGAGTGTTCCCTGGCCATTAACGTCGATCGATCCGCCTTCGAGCACAACTCTGTTCTTCCCAAAGACAGCCTGAATTCCATCTGCACCTGCGGCTTCCGCCATCAGGCTGCCGATCTTTTCATCCAGTTTCCAGTTGGAATACTTAGCCCAGGCATTGAATCGCCATTTAACCGCGGCCAGCTGCTCTGCATGGGCGAGGACGCCCGTGCCCCCACCCCCAATTTCTTGTGGAGGCGCGGGCGCCCCCGCCCGTGCAGGTTCACCCTCAAACACGAACACACATCCCGAATCCCGCGTCCATATCCGGTCCGTCGGCCAGCGATGAAAATGAACGTTTTCGTTCAAAGCGTGAGCCAACCGCAAAGTCTTGCGTGCCGACCTCTCCGCCGCAACATCTTTAACGATCAGTTCCACCCGCTCATGTCGGCTCAAATACCGGATGATCTCAGCAAAGACCCACGGAATCGGCTCAAACTTGCCCGGCCAATCCAGCTTATAGTGTGGCCACGCCAGCCAGGTGGCGACGTGCGGCTCCCACTCGGCGGGCATGCGGTATCGTTTTTTGGGGGATGAGTGCGCCATGCAATTTGCCTCAGTCAATATAGCAACGCCTGCAATTTTGCGTGACGATCATAGGAATGAGTCCTTTGAACTTTTGCTCTTGCCCTCATAACTTTCCTGAGGTAAGTTGCATCGTACTTCCAATAGGCGTCTGGATCGGAGGTGCCGCGTGCGCATTCTGCTTTCGTTGATACTTCTCTCTACTTTTGCTCTGGCGCAAGACAGCGTCCAGCCCGAGATAACGCCCCGGTTGCAGCCAAAAGATGATCCCGCTCCGACGCTCACTCAGCGTCCGCAGAGGACCGTCAGGCAGGTCATGATTCCGGCCGGCACCCGCATCCCCATCGCTCTAAAAAACACCATTTCTACCAAAGCCAATCACGAAGGCGATCCCATCTATGCGCAGTCCACATTTCCTGTCGTCATCAACGACCGCATCGTGGTCCCGCCGGGTACATATGTGCAAGGGAAAATCATCTCCATCAAACCCGCCGGACATATTAAAGGTCGGGCCGAGGTTCTGATTCACTTTACGAGCCTCATCTATCCCAGCGGATATACGGTGATGCTGCCGGGAGCCATCGAAAATGCACCCGGGGTTGATAACGCCAAGGTCAAAGATAAAGAAGGCACCATCCAGGGCGACAGCAATAAAGGCAAGACCGCGGCGACGATTGCAGGACCGGCGGCTGAAGGAACCCTGGCCGGCGCGGTCATTCACGGCGGCGAAGGCGCTCTGATCGGAGCCGGAATTGGCGGCGCCATTGGGACTGCGATCGCCGCTCTGAGTCACGGTAATGAAGTGAAGATGGGACCTGGGACTACCCTGGAAGTCGTGCTGCAGCGCGACGTGCCCGTGGATGGCGCGCGCATCAGCAGGGCTTACGCGGAACGTTATTAACTTCCACCTTCAATTCCGTGTTGCCGTGCTTGAATGATCACCCCCGAAGCTCCTGAAATCAAACTCGCCGGGAAACCATCTTGCCTCTGCAATATAATTCCTTGCAATGGTTCGTGATGGTTATTACTACGGGGCCGTACTCATAGCGGCATCGTTGCTGGTGGCATGGCTGGCGCGGCCTTCATGGGCCGTCGTCCCGCTCCTGCTGGCCGCATTTTTCCTCTGGTTCTTTCGGGATCCGGAGCGGGTCATCCCGTCGGATCCTGGGGCCGTAGTTTCTCCGGCCGATGGCAAGGTCACCAGCGTTGCTACGGTTAAGGTCGATGACCAGACATTGCAGAACATCAGTATTTTTCTCAACGTTTTCAACGTTCACGTAAACCGTTCCCCGGTTTCTGGCGTTGTGCGCGATGCACGCTATAAAACGGGGAAGTACCTGAACGCGATGAATCCCGCCAGCGCTGACGAAAACGAGCAGAATACAGTTACCATCGAGGGCGAAGGCCACCGCGTCATTTTCAAGCAGATTGCCGGCTTGCTCGCGCGGCGAATTGTTTTCACCAAAAAAGTCGGCGATAGCGTCCAGCGTGGCGAACGTGTCGGCCTAATCAAATTCGGATCCCGGACCGATGTGCTGCTTGATCCATCGGCTGAAGTCGCGGTCAAGGTTGGCGATAACGTGAAAGGCGGCTCCACCATACTGGCTTTTCTCGAGCAGGAAAAAGAATTTGTGGGCACAGTCGCTGGCCACGAACGGCAGAGGAAATCCTGATGCAGGAGCAACCGCCACATCCGCTTCGCAGAAAAGAAGA
The DNA here is from genome assembly GCA_036268595.1 of Terriglobales bacterium. GTDB lineage: Bacteria > Acidobacteriota > Terriglobia > Terriglobales > Acidobacteriaceae > Gp1-AA145. The sequence continues at coordinate 4,396 of DATATW010000102.1, forward strand.
CCAGCGGCCGCGCCGCTTTCGCAAAGGTCTTTACATTCTGCCCTCGTTGTTTACCGCCGCCAATGTCCTGCTTGGCTATTACGCCCTCCTTCAGGTGATTCATGGGGCAGCGGTTTATGCCATAGCCCACGCCACGCAATCCCCAGTCACACAACCCGGCCACTTCGATAATGCCGCAAAGGCCATCGGGTTCGCTGTACTCTTCGATGGCCTTGATGGCCGAATCGCGCGCATGACCAACACCACCAGTGATTTCGGCCGCGAACTTGACTCTCTAGCCGACGTCATCACCTTCGGTATTGCTCCGGCTCTCCTCGCTTGGGCCTGGGGATTTCACCAGGTCTCGGCCGAGATTTCGCGGCCTGACATGGCAAATCTTCTCCCTCGTTTGGGCGCGATTGCCAGCTTTCTTTTTCTGATCGCCGGCGCCAGCCGCCTGGCGAGGTTCAATATCGCGGTGAATCCGCAGCCCTCGAATCCTGGGCGTCCAGGCAAGAAGTATTTTGTTGGCATGCCAATCCCGGCAGGCGCCGGCGTCATCGCAGCCGTCGTACATTTCTCTCACGGAGACCCGTTGCTCTGGTGGGGCTCGGCCTTGACCTGGCTCATCGTCGTCGTGCTCGCTGGCTACCTCATGGTCAGCACTTGGCGTTTCTATAGTTTCAAAGACATCAATATGCATGCGCGCCAGCCTTTCCGGCTGATTGTGATTTTTGGACTGCTGATTGCCGCAATTATCTATTTCTCAGGTCCAGTGCTCTTCTTTATCGCATTGACTTACATGTTCTCCGGAATCTTTTGGCGTCTACATTGGCTCTTCCGGCGGAAACGAAATCCGCCGCCTCCGACCTACACTCAAGCATCACAAATTTCATGAATTCGAATATCAAATCCGCGGGCATTGCCAACCTTGAAGCTACGCCCGGTTTTTACCGCGTCGCCATCGTAGGCGCGGGGTCGCTCAAGGGCAAAGACGTGGCCGAAGTTCTTGATGAGCGCAATTTTCCGTCCTCTGAGGTCAAACTGCTCGATGATGACGAGGCTACCGGCAAACTTGAAGCGGTCAAAGACGAAATGACCTTCATCCAGAGTATTCGTACCGAGCAATTCGATAAGGTCGATTTCACGTTCTTCGCCTCGGACGCGGATTCTACCCGCCGCAATTGGATGCAGGTCTCGAAAGCAGGCAGTTCGATCGTTGACTTGTCTTACGCTCTTGAGAATGAGCCGGGCGCCGTGGTCCGCGCCCCCTGGATTGAACGGCAGTTGGGGCAAACCTTCGCTCCGGAACTTGAGCCGGTTCCAGTCGTCACCGCCGACCCAATTGCGGTTGTACTCGCGCTGCTGGTACTTCGAGTGAAATCCGCCGTGTCGGTCAAACGCGCCGTGGCAACGGTTTTTCTTCCCGTCTCAGAATTCGGTCAAAAAGGCATGGACGAACTGCACGAGCAGACGGTGAATCTGCTCTCCTTCCAGCAGTTGCCGAAAGATATTTTCGACGTGCAGATTGCCTTCAACTTGCTTTCACGCTACGGCGAGAAGGCGGTCACGACATTGTCATCACTCGGCGATCGCGTCCTACGCCACTACAGGAAAATTACTGCTGATCAGGCGACCGTCCCATCTGTGCAGATTCTGCAGCCGCCCATCTTCCACGGAAACGCCGTCTCGATGAACCTGCAACTCGATTCCGCCGCCGATATCAGCCAGATTTCTTCTGCCCTCGCCGGCGAACATATTTCGCTAACTCCGAGCTCCGAAGACGCTCCGAGCAACGTCAACGCCGCCGGGCAGGGCAACATACTGGTTTCGATCGCGCCTGATGCTGCCGATCCCAACAGCGTCTGGCTCTGGGCGACTTCTGACAATCTCCGGGTTGCCGCCTCCCTTGCCGTCGAGTTGGCTGAGAACATGGCCGCAGCCCGCCCGCGAGGGAAAATTCAGTGATGCGCATCGCCGGTCTTCTCGCGCTGGTCTGCGCTTTAGCTACCGGATGCGGTTACCACACCGCCGGCCGCGCTAATCTGCTGCCTTCAAATCTTCGCGTGCTCGCGGTTCCAGCGTTCGTCAACCAGACGCAAACCTACAAAATTGAGCAGATGCTCACCGCCGCGGTGGTCCAGGAATTCACCACTCGCACCAGCTACCACGTGGTTTCCGATTCCAAATCCGCCGACGCTACTTTGCGCGGCACGGTTACCGCCGCCGCCACCACGCCGCTTACTTACAATTCCACCACCGGTCAGGCTTCCAGCGTCTTGGTGATTGTCAGCATGCGCGTCATGCTGACTGATGCGAAGGGAAAAATTCTGTATCAGAATCCTTCCTACGTCTTTCGCGAGCAGTATCAGGTTTCACAGGAATTGAGCACTTTTTTTGAAGAAGATTCTCCCGCCTTCCGGCGGCTTTCGGCCGAGTTTGCACGCACCCTGGTCTCGAACATTCTGGAGGCATTTTAGTGCGCGCGTTCGCCCAAGCTGAGCGTTTCGTTTCCGAAGTGGAAGGCAAAAAATTGCGTCCGGCTTACATTTTTGTCGGAGACGAAGTGTTCTTCCGCAAAAAATGCCGCGACGCGATTCTTCAGCATCTCGTGCCTTCCGACCTGCGCGAATTCGGTTTCTTCGAGTTTGATCTGGCTGAAACCGACCTGGCGGAAGTTCTGGACCGCGCACGTACACCATCATTGATGGCGCCCTTTCAGGTTTTCTTCGTGCGGGGCGTGAAAACTCTTTTCGGCCGTGGATCAAACGAAGACAAACTGAATGCCATCGAGCAGTACTGTGGCGACCCCAATCCCGATGCGGTCCTTATCTTCGTCGCCGATCACATCAGTATCCCGGTCGACGCCCGCCGCATGGACCTGACCGACAAAGAGCGCTACGAGCGCATTCGTGAGACTCTCGGCCGCTACTGCGCGATCGTCGAATTGGGACGCGTGGAAGAAGGCGATGCCGTTCGCTGGATACAGGAATATTGCGTCACCCGCGAAGTCAAGATCGACCTCGACGCCGCCCGCGAGTTGGTCGATTCACTTGGCGGTGACATGATGATGATTTCGAACGAGCTCGAAAAACTCATTCTCTATGTCGGCGAAAAGAAACGCGTCACCCTCGGCGACGTCGAAACCATGGTCCTCGCGGCCAAACAGCGTTCTCTGTATGAACTGACCGACGCGATTTCCGCCCGCGATCGCACCCGCGCCTTAGAAATGCTAGACGCTATTCTTTCCTCTGGCGATGGTGATGACGCGGCCATCGGCCATCTCTACATGCTGGCCAAAACCTTTCGCCAGATGCTGGTGATTCTCGAGCGCAACGTTCGCGATCAACGAATGCTGTGGGCTGCACTGTGGCAGGGATTTCGCGTTCCCCCATTCGCCGCCGATGACATCATTCGCCAGGCCCGCCGCTACAAATCGAAACGCGAACTCACCCGCGCGATTCGCCTGGTAGCGAAATCCGACCTTGCCCTCCGTTCCAATCCACCGAGCAAGCGCCTGGTACTGGAAAAGCTCGTCCTAGACCTCACCGCCGAACCCAAACCTGAGCCTGAATGGATGCAGGAAGAACTCGGGGTCTGATCGTGTTGCTCGGGCGCCCGCGCCCGCGAACTTTGCGCCGGTCAATCGACTAAATCATTTTCACTTTGAGCGTGTCCTACTAAAAGGGTACAAAACAACAAATTATGTGCCCTTAAAGAGTACAAACGGCAACGGGCGAGATGCGCGTCTGACCGCGGGGGTACTGGTCAGCAAGTTGGCTGCCCGGAATTCACCTGGGGTTCGGCCAATCTCGTCAGCCAAGGTGAGGTACGCAAACGATATCTGGAACCAATCGAAGTGACCGATAAGGGCGACGTCCAACCGCTCCGCTATTTTCGCCCGATCATGAGGCTGGGCAATCCCCAATCAGCCCATGGTGAGCACTACTCTGAATCTTGCCTCGCCACTCAGCATCCGTTGATAGCCCTCCCCCGCTTTCGCCAGCGGAAAAGTCTCAATCATCGGACGCACACCGGTCAGCGCGCTGAACTGCAATGTGTCTTAGGAATCTTTAGCAGTTCCTGACGGCCAGCCCGCCACCGTGCGCCGCTTTACTATCAACTGCAGCGGAGAAACCGATAGCGGGTCCTGAGTTGCTCCGATGACCAGCAACTTGCCGTCCGGCGCCAACCCATCTACCAGCGCCGAAATGGATTTCGAATCCGGAGCGGTTGCCACGATTACATTTGCTCCGCCCAACTTCTGCAAGGCGTCACTCGGCGCTCCCGCATCGGTGTCGATGTATTCATGCGCGCCAAGCTTCTGTGCCATTGCTTTTTTATCCGCGCCGCGCCCAATCGCGATCGTACGAAATCCCATCTGCTTCGCGTACTGAACACCTAGATGACCGAGCCCTCCAATTCCCTGGACCGCGACTAATTGTCCCGCCGTTGCTCCCGAATGCCTCAGTGAATTGAACATGGTGATTCCTGCGCACAGCAGCGGCGCAGCCTCTTCGGCTTTTAATCCGTCAGGGATTGCTGCCACTGCTTCCGCCGGCGCGATCACGTATTCGGCGTACCCGCCGTCAAAACTGATGCCGGTGATCTTTTCAAACTGGCACAGAATAAATTCGCCGCGCCGGCAGGGATCGCATACAAAGCAATGGCCACCATGCCAGCCAACGCCCACCCGTTGTCCGGATTTCCAGTTCGTCACTCCTTCGCCCACCACATCAATGCGGCCGGCGATTTCATGCCCTGGCACTCGCGGGTATTGCATGCCTGGCCAGAGGCCTTCCTTTACTACCACGTCGCTGTGACAAATCCCGCAAGCCTCAACTTTAATCCGCACCTGCCCGCGTCCCGGCTGCGGCGTCGGCCGCTCGACTTTTTCGAAGTTTCCGCCAGGTTTACTAACTTGAACCACTTTCATGGTTGCGCTCCTCTATTCACTAAACGAAATTCGACTATCGCTGAAGTTGTTCAGATTAGGAAAAACCGGGAATGGTCGCAGAGAATCGAGACCCGGGCAGGAAGGTGTTTGGTATCGGATTCCAGGGCTTGAAAACCCAATGCGGGCAACCCCGGTTGCGGAAGGTCTAAAACCTGTCGGTATTCCGACGAACGCTGCGCCCTCTTGCACAACTCAAAAGAACTAAAACGGCAGTTGAAAAAGGTGCCACTTACCCCTTACTCTAAAGCTGCAATAGCACGTTGCCCCGTCCGCGCAGTTTCCGTGCGCCAGGGTAGTTGCTTCGAGGACCGAACACAAGGAGATCGGCGATATGGAAACCAAGCCGGCGACGCAGAACATACAGGACACTTTCCTCAACACCGCGCGCAAAGAACGCAGCAGTATCACTATTTATCTGATGAGCGGTGTAAAGCTGACCGGACGTATTCGTTCATTTGACAAATACTCGGTCGTGCTCGAGACCAACAACCAGGAGCAATTAATCTTCAAGCACGCGATTTCAACCGTCGCGGTCGCTAAGGGCCACGGTTTCTCCGATCGACCTCGGGTTGTGCCCTCGTCTCTGGCGAACGAAGCTGATCAAGCGCCCGCCTCGTCCCCCGGCACTGGAACTGAAGGGTAAGTCTGTTTGAGCTTGCGCAGTACTGAATCCAGAGTATCGCGTGGCAGCGGGCGCTCCGCTCAACAAAATCTGCCTCCTGGAATGCGCAAGGAACGCGCATTTCTGGTTGGCCTCGAGTATCGGACTCGGAAGCGCTCTTCCGCCAAAAACCTGACCAGCGGAGCCCAGGCTGCGCGCAATACTGCGACCGCCGCGACCTCTCATCCAGTTTCTGATCCTCAGTTCAGCGCTGAAGAATCTCTCGAAGAATTGCGCGATCTCGCCACCAGCGCCGGTGCGGAAATCGCCGGAGAAATTCTGCAGCGCCGCGACCGCCCCGATCCTGCGACCCTCATAGGCCGCGGCAAGCTTGAAGAAATTGCCGGAGCCGCCGCCGCGGTTTCCGCCGATCTGCTCCTCTTCGATCACGATCTGACCGCATCCCAGCAGCGCAACATCGAAAACGTGGTTCATGCCCGCGTCATCGATCGTACGCAACTGATTCTCGATATATTCGCTACCCACGCCCGCACCCGCGAAGGCCAGTTGCAGGTTGAACTGGCGCAATTGGATTATCTGCTGCCACGGCTCACCGGCCGCGGCGCCGAAATGTCGCAGCTCGGCGGCGGAATTGGCACCCGAGGCCCCGGCGAAACTCAGCTCGAAACTGACCGACGCAAAATCTATCGCCGCATTCGGCATGTCAAAGAGCAAATTGAAAATGTCCGCCGCATCCGTGCCCAGCAGCGGCAACGCCGCGAGTCGGTTCCGGTCGCGACCGTGGCCCTGGTTGGTTATACCAACGCCGGCAAATCAACTCTGTTCAATGCGCTCACCAAGGCGACGGTGCTCGAATCTCCGCGTATGTTCGCCACGCTCGATCCCACTTTGCGCTCCGTTACCTTGCCCTCTAAGCGCAAAATCCTGCTTTCAGATACGGTTGGTTTCATCCGCAACCTGCCGCACGCGCTGGTTTCATCTTTTCGTGCGACGCTGGAAGAAGTGCAACGTGCGGCGCTGATCCTTCACATCTCCGACGCCAGCAGCCCGCTCTCCGCCGAACAGGACGCACAGGTCGATCGCGTGCTTACCGAGCTCGAAGCTGGCCAGAAGCCTGCGCTTTACGTAAAAAACAAGATTGATCTGCTCCCGCCCAAGCAGCGCGACAGCCTGCGCGACGACCAGCGCACCGTCCATGTTTCCGCTGCGAAGGGAATCGGCCTGACCACCCTGCTCGACCGCATTGATCAGATGCTTTCTGAAGATTCGCTCAGCCGCGTGCGTTTGCGTATTCCGCAAAAGGAAGGAAAGGCGCTGGCCCAACTCGAAGCCCGCTCGCGAATCTACTCTCGACAATACAAAGATGGAACGGTTGAACTCGAAGCGGAAATCCCAGAATCGCTAGCCAGAAAATTAAAGCAGTGGGTGGTGATTTAGCTGAAGGCTGAGAGCTGAAAGCTGACGGCTAATTAAACGGGCCGACTACCAAGAAGCGGTGACATTCCTTGGCTGCCGGCCCATTCGATCCTGAAGTGGATCGGAGGTGATATATCCATGCTAGACCCCTCATCCTGGATGTCAAGCTTCAATTCAGTGAACCTGAATTAATTCCACCGCCGCTTTTTTCCGCAGGTGATACAGCTCTGCCACCCTCCGTCGTACACTCATAAGTCCATAACCGAAGTAATACATAATTTATTCGCTATCAATAAGTTACAACCATGTGCGACTCTGATCTCATCTCAGGGTTTAACTTGGAAGGAGAAAAGATGGACTCGAACCTCAGCGCACGTTGCAGCGACACACGAATTCCGAAGTTGCCCGTCTCCCAGGAACGCCTTGCCGATTCTGACATGGATCTGTGGGAGCCTCCATTTGAACGCTGGTTGCGATTGGCTGACTCATTGCTCGGCAATCTGCCAACCGTCCGTCCCTGCGCTCCCCACAAAAATTAATCACCTTTGAAGTCCCGGATTTTTGCGTCCGGGACTTCAAACTACGAATCTGCCTTGTACCGCTGCCGGTTACCACCGTAATGCGCTGCGCCGCGCTATTACACAAGTATTACAGCCGGATTCAAGCCCCGCCTTTAGTCTACCGATAGGGCCATTAATATCCGAACCCCGGGAGAACAACTTGGAAATCACAGCGCTTGAACGCAATCGCCAGGACGACAAAATTAACTGGATCACGGCCATTTTTATGGGGGCCTTTCACATCGGCGCAATTGCAGCGGTGTTCTTCTTTACCTGGAAGGCATTTTTCGTTGCCTGCTTCCTGTGGTGGGTTTCGGGCAGCCTCGGCATCGGCATGGGCTACCATCGCCTGCTCACTCATCGCGGATACAAAACTCCAAAATGGGTGGAATATTTCCTGACCGTCTGCGCAACCCTTGCCCTCGAAGGTGGACCGATTTTCTGGGTCGCCACGCACCGCATACATCATCAATTTTCTGACAAAGAAGGTGACCCCCACACTCCCCTCGACGGCAAGTGGTGGGCCCACATGGGATGGATCCTGATGGGCAAGAGCCTTCATCAGGACACCAGCACCCTTTCCCGTTACGTGCCCGATCTGGCCAAATCGAAGTTTCATATCTGGATTACCAAATATCACTACGTCCCCGTAATTTTTTCCGGAGTTCTCCTTTTTGCAATCGGCGGCCTGCCCTTCTTAATGTGGGGACTTTTCATGCGCACAGTTGTCGGCCTGCACTCAACCTGGCTGGTAAATTCCGCAACTCACACCTGGGGATCGCGCCGCTTCCGCACTCGCGACATGTCCACCAACAACTGGTTCGTTGCGCTGCTCACCTTCGGCGAAGGCTGGCACAACAATCACCACGCTCACCCGGTCTCAGCCCGACACGGCTTGAAGTGGTATGAAGTCGATATCAACTGGTACGGAATCTGGACGCTGAAAAAGCTCGGCCTGGCGCGGCACGTCTATCGCGTGAAGCTCGATGAACTCCGCGAAGACGAAGCCAAAATGATAAAAGAGGCGCGCCCCGAGCTGGTTTCGGTCTAGTAGCTCAAAGATCGGCTCTTTATCCGCTCTTTTAATGTGGTCTAAAATTAATGTGATCTAAAGGCGCAGAGATTCTCTCCGCGCCTTTCTTATTATTCCGCTCTCTCCACCGGTAATGAATTTCTCTGCGAGCTCTGGCATTTCTCTGCGGTTAAAGGCTTTTCGATGCGAACCTCACTGCGGACTCGCCGCAGGCTTCTCAAACCTGCTCTCCGGAATCGATGTATTCGCCTGCGCACTTTCCAATTGGATGGTGAATCTTCCTGTCGGCGTCGATGATGTCCAGCTAAAAGGCAGCTTTACTCCCTTGATATCCCGGTAATCCGAGTAATCAATCTGCGTCGGGTTCCGCCCCAGCGGCGACTGCGCGTAGCGCACCATGCGAATCAACAATCCGCTCTGCTTATCAAAATACATTTCTACCGGAGGCATTCCCGCCCGCTGCCCGGAAATCATCACCGTGTCCGTGTCCCCGAGCTTCACTTCTTTCTCCACCCGCAGGTCGCTAAATAATTTCTTCATGTCGATCGCAAACTGCAGGTCGGCATCAATCCGCGCCGCTTCTACATCGGCCGGCGTCATAGGGTGCTGCGGCCGTCCCGGAAAAGTTATCCATCCCGCATGTCCATTAAATACGGTGCTGCCGTCTCCGTTTGGCCAGTGGGTCACGACCGCGATGCGTTCCGGAGACTGTACAAAAACTTCCACCGGAAACTGGTGGCCCGCGGCCTCAAACATTCCCTTTTCGTGCAGACTTTTTAACTTGGAAACGCTGGCTTCTCCACCAATTGCCTCTACATATTTCGCAACGATCTCTTCCGCATGCGGCAAATCGGGCGGGTTCGCCTGGCTCGGCGGTGGCGCTTCAGACAACAAACGCGGCTGCGACTCCGCAATCGCAGGAATCGCCTGCGGCTTGGGGTTGCCTCGATGGCAGGTGTTGCAGGTCACCATCTGCTTGCCTTCAAAATTAGTGGCGTCAATATCCAGCATCATGCCCATCATTTTCCGCGCGGTTTGCTTTGTCTTCTTGTCGTCTTTGTCGAAGGCGTTTTCCACGTGGCAGAAAGAGCACTGCACGCCCAGCGACGAAGTAATGAACTGCATCGCCGGAATTAATTGGTCGGAAGGAACGTCCTTCAACACTTGAACGTTTTTAAAAACTTCGCTTGCCTTCTTATCAGGACTGGGCACAGCGTGCTCCGACGGCGCCTGGCAGAATGACGCCAGGACACACAGAAAGATCACGGCAACAACCGCCAATCCGAAAACGCGGCTAATCTTGAGCATTGATTTTTCTTTCCTCAATCGGGGAACGACGTCAGATCTTTTACCACTCGAATTTCATGGTCCGTAAAAGCATTACGCATTTTTGGAACTTCATACTTTGGCATATGGCAACTGGCGCAATTCTTAGTTGCCACCGGACACGCCGCCCCCGGGTGGTCAGCCAGTTTTTTGGACGCCGACGTCACATGGCAGCTTAAGCATTTTCCGTCATAAGCGGCAAGATCTTTCACCAGCGGCTGATGCGGATCATGGCATGCGAAACAGGTCAGCCGCGCATCTCCCTTGCCCCAGCAGCGGCTGCCCTCCAGCCGATAAGCCGGGAACCGCGCATTATTCACGCCGCGATAGGGAAGCTGGCTGATGTCCCACCACGTGCGATGACACGAGCCGCAGAAATCTACTGCGGTGCTGGGATCCAGATTCCGTGGATTAGTTATCATTCCGGGGTTTCCCCCCACGCCCGCGCTGGCCGCCGCCACATGAGCCGCACCCGGCCCATGGCAGCCCTCACAAGAAATTCCCGGCATGGAATGTTCCGGGTCAAAGTGATTGCTCACGTTGGCCGCAGTAGTGTGACAACCGAAGCAGGCCGGCGCTTCTTCCTTGGGAATTTCGCGGCCCAGAGCATTTTCCATCGAATCCGGAATCCCGGACGGATGATCAGGCGTAATTCCGAATCCCAGATTGCGAAAAAAACTGATGCGCGCTTCTTCAAAGTTCCCGTGGTGTTGAAACAGGAAACTCTGTCCACGGCTTCCGCTCCCGAATACCCACAGCACCGGCGCCGAAAAGGTTTCTCCCTTTCCAGTAACCGCATAGGTCATGTTGCTGTCTTGTTTTGTAAGGCTGTAATGGAAGGGGCCAATGTCATACGCAGTTTTTCCGCCCGGAATCTCCGCTTTCGCGGCAGGAGTCGCGGTGTGCGCCATTGCGTGTTTTTGCTGCCCGGCTGCGAGTGCGGCGTGGCACTGGGCGCACGCCTCCGGGCCCACGTAGTCGCTGCGGGGCGCATTTCCTTTGCGCGGCCACCAGCCGGGTTTGGCCAGATGTTCTTCGCTGGTGAACTGTTCGCCGATGGTTGCCGGCACCTGTGCCGCAGCCGCAGACACTAGAAGGAATACGCAAAGCAGTCGAGAGACATATCGCACAGTCAAGCCAGACGTGGGTTCGATGACAATAGTATGAGGCTGCTTCTCACAAGTGTAAAGAACTGGATGCGGTTCCACACGCATTACCACTTCTTCGCTCAGTCCTGCTCTCCCCGCGCTAGAATCTGTGCATGCGCGTAAGCCGGCGCGGCAAACTCGTTTTCTTTCTTACCTTCGGGGTGGTGCTGGCCTCGGTTGCGGTTGCCGTCGGTTTCGGCTGGATCATTCTGAATTGGCAGCATGATTTTAAAGTTCTTCTCGGCATCATCTTTTTTGGCGCAATCGCTACCGGTCTCATCCTCAACACCAGTTTTCTGGTCCGCGAAATTCGCCGCAACGAGCAGCACGACAGTTTCATCAACGCCGTCACTCACGAACTGAAAACTCCTATCGCTTCCATTCGCCTTCATCTACAAACCCTCGAGCGCCGCCAAGCCACTATCGATGACGCGCAACGCGCCAACTTCTACCGCCTTATGCTCGAAGACACCGACCGTCTGATGGGCACTGTCGAAAAAGTATTGAAGGCGGGGGTTGCCGGCAGGAATGGGCCGAACCTTAATGTGGATTTTGCCCAACTGGTGGAAGAGTGTGTGCAAAGCGCTCGTACCAGTCACCATCTTCAGCCGGACGCCTTGCGCTACCAGTCATCACTGAATGGCGACAGTTCGGAGGTTAGCGGCGATCCTGAGGATTTGCGCACTGCGGTGTCGAACATTCTGGATAACGCGGTGAAGTATTCGCGCAACAACGTTGATATATCCGTCCAGCTCGCCATAGAAGAGCAGAAACGGCTGGTTCTGCGGGTGCAGGACCGCGGCGTCGGCATTCCTCGCTCAGAGTTGAAATCTATCTTTAAGCGGTTTTATCGCGTGCCCAGCCGCGCCCTCGGGCAAGTGCGAGGCACCGGCCTCGGCCTTTTTCTGGTTCGCTCCATTGCCAAACGCCACGGCGGGCGCGTGGTCGCCGAGAGCGCCGGCGAAGGCAAAGGCGCAACCGTCATCCTCGAATTGCCGAGGAGAGTTTCGTGAGCCGCGTGCTGATCGTCGAGGACGAAGTTCACATTGCCACCGGCCTGCAATTCAATCTGCAGGCCGAAGGTCACTCCGCCAGCATTGCCGGCGATGGCGAGACTGCGCTCGATCTTTTGCTTCGCCGGCACGAAGACTTTGACGCTCTCGTCCTCGACATTATGCTGCCCGGCAAAGACGGTTTCGAAGTTGCCAATCAGCTGCGCGCCGCCCGCAACTACATTCCGATCCTCATGCTCACTGCCCGCGCCCGCCCGGAAGACGTCCTGAAAGGTTTCGCCTCCGGCGCCGACGATTACGTTGCCAAGCCCTTCGAGCTGCCAATCTTTCTCGCGCGGCTGCAAGGCCTGCTCCGCCGTCGCGAATGGATGCAGCATACTCCCTCGCAGCACGTCCCGGTTCCTCCCGATCAAAGTCCCGACAGCGGTACTCAGGAATTCGGCACCTTCTCGTTCAATGGCAGGACCATCGATTTCGGCAATCTGGAACTCAGCAATGACGGCGACACCACTCACCTCACCGTCATGGAGTCCGAGCTGTTGCGCTACCTGATTCGCCATCGCGGGCAGGTGGTCTCCCGCAAATCAATTCTTGAAGAGGTTTGGGACCTTCGCGAAGACACCGATACCCGAGCCATCGACAATTTCATCGTGCGACTTCGTCGCTACATTGAAGACGATCCCGAGCGTCCGCAGCATCTGCTCACCGTGCGCGGCGTGGGCTACCGCTTCGAAGCCGAACCCGAATAGCTTTAATTTTTATCGGTGTCATCCCGAACTCGCCCCCGAGAGCGAGAGAGGGACCTTACGTCAGCATCCATCGCCGGTGAAGTTGTAAGGATAAAAACGGGGTGGCTGTAGCATCTAGAGGGGACTACTGCCGTGAAGCCGAAGCTCCAGAAGCCAGATCGCGCAGCACATTCAGAAACGCCGCCGTGGCCTCTTCATCTGACAATGCCTCCAGCGGAATCGTCGCCGCCAGGTTAGGCGAGTCGGGACGGAATCGAACCGTCATCAAACTGTGACCGCGGGAAGTCATCAGCGTATTCACCACCGGAGTCAATTCGTGGGTCCACTCGGTTCGCGTCGTGAGCACAACCGGCCCCGGGCGGGAAATAGTCCAATTCCGTTCGGGGTTCGAAATCTCCCTCGGTCTTTGCGTGAGCCATCGATGGCGAGAGATGTCGAGATGAAAATGCGGCGAATAATCAAGGTCGGCTTCGAATGTGAGGGTCTCTTTTTGTCTGCGCCACAGGCACATCGCCCACTGGATCGGAATAGGGCGGGGAATCAGCTTTATGGTAATCCTAGCGTTTTCAAACCAATGCGTGGCAAAGCTGAAGTGGGCCTGCAGGCTGCTGGCACTCAACCATCGGGTTTCAACCAGCCGTCCGCGCGTGGCGCAGGCCGATTCTACCCAATGTAGAACCACCGTTCCTCGGCGCCGGTTGTAGCGGGAGAAAAGAAGGTACCAGATAACGACGATAGCGGTCGCGGCAACCACCGCTTCTATGGCGATGCGTAGCACCACAAACCCTCAGATGCAAAGGTAACCCTTGCGGTAGTCAGCGGGCAAGGCCCTCTGGGAATATTTTTTTCGCAATTTTCACATTGCGGCAAGTGCAGGGCTTTCATGGCCTTCCGAGTACAAGCTGCAACCCATCTAGAATGGAAGAGTGCGATTTACACTCCGCGAATATCGGCCCGACGATTTCAACACCCTGTGGGCTATCGACCAGTCCTGCTTCGAGCCCGGCATCTCCTATAGCAGGTATGAATTGCGGGTCTATTTGCGTCGCTGGGGCGCCTTCACATTGGTTGCGGAATCGGCTGACCCGCCGCGAGCTTCTGTGAAACCGAATCTGCAAGGCCAAGATCAAGACAAAGATAAGGGCGATCCGAAAAGTAATCCTTCAATCCTTGCTTTCATTGTTGCCGAGAGCAGCCGACGCGGTAAGGGCCACATCATCACCATAGATGTCAGGGCCTCCGCTCGCCGCCACCACATCGGTTCAGCCTTACTCGATGCCGCCGAAAAACGCCTCCTCTATTCCCGATGCGACGCCGTCCGCCTGGAAACTGCCGTCAATAACACATCTGCCATTTCCTTCTACAAACGTCACGGATACGACGTCATTCAGGCCATTCCGCATTATTATTCCAATGGAGTAGACGCGCTGCTGCTCGAGAAAAATTTGCTTTCCAGTCCGCATGCCAGCTAAGTTGCTCAAATGAAAATTGCTATTCAGGGAGAACCGGGCTCGTTCAGTCACGAAGCCGCCCGCCGCATGGTCAAGGGTTGCAGCGTCGTCCCCTGCGCGCGCTCAGTTGAAGTTTTCGATCTGCTTGAATCCGGCAAGGTTCCAGTCGCGGTAATTCCCATCGAGAACTCGCTCGCCGGATCGGTGACCGAGCACCTCGATCTGCTCCTCGCCCGCGACGTTTTCATTCAGCGCGATTTTCATCTGCGCATCATCCACAACCTGATCGCTCCCCGCGGTGTAAAGAAGGCGGACCTCCGCCGCGTCTTCTCCCATCCCGTGGCTCTCGATCAGTGCCGCGATTTTTTCCGTGCCAATGTAAAAATGCAGCCCAATCCCTTCTACGACACAGCGGGAAGCGTGAAGCACGTGATTGCAGAAAAGATGAACGATGCCGCCGGCATCGCCAGCCGCCATGCCGCCGCCGTGTACAAAGGTAAAATCCTGGCCGCAGGCATTGAAGACGACAAGCGCAATTTCACCCGCTTCGTTCTCATCCGCCGTAACCGCCGGGTCCTTCCTGGCGCGAACAAAACTTCGGTTGCCTTCGGATTAAAAAACATCCCTGGCGCGCTGCACAAAGCTCTGCGCGTCTTCGCCGATCGCGACATCAGTCTCAGCAAGATCGAATCCCGCCCTATCCGCGGTCGCCCTTGGGAGTACGTCTTTTACGCCGACTTCTTGCGCGGGGATGACAAGCTCGCGCGCGGCGCCCTGCTGCAACTCAAAGCCGTCGCCGATATGGTGAAGGTGCTGGGAATTTACAGAGCCGCCTGAGATGGCTTGCCACAAAGCGATGTCATCCCGAACTCGTGAGCGGAACGCGCACGAGAGAGGGACCTTACGAGGCGCTCAAATCCACGCAAACGTTGTCAGGGCGGACGAGACATGTGAATCGTCTTTCGGTAAATTTCGACCGTTCATCCATGAATAACCCACAGGTGCGATATAGGAAAGCCCGGCGCGGCAGTGCCGGCTGAGAAAAGCAATGACCCGAGTCCCGAAGGGACGGCACCCCGCCTCATCCCGCCACCAGCTCCTTCTGCAACTTCTCGAGCGACACTCCCTTGGTTTCCGGATAAACCAGCAGCACAACAAAAAATTGCACCAGCGTAATGGCCGCAAAAAACACGAACGGCAACGGTCTCGACCACTTGGCCACCGCCGGAAATCCCAGAGAAATGAATGCCGCGCAAATCCAATGGGTAAAGCTGCCCAGGCTTTGTCCCTTGGCCCGCACCCGGTTCGGAAAAACTTCGCTGATGTAAACCCAGATCACCGCACCCTGCGAAAACGCAAAGAACGCGATGTAAACAATCAGCAGCCAGATCAGCAGATCAATATGCTTTCCCGAGCCGAATATTCCGGCCACTCCAGCCAAACATGCCGCCGTCCCCGCCGCTCCGATCAGCAGAAGTTTCTTCCGCCCGAATTTGTCGATCACCGACATCGCCAGCATGGTGAAGATCAAATTCGTCAATCCCACAAATATCGCCTGCAGGCTTCCCGAAACTTTGCTGAACCCCGCGCTGGCGAAAATATCATTCAGGTAATAAAGGATCGCGTTGATCCCGGCAAACTGGTTAAAGAAGGCAATCGATACCGCCAGAAAAATCGGCAACCGGTATTTCGCAGAAAATAGCGGTTCATCCGCATGCCCGTGTTCGGCATCGATCGATGCGCAAATGTCCTGCAAATCCTGCTCGTAATTCTCATCTCCAGTCTTCTTCAAAACTTCTCGCGCTTCCACGATCCGCTGCTTCTTCGCCAGCCAGCGTGGGCTGCGCGGGATCGTAAACAGCATCACAAAAAAGAAAGCCGCCGGAATCGCAGTCACGCCCAGGTCCCAGCGCCATTCCGCCGCCCCGAAACTCTGCAACCCGATTAGGAAATTCGATAGATAAGCCACCAGAATTCCAAACACAATATTGAATTGAAAGAATCCCACCAGCCGTCCGCGCCAGCTGGCCGGCGCAATTTCTGCGATGTACATCGGCCCCAGCACCGACGATCCGCCAATACCCAACCCGCCGACGAAGCGAAAAATCACCAGCGCCGTCCAACTCCATGCCCCGGCGCACCCGATCGCCGAAACCAGATACAGCACAGCCATCCACCGCAGGCTGTCCCGCCTTCCCAGTCGGTCTCCCGGGATGCCCGCCAGCATCGATCCCAAAACCGTTCCCCACAGCGCCGCCGAAACCGTGAAGCCCTTCATAAACGGTGAAAGATGGTAGGCAGCGGTCAGACCACTTGTAGTTCCTGAGATCACTACCGTGTCGAAACCGAACAGCAGGCCGCCCAATGCCGCGACCACCGTGCTCTTCACCAGGTAGCCATTCAGCTTCATGAGTTCTCCTTTGCTGGCCAACCGCAAGCCGCTCGACCGAGGGGCGCACCAGTATAAGCCCGGGCCAAACACCTTGGTTCACCTCTGCCTTCAAACCTTTCGTTTTTCACAAACCCCACCGTCGAGGTTTAGAATCCAAGTGATTGATCTGTCGGGAGAAACTTACACCAGCACACGCCGCCTGCATCTTTTAGCAATAGACGGCATCAAAGTTGAGTAAGATACACTCAACCTAGAAAAGCTCTAATCAGCGCTTCATTCATGGATCGAATTTCAGCCTTTTCACGATGAGCGCAGCGAGAAAACATGCCACAAGATAAAGACAAATCATTACCCATACTTCCAGTTCGAGACACCGTGCTTTTCCCCCACGCCGTGCTGCCGCTGACCGTCGGTCGCGAAAGTTCGGTGCAGCTTATTAACTCTCTCGGGGAAGACAAAACCATCGTGGTCGTTGCGCAGCGCGAAGCTCGCGTAGATTCACCCCAGCCTTCCGACCTTTACACCGTCGGCAGTCTGGCAGTGGTGCACAAAGTAGTCAAAATGCCGAACCAGAGCCTCTTCGTTTTCGCTGAAGGCCTGGAGCGCGTGCGCCTGGTCGAATTCACCCAGCTCACGCCGTTCATGCACGCCCGCGTCGAGACAGTTCCGGAATCAATTCCGCCGAAGTCTTCAGAGGTCGAAGCTCTGCAGCGCAACGTGCTCACTCTGTTCCAACAGATCGTCGCCGGCTCGCCCACGCTATCTGACGAGCTTTCAACCGTCGCTATGAACATTGAAGAGCCCGGTCGCCTGGTGGATTTCATCGCCTCGTCGTTGCCTTCGCTGTCTACGCCGGACAAACAGGACACGCTTGAAACCACTGACGTTCGCATTCGTCTGGAAAAAATTAATCAACACTTGGCGAAGGAACTTGAAGTCCAGCAACTGCGCAATAAGATCCAGTCCGAGGTTCAGGACCGCGTACAGCAAAGCCAGCGCGAGTACTACTTGCGCGAACAGATGAAGGCCATCCAGAAAGAACTTGGCGAGCAGGATGAAGGTCAGCGCGACACCGAAGATCTTCGCCAAAAAATTGAAAGCGCCGGCATGCCGGATGATGTGAAGAAAGAAGCGTTAAAGGAACTTGGCCGCCTCTCTCGCATGTCGCCGATGGCAGCCGATTACGGCGTCACCCGAAATTACATCGAGTGGCTGGCTGTCCTGCCGTGGGCGAAAACCTCCGGCGGCGAAGTCGATATTCTGAAGGCGAAAGAAATCCTCGACACCGACCACTACGACTTGCAGAAGGTCAAAGACCGCATTCTGGATTACCTTTCCGTCCGCCGTCTGAAGCCCACGATGAAAGGCCCGATCCTTTGCTTCGTCGGACCTCCCGGCGTAGGCAAGACTTCGCTCGGCCGTTCCATCGCGCGAGCTCTTGGCCGCAAATTCGTTCGCATCTCGCTGGGCGGCGTTCACGACGAGGCCGAGATTCGCGGCCATCGCCGCACCTACATCGGAGCTTTGCCCGGGCAGATTATTCAAGGCATTCGTCGCGCCGAAACCAAAGATCCAGTTTTCATGCTCGACGAAATCGATAAAGTCGGGCGCGATTTCCGCGGCGATCCCGGCTCCGCTCTGCTCGAAGCTCTCGATCCCGAGCAGAACTCAACTTTCCGCGACAACTATCTCGACGTGCCTTTTGATCTTTCCAAGGTGCTTTTCATCACTACCGCCAACATGCTCGACCCCATCGCCGAGCCGTTGCGCGATCGCATGGAGATCATCGAACTGCAGGGGTATACCGAAGAAGAAAAGGTGCACATCGCCTTTCAATACCTTGTGCCCCGGCAGATTGACGAGAACGGCATCGCGGCCGACACAATCGAATTTCCGTCCGACTCGATGAGTTATCTGATCCGGCACTACACGCGCGAAGCCGGCGTTCGCAATCTTGAGCGCAACATCGGCACCATCTGCCGCAAGCAGGCGCGCCGCATTGCCGAAGGCAAAAACGAAAAGCTGGTGGTCACTCCTGAAATCATTCAGGAATTTCTCGGCGGAATCAAAGTTCGCAGCGAAGGCGAAATCGCCGAGCGCACCAAACGCTCAGGCGTGGTGGTTGGTCTTGCCTGGACTCCATCCGGCGGCGACGTGCTTTTCGTCGAAGCCAACGTGATGAAAGGCAAAGGCGGCTTCACCATGACCGGACAAATCGGCCAGGTGATGCAGGAGTCCATGCAAGCGGCTTTAACCTGGGTCCGCTCCAATGCCAAACAGCTCGGCATCGAAGAAGGCTTCTTCGCCGATCACGATATTCACATCCACGTGCCTGCAGGCGCGATCCCGAAAGATGGTCCTTCGGCTGGCGTCACTATGGCTACGGCTCTGGTGTCGCTGTTGAAAGACACACCGGTCCGGCCGTTGACCGCCATGACCGGCGAAATCACGCTCAGCGGAAATGTCCTGCCGGTTGGCGGCATTAAAGAAAAGGTTTTGGCCGCCAAGCGCGCCGGAGTTCGGGACGTAATCCTGCCGGCGGAAAATAAGACCAACGTTGAGGAAGACCTCACGCCTGAACAGCTCGATAACCTGCAAGTTCATTACGTGAAGACCATCAACGAAGTGCTCGAACTCGCGCTCCCTTCTTCTCCCCGAGAAGAAGAGCGCGACGCCGAGGAGCGCGAAAAAGTGCTCGCCGAGCAGCCCGTCAGCTAATCCGGCGAGGTTTCCGTGGGGACAGCCGCCCTCGGCTGTCCATCGAGCGCAGCTCGATTACTTAACACCGGACAATATCGGACTTCGATCCGAGGACAGCCGAGGGCGGTTCCACACACGACTTGCATTCAGTGCGGCGACCGCCGCCCCGCCAAGTATCGCAACCGTCATCGTCATAAGCTTCATCCCACCATATACTTATGCGTACCCTTCCTAACAGGGCCGAGTACCTAAACCACCGTATGGAACTTGTGTTTGTGCTCCGGGTTAAATCAATTAGCAGTCGTCCGATATTCTGAGCGGCTGTTCCCGTGGTCGGGAAAGCCGCAGTGAGGAACTCAATGAAAGAACGCGCAGGATTTTCCCTTGCAGTACTTGCGATGGCAATTCTGTTGCTTTGCCAGGTTGCTCCGCGTGCACTCGCACAGGACCAAAATTATCCCCCCGATCAGCCGCCGGCGCAGGATCAGAACTACCCGCCCGATCAGCCGCAACAGCAAGGTGACCAGGATCCGCCTACCGTCGCCGGTCGGCTCAGTGATATCGAAGGCTCGGTGTCTTTCCAGGCGGGTGGCCAGGGTGATTGGCTCGACGCCGTGCGTAACCGTCCGCTTACTGTAGGCGACAATCTCTGGGTCGACAAAGATTCACGCGCCGAAATTCAGATCGGTTCCACCTCTATTCGCCTGGGACCTGAAACCAGCGTGACCTTTCTTGATCTCGGCAACAATGTCACCCAGATCCGGCTCTCGCTGGGATCAATCTATTTTCGCGTCCGCCAATTCGGCGGCGATGACGCCTTCGAAGTCGATACTCCCAACCTTGCGTTCAACGTGAGCCAGGCAGGCTCATTTCGCCTTGATACCAACGAGAATGGCGATCAGACCATTGCCACGGTCTTTCACGGCGAAGGCGAAGTCACCGGCGGCGGTAATTCCTATCGCCTGGGTGAAGGCCAGGAAGGCACATTTTCCGGCACTGATCAGCTCAGCTATGACGTAGGCGCAATTCAGGATTCGGATGCCTTCACTCAATGGGCGCTCTCGCGCGACCAGCGCGAAGACCGTGCCCAAAGTCGCCAGTACGTCTCGCAGGATATGACCGGTTACGAAGACCTCGATGATTACGGTCGCTGGCGCAATGATCCCCAGTACGGAAATGTTTGGCAACCCAGCGGTGTTTCCGCTGATTGGGCGCCGTATCGTTATGGTCATTGGGCCTACGTCTACCCTTGGGGATGGACTTGGGTTGAAGACGAACCCTGGGGCTTCGCACCCTTCCACTATGGTCGCTGGGCTTACGCGGGAAGCAGCTGGTGCTGGGTTCCAGGTCCTATTGCCGTCGCTCCGGTTTACGCACCCGCGCTCGTCGCTTTCGTCGGCGGTGCAGGATTCAGCGTTGGCATCGGCGTAGGCGCTGCCCCGGTCGGATGGTTTCCGCTCGGGCCGCGTGAAGTTTTCGTTCCCTGGTATCACACCAGCCCGCGCTATGTTCAAAGAGTGAACATCACCAATACTCGCGTCAGCGTGGTGCAGGTCACCAACGTTTACAACAACTACACCACCAATCACGTCACCAACGTGACGTATGTGAACCAACACGTGCGCAATAGCGTGACGGTTGTGAACCACGACACCTTTGTGAACGCACGACCGGTGAACCGCAATATCGAGCACGTTGACGCTCGGCAGCTCGCCAATGCTCGCGTCATGCCCGCAGAAATTAATCGGGTTCAACCCGCGCGTCAAAGCGTGATGGGAGTTTCGCACCCGGTCAAGTTCCAGCCGCCTCCGCGAGTCATGAGCAGGCAGGTGGTTGCGACTCGTCAACCGGTTTCCTATAACCGCGGCGGTGGCCCAAGCATTGGGCGTCCGGCGGCGCCTCCGCCGGTGAGGACGGTTCGTCCCGCGCCTCGCGGTCAGGCCCAGCAGCTGCAACGCGGTGCCCGCGGCGGTCCAAATCCCGGTGCACCGAACAACCGGCCGGGGAATCGTCCGGGCCAGCCGAACGCACCGGAAAATCGTGGTGCTGCGCCTGCGCCGGGCCAGCCGAACAATCGGCCGGAGAACCGTCCGGGCCAGCCGAACAACGGCCCGGAAAATCGTGGCGCTGCGCCTGCGCCGGGCCAGCCGAATAACCGGCCGGAGAACCGTCCTGGTCAGCCAAACAACGCACCGGAAAATCGTGGTGCTGCGCCTGCTCCGGGCCAGCCGAATAATCGGCCGGAGAACCGTCCCGGTCAGCCGAACAACCCCGCCGAGCGTGGTCCCGAGAATAACCGGAACGTTCCTCGCCCTGGCGCTCCTGGGAATAACAATCCCGGCAACAATCCGAATGCCCGCCCGAATGAGAATGCTCCTCGCCCAGGCGGCCCAGAAAGCAACAACCCTAACGCCCGGCGCAATGAGAATGCTCCCCGGCCCGGTGCACCCGAGAACCGCCCTGCTCCTCCGGACAATCGCAGTGCGCGTCCGGATAACAGCCACAATGTGCCGCGCCCTCCATCTGCGACTCAGCCGGAACAGCAGCCCCGTCAATATCCGGGAACGCGTCCGGAAAATACCCGTCCGCAGGAAAACCCTCAAGCGCGACCCGAGCAGCCGTCTCGACCCGCGGAAACTCCGCAGACTCGGCCGGAACAGCCTGCCCGTCCGCCTGACACGAGACAGCAGCCGCCGCCGCAGAACCGGCCCGAGACTCAGCAACGCAACAATCCGGCTCCGGAAGCTCGACCGGCTCAGCCGCCTCCGCAACGTGAAGCTCGCCCTGCCGAACCACCTCCGCAGCGCGAAGCCCGTCCATCGCCTCCACCACAGCGCGAAAGTCGCCCTGTGCCTGCCCCGCGAAATGAGAAGCCTCCCAAGGAAGAGAAGCCTCCGAAAGAGAAAGATAAAGAGCCACCCAAGGGTCGTTAGGCAATATTTCTCGACTAACCGGCCAGTCGCCAAAGCAACTGGCCTTTTTTCTTCTCCAAAAAAACACCTACCTGCAGTGATTTTCTCTGCGATCTCGGCGCGATCTCCGCGTACTCTGCGGTTAAAGGCTTTGAGATCGGTGCTCTAAGTTAAATCAGTTTTCCTGACGGCTGAGTGTCGAGTCACTAACCCGCCGAACAGTAGAATTCTGCTCTTGGGTGTATCTTTTTCTTGTATGGAAGTTCGCGTTCTTTTCTTCGGCATTCTCAAAGACCTGACGGGCCGCAGCTCCGATCTGATCTCCCTCCCCGACCACGCCTGCGCAGCCGACGTCCTCGGCCATTACCAGCCGCGGCTTTCATCGATTACGGGGATGCTCTCCTCGATCGCAATTTCAGTGAATCAGGAATATGCCCGTCCTGAAACCAGGCTGCACTCCGGCGACGAGATCGCGCTGCTTCCGCCCGTGAGTGGCGGGGCCACCGATAATCAAAAGTCTGAACCGTCTCCGACAACCGAGGCCCGCGCTTTTATCACTCGCGAGAAGATCGACAGCGCAGGTCTGCTAGAAACGTTAAAGCGCCCGGAAGACGGCGCAGTGTCGGTGTTTGAAGGAATCGTGCGCAATCACAGCCGCGGCCGCCGCACCCTTTTTCTCGACTACGAAGCCTACGAAGCAATGGCGCTCAAACAAATGGAGTCGCTGATCGCTGAAGCTCGCACCCAATTCCAGATTCGCGACGCCGTGATCGTCCATCGTTTGGGGCGCATCGAAATCGGCGAAACCAGTGTCCTGATTATCGTCACCTCCGCCCATCGCGCCGCCGCATTCGACGCTTGCCGCTGGCTCATCGACACCCTAAAACGCACCGTCCCCATCTGGAAAAAAGAGCACTTCGAAGACGGCGCCATTTGGTCTGACGGCGAACCATTCCCGGAACAAATCACTCAGCAAAATAAGGCGGTGGAGCAAAAGCGTGCCGCCCCCAAAGGCAGCCATTCAAAGAACTCTGCATCCAACCCAATAGCTCACAAATGAAATCTTTGCCTTTTCTTCTACTGCTGGCCGCATCCGTGTGTCATGCCCAAAGTACCGCCAGCGTTCCCAAACCGCCGTGGGCCAAATCGAATGAGGCGTCTTCCGATCCCGACGGCACCGACATCAAAGTGGACGTTAAACTTGTGAACCTCTTCGTCACCGTGACCGACGAGCATGGCTCACCCGTCGGCAATTTGATTAAAGACAACTTTCGAGTGTTTGAAGATGGCAAGCTGCAGAAAATTTCGATCTTTGGAAAAGAATCCGAACTACCGCTTTCCATCGTCCTCGACATCGACACCAGCCTGAGCACCCGCAAAGATCTTCCCCTCGAACTCGCCTCCGCTCGCCGCTTTGCCCATACCATCATCCGCCCGGTTGATGCCTTGTCGCTCTACGATTTCAGCGAAGTTGTCAGCCAGGATCTACCTTTCACTGCGGACCTCAAGGCCATTGACCGCGCCGTAGATCGGGTTCACACTGGCGCTGCAACTGCGCTTTACGACGCGGTCTTTCTCGGCGCTCAGTCGCTTGAAAATCGCCAGGGCAGAAAAGTTTTGGTTGTGATCACCGATGGCGGTGATACCGCCAGCCAGATCGATTATCAGGGCGCACTCCGCGCCGCCCAGCAGGCCGAAGCCATCGTCTACAGCATTATCGACGTGCCCATCGAAGCCAGCGCCGGCCGCGATACCGGCGGCGAACACGCCCTGATTCAACTCTCCGAAGACACCGGCGGCAAATATTATTACGCCTCCTCGATCGCCCAACTCGACCAGGCCTTTCGCGCCATCAGCGACGAACTCCGCACCCAATACCTTCTCGCCTACTACCCCTCGCAGCGGATCGCCGACTCAGACTTTCGTCGTGTCGAAGTAAAACTCAGCGGCCTGCCCGAAGCCGCCGACTACAAAGCCCGTCACCGCACCGGTTACTACACTTCAAAATCGCGCTAACGTGTATTCGTAGTCCGTACATCCACGTCCGGTGAAATCACCAGGCAGCGCGCAATCAACCCTCTGCGCTCTCGATCGATTTTCTCCGCGCTCTCTGCGGTTAAATGCTTTTGTGAGCAGCTGAACGAGCCCTGGCCTTGGCGATTATGCAGAATTGTCTCAACCCAACGTCGCAAACTCTGCGGGAAGATTTCAACCGATTGTCCGTCAATTAATTTCCGTTTAACCAACAAGTCATAATCAGAAACCTATAATCGGCTCCTCTCTGGAGGAGAGTTTCGTATGGAATTAAAAAACTCTGTTGGTTGGAAATGTCGCGCCACCGCTAAAGTCGGCGTGTTCGCATTAATTCTGCAAATGGTGTCGCCTGCATTTGTCGCGGCACAAGACAATTCTGGCAAAACCAAAAGTCCCATCAAGCACGTGATCGTCATCATCGGCGAGAACCGCACTTTCGACCACATCTTCGCCACCTACAAACCAAAAAATGGACAAACCGTCGACAATCTGCTTTCCAAGGGAATCATCAATGAAGACGGTACTCCCGGCCCCAACTTCGCTCTGGCTTTGCAATACAAGGCGGTCGACAAGCACAAAGACAGCTATGAAATTAATCCCATGGACAAGTCGTTGTACCCGGTTCTTCCCGCGCCCTTGACCGGCGGCCCATCCAACGTTTGCGCCAACAACGGAGTTTGCACTCTGGCCGAAGCTCAAGCCTCAGAGAATGGGCTGGCGAGCGGCTACTCCAAGTACCTGCTCACCGGCGGCACCGGTCAGGCATCGCACGTTCCTGATCAGCGCATTCAGAACGTCAACGATCTTCCGCCCGGACCATTTCAACTCACGTCGGACACCATGCCCTACGACTCTTATGCAGCTAGCCCGGTCCACCGTTTTTATCAGATGTGGCAACAGGCCGACTGCGATGTTTTGTATTCCAGCATCTGGAATCCCAGCGGTTGCCGCTCCGATCTCTTTCCCTGGGTGGAAGTGACCGTCGGCGCTGGCAGCAATGGGAAACCGCCGGCTGCGAATTTCAGCACCGAATATTCACCCACCGCCACGACCACTGGCGAAGGGTCGACCTCTATGGGCTTTTACAACATGCTGCACGGCGACGCGCCTTACCTGAAATCTTTGGCTGACAGTTACGCCATGAGCGATAACTATCACCAGGCGGTGATGGGCGGCACCGGAGCCAATCACATCATGATGGGCACCGGCGACGACATCTTCTTCAGCGACGGCAACGGCAATCCTGCCACGCCGCCTCATAAGCAACTGGTTTGGTCGGGAACGCCAGATGCCGGCGTAGTCGATGAAGTCGAAAATCCTAACGCTCTTGCCGGCACCAACAACTGGTACACCGAAGATGGATACGGTGGCGGCGGCTTTGGCAGCCCGGTTTACGGCGGCGGCTCTTATTCCAATTGCTCAGATTCCGATCAGCCCGGCGTCTTCTCGGTGCTCGATTACCTCAGCCAGTTGCCCAGGTTGGTCAACCCTCGCTGTGAGCCAGGCCGTTATTACATTTTGAACAATTACAATCCTGGCTACTTCGGTGACGGCACCAACGCCTATACCGACCACTACGTCTACAACACACCGTTCACTATCCCACCCTCGAACGTTCGCAACATCGGCGATGCGCTCCTTGAAAAGAATGTCTCGTGGAAATATTACGGCGACCAGTGGAACGCTTATCTCAACGACAAGTACGAGCTCAACTATGGCGTCGTCGGCAAAAACAGTGATCAGTACTGCAACATCTGCAACTTCTTTCAGTACTCCACATCAATCATGACCAATGCTGCGGTTCGCACCACGCATTTGAAGGATACCGTCGATCTCTACAAGGACATCAAGAATGGTACCTTGCCGGCAGTTTCTTTCGTCAAGCCCAGCGGCTGGGTTGATGGCCATCCGGCCTCCTCGAAACTCAACTTGTTCGAGGGCTTCGTCAAAAAGATCGTCGATGAGGTTAAGGCGAATCCAACACTCTGGCAGAGTACTGCGATCTTTGTCACCTTTGACGAAGGCGGCGGTTACTACGATTCCGGCTACATTCAACCGCTCGACTTCTTCGGCGACGGCACCCGCATTCCCATGATCGTCGTCTCCGCGCACACAAAACCAGGTCACATTTCGCACGACTACACCGATCACGTCTCGATCTTGAAGTTCATCGAGCGCAATTGGAGTGTCCCTCCAATCACGGGCCGCAGCCGCGATAATTTCCCCGATCCGAAATACGGCAAGTACAGCAAATATGCCCCGACTAACGGTCCCGCCATCGGCGACATGTTTGACTACTTCGATTTCGGAAGCAAGTGATTTCGAGGAACTCGCGGACAATACGAGCCGAGAAGCTCAAAGCTCAAAGCTCAAAGCTCAAAGCTGTAGCCCCACTCTTCGCACCTCTGGAAGAGTGGGGTTATTTTTTAGTAGAAGTCTGTGTTTCGAAGTCTATCCGAGGCCAAACTCTGCGCTCTCGCTTGATTTTCTCAGCGCTCTCTGCGGTTAAAAGCTTTTTGAAGCGTCTGAAACTAACCGCGAGCCGCACTAAACGCCTTTCCCGATCCCCAGGGGCACCCGCCAATCCCGCGCCGACACATGCCCCGCATATACCCATGCAATCCGCGTCAGCAGAGATCCCGCCACCGAAGACACAGCCGCTGCCTTGCGCAGCGAATGCGATCCCGACAACAAACCGGCAATACGCAACGCCACCGGCAACGGCCCGGAAAGCAATCCGCCCGCTCGTGTCAGAGTGCCGCTGGTCCCATGTTTAAGCGGCTCCAGCGCAGGTGCCTGTCTCGTTTCAATCTTCAAGCCCTCCCAGCACTCAAACAGCGCCGCGCCAAGTCCTAATGCGCCCAACGCGCGGCTCTTGTGATTTCCCATCAGCTCGAGCAGTCCCACCGCGGCGGAAAGTCCCGACATTCCAAAATGAATCGGCAGGTCTGCGGCGTTTTCATTCCACGCCGGGACTGCAGTCGCCCCGATTAGCACGCCGGTGTAGTTCGAGAAGGGAAGCCCAAACAACAGCGACGCTGCTTGTCCGGCCTGCTCCATCACTCGCACCGGAAACGACGGCCCGTAGCGGTCGGTCAACACTTGCGCAAAGGCCGCCGCCGCTGCGCCGCCGGAAAATCCCACGAGCGTCCATACGCCCACCGACATCGCGCTCTGCGGCTTGAATACCCGCAGCATATTCAGAAATCGGGCCGGCTTGCCCAGATCGGAAACCAATAACGCCGGCGAAATCACCGAGCCAGCCGCCGCAATCCATCGCGCATCGCGCACCAGTTTGCGGTCCGCGCCCGTATAACTCGCAACCGAACCGACTACCGCCGCTGCGCCTGCCGCGCCACCGACAAAAAAATAAAGTGGAATCTCCCACGTCCACGACGGTTCTTTGAGCAATGGAATTCCGTAGTATCCGGTCTCCGGCGATGCCTGCGGAAACGGCGCGCCTCCAGGTCGTACACCCTTGCCAACCACTTTGCCGCTGCTCTCGGCTTCGCGCCGAATTTCCGCCAAGCGCAGTTCCCTCGTCTGTTGTGTGGGGTGTTCTTGTGTGGGGTGTTGTTGTGTGGGATGTTGTTGTGTGGGGCGGGCGCCTTCGCCCGCCGGTTTTATGTTTGTGCTCATCGACGATCCCCATCCGCCAGAAATGCCGCCACCGCACCACCCAAAAGCATCAATGCTCCAATCGCCGATCCGCGCCAGGCTTTCTTCAGATACGCCGTCGGCACCACCGGATTCGGCGGCAAATTATATTGCCGCGGATCCCCTCGAACGATAAACATGGCATGCGTTCCGCCGACGCTGCTGTCCGACGCATCGTAAAACTCCACGTCTTCCATCCCACGATCTTTCAGTTGCGCTAGCCGGCTCTCCGCATCGCGCCTCAGCTCCTCAATTTCACCAAATTTAATCGACTCCGTAGGGCATGCCTTGGCGCATGCAGGCTTCAGTCCAACCTTCTGCCGGTCATAGCAGAATGTGCACTTGAACGCTCGCCCGTCCTGTTCATTTCGCTCGATTACACCGAAGGGACAGGAAACTACGCAATATCCACAACCATTACAAATGTCAGGCTGAACAAATACTCCGCCGAATTCAGTCCGCACAATTGAGCCAGTCGGACATGCTTCCAGACATCCTGCATTCTCGCAGTGCTTGCAGACGTCAGATGAAAATGACCACGAATTCATCTCCGGAGAATTGCCGCCGAACCCCGGTTCCGCCGTCTGCTCCACAAACTTCACGTGCCGCCACGTCTCCGCGCCCACTGCGCCCGTGTTGTCGTACGAGAATCCGCTCCAGTCCAGGCCGTCTTCGCCGACGGCATTCCATTCCTTGCACGCCACCTCGCATGCCTTGCAGCCGATACACAAAGTCGAATCTGTAAGAAACGCTGTTATCGCCATGTGCTTCCTTCGTGAACCTTAGTGTCCTTCGTGGTGAATGCTCTTCGCCGCCATCTCTTCTCGGCCATCTCTGCGGTGGTGACTTCGCCTCCCCGGCCTCACATTACACACCAGCGCCTTAGTCTCCATGATTCGGACGTTCGGTTCTTCGCTGATCACCAGTAGATCGTTCACCACATCGCCTTTGGCCATGCCTTTATATCCCCAGTGATAAGGGAGGCCCACCTGATGCACTTGCTTGCCATCGATGGTCATCGGCCGCATCCGCCGCGTGACCAGCACCCTCGCCTCGACCTCGGCGCGTGCCGTAGAAATAGTCGCCCAATCGCCGTGCTGTAAGCCGATTTCATCCGCAAGTTCCGGCGAAACTTCGGTAAACAATTCCGGTTGTAATTCCGCCAGGTGCGAAAGCGTCCGTGTCATCCCGCCCGCAGTGTGCTGTTCGGTCAAACGATAAGTGGTCAGCACATACGGGAACCGGGGGTCGTCGGGCGATTTCGCATACTGGTTATCCGACCGCTGTTTTTTCTGTGCAGCGGGGTTGTCCTGCTGCTTATAAAGAGGATTGTGGATCAGCGATTCCAGCGCCTCGTAATGCGTAGGCAACGGCCCGTCTTTCAAACCGCTCGAAACAAAAAGCCAGCCCACGCCGTCCGGATGCAAGGTAAACGGACGCACCCCGCCCAGTGCCGCCACACCTTTCCCATTTGGCAGTTCATCCGGCTTGTCGGGCGCGAGATCTTTCTTGAAGTCAGCGTTGTCGAGGCCAGTCCACTGTTTCTTGTCGGCATCCCACCAGACTAATTTCTTCCGCTCGCTCCACGGCTTCCCGTCAGGACGCGCCGAAGCCCGGTTGTAAATAATCCGGCAGTCATTTGGCCATGCAAATCCCCAGCCATGTCCAAGCAGATCTTTCGGCTTGCGCTCGAGAGCGCGGTTGCGCCCTTCTTCTGGAAACACTCCGCAATAAATCCAAGCCCCGCATGCCGTGCTGCCATCGTTCTTCAGGTCCTGAATATGCGTCAGCAATCTTCGCTCTGTTGCGTCCTCCGTGTTACCCAGTGATCTCTGTGGTTGATTCTCCTTCGTGTTACGCGGCCTCCCCTGAGCGGAGTCGAAGGATTTCCTTCGTGGTTCAGGGTTCTTGCTGATGCTGTAGCCATTGATTTCCTTCAGCACCGCCTCCGCATCTGGATCCTCATTCTTCCCCACCAGCGGATATTCCCAAGTCAACGCGTTCATCCCGGCATTCCGCGGCCGCGTGTCGCCTTTGGCTTTCTCTTTGATCCGCCGCCCGAGGTGATACATGAACCACGTCTCGCTCCGTGCATCGCCCGGTGGATCGATCGCCTTCTCGCGAAATTGCAAGAGCCTTTGCGTATTAGTAAACGTTCCTTCTTTTTCCGCCGTCCCGGCGGCAGGGAAAAGAAATACCTCCGTCGCAACAGTTCGCGGGTCCAACTCCCCGCGTTTTACTTCCGGAGAATCCAGCCAGAAAGACGCCGTCTCGGTTTCCACCATGTCGCGCACCACCAGCCACTTCAATTTCGAAAGCGCCTTGCGCTCGAGCTTTCCATTCGACGCTCCCACCGCCGGGTTTTGCCCCATCACGAACAGCCCCTCCATCTTCCCGTCATCCATTTCGAGCCAGTACCCGAAGTGCGAGTGATCGCCGGTCACCCGGGGCAGCCAGCCGAATCCATAATCATTTTCTTCCGTCGCAGCATCGCCGTAATAAGCCTTCAGCAAGCTGATGATGTACGCATCGAAATTCGACCACAAGCCGGTCTTTGCGCCGTGCTTTTTGATGTATTTCTTCAGCGTCTGCACGTCGGCATCGAAGAACGGCATCGGCAAATATCCAGGAAGAATGTCATATAGTGTGGGCACGTCGGTCGATCCCTGAATCGACGCATGTCCGCGCAGTGCCAGAATTCCGCCGCCGGGTCTGCCGATATTTCCCAGCAACAATTGCAGGATCGCCGCGGTGCGAATGATCTGCACTCCCTTCGAATGCTGCGTCCATCCCACCGCATAGCAGATCGCTGCAGTTTTCTCCGGCCCCGACGCCGAGGTGAACGTCTCCGCGACTTTCGCAAACACCGTTTGCGGGACTCCGCAGTAGCGCTCCACCATCTCCGGCGTGTAGCGGGAGAAGTGCCGCTTCAAAATCTGAAACACGCAGCGCGGATCTTTCAGCGATGGATCGGACTCGAACTTGCTTGTGTCCTGCGCTTCTCCGCCTCGATCTTTACCATGACCGCCGCCCGCCGCCGCATGCCCCGGAGCGTCGGATTTACTTCGTGAACCTTCGTGCCCTTCGTGGTTACCGCCTTTCGCCGGCGCCCCGCGGTACAACCAGGTCTCAGGATCATATTTTTTCTTTTCCGCGTCCCACCCGGAGAACAGCCCGTCCAAATCTTCTGTGTCTTTAAAGTCATCCCGCAGCAAAGTTGATGCATTGGTGTAATTCACCACGTACTCGCGAAAGTCCTTATTGTTTGCAAGCACGTAATTCACCAGCGCGCCCAGAAAAATAATGTCGCTGCCGGCGCGCAGCGGCACCCAGATGTCCGCCATCGCCGACGTCCGCGTGAATCGCGGGTCAACGTGAATGACTTTCGCGCCGCGCTCGCGCGCTTCGATCACCCACTGAAAACCCACGGGATGGTTCTCCGCCATCGACGATCCCATGATCAGGATCGCGTCCGCATTACTCAGATCTTGTTGCGCAGTAGTCGCTCCGCCTCTTCCAAAGCTCGTCCCAAGACCTGGGACGGTGGAACTGTGTCATATACGGGCCTGGTTGGATATGCACACCATGCCGAGGCCGATGGCGAAAAGTTTTTTGATCAGATAATTTTCTTCTACATCAAGGGTGGCGCCGCCGAGATGCCCCACCGCCTTGGTTTGCATGACGACTTCGCCGCCCTGCTTTTCCTGGAAGGTGCGCTCGCGGGAATCCCACAAGCGGTCGGCGACCATGTTCATGGCGGTTTCCAGTTCCAGTTCTTCCCATTGCGTGGAGTAGGGCCGGCGGTATTTAACTTTCTGCAATCGCCCGGGGTGGGTGTGCAGCTCGAAAGTATCTGCGCCTTTTGGACAGAGGCGACCGCGCGATATCGGCGACTCAGGATCGCCCTCGATCGAAATCAGTTTGCCGTTTTTATGAAACGCAAGCTGCCCGCAGCCCACGCCGCAATACGGGCAAATCGAGCGCGCCACCTGGGCCCCGTCAGTCTTGGGACGCAAGTTGCGCGTCCGCTCCGACATGGCCTCAATGCCGGTTCCATCGGCTCCAGTTTTAATTTGTTGAATCAGCGGCCAACGCGAGAGCAGATCGTTCAACACAGTTTGCCTCCTTGCTTTCAGGATTCTGCGGGGCTGCAAGCAAACTTAGACGATGTTAGCAGATGACACAGTTGCCGCGCCTGCTCTGGAATTCGTTCCATTCACTGGTTTTTCACAAATCAAAGTTCTGCGTCGCGCAGTACTCATTCTCAAGTCTGGGTTTTTATTCTTGCCGCAGAGGTAGTGAAGATGCGAGCCCGCACATCAAAAACTTGGCGCGCCGGGAAAATTTGCTTTCTCCAAGGCGCGGTTCACTCGGAAGCGCGAAACTTGCCCGCGGCCCGCAACAGCTTGTTCCATGGCGAGAGCTTGTCATCGCTGCGCCGCTTGGCGGAAATGTCCACCGCCGGCTTTTCATCTTCTTCAAACCCGTGGCGCTCCATGACTGCTTCAACCGTTCGGATGGTGCAAGAAAGCCAATCTTCGCCTGCGTTCTTGAACATTTCAACCTCGGTCACCGCTTAGCTCCCACGACGCGAAGGAAATTACTGACACAAGGGTATCGAGGTCCGAAATTTGAGGAAAGAGCCTACTCGTAACTTTTTCGTAATCAGGGAATCCCCTACACCGGCGACCGAATGTACGACAGCTTACATTCGCGGCTGCACTCCCCGTTCGATAATCCCGCGTATCACTGCGATAAGGGTATCGGGCGGTACCGGGCTGAACAGGTATCCCGATGCCCCCAGGGCTTCGGCGCGAGTGCGATCCGATAGCGACTGGGCCTCGGCGCTCAGAAATACTACGGGAATCAGCGCCGTCTCCGCCGCATCGCGTAATTGTTGGAGGGTCGCCAGGCCGCTCTGGTCGGGAAGGTTCATGTCGAGCACAATGGCATCAGGACGATGCTGCCGCGCACGCTGGATTGCCTCCGCGCCGGTGCCAGCCTCCAGCGTTTCATAGTTCGCCTCGCGCAGGATGCGGCATACCACGTAGCGCTTCGACTCCACATCATCGACCACCAACACTGTCTTTCCCGCTTCCAGCATCTTTCACGTACTCCAGCGGATTCGAGTGTCTCACAGACGGCGGCGATTGCGGATTCTTAATCAAACCCGCTGAGAGTCGGGTCCAGGCGAGCTGCGCCAGCAAATCATCAGCTCCGGGCGAAGAAGCGGGTAAGGCGCGCGCTCTACGAAAAGATCAAACAACTTAATAATTGACCGACAGCAGGTTGTCGTTCGTGTGCCAGTCTGCAGGCGGGTTTTCAACTCCCCAGACGTTGCCGGGCTCATCCAGGGCCAAACCAATTAACCAAAACCCTTCATATTTTCCGAACGAGATGCAGTTTGCGACTCGCGCCGTAACCTCATACTTAACCGGCAGCCCATCCAACCGCACTCTTCTTCCGACTTCGATCGGCTGGCCAATCCGCAGGGCGCACCCCTGAGGATTGATCAGCAGCGTGATACCCGCTTCTGAAACAGGATGGCCGTCATCAATACTGACAAGTATCACCGGCATCCTGCGACTGATTCTGGAACCGCGTCGAAGATCACTCACCCGTTATTTTCTCCACAGAAATTGGTATTAGTACGATGGCGAAGGTTTTCGCCGTCGCGAACATCGCTATGCCCACTGTCTGTGATCTTAATTCCCAGTGTTCGATTCGGAACCAAGTTCTAACCTCGTCGGCATCCCGACGATCAAACGCATTTCAAAATGGTTGCATTCCATTCTCGAAACATTGGGGTTACCGAAGGTCCAATTTTCTTCTGCCTCTTCTGTTACTTGTTCGCCGGCCCGAAACAGTCGAGGATTTCTTCAGCGCCCAGCACGATCAGGTGGTTCGCTGCGCTTGCGAACTGCCGGGTCAACATTCGGTACAGGACGCACTGGGTGCGAGTCCATATTTAGGGGAGAAGAATGAAAAGCTTCATAAGCGTTGCGGTTTTAGTTTGCATGACTTCGTTATTCGGAATGGCTGGCGAAATGCCCAAGCCCGAAGTGTTCGGTGGATATCAGTTCACCAGCACCGACGGTGGATGGCATGCCAACGGCTTCAGCACCTCGGCCAATTTCTACGTTTGGAAATCGGTCGGCGTCACTGGTGACCTGGGCTCAGGATTCAGCCAGGGCCAGAGCCTCTACACCTACACCGTCGGCCCGGTGATTTCGCATCCCAAGGGCGCGTTCTCACCATACGTCCACGCTTTGTTCGGTGGAGCGCATGCGGGAGCGGCCGGCGTCGGCGTGAGCGGATCGACGATCATGATCGGTGGCGGCATGGACTTCGGAAAACACAAAATGGTTTTCCGCGCCATCAACCTGGACTGGATGCGGCTGAGCTTCAACGGTATCAGCGACAACAACAACGTTCGCATCAACACTGGTTTCCTGTACCGCTTCTAATAACGTAGAAGGGTACAAGGGCGGCCAATTGGCCGCCCTTTTTTATTGGTGTCAGGGGTTAAGTTGCTGATCATTAGTTGCCAGAGATTCTCGCGGCAATGGTTGCGCGGAGTCTGACATGAGCTGCCATGCCTCGCGAAATTCTTCGTAGCGTGATTTGGTTTCGCGGTGATGGGTAAATAATTTGATACAGGTCCGTACTCCTATTACCGCGATCGGAAATACGTACCATGCATTCTCGGGAATGATGTAGGCGACGAGGAAATCGATCTGCCTCAGGGAGTACGCGGCTCTGCTTCGCCTAGTCAAGGTATGAGCGCACCAGATGCGATAGCAGCCCTGGTGGAGGAGGGCGGTCGATTTGACTTGTACGCGCAGCAGTTTGCGGTCGATGCTGTCCCGGTAATCCACGATGAAGTCATAGCGTTCTGAATCTCCATAGGGCTTGGCGACAGCAAATCCCAGAGAGACGGCCTTGTGCAAGAAGGCGAGCTCGATCAACTCTCCCTGGAGTTTGGGATCTCCGGTGCGGCGAAAGGGCAGCCGCGGGGCAGACGTCGGTTTTTCTTTTTCCATGGTTCGGCCGATTTCCGTGGGTCATGAGTGAAGGTGCGCTAAACACAAAAACGCGGCCCCGTTTATGGACGGGAGCCGCGTTTTTTGTTCTCTATTACCAGAGTAGCAAATTGGATGGGGTGATTGTGCCATGATTCGAAACTTTATATTTGGAACAAGATGAGCAACTTAGCTGGAAACAGGCTCTGGTAGGGGCTTGACAAAAGTTTTGCACAGGTCGGTTGGGGAGAGTGATTAGTCCCTGGGAAACAGGGGACAGATCCGCTGTCCCCGTGGGTAGGACATCCTTGTCGGATGCTTTTGATTTTGGCACGTGCGGTACGGGCGTCGTCGCCCGTCAAATTGGGAGGGTACGGCTTCAGCCGCCCGCGCCGCGTGGCTCTACGGCAATACGCATTCGTGGTACCCACCCTCGAAAATCGCGAAGGGTGGGGCAGCCTCTCTGGTTGCGATGTAAAGGGTGGGCCAGCCCGCCGAAGGCATGGAGTTTCGGCCCGTTTCTTTTTGCGGCCTGTAGTAGGCTTGGGAGCCTGAAAGAGTGTTCGCATAGTTTGCTCGAACTGCTCTTTCGCTTCCGGGCTTTCTTTGTACTCTGGCATGGACACTACTCCCAGGCAGCTTAGCGTGTTGCTCGACGAATTGAAGAAAATTCGTAAGCATCTAGAAAAACTCCATACTGGTCTGAATGACCAGGTATCTGCCATAAACTCCGCTGAGGAAAGTCGCGAAAAGAATCGCGATATTAAGCCATTCTGGATTGACCAGATCCTCTCCGAGTACCAAGAGCCTGTAAGTGACAAAAAGAAAGAAAGTGAGCGCACCTACCGAGTACAAAAATCGCTTAAGCGCGCTACGTGGCTCGCCTTTTTCGCGGCTGCTATTTATGCCGCTATCGCCGCTTGGCAATTGAGCCAAACCAAAGAAGCTGTTCATCAAGCCACCCGCGGCGCTAAAGCTGCGGAGCAAGCTAACATCGATGCCGGAACGAGATTCGTAATCGATGAGCGTCCTTACATGTGGGTGACGGACCCAACTGGAGTAATCGGAAAAGATACGGACGGGTTTTTGTCTTGGAATGTCTACTACAAGAACTTCGGTAAAAGCCCCGCTATTCATGTGCGCGTTCGAATGTTTTTGGCTACTGGCCAGGACGCCATGAATAAAGTTAAGTACATTCCCGAAACGCCGATGTCGGCAGGTTCCGATATCAGGCCGCCCAATGGACCTGCAAGCTTTGCCACTGGTGAGTTCCGCCAGGTTCTCAGTGATGCGGATATACAACGACTGTATGACACGCAAAACGGCATCGTCGTTTACGGACGCGTAGATTATTCTGGCACCGACGGCACTAGGTACTGGAGTCTCTTTTGCATGGGAAGGCAGAAGAATACGGGTATCGTGTGGTGCAAGAGTCACAACGAAATTCACTAGCCCTGCCACCGCAAGTCCCATCGAAACCAAAAGCAATATGTGTGTCAGGTTACCTTCATATTTCAAACAGGATTAGCAACTTAGCCGGAAACAGGCTCTGGGAGGGGCTTGACGAGTTTTGCACAGACCGGTTGGGAACCGTGATTATTCCCGGGAGACCATGGAGCAGAGATCCACTATCCGCGTGGGTCGGACACTCTTGTCCGGCGCTTTTGATTTTGCTTTTATAGTGCGGGTGCGCCCCACTACTCGTTCCATTTGCGAGAAGTGGGAATCGGGGGAGGACACGCTTTCAGCCGCGCCGCTTGGCTCTACGGCAACACGCATTTGTGGTACCCACCGTTCGAAAATCGCGAAGGGTGTGGCAGGCTCTTTTGTCGTGGTGTAAAGGGTGGGCCAGCCCGCCCCGGTCGCTGATCCCTAGGATCTCCGCCGCCTGCCACCACGTGATCTTCTTCGCCATCGCCTGCAACATCACATCCTGTACTTTCATCGCCCGCTCCATCGCGGCCCTCGGATAAGCTTCCATGCTCCGCATGGTCGCTCATCCTCGCCGCCCGCCAAGCGGACATATCACCTGCTATCTCAACCGGACATATCATGTGCTACCGACAAAATTGCAGGAAAGAGATTGACTTACGACGAACTTACGGGTAAGAGTGATTCGCCACACATATCGGAGACATGGACGGGGACGGAGTCTGTTCCGTTCTAGTTCTTGTCCGGACGCGGCTTTCTGCGAAGGCTTGGAATTTCGGCCTGTTTCTTTTTGTGGTTTGTAGGCTTAAGGAGCCTGAGAGAGAGTTCGCATGGTTTGCTCGAACTTTTCTTTCGCTTCTAGGCCTTCTCTGTATTCGGGAGGCATTCATTTATTATGCGCTTTTCCGCATTTTTCCTCTGTTTGTTTTTTTTGCTACAATCACCAACCCCGTGTGCTGGAAAATCCAGAGAGCCACAAAAGCAACAGCCCCAATCCATTAACCAACCCACCAACCAAAATCAACGTGGCACCCAAGATTCGCCTGTTTTTGTGAAAGTAATTCCATCCCCAAAGACTCAGGCGGAAATTGACCAAGACGCAGAAGAACGCCAGCAACAATCTTCGCGCCAATGGTGGGCGATTGTAATTAGCGCAGTTCTCGCCGTCATCGCGCTTGGACAGGCGATTATTTATTGGTATCAGGCTATCCAGTTGAGGAGAACCGTCGATTCCGCCGCCGATCAATCCAAGGCCATGAACCGCCATATCGGAGAAGCAGCTAGATCTGCAAATGCGATGGAGGATATATCTGTAAAGATCAGAGACGGAAACAAAGCGATCTTGCGTGCTTATCTCGTCGTAAATGTGGGGATTGCTTTGTTCCAAGAACGGCGCGGGGCTGGGCAACCCGACCTGAGGTTTGAGGCTCGCCCAAATTTGCTTAATACCGGAAACACCCCGGCGCACAAAGTTAAAATTCGGATCGTTGCTGACATCCTCCCATTCCCAATACCAGAGAATTTCGACTACCCTCTGCCGCCCGCTGACGCCAATTCGAAAAACGCCGGAACCGTAGGGGCCCATCAAACCTACACCCTCTATGCCATGGTTGATCGTTTTGTCCCAGATGCTGAAGTTGGACCTATAAAAGAAGGCTCTGGACAGGCACTCGCTACGTGGGGGCAAATAACATACGAGGACATTTTTGCCGAGTCCCACGTTACCAATTTCGCCCTGTATATGCAGTGGAATCCCAATGGTAGCCTGATGGGATACTTCGTAATTGGACACAATGACGCCAACTAGCCCTGTCAGGCTAAGACGAATAACAGGCAAACAATTGCTTATGCGTAAAGAATATTGTTGCCTCTCCCGAGACCCTGTTGGCAGGCGGGTGGCCCACTTCTCAAGTATCAACCCGAGGGCGGGCGGGTGGCCCGCTTCTCAATTACAAACCAGAGGGGTGCCCCATTTCTCGCGTCTTTTGCGAGAAGTGGGGCTTTTCGATTGAATGAGATTCGTTCACAACGCCGCCCGGACTTTTATCTTCAGTACAGACCGGTCATTGATGGCCACAGGCCCGGTTTCACCAAAACTCGAAAGCCGCACTCAGGATTCGCACGTCGGGCTCTCGTGAGATGTCTGTGACGGATGAACATGGAAAGCCCCACTTCTCGCAAACAACGCGAGAAATGGGGCACCCTCATAAGTTTTTGTAAGTAACATATATCTTGCTCCGAGGAGAAGTGGGCCACCCGCCCCCACCCCTTCGGCTTCGCTCAGGGCAGGCTCTTTGCGGTTTTCAAAGGGGGGGGATACGACAACTGTGTGCAGCCGTCACAGACAGGCGATCATCGTATCTCTAATCTATCCTGGTGCCTCGCCGACTCCGACGAAAGAACAACACCGGACATCTTCACTTCATCACTAGTAGCTGCTATCACCGCCAGCCGATTTTCGGCAAGGCGTGTCGCCGCGACTGCTTCTTGAAAATCTTTGAGCAGGTCCGACGTCGTTTCCAGTTCATCGTGGTCGGGTATGTGGTTATGCCCGAGCACATTCATCTTCTCATTAGCGAACGTAACTGGCGCAGCACCTTGCGCGCGAACCGCTGCTCGAGTAACTGCATGACAGTTGAAGCGCTGCCTCGGCCAGGTAAAGGGTGGGCCAACCAGCCGTGATTTTCGGTCAAAAGTTGAGTAATCCGCCGGGTTTTGATCGTATACAGGATATATGTCGGCTCTGCCTATGACATTGAATACGACAGCCGAAACCGAAACGGCAAAGATTGCGCGAGGCTTACGTGAGAGGGATATGGAGCTTCTTGCAGACCTGGTGGAGCGCTGTCAGCATCGACTGGTGCGCTACCTGCTATACCTCACCGGGAGGCGAGAGTATGCGGAGGACCTTGCGCAGGAGACCTGGATTCGCGTGCTGCAACGGGGCAGCCAGTACAACGGGCGGCAACGGTTTGATCCATGGCTATTCGCGATCGCCCGCAATTTGGCAATAGATTACCTCCGGAAAAACCGAAAAGCGGTACAGACAGTTTCCTTGCCAGATGATCACGATGCAGTGCTGCTGTTACCCTCCTCCGGTCCTTCCCCATTCGAAGCCGCGGCTCGAAGCCAAGACGCAATGCATCTGGCCGGCCGGCTGCAGATTCTGGCGCCCCTGTATCGCGAGGCTTTGCTGCTGAGGTTTCAAGAAGACATGTCTCTTCCGGAGATCGCTCAGGTCGTGGGTGCCCCGGTTACAACGGTGTCGTCCAGAATCTATCGCGGTCTTGCGGCACTGAGATCCGCCTTTGAGGAGGGTGATTCGCATGGAGGGTGACAAGAGATTTCGCGAGCTTATTGACAGGTCTTTCGCAGAAGAGATTTCAGAGGGCGAAAGACAGCTCATCCGTGATCACATCCGCGACTGTGATGGCTGCAAGCACTACGTCGAGCTAACTGCGCGTACGATTCGGGGGTTGCGGGAATTCACTTTTGTGAGTGGAGCAGATTCAAATGCCCAGGTCCGTGAGATTCTTGCGCGTCATACCGAGACAATGCGCCAACACAACGTGCAATTCAAGGTCTGGGCTGCATTTGCTGTAGCGCTCTCGATGTCAATTGTGGGATCGGCACTTGTCTACCAGATGGCCAAGCTCCTGACGGTCCCAACGCATTTCGACACTGCTCAAGTCCAGGCAGGCGTGCTCGTCTTTTGGCTGCTGCCATCTTTTTGCTCGGCCTTATGTCTGCTCGCGGCGCCTGGTGAGAATAGAGGCATCGCATGACAGAGCAATCGGCGGTGCTTTTGGTAGCGTTCTTGGTCGGGCTTGTAGTTGCGGCTTTCTTGTTGCGAACCGCAACACGGAATATTCTACCCGGGGCTGCAATGGCCATCGCAGCACTGGCGATCCCGATTAGCGTAGTTTATTTTGCTTCCAGCCGGGGCCGTTCCTTTCTTGCTTCCAAAGGATTGCTCAGTACCATGCCGGACGCGCTTTGGTTTGGCTTAACGTTTGGCGTCTTCACCGCGGCTTTTTTCCTTGCCCTCGGATATATCTATGGGGACGCAAAAAGGCGTCAAATGCCTGCTTGGGCCTGGGTGATTGCCGCTTTCCTGATACCCAATTTGATTGGATTCATCCTTTATTTTGTGTTCCGAGGGCCTCTCCTTGGGGCTTGCAGTTCCTGTGGCAAGCCTGTTCGAGGGGGAGAAGCATTCTGCTCACACTGTGGATGCTCGCAGGGTCCCAGTATCGGACGCATTGCAGTTGACAATCGCACAATCTGAAGTAAAAAAGGCGGTAATAACCGTACATCGCACAAAACTGAGGACGGTATGAAACGTGAGCGTGCCTTACAGGTAGTGTTGGTGTTGGTGGGCTTGTTTTATTGCTTTTGGGGCTATCTCCTCTTCGACGATCTGTGGCACTCTAGGTGGCTTAGCGGGCATAGTGACGTCATGCCGATGTTCCTGAGCCTTAACACGGCGCTCGGGCCCTGTCTGTTGCTGGCCATTAACCAGCCGGCCAAGCATCGCTTGATGATCGCCTATGGGGCGTGGTCAAGCCTTGCCCATGGGTTCACGATCGACAATCATGTCGGCGCAGGCCGTGGCGCACGGGATGCACAGGAAGGATAGCCCCCAGGACATTGTGATCTTTGGGGTGATTGGAGTCGCGCTGCTTGCACTCCTCCCGGCAAAACGAGCATCACCGGTCGGCGCGCCTATCAGTGTGCCGCGCGTTGCCGAACGCTAGAGGACCTGGTCCGCCGTCGCGCGCATACCGAGATGGGACTCTCACGGAAGCGCGGCGATTCGGCGGGCTGGCGACTTTTCCCTTGCCCCATCACTAATACAGAGGCTGCCCGACCCCTTCGGCTACGCTCAGGGCAGGCTCTTTACGGTTTTCAAAGGGTGGGATACGACAACTGTGTGCAGCCGTCACAGAGAGGCGATCGTCGTATCTCTTAATCTATCCTGGTGCATCGGCGGGCTGGCCCACCCATTCTGTGCCTGTATCACCACAACTGAGGCTGCCCCACCCTTTGCGCTTTTCAAAGTGGGAACCTCGAACGCTTGCGCCATGAGATGTTTCACTTCAGCATCTTCAACTTCATGCTTATTGAATCTCTACACCTATAGCCACTCTGAGCCTAGGGCGGTGATACCCACCCTTCGAAAAGCGCGAAGGGTGGGGCAGCCGGTTTTGTTGCAATGCAAAAGGTGGGCCAGCCCGTCCACTTCGACAGGTTAAACTCGACTTCAAGATCGGCACAGAGTGACTAACGTCCAGAACACCTAGGAGCACGATGGCTAGCTTCAAAAAATGCCCTTCAAGGACTGAAGTAAAGATCTTCGATCCTCGCGATCCCTCTACAGGCTCGGGCGGAGCCGAAGTGCTTGATCCGACCATTGTGAAACGAAGCGACCGATGGTGGATGTACTTGGCCGGCCAAGCCCACGGATACGGAGCGACGGAAATCTATAGCGCATCACTGCCTCCGAAAGCACCTCTCTCCGCCGCTGGGTGGAAGCTGACCCGGGATGCAGTCGGAGAGCTAGAACCAATTGCTGGGCCAAGTCTTAGCGGCCGATGGGATAGCAAGGGTGGGCGGCACTGCCCATCGTACGTAAGGGGATGGGACGCTCGCAAAGCGGCGTGGGTAGAACGCATCTACTACGCGGGCGCGGCGGAGAATCTCTGGGGACCATACACCATTGGGTTTCTGCAGTGGGATGGAGAGAAGTGGATGGCTCAGCCCGAACCTGTGTTCATTGCGCATGAAGAATGGGAACATGGAAGCGTTTACGAACCAAACCTGATTTATCACGATGGCAAATGGAAGATGTGGTACGTGGCCGGATCGAACCAGGAGGACTACCTCGTCCACGGGTACGCGGAGAGTGAAGACGGTAGCACCCGGTGGAGCAAACACAAAGTGTTTGCGCCGCCTGAAATGAAGATGTTCGACTTCTGCGTACGTCAGCGAGGGGATGCTTTCGACGCGATCTTCGCTCGCGTCTGGCTTTCCGGGGGCACACCGCTGCCTGAAACCGGTCTGTGGTGGTGCAGTGGGAGAACACCGTCGGGCGAGTTCACCGACTGGAGCGAGCCGCTCCAGATCATGACAGCTGAAGATCGTGGCTGGCACTCCGGTCCATGGAAGCCCTCGTTTCAATTTGACGAAGAAATGGGAGAGCGCACACTTGTCTTCTTTGACGGGTCATACCGAACGAGCGATCCCGGGCCATTCCCGTTCGCATTCACTCTCGGCTGTTTTGAGGTGGATCTGCTAGGAACTTGAGACCGCTGGTGGCGGCGGCGGTACAATAATTCTGCCGGGCGAAACGGAAGCGGCACTGCGGCAACGCAACCATGCTGAGGGTTAGTCCGGTCGGCTCATCAAGACGAGCGCGCAAGGTGCTGCGCGAGCTAAGGACACGAAGCACACCCCAGTAACCCAGTTTGTAGGAGGCCATCGAGGATGCACACATATGGCAGAAGCGGTTTTACGATTTTGTGGTTCTGAGCGAAAAGAAAAAGTTGGAGAAGTTGCGCTACATTCATCGCGATCCGGTGAGGGAAATCGGCGGGGAGGTTACGGCTTCAGTCGTGACGCTTGGCGCTACGGCAACACCCATTCGTGGTACCCATTCTTCGAAAATCGCGAAGGTGGGGCAGCCGGCAGAGAACTCCCTTCCACGCCTTTGCAGAGTGCGAGCGAGCACGGGGTCCTTCGACTTCGCTCAGGATGACAGAATAGGGGTGGCGAAAAGTAGCCGCGGGAGGCGACTTGTGCAATTGGGGGTGAATGCCCCAAGGAGTCTCGAGTTGCGCAGGCAGACGCGAGGTCCTTCGACTCCGGAATTGATTCGCAAGCGAATCAATTGCCTGCGCTCAGGATGACAGTAATAGCAGGGATATAGGGTGATGGGTTGAAAGCTTGGTTGGAGAGGAGTGTCCGACCCACAGGGGCTGTGCTGAATCGCGGGCGAGGGCGCCCGCGCCACACGATCTTTGCAAAAGTTCCGGGCGACTGCCGGGTGCCCCACCCATCGTGCCTTTTGAAGGGTGGGATTCCACAAGCTCCTGGGCGATGACTGATACTTCGCCATGCGGCTTGCGTGTGGGCCGTACCGTAATCTGAACGTCTTGCCCAAGCGC
Source organism: Terriglobales bacterium (assembly GCA_036268595.1). Classification (GTDB taxonomy): domain Bacteria; phylum Acidobacteriota; class Terriglobia; order Terriglobales; family Acidobacteriaceae; genus Gp1-AA145. The sequence continues at coordinate 47,964 of DATATW010000102.1, forward strand.
AGTGAGAAAATCCATGAGTCGTTATTTTATCTGCTCGCTCTTTCCGTCGTATTTCACCATGCCGTTCTTCGAATTTTCCTGATCGACATCCTGGTTGGTGATGGTGCGGGCTGCGTGCCGTCCACTGCGCGCTGCGGTGGATGCTTCGACGGGGCTCGCGCTCTCTTCCGCTGAGGCGTAATAGACCCACGCCCGGTTTTGGTGTTCAGCGCGCTCCCGGCCCATGTCTTCCATGCGTTCCATGTTGTGCATATGGCCTAGCACCGGCACGGAAAGTTCGACCGCAGGCGACGAAATCAGCGGCGTGGTGCCGCCGGAATACCAAACTGGTTGCGTATAAGTCCCGCCAAGATTTCCGGTGACATTGGAAAGCGTGCCATTGGTGGCGCCGGCGCTCAATCCATAGGTGGCGTTGCTCGCGCCTACGGGGTTGGCCGAAACGGTCTGAAGCGAAACTTCGGGCGTGGTCAGCATCGGAATGTAAGGCCCCGAGCACCCGTAGACTCCAACACGGCCCGGAACCGGGGTTTGGGCGAAGGCGACACAAGACAACAGAACCGCAGAAAACATCAGAGACAAAATACGCATACTACCTCCTGGGGCACAGCTACAAATTTTCTAGCAGGTAAGATGCCAGTCGAGAGGGAAGCCGATTTGTGGTTGCGGAATTACCCGTGTTATTCCGAGAATTGACCGCGAATTTCTGTTTTTGAAGTTGCGCGCGCGCAGTTGCAGTGCAAAGCGTTGCGCAAAAGCCGCAGTGATACGGTTCGGTCCAAAATTTGGTTAGGGCCTTAGCTTCCGATGAAACGCGCGTACAAACTGCGCGCTATAGCAGTGTCTGTGGTGCCTTTGATGATCGCCCGGCCGTCGGGGAAGAGCGTAATCTCGTACGGTTCTTTCCAGAACTTCAGAACGAAGTCACTGTGGCGGACACTGCCGTGCGGCTCAAGCCGTTTGCGCATATCAGCAAGGTCGACTGGACGATCATGCTCATGAATCTGGACGGAATTGCGCCCGCAAAGCGTAATGTGCGGCCGGCCGGCCCCGGACAGATACAAGAAACGCTTTTGCCCGCAGGCAACACAATCAGCGCGGGGTTTGCCGGCGGAAATCTCAGTTCGCTGGTTCAGCCATACATCGTGGGAAAGCAGTGTGGTGCGGAGGTGCTGTCGTGCTCCAGTGAGCAACTTCAAAGCTTCGGTAGCCGCCATGGACGCTGCCAGATTGACCGCAGAATTCAGAATCCCAGCGGTGTCGCAGGTCTCAACCGCACCGCTCGGCGGCTGCGGGAAGAGGCATGCCAGGCAGGCGGTCTCGCCTGGCACAATGTTCATGGTGATCGCGTAACTACCTACCGCGGCCACGTAAATCCAAGGTAAGCAGTTTTTCACCGCCCAGTCGTTCAGCAGGTAGCGGGTTTCAAAGTTGTCGGTGCCGTCCAGAATCAGGTCGACGCCACCGAGTATTTCTTCGGCATTTTCCGGCGTCAGGTCTCTGACATGCGGTTCGGCGATGATTTGCGAGTTAAATTGCGCGATTTTTCGGCTGGCAGCAATTGCCTTGGGCACGGAATCCGCGGCGTCGGCTTCGTCAAAAAGCATTTGCCGCTGCAGGTTGCTGGGCTCGACGTAATCGCGGTCAATCAGGCGCAGGGTGCCTACGCCCGCCCGGGCAAGAAGGGAAGCCATGGCTGAGCCGGTCGCTCCGCAGCCTGCGATGGCCACTCGCGACTCAAGCAGTCGCTGCTGTCCGTGAGCGCCAACGCCCGCGAACAGCACCTGGCGCGAGTATCTTTCATCCGGTCCGGGTTTCATTCAGAGACCATTTTTAGTGCCGCAATGCGCCCAAATCGTCTGCGAACCACCGTGTCCACCTTAGTTCTGCCGCGTGAGATTTATTATAAGTGGCAGTGGTACGAGAGTTGCGCGAACTGCTTCCCTTCGCGCATTGAGCCATTCAGTTTTCCAAAGCACAAAGCAGGAGCGTTTTTGCAAAATCGGGCCTTGAGCTCTCTTTTCGCGATAGTTGCAATTGCCTCGTCTTTATCGGCGGGGAAGTTGTGGGCGCGATCTCAGGCAGAAGAGGCTGGCGGCGCTCAAACCCAAGCTCATGCTCCGGAAGAGCCGGACGCCAGCTGCATCGGGGCGACGGTGGGAAAAATCAGTTTTCCCGGCGTGGACGATAACGACCAAAAAATGCTGCGGGACATGCTCCCGGTGAAGGAAGGGAGTCCTCTCGATCGCGGACAATTACAGGAGAGTATGCGCCTTCTGTTTGCGACCGGGCGATTCGCTGATCTCCGGGCGGAGTGCGAACGAACTCCTGAGGGAAAAATAATGCTCTCTTTCCCGAACACGCCCAAATACTTTATCGGCCTGGTGAGAGTCGAGGGAGCTCCGGGTCGCCCCACCGAATCGCAGATGGCGAATGCATCAAAGCTTCAACTGGGCGAGCCCTTTACTAAAGACAAGATCAATCGAGCGGTGGAGAACATCAAGAGTTTGCTGCAAGAGAATGAGTTTTACAACGCGAACATTTCTTTCACCCAGCACGAAAATCCGCAAACCCAGCAGGTCGAGATTATTTTTGATGTTCACTCCGGCGATCAGGCGCGAGTTGGGGCTATCGCGATCCAGGGCGGAGGCATTTACTCCCTTGGCCAAATTGAGGACATCGCGCACTTGCATCCCGGCGACATCGTCTCGGCGCAGAAAGTTTCGGATGCTCTCGATCGCGTGCGCAAGCATTACCAGAAGCGCGAGCGTTGGCTGACGCAGGTTGGGATCGCGTCCAAAACCTACAATCCCCAACTCAATACCGTCGATTACAAAATCGACATTGAGGTGGGACCGCGGGTGGAAATACGGGCTGAAGGTTTTTCCATCAGCAAAGCAGCTCTAAAGCGAAATGTTCCGGTCTACGAAGAGCATGCTCTCGATGATGATCTATTGAATGAAGGGCGGCGCAACCTGATTGCCTACATGGAAGGCCGCGGCTATTCCGATGCGACCGTGACTCTGAAGCGCGAAGCCGACGACCAGGGAAAGGTACTGCGAGTGACTTACCAGATCGATGCCGGTGAGCGACACAAGCTGGTGAAAGTCCGTATTACCGGCAATAAATATTTTCGCGAAGCCGATCTGCGTCCGCTTCTGCCGCTGCAGACCGCCAGCCTGGCTCAGCCCCACGGTACTTATAGCCAGGCGCTCCTGCGAAGCGGGCTACGAGACATCGAAAATATGTATCGCGCAAACGGCTTTGCCCAGGTGAAAGTGGACACCCAGGTGGAAGATAACTACCGCGGAGTTCAAAATCAGCTGGCGGTGACCGTCACGATCGAAGAAGGTCCGCAGACACAAGTTGGCACTTTCCAAATCGTGGGGAGCACACAAGCCGACAACCCGACTTTCCAGAATCTTTACACCGGTCCGGGGCAGCCATTTTCTGATTCCCGTATCGCGGACGATCGCGACATCATTCTGAACTACTATTTCGATAATGGCTTTCCTGACGCGACCTTTGAAGCGGAAGCAACGCCCGCGTCCGGCAATCGTATGAACGTAGTCTTCAAGATTCACGAAGGCGAACGCTTTTACATCGACAGGGTCCTGGTATCGGGAAGGGAATACACCCGCCCATACGTAATCGACCACGAACTGCAGATGAAGCCCGGCGATCCTCTCAGCCAGGGAGATTTATTAAGGTCGCAGCAAAAACTCTATGACCTGGGCATTTTCAGCCAGGTTGACACTGCTGTGCAGGACCCCGAAGGAGTGCAGCCTCGCAAGAATGTGCTGGTCGAGGTGCAAGAAGCGCGGCGATACACCTTCAACTACGGCGCGGGATTCGAATTTCAAACCGGGCAGGCGGCGATTTCTGGGAATGGCAGTAAGGCACTCGGAGAAACCGGAGTAAGTCCACTGGCTTCGCTCGATGTCACGCGGCTCAACTTTCGCGGCCGTGATCACACCATAACTTTTGAGTCCCGCGTTGGTGGTCTGCAGCAGCGCGGTCTCATAAGCTACGAGGCGCCGCGCTGGTTCAACAATCCCGACTGGAAGTTGAGCTTGACGGCTTTTTTTGATCACACCCTTGACGTCACAACGTTTACTTCTCAGCGCCTCGAGGGTTCGGTGCAGGCCGAGCAGATTTTAAGTCACAAGGCTGATGGCACTCCGGTGAGTGTGATGAATTATCGGTTCAACTATCGTTTGGTAAAGGCGACCAACGTGCAAGTCAGCGCGGACCAGATTCCTTTGTTGTCGCTGCCGGTGCGTGTTGGCGAGCCGGGCTTCAGCTATCTGCGCAATCACCGCGATAACGATCTGGAAACCACCCGCGGCAGCTACAACAGCATAGATGGCGGTGTGGCGGCGAGTTACTTCGGCTCGCAGGCCGACTTCAGCCGCGTTCTAATACAGAACTCAACCTATCATCCCTTCGGGAAGGTCAATGGGCGGCAATTTGTGTTCGCGCGTTCGACACGAATCGGATTAGAAAATGCGTTTGCCAACACCATAATTACCCAACCTGGACAGAACACCCCTGCGAATTTCAGCCTGATTCCGCTACCAGAGCGGTTCTTTATGGGAGGCGGAAACTCTCACCGCGGCTTTGGGTTGAATCAAGCCGGACCGCGTGATCCAGCTACAGGGTTTCCGATTGGTGGCTCGGCGCTGTTCTTGAATAATCTGGAAATACGCTTCCCGCCTGCGAGCCTTCCCTTTGTCCACGACAACCTGAGCTTTGCGATTTTTGAAGATATGGGCAATGTGTTCACCGACGGGAGTCACATGCTCGACAGCTTGTTGCGTTGGCATCAAAACAAAGGACTATGCGTGCAACGCCTCAACACTACGTTTCAAGCCGGTAGCGGTGCCACGCTGTGCAATTACGACTACATCTCGAATGCGGTCGGACTCGGCGTGCGTTACAAGACACCTGTCGGGCCGGTTCGATTTGATTTCGGATACAACTTGAATCCCACGGTGTTTCCGAATTTTTGTATGTTTATGACAACCACAAAGACCTGTCCGGCGGCCCTGACATACTTTGGAACCAAGCAGGCCAGCCACTTCAATGTTTATTTCAGTATCGGGCAGACATTCTGATGTTCATGCGCCGGACATTAATTTCGTTGCTGCTGTTGAGCGTGGTCGGCGCGCGCGCCAGCGAAGTGTTGGATGGGATCGTCGCGACCGTGAACAATCGCGTAATTCTGACCAGCGATTGGAACGGCGAACTCCGCTTTGAATGTTTCATGTCTCGACGTCAACTCGCGGATGTGACGCCGCAAGAAAAGAAAGAGGCGCTCGACCGTTTGATTGATCGCGAGCTCCTGTACGAGCAGATGGGACAGACTAACCTGAAGCCCGCGACTGTGGATGAAGTACAGAACCAAATCAACGCGTTAAAAAGAGAGCAATCGCTACAGCGTTCTGGCGAATCCTGGGATGCGGAGTTATCGCGATATCAGCTTAGCGAAACGATGGTCGCGGACTATGTCGGGTCGGAGCTGACCGAGCTTCGATTAGTCGACGCTCGCTTTCGGGCTTCAATTCAAATTCCGGAATCGGAAATCGCGAAATACTATCGCGAACAATTGGTTCCTAAACTGCCGGCCCCAAACTCGCTCAGCGTGGCCGCTGCGACCCCGAAAATTCGGGAAATATTAATTCAGGAA
>DATATW010000103.1:0-34886 GCA_036268595.1 Terriglobales bacterium
TCGATCTGCCGGATCACATTCGGCGGCATACCACGGCCGTGATCGCGAACTTGAATGGTAACGTGCTCGGCGTCAACGTCCAGGCTGATTTCCGCCGACTTCGCACGTGAGTGGCGATGAACATTAGTAAGACTTTCCTGAAGAATGCGAAATAGCGCGATTTCGACCACATCCGGAAGACGCTGAAGGTCTGCAGGAAGGTCGAGAGTGACTGGGATTCCGCTGCGCTGAGAGAACCCGGCAACGAACCAACTGGCGGCAGAAGCGAAGCCGGCTTCATCCAGCAGCGGCGGATGCAGCAAGTGCGACAAAGTGCGAGTCTCGGAAATGGCCCGCTCCAAAATGTCGCCGCATTCAATTAACAGCGGATCTTTTTGAGCAGAACGCGAGGCCAACATATCGATGGCAATTTTCATTCCTGCCAGGTATTGCCCCAGGCTATCGTGAAGTTCGCGGGCAATCCTTCGGCGCTCCTGGTCCTGGATGCCGAGCAGCCTGCCGCTCAGTTTTCGCAAAGCGTCTTCTGCATTCCGTCTGGCGGTGACATCTACAGCGGTGATGCCTACCTGTGTGACAGTCCCGCCACGCTCGCGAATCGGAAAATAGTTGATCAGCCAGTGACGAATTTCGCCGGGCTTAGCGGGCAGCTCAGAGGATAACTCGCGGTCTAATGCCGGCCTTCCGGTCTGCAGGACTTGATTCAGGACCGTCTCCGCCCGCATGCCGAGCTCTCCGAAAATCTGAGAAACCGGACTGCCCAGCACATCTTCCCGGCTCATACCGGCCATTTGCGGAAGTACGTCATTGACGCGGGTATAGCGGAATTGCGAATCCAAAATGCCAAAGCCGATCGTTGAAGATGAGAAAAATGCGTTGACAATCTCCTGGTTTTGAAGCGCCGCATGCTCGGTCTGACGGTGGCGGGTGAATTCATAGCTGAGCAGAAACATCTCAGCAACCAGTAGCATCAGGGCGATGATGAAAGAAGCAAAGATAAGCCGCAATGTATGCCGGTAATTGGTGCGCACAATTGTTCGGCGCTCCGCCAGCAGATGTTCTTCCTCGTCACCCATCTTCTGCAAAGAAGACTGTATGCGATTACCCAGCGCGGCAGTCTGCCGGGTAATCCGAATATCCATTGAACCATTTGAAGTTCCGGCAACATGCGCGTTAAAGGAGCGATTAATCAGGTCGAGCAAGGAATCGATATCTTTGGAGACTTGGCCGAGTTCCTGCTGGCGATCCTGGCGATCGGACGTAAGTTGCCGGAGGCGTCCTAAATCTTCGGGGACCAGAGCTACCGCCGCATGGTAATCATCAAGAAAGGACTGATCATTGGCGATAGTGAAACCGCGGCGCGAGTTGGTGAGCTGGAAAACCTTGGAACTGAGGCTCCCAAGCGCAGCTTGGACTTCCCGGGTGTGCGAGACCAGGGCTTCGCTATCAAATAATGTATGAGTTGCCCGGAGCAAAAAGATACTGCTGCCTACTAATAACACGACGGCGATGGCAAAGGCTGTCCAGGCAACACCTCGGAGCGAGAAGGTCATTCCGTCAACTTGGATACGTAAATCCGCTGGTCTCTAAATTAAAACTTGCCTTACAGCACGCACTGCACAAACGGCTTTGGCCGGGCAGTAGAAACCCGGCTCAATCGTCATACAGACAGCCGGGATCCAGGTGAAATGTCGTTCTCGCTCGCTAAATCTTTGTCGACTGGGGACCGCCCCGATGAGGAAAGAGTATATATGCTTTCGAATCGCTGGCTATTGCAAGAGCGATCCCTGGGCTCTTGTAGAATAAAGGCATGAGCAGCTTCTCAGAGCTGGTGCAGATTGAGACCGGGCCCGTGGTCCGGCAGCCCAAGCCGGCTTGGCTGAGAGCAAAGGCCCCAGCGGGAGAAAATTTTCACCAGTTAAAGAAACTGGCGCGTGGGCTGGGACTGCACACTGTCTGCGAATCGGCGCAATGCCCGAATATTGGCGAATGCTGGAACCATCGCACTGCGACCTTCATGCTACTCGGCGACATTTGCACGCGCCGCTGCGGCTTTTGCGCGGTGCCCAAAGGCCGGCCGCTAGCCATCGATTGGGATGAACCTCGTCGGGTTGCAGAAGCGGTTGCGACTTTGGGACTGAAGCACGCGGTTATCACCAGCGTGAACCGGGACGATGACAATCTAGGCGGAGCGAGAATTTTCGCCGAAACCATACGCGAGGTCAGGCGAGTAGCTCCTGAATGCCGGGTGGAGGTGCTCATTCCGGATTTCCAGGGACTGGACGAGGCGCTCCGCATTGTGCTGGATGCGACGCCGAATGTGCTGAATCACAATACCGAATCCGTGCCTCGGCTTTATCGCGCAGTCCGGTCGGGAGCGCGCTATGAACGGACGCTGCGGCTACTGGAAAATGCCAAGAAATTTTCTCCCGGCATGGTGACGAAATCCGGGGTGATGGTTGGGCTCGGCGAAACCATGACGGAATTGGTTGATGTCTTCCGTGATCTGGCAGAGCGGCAGGTTGATATTTTGACCGTGGGACAGTACCTGCGCCCATCGCGCGATCATTTACCGATTGCGCGCTTCTATACCCCGCAGGAATTCCAGTATCTGAAAGATGAAGCGCTGCGGCTTGGCTTCCGTCACGTGGAATCGGGACCGCTGGTACGATCAAGCTACCACGCCCATGAGCAAGCCGACGCAACTTGCAGCTGAGTCGTGGCCGACGCGTGATTCGAGATAGCCTTCAGAACAAAAATCTTTTGATCAGGCGACCGATTCTGACGCCGCGGTATGCCACAAAATAACGATCAGGTATTCTGAGCGCCTTCCATTCTTCTACGCCCGGAGTTGTTGCCAGCCGCCAGACGAATTGGGCGCGATTGCGCAGTCTTTCCCGGGTTTGGAGTTGGGTGCGAAAATAGCGGACTGATTCCGTGTCAGGTTCGTGATCTTGTTGCAGGCGGCCTAAAATTGCCGAAGCAGTTTCCGCCGCACCTCCAATGGGCAATGGCAGCCGTGCGGGCAAAGTCACAGAAAAGACTTCGCGCACGGCTAAAAGCGAAATTTGCAGGATCTTCAGAATGCCGAGCCGTCTCGCTTCGCGGAAGATCCAGTCCCAGTCCAGATTAAAACTTGTCACCGCCGCGATGTCGCGCAGCATTCCGATTTGTGACCACTCATGCTTCGCCGCATGAACACAGAGCGCAAGTATTAAGTCGTTGTGGCCAAGGGTCCGCAAGCCGATGCCGTCAATATCGATCGGCACGGAGCGGCTGAACAGTTGATCGATATCGAAGTTGATCGCGTAAAAACGGGGCACAACTTGCCACTGCAGTTCAACCACATGGGGCTCCGATTTCAAGTCGAATGCGCATTCATAACCGGAGCGCAAGTGAGATTTTTCCTGTTTCGGAGATAGATGCAATCCAGATTCGAAGCCTAATTCATTCAGGGCAGTTCTAGCGTTGCAGACGTCTTGTGGCCTGACCAGAAGGTCGAGATCGCCGAACTGGCGCAAACAGGGATTGTGATACAGAAGCTGCGATACCACTGGCCCTTTGAGAGCAAGGAATTCGATCCCGCGCTGATCGAAATCGCGCGCGATTTTCGCCAATTCGGTGGTGAACCGCATGGCGCGCCAGGCCTGTTTGTGGGCACGGACCCGCAGGGTGGAGGGAATGTCGTTTTTTCCAGCCAGGACTGAATGCAATGCAGGAATCAGGCGGTGATGTTCAGCTGATCCGATCACGCGCTCCCAATCGAGGCGGGGTGTCAGCAGGGACGTTAAGTCACCGTGGTGGGAGGGCAGACAGCAGGCGGTGAGAAGCTCAAACTCCTGGCTGCGAGACGTGCGCATCGTCGGAAGACGAGGCAATTCGATCTGTGATGCTGCGGCCAAAAAGCGACCCCTGTGGACTAAGTATGTCCCTGCGCGAATTCTGTGTCCGGAAACGGTGCTTCGCGTCCATAGAATCTTCTAACAGCGGCGCGGGATGCGGTAGTGTCTGCGCTTGAACCTGTCATGAACACCATTGTCTTTGAATCCGTGCACAAAATCTTCGGGCGGCGCGGATTTTACTTTTGGCGAAATCCAGCGGCAGAGACACACGCGGTGAAAGGCATATCTTTCAGCGTGAAGCCGGCAGAAGTGCTGGGCTTGCTTGGTCCTAATGGAAGCGGGAAGAGCACGACATTAAAGCTGATTTCTACCATGCTGCTTCCAGACCGCGGCCGGGTTCTGGTAAGGGACTGCGACACTCGCCGCCAAGGCCAACAGGTTCGAAGCCACGTGGGGTTCGCTTTGGCATCGGAACGGTCGTTCTTTCCGCGCCTGACCATCCGGGAAAACCTGGAATTTTTCGCCGCTCTAGAAAATGTGCGCCGGCGGGAGGTTGCAGAGCGGGTCGAGACGGCGCTCTGCTGTGTGTCACTCAATCATGCCGCGGGCAAACAAGCGATGAAGCTTTCATCGGGCATGTATCAGAAATTGGGGATCGCGCGGGCGCTGGTCAAACGGCCGTCGGTGTTGTTGCTCGACGAACCGACGCGGAGCCTCGACGCTGCGGCGACGGACGAGTTATGGAGGTTGATCAGGAATTTATCGGGGGCCGGTATTACCGTCTTGCTGGCGACGCATAATTTTGAAGAAGCTACAGCCGTCTGCGACCGAGTCGCGCTATTGAGACAGGGCGAGTTAGTGGCGACTGAGGACGCCGGTGATTTTACCGCCGAGCAGCTGAGGGATTTCTATCTGGAGATCATCGGCGACCATGCGCCTGAGAGTTTCCGCATAGGTGTTCCCGCGTGATCGCTGAAAAAGTAATTGCGGTGTTGAAAAAAGATGCGATCACGGCTGTTCGATATCGCAATGGATTTGTGTTGTCGAGCCTGGCCCAGGTGGCGCAGTTGGCCACGTTTTATTATCTGGCGAGGGCGGTGGGGCCGCAGTTTCGTCCTGAAGGCATGCCGTATTTTTTGTTCCTGCTGATCGGGACCGGGTTCTACACCTTTCTCTTGTCTGGAATCCACAGCTTTCTGAAGACGGTGCAGGACTCCCAGCAGACGGGGACCCTGGAGGTGCTGTTGACTACCGCGACGCCGGCGGCGGTCCTGGTTTCTTTGGGCGCACTCTCGGCATTCGGGGAGGGCTTGCTGCAATTTGCGCTGTACATTGGCGCGGGCATTTTTCTTTTTGCGCCGGCTATGCACTTCAGTGCCATAGCATGCGGGCTGGCGTTCTTGCTTTCAATCCTGAGTGCGTTCGGGATCGGACTGATTGCGGCGGGATTGCAGATTTCCATTCACAAAGGGTCAGCGGTTCTGTGGTTACTTGGTTCGGGGGCGTGGTTGATGTCGGGAACGCTTTTTCCAGTGACGACTTTGCCGAAGCCGGTGCAATTTGTGTCGTACCTGATTCCCTTTACCCATTCGTTAGCGGCCATGCGGCTAGCCTTGCTGGACGGGAGTTTCAGGGCGGCCGCGCACGAAGTTGAGATACTCACCGTATTCGCGTTGTTTCTTGTTCCCGCAGGAATATTATTTTTCTCGCAAATGGTGCGCCATGCACGGCAGAACGGAAGATTGTCGTTCTATTAGCGGAACTCGAAAAGAGGATCCCGTTACTTTGGTTTGCCAGCTACTCTGAATTGCAGGCAACCAGTTCGATACTGTCGCTAGAATCCGGTTACCAGCATGGCTTCTACAGCGACCAGCCAGCCTCAGCGACGCCTCGGAACGCGAGTTCGGGCGCAAATTCCTTTGCGGATCACCAGTGTTGCAGGCGAAATTATTTCGCAAAACTGTCACACTTTGATGGTGAATCCTCAAGGATGCGCAGTCCGATGCGCGCGACCGTTAGAGCAGGGACTGCAAATTCGAATCGAAGATCTGCCAGGCAGAGGCAGCACAATGGCGAAAGTGGCTTGCAACCGGCCGCTGGAAGAGGGAAGCAAGTTTTGGATTGTCGGAATCGCGATTGAGCCTCCTGGGAATTTGTGGCTTATTAATCCCGTGCCCGAGGACTGGGGGCCTTACGCAGCGCCGCCGAAATTCGTCCCAATGTCGGTGAAATATAGCCTCGAAAATACACTCAAAAAGTCTGCGTCTTAAGTCTTAGCAACATTCCAAACCCCAAGAAAAGCACATTCAGTAGGAACTTTATTTTCCAGTTCCGGTCAATGGAATGAAATGCGGACTGGTGGGGTCGGAGCCCATTACGTCGAGGTTTCCAATGCGCAGACCGGAAATCGCGGGCTTGAAAAAGACTTGAATCGTACATTGCGCGCCGGGAGCGAGGGTTTGGCCGCAATTATTTTTCTGGGTGAAGTCGATGCCCGACGCGATGATTTGTTCCAGGGTGATATTCGATTTTGTCGGATTGCTCAATGTGATGGTTTGAGCGGGACTTTCAGAATCGACCGCTGCTTCGCCGAAATCGACCTTGGTAGCCGAAATTTGCAGTCCAGCGGGCGGAGTTTGGGCGAGGGTCGCCGTCCAGAACGCCAGAATCCCGATGATCAGCGTGATCGCCGCTTGCAGGCCTCTCAAATTGCGCTCCTGAGCGGCGGCCTCGATCCGAAAATCGCAGTGCCCAGGCGCACGCAGGTTGCACCCTCTTCGACGGCGATTTCGAAATCGTGCGACATGCCCATGGAAAGTGTCACCATCTTAACTGCTGGAAGTTGGCGAGCGGCTAGATTTTCAAACAATCCGCGCATGTTTTGGAAGTACGGCCGCGACCGCTCGGGGTCTTTATCGTAGGGCGGCACGGTCATCAGTCCACGGATCTCGAGGGATGAAAGTTCGGGCGCGGCGGTTAGCAATTCCTCCAGCTCCTGGGAATCCGGCGCGAGTCCGTGCTTGGCGCTTTCTGCTCCGATGTTGATTTCGATCAGGACAGAAAGCTTCTTGCCCGCCTCCGCGGCGGCAGAGTTTAGCTTCTGCGCCAGACGGAGCGAGTCAACCGAATCAACATGCGCGAAGAACTCGGCGGCTTTTGCGGATTTATTGGTCTGCAGGTGACCGATCATATGCCATTCGGCGCCAGGCAAATCGCGCAGCGCTTCAGCTTTGGCGGCGAATTCCTGAACGCGATTCTCGCCGAAAACTCGAATGCCGGCGGCGTAGGCTTCGCGAATCGGCGGTGGCGCAACGGTCTTGGTCACGCCCATTAGGATGATGTCTTCGGGATTGCGGTTCGCGCGGAGAGCGGCGGATTGAATTTGTTGCCGGACTTGCGCGATGTTTTCGATTACAGACATAAGAGCGATAACCACTAAGGACACTAAGGTACACGAAGGAAAACGGACGAGCAGGTTCTCAGGCTCTGCGCGATGCAATCAACACGGGCGGGACGCCCGTGTCCCCACGATCCCACGATCCCACTAATCAGTAATCACTAAGCACTGGTGTCTTACATCATTGCAACTGGCGGTGCGGGCTCGTTGGGATCGCCGGCAGCGCTGAGCGGGGAAAAAATCATCAGCGCCGCCAGAAGAGCCAGCACGATCATGCCACCGAAAAGATAAGACGGATTAGTAAAGATCTGCGGCGGATTGTGCGGAGGCGCCCAGACGTTGGCTTTCAATCCAGCCCACAGCAGACCCATCAGCGCTTCTCCGGCAATAAGACCGGATGCAGTCAGCACTCCGGCATTTTCGGCGCGCGCGGTTTGTGCCGGGTTCAGCTTGCGACGACGCGCGACCCAGTCACCAATCGACCGGAAAATTCCGCCGACGAAAATCGCCAGCGTGGTCTCAAAGGGCAGATACATTCCGACTGCGACCAGCATGGGGCTGCGCACCTGCATCATGATCATGCCGATACCCATAAAGATTCCAACACCGACTAAGGCCCATGGCATATTGTGCCCGACGATACCCTGCGCCAGCATTGCCATTAAACCCGCTTGCGGCGCGGGAAGTTCTTTGCTGCCGAAGCCGAATCCTTTTTGCAGATACATCAGCGGGAAGTACATAACAAGGCTGGCAACAACTACGGCGATCAGCTCAGCAATTTGAATTTTCCGCGGCGTGCCGCCGAGTATGTAACCGACTTTGAAATCCTGTAACAGTTCGCCTGCAACCGAGGACGAAACGCAAACTACTGCGGCGACGCCCAGTACCGCAGCGACGCCGTGCTGTCCAGAGACGCCGAGCGCGACCATCAGCAGAGCGGCGATCAGTAATGTGGAGAGCGTGATCCCGGAGACCGGATTGTTCGACGATCCGATGGTTCCGCACAGGCTGCCAGAAACGGTGGCGAAGAAGAAGCCGACGATCAGCATAACTACAGCGGCCAGCACCGCCGGCCAGACCAGCCCGGAAACATGAATATATAAAAAGCACATCAGGATGAACATGAACGCGATCAAAGCGAAAACGGTCTTGAAGTTCATGTAGCGCTCGGTGCGGGCGAGTTCTGGTTGGTCGCCCGAACTTCGGCGAAAATCGGCAAAGGCCTTGCTTAGGCCTGAGGTCAGGCTTTTGCGCATGTTGAACAAGGTGTATGCCGAGCCCACGAGCATGCCTCCCACAGCGATGGGACGAACGACAAATTTCCACATCGCAAAAGCCATGCCGGACCAGTCGCCAGGCGCGGTGGCGGGAAGGTACGCTTTGAGTTGAGGACCGAGGAAGAACATCATCAGGGGAACCAGAAGTCCCCATGCGAGGACGCTGCCGGAAAATTGCAGCGCCGCCAGCCGAAGTCCGATGATGTAGCCGACTCCCAACAGCGCGGGGCTAACGCTGGGAGCGGCCACGGTGCTGGCGCCCCCAGTGACCAAAGCGTTTCCATTAACGGCGGTGTCGAGTTTGACTTGGCTTTGACCAAGCGCGCCTAAGCCGAACTGGAAAGTTTTATCGACAGCAAACAGTCCAAAGGCGCCGAGCAAGTAAACGATGCCGCCGATTCCAATATTCCAGAAAAGATATTTAGCCGCCTGGGCTCCGCGGCGCCCAGCTTTGTGAATTTCAGCCGCGGCGACCGATTCCGGAAAAGGCAGCTCGGGATCTTCGACCATGCCTTTTCGCACCAGCGAAATAAATAGGACGCCGATCACACTGCCCACCATGATTAGGGCCGTGGTCTTCCAATAGGCTTCGCGAAAGCCGAATGACGGCCACACTCCGGCCATGAGGAATGCGGGAATGGTAAAGATCGCGCCAGCCGCAATCCCCTCGCCGATCGTTCCCGATGTACGGGCGATGTTTTCCTCGAGGATGGTCCCTTTCCACATGCGGAGCACGGCCATTCCTATAACTGCCGCGGGATAAGTGGCAGCAATTGTGATCCCGGCGCGCAGGCCGAGGTAGGCGTTTGCGGCGCCCAAAATGACTGTCATGAAAAGGCCGAGGAGGACGGCGCGGAGGGTGAACTCCTTCATTTCGAGGTGTTCGGGAACGAAAGGTTGATGCTTTTTGGCGCCTGGCGTCACATTAGCCGGTTCACTCATGCGGATCCCTTCGACTTTCAGTCTTCACGTACTTTGGAAAGCGCAACACCACAAACCGGAGTGCAACCGGCTTGGATCAAGTTACAAATGACCGCGCCGCACCTTAGCATGGCTGCGGGGAGATTTACAAGTATGGGAGTCCCACCGCGTTGCTATGCGCGCTATAATGAGAGCAGCACATCGCGCCGATTCGCCTTCTGCTGATTTTGGGAGGTCATCATGTTGCTCAAGCAGTATCAGTGCCCCGACTGCGGCGGATTCGAGGCCTACCGGTCCCGCCGCCGTAACCTGCTCGAAAAGTACATTCTTCCATTCATGATGCTGCAGCCAGCGCGCTGCATGAATTGCCATCGCCGGACCCGCGTTTCAATCTTCAAACATTTGTTGGAGCGCGAGAGCAAACTCTCAACCCGAGGACAAGCGGCCGCCTGATAGTGTGCCGAGTGGTGCGTGAGGGTTTCCCACAATTGCTTGCGTCCAGAGTCCCCGCTATACTGAATGCAATTCGTCCGGCTGGAGCCTGACCAGGCGCCGAACGAGGGAGGCTCTGTCTTCAGCAGTAGCGGAGACATAATTCGCAAGGGCGTTCCCCCACCCGAAGAGGCGAAGTTCGGGCGTTCCACTGGTCACGGCGCAAGAAAGCTGTTGCGCACAGCGGCCTGCGGCGCCGGGCTCATCGCCGAGGGCGTTTTTGCCGCCTTTTTCCCTTCTGATTGCCGCCTCTGCGGCGCTCCTCTTACAAATATTTCCCGCTTACCGGTATGCCTGGAGTGCCTTCGCAATGTGGTTCCGCTCACGGGAGCATCTTGTGAGATTTGCGGCGAGGCTCCAGCTGGCGCGGCCCTGAACCAACAGATCTGCGCGGCATGCGTAGACTTGCGTCCGCACTTCATCAAAGCGACCGCTTACGGAGCTTACGACACCGAATTGCGGGAGCTGATTCATCTGCTCAAATACGCGCGAGTTGAATCAGCTGCTAAGGCTTTGGGTGAACTGCTGGCGGAAGCGATTCAGAAACTGGGCCCGATGGCCGATGATGTTTTTGTAATTCCGGTTCCGCTGTATCGTTCAAAGCGGCGGGAGCGCGGGTTTAATCAGGCGGAACTGATCGCGCGTGCGGCGATGAAAAAAAATGCCTTTCCGGGTTTAAAACTGGCGACTGATGTGCTCGCTCGTACCCGGCCAACGGTTTCTCAGATCGGATTGACGCGGCCGCAACGGGTGGAGAATATGCGAGGCGCATTCCGAGTTGTGCATCCAAACAAAGTAGTGGGAAGCAGCGTGATCCTGGTCGATGATGTTTTGACAACCGGGACCACGGCGTCCGAATGTGCGCGGGTTCTGCGAAGAGCGGGCGCTGAAAAAGTCTGGGTGGCGACCGTGGCACGCACATTGAAGGAACGCGGGTTCGAGAGCGGAAGATTTACGCCGCAGAATGTAATGATCGCAAAGGCGTCATGAGTATGTCTCACAGGCACAGTTCGGGTGGGGAGCACACACGGCACAGCGTAACTGCGGCTGTTTTTGGCATTGGCGTGGGCATTGGTGTCCATCAAGAAGACGACGTGCATGCATTGCACGCTCCGGTGCTGGTGCTGAACGCCTCCTATGAACCGATCAATGTTTGCGCGGCGCGGCGGGCAATTGTGCTGGTGCTGAAGGGCGTGGCGATGACCGAAGAAGAGAATGGTCATTTTTTGCACGCGGCGCGGCTGGCTCTGCGAGTGCCGTCCGTTATCCGGCTGCTGGAATATCGCCGGATTCCGCACCAGACGCGCGCGCTCTCGCGAAAGAACATTCTGCTGCGCGACCGGAATACCTGCCAATATTGTGGCGAAGTGCTGGCTTCAGGCGAACTGACCCTCGATCACGTGGTGCCGCGCTCCCGGGGCGGGGCCTCGAGCTGGGAAAATCTGGTGGCGTGTTGCCATCCCTGCAATCGCAGTAAGGGAAATCAAATGCCTATCGAAGCGGGAATGAAGCTGATGCGCGAGCCCCATGCATTCAATCTGCATACCAGTCGGCACATCATGCGGTTGATGGGCAGGTCGGATGATCGGTGGCGGAAGTATTTATTTTATTAAGGTTTCGAAGGTTTCAAGGTTTCAAGGTTTCGGGATTTAAGATTTGCCGGGTGCGAAACTTTGAACCTTGAAACCCTGCGATTTTGAAACCTTGAAACTCTGAAACCTTGAAACTCTGAAACCTTGA
The DNA here is from genome assembly GCA_036268595.1 of Terriglobales bacterium. Taxonomy (GTDB): domain Bacteria; phylum Acidobacteriota; class Terriglobia; order Terriglobales; family Acidobacteriaceae; genus Gp1-AA145. The sequence goes on from DATATW010000103.1 coordinate 11,667, forward strand.
AACCTTACCTTAAGCACCCCCCGCGGGCACCTCATTTAGGCTTCTGCTCATCCGGGGTTTCGGTGGTGTTCTGCCCCTGATAAGTCACCGTTGATTTGCTGCCGAAACGCTTGTAATCGGTGTATTTCACGATCTCCCGGATATGAACATCCTGGTATGCGCCCTTGCGGAAGTGGAGCGTATCGTCGGCCATGGTGTACGCGGGGAACCAGTACTGGCCATCGACCTGAATGCGCCAGGTAGTGAATTTAGGGAAAAGATTCTCGTTGTCTTTTTTGCGAATGTCGGGAACCGTCTTGCCTGAGGTCTTTACGACCTGCAGATCCTGATTGTCGACCCAAATGCGCCCCTGAAAATAGCGCTTATTCTTTTCAATTTTTTTGGGCGCCACATCAAAGACATAACAGTGAAGTTCATCCTCCTGCTGCTGGCCGACATAGATGATGTCGTACTCGGGTATCTCGTCGGAGGTAAGCACAAAGGGCAGAAGGTGACGAATGTCCTGCAAATCTTCGGGAGACATCATGATCTCGGTCAGCGTGTTCTGCGGGGCGAAAACAACGTTCTCCAGATGGCGCCCCTGGTTGTCATAGGTGACGTCGAAAACTTCACGATATTCGCCGGTGACGGTGTCTCCATCAAGGGTTTGAACTTTCACGTCCTGACGGAAGGTGTAGTAATCGCGCGCCTCTTTAAATTCTTTTTCCTTGGTTGAAAATTTCTGAATGATCTGCTCGGGAGTCAATCCTTTGGGTGGGTCGGTGCTGAGCGGGCCTTCTTGGGTAAATGCCGGAAGCGCGAGCGCAAGGACCGCTGCAACCATGGGAAGCAAAATACGAATCGATTTCATAGATGGAAGGAATGCCTTGCCCTAAGCCTACCCTAAAAGTTAGATGCGGCGAAATCAGGCAAGTTGCCGAAACCGGTAACGCCGAATCATTTTGTGAGCAAGCGCTATAGCAAAGCAACTAGAAGATGCGACCGATGCCTCGGTTCGGAAATCCGATAGATTTGCAATTGGTTGTAATATGAACAATTCTCATGACCCAGGCAGCGCGCCCCGTGACGGTTGAACCATCTTTCAACATACCGCAGGAAATCTCCCGTTTGTCCGCATTGCCGGAAGTACAGGCGGCCATGCGGTGGTTTCGCGATCAGGAAGCTGAGTTCGCACGCTGGCAAATGGAACTGGCGAGGATACCGGCGCCTCCGTTCGGTGAGGCCGCCCGGGCGGCCTGGGTTGGTGAACAGTTTCGAGCGCTGGGTATAAAAGATGTCCGCAAAGACAAGATTGGAAATGTGTGCGGTTTCCGCAAAGGAAAGCGCGATTCGGTGCTCTCGATCAGTGCGCACATCGACACGGTTTTTCCTGCCAATACCCCTCTGAATATTCGGCAGCAGGGAAATAAACTCTACGGGCCGGGAATATCTGACAACGCCGCTGGGGTCACCGCACTATTCGCGGTGGTTGCTGCGTTTGAAAACTTCAGTCTTCCTCATGAAGACTCGCTGTTATTCATTGGGAATGTGGGTGAAGAAGGCGAAGGCGATCTGCGTGGCATGCGCCACATTTTTTCTGAATCGGAGTGGAAGGATGCGATCCGCAGCAGCCTGGTGCTGGATGGCGCCGGGACTGACACGATTGTGGCGGAAGCCCTGGGCAGCCGCCGCTTTGAAGTAATCGTGCGCGGGCCGGGCGGTCATTCCTGGAGCGACTTTGGCGCGCCGAATCCGATTGTGGCGTTGGGCCGCGCCATCAATCTGTTTTCACAAACCAAGGTCTCGGCGTCACCGAAGACGACGTTTAACATCGGAGTGATCCGGGGCGGCACGTCGGTCAATTCAATTCCGGAGTCGGCTAGCATGCGAGTCGACATTCGGTCCAGTTCGGCGGCGGAGATCGACCGAATCGATCTCGAATTGCGTCGCGCGATTGATCAGTCGATTCAGGAGGAGCAGTTGCGAACTCCCCAGCGCCGCGACCCGCTGCATTATCGCGCCAGCCTGACAGCGGAGATGGTGCCAATCGGAAACCGGCCGGGGGGCGAACTGGAGCAGGACGCGCGCGCCATCCAGATTGCCCGGGCGGTGGATTTTCACCTGGGTAATAGCGCGCAGATACAGAGAGCTTCAACCGATGCTAACATCCCGATATCCATGGGCCGTGAAGCCATTGCTATCGGGGCGGGCGGAAATGGCGGCGGCGCTCACACGTTGCAAGAATGGTTTGATCCCGCGGGTAGAGCGCTTGGATTGACGCGCGTTCTGCTCATGAGCCTGGCGCTGGCCGGTGCGGGGAAATGAATCTGCAAAACGTCGCGCATCCAACTGCGGATTCCATTTATGTTCACGGCAGCATTTATACCCGCGTGAGCGATTCCTCGTTCCAGCCGGGACAAAGGGCCGAGGCAATGGCGGTCCGCGAGGACAAAATCCTGGCGGTAGGCAGCGAAGAGGAAGTCCTGAAGTTCAAGGGTTCGCAGACCAAGGTTATTGATCTGGACGGGCGGTTTGTGATGCCGGGCTTCAATGATGCGCATATGCACCTGACCGAAGCCGGATTCAAGAAGCTTACCGTCGATCTGACGGGAACACTCTCGCTGCAAGAATTTCAAGAGCGGATTCGCAAACGGCTGAAGACGGCGGCGTCTTCGGAATGGGTCACCGGTTCGGGCTGGGACGAAACTTTATGGCAAAGCAGCCAACTGCCCACGCGCCATGACATTGATGAGCTCACGTCGGAGCATCCGGTTTTTCTGGTGCGCATTGATGGACACGTTGCCGTCGCAAACACGCTGGCGTTGAAAATGGCGCATGTGACGCTTGCGAGTAAGGACCCCGAGGGAGGCGAGATCGGGCGCGACCCGAACGCTGAGCCAGACGGAATTTTGCGGGAGACCGCTCAGGGGTTGGTCGCATCGCTGATTCCGCCGCCAACTGCGGCGAAGCGGCGACAGGCGATTGAGGCGGCGTTGCAGGACATTGCGCGCTCGGGAGTGACTTCGGCGCAAGATTTTTCGGGCGATGACGGCGAAACCAACCTGGCCAATTTCAAAATCCTTGAGCAAATTGAGAGCGAAGGGAAGTTGACGGTTCGCATATCCGAGTGGCTGCCATTCGATGAGCCGGTGGAAAGTTTGAAGCAGCGGCGCGATGCTCATCCACAGTCTGATCCAATGTTGCACACGGGGATGCTGAAAGCTTTCATGGACGGGTCGTTAGGTTCACATACGGCGGCGATGATCAAGCCCTTCAGCGACGATCCGAAAAATTCGGGACTGCCGCGATATGAACAAGCCAGGCTGAACGAGATGTCCAAAGAGCGGGTAAATGCCGGGTTTCAGCTGGGATTTCATGCCATTGGGGATAAGGCGATCGAGATGGCTTTGGATGCCTTTTCCGAAGCCGAGAAGTCGGCGCGGGCCGGCGGGGTGAAAGCACAGGACGGAAGCGAAAATTATCGCTTGCGCGTGGAACATGCGCAGGTGGCAAATCCCGCGCAGGTGGAGCAGTTTCGTGAGCTGAATGTCATTGCTTCGATGCAGCCGAACCATGTGCTGACGGATATGCACTGGGCGACGTCGCGCCTGGGCCGGCAGCGCGCTGCGCATTCCTATGCGTGGGTAGAATTTGAGAATGACGGCGTGAATCTGGCGTTCGGTACGGATTATCCGGTTGAGCCGGTTGCGCCGTTTCGCGGAATTTACGCTGCGGTCACGCGCAAGAGTGAAGACGGCAAGCAGGAATACTATCCCGCACAGAAGTTGACGATGGAGCAGGCCATTGCCGCTTATACAACCGGATCGGCATACGCCGAATTTGCGGAGAAGCAAAAAGGAACGCTCGCACCTGGGATGTTGGCGGATTTCGTGGTGCTCGATCGCGACCTAACGGCCATTCCTCCTGCGGAGATTTTAGGCACAAGAGTGTTGCGCACGGTGGTGGGCGGAAAAACCGTTTACCAAGCCAATTAAGTTCGGCCGGTAGAACGAAACAGACGAGAGATAAAGCTGGTGGCTGCGACCCGGTGCTACACTACCCAGCGTGTCGGCGCTGTCTCCCGAAATCGGCAAAAAATCTGGAATCGCGCGCTTTGGAGTGTTCGAAGCCGATCTGGATTCACGCGAACTTCGCAAACAGGGCCGCAGAATTCGCCTGCAAGACCAGCCATTCGCGGTGCTCGCAATTCTGCTGGAGCGCCCGGGAATCGTAATTTCAAGAGAAGATATCCGGCAAAAGTTGTGGGCCGCGGACACGTTCGTTGATTTCGAACACAGCCTAAACACCGCAGTTAATAAAATACGCGAGACGCTGGGCGATTCAGCTGCCAGTCCTCGTTTTGTGGAGACGGTCGCGCGTCGAGGTTATCGGTTCATTGGTGAAGTGAAATGGGAAAGTGTTGTAGCTTTGCCTGCGCCGGTGGCGCAACACGAAAATCTTGAAAGTCTGTCGCAGCTCCCCACAGCCCGGCGGGGACTCACGCGGCTACTGTTTGTCCTGATCCAGATCATGTATTTAGTTTTCTATCTTGAGGCACTATTTCACTGGCATGGGGTCGAGCAGGTTTCCTGGGCGGATGCCAATTCGCCCCTGATTCTGATTCTTGTGCTGATAACGGCAGGGACCGGAATTCCGGTACGGTTGTATCTGATCTCGGCGACGGGTTTTGACTACGCGATGCTGGGTGAAAAGTTCCGGCAGATTTTCGTCCCGCTACTGGTGCTGGATGAGCTTTGGGCCATCGCGCCGTTTCTGGTTCTGGATCGTATCGGGTTCGGAGCAGCTTTTGGCGCTACTGCAGCATTGCTTTACGTTCCATTCGCGGAGAGGACGCTGGTGCGAATGGCCTACCGTGAAGGCGGACGCAGTCGGTAAACGGACCTATCTGATAAGAAACAGCCTTAGGGTAGGCAAGAAGGTACAATAATTCCTAATGGCGAATCCGACCCCGATTGCCGCGTTTCTGGCCGGTCTGGTTTCCTTCCTTTCGCCATGCGTTCTGCCTCTGGTTCCGGGCTATGTCTCGCTAATTTCCGGAGTAGGTGTCGAGGAGTTGAAGGAGCAGAATAACGCCCTGCTGGGCAAAGTCATGCTCAACTCGCTCGCTTTTGTAGCCGGCTTCAGCATCGTTTTCGTTACCCTTGGCGCTCTATCGACCGAAGTTGGACAACTCGCCGCGCGCTATAAGTCTGTGCTGGCGCAGATCGCCGGCGTGGTAATCATTGTTTTCGGTCTGCACCTGACCGGCATTTTCAAAATCAAGGCGCTTTACGCGGACCGAAGGTTGCATAACGTGAAAGGAAGCAGCACGGCTTGGGGTGCGTTCGTAATAGGTTTCGCGTTTGCGTTTGGCTGGACCCCCTGCGTTGGGCCGATTCTATCGGCGATCCTTTATCTCGCTGCCGAGCAGAATTCGGTGAGCAAAGGAATCGGTCTGCTGACGATTTATTCTTTGGGACTCGCAGTTCCGTTCCTGCTTACATCACTTGGCATTGAACGTTTTTTGAAGTTCTACAGCCGCTTTCGCCGGCACATGCATGCAGTGGAGATTGCCAGTGGCGGCTTGCTGATTGCTCTAGGATTGCTGCTGGTGTTCGGCAGATTTACATTGCTGTCTCAGTATTTTTCGTACTTCAACCGGTTTGCTCTGTAAAGGAGTTTTGTGAAACGCGATCCCGTTATTCTGATTGTGGTTGCAATGGTAATTTCCATCATGCTGGTATTCGGCATCCAGCGAGTGCACCGATCGAAGGTCGTTCCTCCGGGAAAGTTGCAAGGTCGAGAGGCGCCGGATTTTTCTTTGCCCACGACCCAGGGAAGTACGATGAAACTTTCGGACTTCCACGGGAAGGCGGTCCTGCTGAATTTCTGGGCCACGTGGTGCGAACCTTGCAAAGTCGAGATGCCGTGGTTTGTTGATCTGCAAAAAAAATATGGGCCGCAGGGGCTGCAGGTGATCGGTGTGGCTATGGATGATGCCAGTCCGAGCGTGATTGGATCATTTGCACAGAAACTGGGAGTAAATTATCCCATCCTGGTCGGCAAAGAAGAGGTTGGCGCCGAATACGGAGGGATCGATTATTTGCCGTCGACCTTCTACATCGGACGCGATGGAAAAGTAATAGACCATGTATTTGGACTGGCCAGCCGCTCGGAGATTGAATCCAACATTGAAAAGGCATTGAGCCAGCAGGTGGCGACGAAGTGATGAAAGCTATCCTTTTCGGATGCGTGCTCTTACTGCTGTCTGTTGCGGCCCGGCCACAAGAGCTGGAGCGAGGGAAGGCCTGGGTCAGCATGGTACCCGCGCCCCTCACTCCGATAGATCGCGGAAGTCCCGGAACCGTGCAGCTGCAATTTCGCGTCGCGCGCGGGTTCCACGTAAATTCCAACCAGCCTAAGCAGGAATATTTGAAGAAGACCGAACTAAGGCTGGACGCGCCCACCGACATAGTTATCGGCAGAATCACTTACCCTCCAGGCCAGGACCGCAGCTTCCCATTCACGCCGAAGGAGAAGCTGAGTGTCTACAGCGGAGACTTTGCAGTCAACGTAACAGTGCGCCCGTTACACAGCGTATTGCCCGCCAAGTACGCCATCCATGGATTTCTGAAGTATCAGGCCTGTGACAATGCCGCGTGCTATCCACCCAAGCAACTGCCGGTGACTTTCGAAGTGAGGGTCATGAAAGAGCCAGCGCCGAAGAGGAAAAACCCTGCGCAAAGCCCGCACGCGCACAGCTGATCGAGCCCATTGACGGCCCGCTTTTGCGGGACTAGCCTTTGTTCGTGCTGCAAAATCTTCGCATCGCGTCTCCCTGTACAGCCGACTGGAACCAGATGAAGGGGGATGGACATGTCCGTCACTGTTCCGATTGCAATCTCAACGTATATAACTTTTCAGCAATGTCCGAGCGCGAGATTCAGCGACTTTTGCTCGCCAAAAATGCACGGCTGTGTGCTCGCTGGTATCGACGAAGCGACGGAACGATTCTCACTGCGGATTGTCCGGTTGGTTTCCGGGCGCGAATTAAAAAAATCTCTTTAGTTGCAGGAACCGCGTTTTCCGCCCTTTTGGGAATGAGCACTGCGGCAGCGGAAACATCAGGCAAGACCTCCAGTTCGATGGTGAAGGTCGAGAAGAGCGAAAGCGGCAGTGGAGTAATTCTTATACGCATCGCGGACGCGACTGGCGCTGTGATCCAAAAGGCAAAGGTGACTATTTTGGATTCACTTAACAAAGCTGTTGTCGAAGGCGAAACGGATGACGCGGGAGAGTTCCGGGCGCGAGGTTTGAAACCAAGTTCCTATTCGGTTCGAGCGGCGTTTCCCGGTTTCGAAAAATCCGAAATTGACGGAATCGTGATCGATGCGAACAAGCAATGGGGAACTACGGTTTCAGTGCAGATCGAGCTAGATGCGGCTGCTAATTTGGGTGTGGTGGTGATCGTTGGAGATAACCCCGTAGTTGAGGAAGCTGGAGACACGCCTATTTTGCTTCCCCTTGCTCCTGTCCCGGATGCTACTCCGGTTCCGAAACCGAATACCGTCCGGCGCCTATTTTCAAAAATTAAAGGCGATACGAAATAGCCTGCGTTACGGAGTCCTGGCTGGGATTGCCCGGTTCAGAAGGTCCTCGACTTTCTTGAGGCGATTCACGACTGTATTCTTTCCCAAGGCGGTCATCACCGCAAACAAGCTTGGCGCCACCGCCTGACCAGTTAAGGCCACCCGCGCGCCGTTGATCAAAGCCCCGGCTTTCATTCCTTTTTCAGCCGCGAAGTCACGAAGAATCTTTTCCGTTCCCGGTTCGCTGAAATCATCGGACGATGCGTAGCGATTCGCCAGTTCGATTAGAAGCTGCCGGACATTTTCATCTTTGAGGAATTTTTCGACAGCGGCTGGATCAGGATCAAAATCATCGACGAAGAATGCGCGAAACGATCCCGCAAAATCTTTAAGGCTTCGCGCCCGAGGTTTTAATAGTTCAATCGTCGAAAGCATCCAGTCGCGGTCGTGGCGGGCGGGACTGAGACCGGCTTTCTTCCACTCTTCTTCAATCAGAGGCAACAATCTCTCGGCGGAAGAGGCGCGAATATATTCGGTGTTGAACCAATCCAGCTTGGCGCGATCAAAGACAGCATTCGAGCGCGAGATACCGTCAAGGCCGAACAAGCGGATGAGCTCCTTGTCGCCCAGAACTTCTGGAGTGCCTTCCGGCGGCGTCCAGCCGAGCAGCGCGAGAAAGTTGCGGAAGGCCTCAGGCACGATGCCTTCATCGCGATAAGACATGACGCTGGTGGCGCCGTGACGCTTGCTCAGCCGCGTCTTGTCTGGGCCAAGGATCAGCGGCACGTGCGCGAAAGTTGGCATCGTCGCAGCCAGCGCCTGATAGAGCAGCACCTGTTTGGGAGTATTTGAAATGTGGTCGGCGCCGCGAATGATGTGCGAGATCTTCAGATCGACGTCGTCCGCCACCACGCTCAGGTGATAAGTAGGGCTGCCGTCGGAGCGCAACAGGACGAAGTCCTCAAGCTCGCTGTTGGCGAATTCGATTTTGCCGAAGACGGCGTCTTCAAAAGAAGTGTTGCCGGCTTCAGGAATCGCGAAGCGAACCGCTGCGGCTTCGCCCGCCGCTTTTCTGCGCAAGGCTTCTGCGGGATTTAACTTCCGGCAGGTGCCTTCGTATTTTGGAGGGCGACCTTCGGCGGAGGCTTTGGTTCGGCGGCGTTCCAGTTCCTCTTTGCTGCAGAAACAATAGTATGCAGCTCCGGAGTCGATCAGCCTGGCGGCCGCCGAGCGGTAGAGATCCGTTCTTTGGGTCTGATAATAGGGGCCTTCGTCCCACGTAATCCCCAGCCACTGCATACCCTGCAGAATGCCTTCAACCATTTCGGAGGTTGAACGCTCAAGGTCAGTGTCCTCGATCCTGAGAATAAGAGTTCCGCCGAAGTGACGGGCAAATAGCCAGTTGAAGAGGGCTGTACGGGCACCACCCACGTGTAAGTAGCCGGTTGGCGAGGGGGCAAATCGGACTCGGGGAGCGGTTGACTGACCCGCAACTGAAAACTGGGTTGAGGACATTCCTTTGGTAACCAAGTTTGGATGTTACGGGGCAGCCGGAACTACCGTCAAGCTGCTCAAAAGACTAGGGTCTCGCGCATCGAAAGGCATTACCATCGGGCCCAAAACTGTTGTTTTCAAAGACAACATATGCCAGCATAGAGCTGGCGTTTTCCCCGCATGGGCTGACACCAGGGTATTCGTGTCGGTCAAATAAATGAACAGTATTCTCATCAGTACCGCGATATTTCCGGGCTTAGTGGCCTGTCTGCTTTTTCTGCTGTTCACTTACCTGCACGAGCAGAGCCGGCAGCCTTATTTCCGCGCGTGGCAGTTAGCTTGGGCCGCGTACACGCTGCATTTCCTGCTGGATGCCTGGTCGGTTGTATCGGAAGTCCGCGTTCCAATTGTGTTTCTGTCGTCGCTGCTGCTGGTGGGAATGGCAGTAGCGATCCTGATCTCGACTCGTCTTACCAAGCGGTTGACGACAACCGAGCGGCGAGAGGCTTTTCGGCTGCGATGGTATGAAATCGTGGTCGCCGCCGCGGGAGTGGCTTTCTCCCTGGCGCGTGCTTTGCGGCCTTTAGGAGAACAGACGTTCTGGCCCGGACTCAGGTTAGACCCATTTGAACTGTTTGCGGCTCTCATCCTGGGCTACAGCTCGCTTGATTTTTACCGCACCGCGCGGCGGCGGGGATCGATCGCATTCCGGTTGCTCTCATTTTCACTCGCGCTCTGGGCGGTACTAACTACTTTCGGCCAACTTAAGCCGATCCATCTGCTGGGTGGCGATCTTCTCGGACCGATTCCGCAGATGCTGCTGGGTCTGGCGATGGTGATGGTGCTGTTTGAAAACGAGCGCAACGCGGTGCAGGAAAATGCATTGGCGTTTTCCAAGCTCGATGTGGATCCGATGCGGCTGCTGGGAGTGAATGACCTGGTGCCGAGCATGCAGCGGATACTGGATCGGTTGGTAGCACCGCTTCCCACTACGCGGGCCGCAATCTGCATTTCTGAGCGTTGGCGCGGGGTGCTGCCTTCGGTGCAACTAGGCTTCTCGCCGGAGTTCGCGGCGAAGCTGGACGCCACCGGAGCCGGGGAATATGTCTGTGAGCTGGCTTACCGCCGGGGCGGATTCGTTTCATTTCGCAACCTGCCTGAAATGCCCGAGCCGCTGCCGGCTTTCCCGGGCGGACGTTTTGAGCAGTTCCGCGAGTCGGTAGTGGCGGAAAACATCCGCAACGCCACCGCGGTCAGCCTGCAAACTCGCGAGCACAATTTCGGCGTAATACTGTTTCCGCATACTGAGCGGCGTTTGTTCGGCGATTCCAATTTGCGGCTTCTGATAGGCCTGGCTTTGCAAATTGGACTGACGCTCGAGAACTACGTGGTGATGCATGATGCGCAGCGGCGAACCAAGGAATACCAACTGCTGACGCAGATCGGGCAAGCCATCAGTTCACGTTTGAATCAGGCCGAGGTGCTGCGTACAGTGCAGAAGGAACTGGGTCAGATTTTTGATACCTCCAACTTCGAAGTCACGTTCCAGGATGGCGATCGAATCGTGTACGAATTGGAGGTTGAAGAGGGGCAGGTGCTGCCCAAGCGCCATCGGAAGTCGGATAACGGTTTGACGGAATACATTCTCCGAACCGGGCAGCCGTTGCTGATCAGGTCAGACATGGACCGGACACTGGAGCGGCTGGGGATTACGTTATTGCCGCAGGGGCCGGTCAAGTCATTTTGTGGAGCTCCGATTCTGGTGAACGGGAAAGCTACCGGCATGATGGCGGCGATGAGCGCCAGCCGGGAATACGTTTTTGAACAACGCGATCTGGAAGTTTTAAAGACCGCGGCCGGCCAGGTCTCGGTGGCCATCGAGAACGCGCGATTGTTCGCCGAGGAGCAACGCCGCTCGCGGCAATTCGCGTTCCTGAACAGTGTTTCGAAGACCGCAATTTCCAGCGAAGACGCCGAGCAGATGCTGGCGGAAATTGTCGGGCACATTCAGCGAAACTTCCGCTTCGACCACATCGGTATTGGCATTCTGGACTACGCGACCAAGGAAATCGAAATTAGGGCCGAAGCGGGAACCACAGCGCACGAGAAGGGAAAAAAGATTCCGCTGGGAACGGGCATTATCGGCCGGGTTGCGCGTACGGGAGAGACTGCACTGCTTCGTAACAGCGAGCCGGGGCAGTTGCAATCCCTGCTGCCCAGTTCGAGAACTGTGCTTTGCATGCCGATCACTTACGGCGACACGCTGATGGGCATTCTGAACGTGGAAAGCGAGACCGAGCGCGCGGTCGCCGATGATGACGTGCTGGTGATGAATACGCTGGCTGACTTGCTGGCGACGGCGCTCCACAATTCTTTCGTTTTCCAAAAACTGCAACAGCAGTCGATCACTGATGGATTAACCGGAATCAAGACGCGGCGGTTCTTCTGGGAAGCTTTGTCGTCGGAATGGAAGCGCGCGTCGCGTTCAGGACGGCCGTTCTCAGTTGTACTGGTCGATCTGGACAAGTTCAAAGAAGTAAACGATTCGACCGGCCACCTGGAAGGCGACCTGGTGCTGGCTCGAGTCGGACGATTGCTGGAAAACAAGTGCCGGCAGTCAAACGTGGTGGCTAGATACGGCGGCGATGAATTCATCATCCTGATGCCGGAAACCGGTGTGGAACAGGCGCAAATTCTGGCCGAGCGCTTGCGATTGTGGCTGGCAACGGACCCGATGTTGAGCGAGCACAAGATCACGGGCAGCTTCGGAGTTGCGAGTTTCCCGGTGCATGGATTTTCCGCGGAAAGCATCATCCGGGTCGCAGACATGGGAATGTATATCTCGAAAAAGGCCGGCGGCGACCGGGTTTCAACCGCGGAAGAATTCGAACGCGAAGAGGGCGGAACCCTGCAGCGGCAGCTGGTTTCGGGATACATCGAAGGATTTTTGCAGCGTGAACGGACCGGACCTGAGCATCTGGAAGAATTAGTGGGAACGCTGCGCAAACTCTCGGTGAGTCCTGACGACAAAGAGGGCGTTGCGTTGCGCGATTCAATTGAGACGCTGGCACGCGCCGCGGAGTCGAGAGAATTGCATGCTTCAGGGCACGGTGAGGCGGTGGCGCAATACTGCGAAATGATTGGCCGGGCGCTCAATCTGCCGGCTGAGGACATTCGCGAACTTAGCTTTGCGGGACGGGTCCATGACCTGGGAAAAATGTTCGTGCCCGAGAGAGTGTTGAACAAACAAGGATCGCTGAGTGAAGAAGAGTTCAACTTACTCAAGAACCACCCGATTTTTGCGGGCGAGGTGCTGGCTACCATGCCGGGCGCTGATCGCATCAAGAAGGCGGTCGAGTGCCATCATGAGCACCTGGACGGCACTGGATTTCCGGGGGAACTCAAAGGAGATGACGTTCCTTTGTGGGGGCGAATTATCGCGGTTGCGAACTCCTACGTTAACTTGACCAGCGACCGCATGCTGACGCCCGCCAAGACCAGCGAACAAGCCATCACGGAACTGGAACGCGGCAGCGGAACTAAGTACGACGGCATGCTGGTGCGCATTCTGGCGCGCGAGTTGAAGTCGGAGCGCAGCTTTCCGAATATTGGGTAGCCAGGGCACGCGCCTGTCCTACGTCCGACTTGCTAAATTCTCATTCCTTCCCGAAACTATTTCAGCATGCCCATATCTCTTTCTCTGGATGGTAAGGTCGCCCTCATCACCGGCGGGTCGCGAGGAATTGGCGCGGCCACAGTGAGGATGTTCGTCGAAGCGGGCGCTCAAGTTTTGTTCAACTATGAAAAAGCGCAAGCCGCGGCCGAAAAACTGGTTCGCGAATGTGGAGACCAGAATTGCGCGGCAGTTCCATGCAATCTGGAAGGAACCAAAAGCGCCCAAGAATTGGTCGCCGCAACGCTCCAGCGATTCGGGCGGCTCGACATCCTAATCGCCAATCATGGCATATGGCCAGCCGATGACGTTCCGATCGACAAGATGAGCGACGACCACTGGCGCAGAACTTTGGCGATCAATCTGGATTCGGTGTTTGCGCTGGTAAAGCATTCCGTGATCGAGATGAAGAAGCATGCCAGCGCGAAATCTCCGGCGCACATTGTGCTGATCAGTTCGACCTCGGGCCAGAGGGGAGAGGCTTTTCACACCGACTACTCGGCCAGCAAAGGCGCGCTCATCAGCTGTACTAAAAGCCTTGCTCTCGAACTCGCTCGGCAGCACATTTACGTGAACTCGGTGGCTCCCGGATGGGTGGATACGGATATGTCGCGTCCGTCGCTGGATGATCCGGCAATTGCGAAAGAGGTGCTCCGGCCGATACCGATGGGACGCGTAGGTACGCCGGAGGAAATCGCCGGGCCGATCCTGTTTCTGTGTACCCCGCACGCCGGTTTCATCACCGGGGAAATATTCAACGTGAATGGCGGCGCGGTTTTGGTAGGTTAGCGACGGGCAGCTTAGGAGTGGCCTGAGCGCGTCTAAGATAAGAAGAGAATGAAATATGCACTCATCGCACTATTGCTGACCGCGCTCGCTTTCGGGCAGGACACGACTCCGTCCGACCCGGATAACGGCGCGCCACCCCCCGCTGCTTCGCAGCCGGTCCCGACCGACCAGGCAAATGCCCAGAAAGCCAGGCAGGTACTTAATCAAGCTATTGATGCGCTCGGCGGACAGGCCTATCTGACCTTTACTGATGAGAAGCAGGAAGGGCGGGCCTACAAGTTCCACCACGGCGAGCCGAACAGCATGGGCCTTGTATTTTGGCGATTCACCAAATTCCCCGATAAAGATCGAATCGAGTTCACCAAGAAGCGCGACGTCGTGCAAATTTTCAACGGCGATAAAGGGTTCGAGATCACCTACAAGGGGGTACGTCCCTTAGAACAAAAAGACGAACTTACTCCTTACCTGCGCCGCCATCATTACGCGCTGGATATTGTTTTGCGGCAATGGCTGAACCAGCCGGGCGTGGCCCTGTTCTACGAAGGGCAGACCGTGGCCGCGCAAAAGGAAGCTGACCAAGTCACGTTGATGAACAATAAAAACGAGGCGGTCACTCTCTACATCGATATCAATACTCACTTGCCGGTGAAGAAGAGCTTCTCCTGGCGTGACCCTGCGGACAAGGAGCGCAACGTGGAGGATGAAATTTTCGATAATTACCGTCCGATTCAGAAAATCATGACGCCCTTCGATACAACCCGAATGTTCAACGGGGAGATGTCGGCCCAGACATTTTTAACTGGCGCCAGTTACAACGAAGACATGAGCGATACGCTATTCGATCCCGAGACTGCGCATTCATCCAAGCGACACTGAACCTTTGGACGGAACCGCTGTTAACAACTTCATTGGTTCTCCTTCGCTGCCGATATCTTTGTAAATATTTGTAATCAAATGGCTTAAGCTGGTCACTGTATAGTAGTTCTGCTACAGAGTGTGGTTAAATTGCCACATACAGCTCCGCCTCCGCGCTGGTAGTTTGGAGTAGAGAAACCTTCTGATTACAGAACAGACAGTTCGCATGGCAGCCCGTTGCCAGGGTATCGGCCTGCACTCGGGAGCACCGGTCAGTCTGGAAATTCTGCCGGCTCCGGCGGGAACGGGAATCATTTTCCGCCGCGTCGACCTGGACGGTTTTGAAATTGAAGCAGTAGGCAAGAATGTCGCGCGCGTGAGCTATGCCACCAGCTTGATGAAAAAAGGCGTGCTGATTTCTACTACCGAGCACTTGCTCTCCGCTTTAGTAGGCATGGGCATCGATAACGCGGTTGTTCAGCTGGACAATCTGGAACTCCCGATCCTGGATGGAAGCGCGAACCCTTTTATCGATCTAATCAAGAAAGCCGGGGTCCGAAAGCAGCGTCGCCCACGAACTTATATTCGAATTCTTCGGCCGCTGGAGTTTCGCGAAGGCAAAAAGTTTATCGGGGTCTATCCGGCGGAAACCTATTCGGTTTCCTACAAGATCAATTTTCCCCATCCCCTGATCGGGCGCGAGACTTTTTCGCTGGAGCTGAGCAACGGCCATTATGTTTCACAAATTGCGCCGGCGCGAACCTTCGGATTTCTGCATGAAGCTGAAGCGATGCGGCAGCAGGGATTAATCCGGGGAGCGTCGAGCGAGAATGCGCTGGTGTTGACCCGGGACGGGTTGGTAAATCCCCCGTTGCGTTTTGAAGATGAGTTCGTGCGGCATAAAATTCTGGATTTGATTGGCGATCTGGCACTGATCGGCCGGCGAATTCTGGGCCGCGTGGTTGCCGATCGAGCCGGCCATGCCATGCACACCGCGCTGGTTTCCCGCCTGTTGCGCGACCGCACCTTGTGGGAAGAGACCACGCTTCCGGAAGAACCCGCAGAACATTACACTCACGAGAGCGCGCGAGCGGCAATGCAGATGAACTAGTCGGCGGCTTGCGGTAAGAGGTCAATGGCCTCGATTACAGCTTTTTCCTGCTCAAGGCGTTGAAGTTCAGCGCGAGCCAGGGCTGCAAGGTTTTGCGCGTGCGACTTGGCAGATTCCTGGCATTCCCGTGACAATGGGGCTATGCGGACGGCCAGCAGCGGCGCATCCTGCTCAATCATCCGCAGAAGCCTCTGGGCGCGATCAATTCTGGTTTCGACTGGAAGCATAAGGGTTCTGATATAAGCATCGCTTGGGCGCGGGGCGGAAGCCAAGTTGCAAACTGGATTCCCAGGTCGGCCCTTTTTTTCTGGAAACCAGTCCTGGAAAACCGCAAACTGAATCACGATGCGCAAAGTCGTCTATCTCTCGCTGGGTTCGAATGTGGGCGATCGTGCCGCGAACCTGAAGGCTGCGATTGAAAAGCTGGGAGAACTGGGCAATGTGGCAGCGGTATCTTCGTTCTATGAAACCGAGCCGGTTGAAACCAGCCCGCAGCCCTGGTTTTTGAATTGCGCGGTCAAACTCGATACCGAGAAAATGCCACGCCAACTGATTGCGGCAATTTTAAGCCTGGAACAAGAGATGGGCCGGCAACGGCGGCAACCGAAATCCCCTCGCATAATCGATATCGACATTCTGCTGTTCGGTAATTCGGTGATAGAACTGCCATCGCTAACAGTTCCGCATCCTCGACTGCACGAGCGGCGTTTTGTCTTGGAGCCATTGGCCGAAATCTCGCCGGACGCACGGCACCCGGTATTTAAACGCACGATTCGCGAGTTGCGCGACGCATTGCCCGCGGGGCAACTGGTAAAAAAGCTGGTGCAGGGTGAAATAGCTCTGTGAAACCTCCGTATAACTCCGTGCCCTCTGTGGTGAGCTTTTGATCTAAGGAACGATAATCCGGCTGCTCTCTTGCGGTGCGGCAATCGCCGATTGCGGCTCGGGGAACTGACGAAAAAGAAAATCCACAAACGCGCGCGACTTCGGGCGGCCTGAGGTTCGCGTGTATGCCATTCTCAGGAGAAAAACCAGGGCCATAAAAACATCCGAGTCGCGCAACCGGCTGTAACCTACGTGCTTCTGCTCGGCCTCGCGATATTCTTTGACCATTTTTTGAACTTCGGAAGCTACCGCCTGGTGAGCAAGGTTGGTGACCGGCGTTTCGTAGTGCAGGCCTGATCCCGCCAATGTTTCGTAATTGTGAGCCAACGCGCTCAACACCGAAATCAAATCCGAATCACGGATGCCGCGGTCAACTTGCGCGCTCTTTGCCAGCGCATAGCTCAAGCCGAGAATCAGGTGCTCCTGTTCGTAGAGAAATTGCTGGCCGATTTCGATTTTAGGGAACAGAGCGCCCTGGTCTAATTGTTCGATGGAACGCGGCTTCTCATGTTGCCGCGCCTGCTGGAGGTAAACACATTCGCTGGGGCAGTCGAGGGTTACTTCGCGCTGCTCGCCACAACATTGCGGACAGATGCGCCCGTGAATCGCAGGACAGAAGCGCTTTTCTTTGCGTTTGTTGCAGATTGCACAAGACAAAATTCAGGGTCCCCAGTTTTCATTATGGCATGGGTGCCGAAGGGGATTTACGTGCGGAGGCCGGCAGAGGCGAGCGGCGCTCGCCGGGCAGCCGGGGGCGGCTGTCCCCACAGGGTCGCGGTTGAGTTTATTCTGAAGCAACCGTGCTCGAACTAGCTGTTTCGCAGCTGGAATGACTTCGACATGAAACCGACGCTTCGAATTCTTTCGCGTAATTTTTATGATCGCGACCCGCGGCTGGTGGGGCCGGATTTGCTGGGCAAAATACTCGTTCGGCGGGATGGGCGCAGGCTGCTGACCGGACGCATTGTTGAAGTGGAAGCTTATCTTGGTGCTGAAGATGCGGCAGCACACTCGTTTGCCGGCAAGACGCCGCGTAACGCGGTTTTGTTCGGACCACCGGGATACGCGTATGTGTACTTCATCTACGGCAACCATTATTGCCTGAACGTCTCGTGCCTTGCGGATGGAACTCCCGGCGGAATTCTGTTTCGCGCAGTGGAGCCGAGTCAGGGAATGGACGCCATGTTCAAGCTGCGTGGGATTGAGGAGAGTTCCGATCTGCGAAGGCTGACTCGCGGACCGGGCAGGCTGGCTGCGGCTTTCGGAATCACGCGTGAGCGGGACAATGGAAAAGATCTGACTTGTTCGCGATCGGATCTTTATTTTGCAGACGATGGCGCGGCGCCGCCCGAGGTGATGATCACCAAACGGATTGGGATCAAGAAGGCGGCGGACATGCCGCTGCGGTACATTGTGCCGGGGAACAGGTTTGTGTCGGGATGAAAGTGGTCGGGAGTTCTACGGGCGAGGGCGCCCGTAGCTCCACAATCACAAATTAAGTCCTACTGCTCTACTGCTTCTTTTTCGATCACGACTTTCAAATGCGCGGTCACGTCTTTGTGCAGCTTTACCGGGACGGTGAAATCGCCGACCGTCTTCAGCGGCTCGTGCAATTGAATTTTGCGGCGATCGATGTTGAAGCCTTTTTTGGCCAGCGCGTCCGCCAAGTCGCCTGAGGTAACTGATCCGAAGAGCTGATCGTGTTCGCCTGAGCGGCGCTGGAATGTCAGCGACACGCCCTCGAGCTGCTTGGAAAGTTCTTCCGACTGGGCTTTTTCTTTGGCTGAGCGGCGAACGGAGGCGGCACGCATCTGCTCGATTACTTTTTTGTTGCCTTCGTTGGCTTCAATGGCCAGCCGGTGCGGCAATAGAAAATTGCGTCCATATCCTTCGGCGACTTTAACCACGTCCCCGCGCGAGCCGAGCTTCGCGACATCTTCTTTGAGAATGACTTCCATGGTTGACTCCGTTCAGAGAATTCAGTTCGGCCACAAATGTCACGGATTAGCGCGGATGAAGAAATAGAAAAAAATCCGGGTGATCGGTTTAAATCTGTGGCGCGTTTATGCTGCTCGGCCGGCAAATGGCAGCAGAGCGATATTGCGCGCCTGCTTGATCGCCAGACTCAGGCGGCGCTGGTGCGGCGTGCAA
This sequence comes from Terriglobales bacterium, assembly GCA_036268595.1. Taxonomy (GTDB): domain Bacteria; phylum Acidobacteriota; class Terriglobia; order Terriglobales; family Acidobacteriaceae; genus Gp1-AA145. The sequence goes on from DATATW010000103.1 coordinate 30,193, forward strand.
ACGCCGGACAAACGCCGGGGCACGATCTTGCCGCTCTCGGCGACGAACTGCGCCAGCAAGCGAACGTCTTTGTAATTGATCGAGTCGATTTTCTCGACACAGAATTTGCACACTTTTTTGCGGCGGAAAAATTTCCGTCCGCCCGGTCCGCCTTCACGTCCACCAGGACGGGGTGGACGCCGCTCTCCGCTGTGGGAATCAGATCCGGATGATGTTCTAGTTTCGTCAGCCATGATGCTCCTTAAAATTCGAAATCGCCATCGGTCTTCGGCTCTCGGTCTTCGGCACGAACCTCGTGGGTAAATTAATTTTGCTGGGCCGACGACCGATGACCGATAGCCGAAGGCCAGCTTCTTATGCCGTTACTGCCGGGGCTTCTCCCGCGACTTCGGGAGTTGGGGTCGCCGTCGCCGGCGGCGCCTTGCGCTTGGAATCGCGGATGGCCTTTATCTTGTTCAGCCGCTTTTGTTCCTCGTCGATGCGCACGCTGAGGAATTTAATCACCGGCTCGGTTACTCGCAGGCGCCGTTCGAGCTCATGCACCAAACCGCCGCTGCCCTCGAAGGTCAGCAGCAGATACATGCCGTCATGAAACTTGCGCACGGTGTATGCCAGGCGGCGCTTGCCCATCTTTTCCATGTTTTTGACCTGGCCGCCGGACGAAGTTACGGCATGTTCCAGCGTGGAAATCAGTTTGTCCTGGTCTTCTTCAGTCATGTCAGGCCGGACAATAAACATCAGTTCATAAGTACGATTCATTGCACTCTCCAAAATTCTTCGTAGAGACGTTGCTCGCAACGTCTGATCGTGAGACGTAGCAAGCTATGTCTCTACGGATTCGTTTCTGGCGGCTCCGGCTTTCGGTTGAACCGGTTCATGGCCGCCGCTCTGCCCTCGGTCAAAATTACCTTCACTGCTTCTGCCGCCGCGTCGAGCGCTTCGTCTACGTGCTTTAACTGCGCCTTGCGAAACGGCTTCAAAATTTTCTGCTCCGGCGCGATGCCGATTCTGATTCGCAAAAATTCCTGCGTGCCCAGCGAACCGATAATCGACTTCATGCCGTTGTGCCCGGCCGAACTCCCTCGCTCCCGAATGCGAAGCGACCCCAGCGGCAGATCAAGCTCGTCGTAAATTACGATCAGGTCGGCTTCCGGGTTGAGCTCCAGCTTTTCAACCAACTCTCTCACCGACACGCCGCTCAAGTTCATGAACGTTTCGGGCTTCGCGAGAACAACCTGCTCATCCCCGATAACGGTTCGCGCGGTGAGCGCCCGGCATTGCCGGTTTCGGACTTCCACGCCGTGATCGTTGGCTATGCGATCGACGGCCAGAAAACCCAAGTTGTGCGGCGTGAACTGATATTCAATTCCCGGATTGCCAAGTCCAACAATCAGCTTCACGCTTTCTCAATTCGTCGTCGGTCGTTGGTCGTCGGCCGGAAAGCCACAACCAGACTGGCCGAAGACCGAAGGCTGATGACCGAAGACGGTTCCTCTTATTTCTTTTCCTTCTTCTCGGCTTTTTCCGGTTTCGCGCCTTCGGCAGCGCCTTCTTCGGTCTCCTGCTTGCCCTTCTTGATGACTTCAGGCTCGGCAGGGGCAGCAGCAGCTTCACCGGCAACCGCATCCGCGGCCGGAACTTCTTCTTCCTTAATAGTGATGATGTGCGCTACCGGCTGTTCGGGATCGCTGAGGTACTTGATCTTGTCGTTCTTCGGCAGATCCGAAATGCGTAGTACCGTGCCGAACACCAATTCCGAGACGTTCAACTCAATTTCGTTCGGAATGTCGCCCGGCAAGCACTCGACTTCGACTTCGCGTGCGATCTGTTCCAAAATTCCGCCTTGCTGTTTCACGCCGGCAGGCTCGCCGACCAATTCGATAGGCACATTGACCGTCAGCTTTTGGTCCATGGCAATGCGCTTGAGATCGATATGCAAAAGCGATCCCTTGATGGGCTCGTATTGCCAATCAACGATCATAGCCTTGGTGAGTTCGCCTTCGAGAGTGAGATCGAAAACCGAATTGTGGCCGGTTTCCGAATGCAGAATGCGGGAGACCTGGCGCGGATCGACGCTCACCGGCATGGCCTGCTTGCCGGCGCCGTAAACCACGGCTGGAATCTTGCCTTCCCGCCGCACACGGCGGGCGTCGTTCTTGGTGCCCGCTTCGCGCGGCTGGGCTTCTAATAAGCTTTTATCGGGTGCTGCTGTAGGCATATGTTTAATTCCTATAAGAACAATTTGCTCACGGACGTCTCTTCGTGAATCGACTGGATGGCGCGTCCGATCAATCCAGCGATGGATAGAACTGTAATTTTGCCGCCGCAGTCGGTCTTGGCGGCTTCCGCTTCGGCGGATAGAGGAACGGTGTTGGTCACTACCACTTCCTTGATGCAGGAATCGGAAATGTTCTGCACCGCAGGCGGCGAGAGCACCGGGTGCGAGGCGCATGCGTACACCTGGCTGGCGCCGTTCTGCATCAGCGCGCTGGCGGTTTTGACCAGCGTACCCGCGGTATCGATCAAGTCATCGATCACTAAACAAGTGCGCCCCCGCACGTCTCCGATTACATTCATCACTTCAGCGACGTTGGCTTCGACGCGGCGCTTGTCGACGATGGCAAGAGCGGCGTCAACCTTCTTAGCGAAAAACCGGGCGCGTTCCACGCCGCCGGCATCGGGCGAAACTACCGTCAGATTCGGCAGGTTCAACTTTCTGAAGTGATCGACCAGCACCGGCGAGGCAAACAAGTGGTCCACCGGAATATTGAAAAAGCCTTGAATCTGCGGCGCGTGCGGATCGATCAGCAGCGCGCGGTCGGCGCCTGCGGTGGTCAGTAAATCCGCCACCAGCTTGGCCGAGATCGGCGCCCGCGGTTTATCCTTCCGGTCCTGCCGCCCGTAGCCGTAATACGGGATCACGGCGGTGATACGTTTCGCAGAAGCCCGTTTTAAAGCGTCAATCATCAACAGCAGTTCCATCAGATGCAGGTCGACAGGTCGGCAAGTCGGCTGCATGACGAACACATCCGCGCCGCGCACGTTCTCCTGAATCTGAACGTAGGCCTCCCCGTCGGCGAATCTTCTGAGAAACGCCTGGCCACGCGTCATGCCGAGGAATGCGCAGACCTCGTCCGCGAGCGGCTGGTTGGCGGTCCCGCAGAAGACCTTGAATTTGTCGTCGATACGAACGCGATGCGGCTTGCGTTCGTGCTTCTCGTCTGGGCTCATCTTCTTTTCGGTCGCGGTAGCGAGAGTAGCCATAAGTAAGCCGTCAGTTGTCAGCTATCAGCCGTCAGTTGGCTTTGCCGACGAAATCTTAGTGCCCTAGCTGAGAGCTGATGGCTGACAGCTGAGAGCTTTTTCTGGCTGGGCCGCTAGGATTCGAACCTAGACAAAGTGCTCCAAAGGCACTTGACCTACCATTAGTCGACGGCCCAGTGAGCTGCTAGCTTCGAGCAATGAGCTTTGAGCAATCTCTGCCCGCCTGCTCGCAGCTAATAGCTCGCCGCTGACAGCTTCTTCCAATACCGCCGCCGCGTCAAGGTGCTCGTTACCAGCGCCCGCGTTCCTTGCTGGATCAGTTTTTTTGCTGCTGCCGCCGCTTGCGAACTTGAATCGAACAACCCGTAAATTGCCGATCCGGAGCCGGAGAGCGACGCATACCTCGCGCCAGCCTTCTCGAGCACACGCTTGACCTCAAGCAATTCGGGATACTTAGGAAAGACGACTCTTTCGAAGTCGTTTTCAATCCCGGTTCGGACAAGGTCGAGCAGTGGGTTCTCGGCCCGGCCTCCGCCTCTAGCGGAGACACCGGATCTGCGGCCACCGGTACTCGGCACCGCATTCAGCCACGCAGAAATCTCACGGCTGAACTCCAACATTCTATCGGAGTGAGTAGGGGGCGTCAATTTTGGTTCGGGCTTGTTGGTTGGATTTTCAGCGGCTATGTGGGAAACACCGACGATGTGGGAAGCACGGGCCGTGTGGGGACGGGCACCATCGCCCGTCCGGGCCGAGCTGTGCTCGGCGGGCACCTCAGGGGCTAAAGCTTGATCATATTGGCTCAGCTTGGCACGGCTAGAAGCCGTCCCCTTCCCGATTTTTTTTGAAGCGAGATCATTTTCAATTTCGTTTTCGCGGGCGAGGGCGCCCGCGCCACACGCACGATCCCAATCGGCGAACGCTTTGGGAGTCGAGATCGCGACCTCCGGCAGCGCAATTACGCACGGTGTCGACGTCAGCTCGGGTAAAGGATAAACTTCCTCTCCGCGTCCGACTCCAAGCACAGTTCCGCCGATCAAAAATAAAGGGATGTCGGAGCCGACTTCGGCGGCAATTCGCAATCGCTCAGGCGCAGGCATTTTCTTTCGCATTGCCCGCTCTAGCGCCAGCAGCGCGGTGACAGCATTTCCAGAGGCACCTCCCAGACCGCCCTGCACTGGGAGTCGCTTCTCAATCTCGATTACGATCCGTCCGCGCGCTTTGAGCGCCTGCATAGCGCGTTCGATGATTCTGAAGCAAGTATTCGTCAAGTCGGTTGGGACGCGTGGATCTTCACAGCGAATTTCGATTCCGGAGCCACGCCCGACGGAAACGCTGACCATGTCATGCAAACCAATGGTCTGGTAAACCGTGCGCAGATCATGAAAGCCGTCTTCCCGCAAAGGGCCAATGCGCAAGCCCAGATTGAT
>DATATW010000104.1:0-4789 GCA_036268595.1 Terriglobales bacterium
ACGGGTTTGGCGTTCTGCTTATGTCGGTCGCTGTTTGGCTGATGTCTATCGACAGCAAGAGATCGCGAGTGTTCTTTCTCTTCCTTATTTGCCTGCTAGTTCCTTGGGCAGGACCGCAGTATCTGCCAGTACTATTTACCGCGGGGCTCGTGCTCCTTCTACTATTTCGTTCACGCTACGCAGTGGAGGTCGCGGCGTCGTTCATTGCCAGTGCAGTAGGCGGAGCGTTGTTTCTGGCAACACTGTCTATCACGGGAAGATTGAACCGCTTTTTGAGTTTCGTAGGCCCGCAGAAGCGAAGCACGGAATTCTTCAGATCCTTGTTCGGACGCGGACAATTGATTCACCACAATTACATTCCCAAGGACTGGAGTGTCCCATTCCTTTTCGCCGCTGCGGTTATCCTGTTCGTTACTCTCCGTCGCCAAAGGCAAGCGGTTTGGAGGTCAGCCCTTTCCTACGGGATCGTATTCACTATACTGCTCACGAGTCTTCTGCTTCTGGTCGCAAAGTTTCCCACGTACTATAGCTATATGATTGTGGTTCCGCTCGGCGTTTCTATCTGCTCGGGGCTGTCGATGTGTGAACCGGGCAGGGTTAGAACTGCAGTCCTGCTACTATGCTTTTTAAGTATGTTAGCCGGCGCGGGAATTGACACGGTCGCCTATGCGCACGACCGCCGAGATCACGACTATGCGCGACTTGAGAGCTTCGTCGACCAGTCTGTACGTGCCGATGATGTAGCCTATGTGGAGGACCAAGCGTATCTCGCGGCGAGGCAGCGGGCGCGCGATGCCTACTATCCGATCGACGTACCGGGCCCGTTTAATGGGAATATCTTTCCGCTGATGTCGCAAGCGCAGAAGGCATCGATAACGATCGTTATAGTTCGCCCTACGTCCGCTGCCGATGCCATAAGGAATTTCGGAGGTAGTTGGTTCGAAACCGGCCAGGAACTTGTTCCTACAGGACACGGGATATTTGGAAACAGAAATCTCGGGTTGGTGACACAGACGTTGGATGATCTGCGCGTTTTCAGAAGGGACGTGACTCCAATACGATCTGTGAAGGAGCAGGCTTTAGGTCAACGCCGTTAGTGCCGTGAACTTCGCTGTGAGCAGAGTCGATGCCGGGATTGGCCTCGCGGAACAGGCGGGCCATGTTGTCGGCGGCCATCATGGGACTGAACCTGTTGCATTCAAGTTCACTTTCCATTTTTAGGGCGTAATTGTGAGTCCTCCCATGGTCGTAGTCGTCGATATGCGCGAATACGGTGAAGATGTTCAATATGCAAAGTAGCTCGGGCATTAAAGCAGCGACCGGGTATTGCAACTGTATGCGAATTGGGAAGAGTACTGAGTTCGGAGTGGCCTGCCATGATTAACGGGAAGAGGATCGCAGTTGTTTTGCCGGCCTACAACGCCGAGAAGACGCTGGCAATGACAGTTCGTGAGTTGTCCGACATCGTAGACATCAAGATTCTTGTCGATGATTCAAGCAAAGACCAGACAGCGCGACTCTCCAAGCAGCTGGGGTTGATCACGTTTGTTCATGACGCTAACTACGGATACGGCCGCAATCAGCAGACATGCTATCGCGAGGCCCTTGCCGTAGGTGCCGATATCGTGGTGATGGTGCACCCCGACTACCAGTACACACCCCTGCTGGTTCCTGCAATGGCTGGGATGATCGCCAGCGGCGTCTACGATATGGTGCTGGCTTCGCGAATTCTGGGTGGTGGCGCGCTCGGCGGCGGAATGCCCGTTTATAAGTACGTCTCAAACCGCTTGCTGACCGCGTTCCAGAATCTTTTCTTGGGGGTTAAACTCTCGGAGTATCACACGGGCTTTCGTGCCTTTTCCCGTGAAATTCTCGAAACTCTTCCAATTCACGAGAATTCCTACGATTTCGTCTTCGACAATCAAATGATCGCCCAGGCGGTCATGTTTGGCTTCCGTATCGGTGAGATCTCGTGCCCCACCAAATATTTTGAGGAGGCCTCGTCCATCAACTTCAAACGAAGTGTGCAGTACGGCTTGGGTGTGCTCAGCACCACTTTGGGGTTTGTCGCGCACAAATGGGGCATTCATCGGTCAAAGCTCTATCAGTCCGCAGCGACAAAGCGAGGTAAGTCCTATTACTTCGCAGCTCCGGACCGCCCTTGAAATTTGCGAGCATTGCAGAAAATGACAAGAATGCATCAAGCAGTATGCTTTTGAAGCCCCATTCATCTGGGTTTTGTTTATCGTCTCCGACGTGGCTTTGAATAGCTCTCACCTGCGAGGATGGCTAATTTCAGTACTGCTTATTTCGGGGCACGCTGGCGGACCTTAGAACATGAGGCCACCTTGAAGCAGCGTCTCGGGCCGCCTCTAACTAGCGATTCTCTCACGTCGCGAAATGGATAAAAGACAATTGAAGCCTTTCCAGTCTAATGGTACCTTCCGACCGATCGACACAAGAGAAGGAATTCGGCGGACCGCTATTCGTGGTGCGGGGGCGACCATTGCTGGTCAAACGGCGAACTTCATTCTCTCGATAGGATCGGTAAGTGTCTTGGCGCGGGTGCTTTCCCCGGCGGATTTCGGCGTCGTTGCCATGGTAACTACCTTTGGGCTTCTCTTTCGCAGCTTTGGTTTTGCCGGATTTACAGAATCGATCGTTCAGCGTGAAGGGCTCACTAATTCACTTGCAAGCAATCTCTTTTGGTTTGAGTTGAGCATTGGAGCGGTACTTACGCTGGTGTTTGCAAGCGCGGGGCCGCTTATGGCGCTCTTCTTCCATAACGGAACAGTTGCGCGCGTCGCTGTGGGCATTTCGCCAATGATTATTTTTGGTTGTCTCGGGTGGATTCACCTGGCCCTACTACAACGCGCTGGACTTTTTAAGGCGACGTCACTAATCAATTTGTTCGGTCAGGTAGTCCTCGTGGTTGTTTCGATAATTCTGGCAATAGAGGGTTGGCATTATTGGGCATTGGTTTGGGGCATCGTCGCGCAGTCCGCTGCCACGACAGCGGGTGCATGGTTGGTGTGCCGATGGACACCCAGTTGGCCCGTTCGCGGCTCCGGGACCCGCTCTGGGGCCAAATTCGCGATGAATGTGTATTCACATTACGCATTCAACTACTTGACTCGAAACACGGATAACCTATTGGTCGGATGGCGATACGGCGCACAAATGCTCGGGTTCTACAAGAAAGCATATGACCTGTTCGTTCTGCCCGAATCGCAACTATTGTCGCCGCTATCGGTAGTAGTTGTCAGCACACTTAGCCGCATTCGCGAGGATCGCGAACAATTTCAGCGTTTCTTTCTGGGTGCTATTTCGGTTTTGGCCCTCTTGGGCATGGGAATCGGAGCCGATTTGGCACTGGTTGGAAAAGACATTATCCGTCTTCTTTTTGGGCCAGGCTGGGATGAGGCCGGTCGGATCTTCGCACTGTTTGGTCCCGGGATCGGAGCGATGTTGCTGTATAACACGCACGGATGGATTCATGTCTCGATCGGGCGTCCAGAAAGGCTACTGTTCTGGGGATTAATTGAGTTTCTCTGCACCGCCACGTTGTTCCTATTGACCTTGCATTGGGGGCCGCAGGGAATTGCATTTGCCTGGACTGCTTCGTTTTTCTTACTTATGTTTCCTGGCTTCTGGTATGCCGGGAGACCAATCGGGCTTGGACTTGGCTCCATCATAGGTACTATTTGGAAATTCTTTCTAGCATCAGTTGTTGCTGGATGTACGACCGCTCTGATCGTCCGGTCCATGCCTCATCTTGCGATGACATTCGGTGCCCCAATTGCGCTGGTGAGGATATTTGTTATTTCGTCAGTATATTTTAGCTTGTATGTCGGTAGTGTTATTGCGTTTCACGGCGGGATGAAGCCTCTCAATGAGGCTATGGGGTTGCTTCGGGATCTGCTGCCCGACCGCATGGCTAAAACCGCGGCCCGCAACATGGTAGATATGGATGAAACGGAACCGGCTCCTGTATGGCAGTCAGGAACAAGGTAACAGGCAGATACCGCAATGATCTGTGGCCATACTTCCTGCAGTATTGTGACGAATCAATGTGAACCTCTCAGCGAGTGGAAGTTTAGTGCGTATATTCGAACGAAGCCGATTTACAAGCTGGGCGTGCGAGATGCTGGCAGGGGAAAATTATGAGTCGGTTACGTATCTTGCTGTTAGCGTCGTTCTGTGATCCGGAGGGTGTCAGCATGCCCTACGTCACTTATTCTCATGCGGCAGCGCTTGCTCAACTCCATGATGTCGATTTAGTCATTGGATCGCCAAGTGAGAAGCATGTGCGACGAGCGAATGGGCCGTTTCGCAATGTCGAAGTTGTTCACATGCCATTACTTGAGCGCGTCAATGACTGGGCTATGCGGAAGATTTTCAAATATAACTATGACACCCAGGTGCTAACCGCTTTCCTTTACCCTTTTTCTCTTGCTTTTGAATGGTACGCCTGGCGACAGTTGCGGCACCGCATCGTTGCGGGCGAGTTCGATGTTGCTCTTCGTCTCCTGCCGATGTCACCGGTCCTTCCGAGTCCTTTCGCTTTTTTTCTGCGTAAGGGACCTATACCATTCGTGATTGGACCGCTCAATGGCGGCTTGCCATGGCCCGCTGGGTTTAGTCAACTCGAAAATCAAAAAGAGTGGATATCGAATCTTCGAGATGTTTATCGATATCTTCCATTTGCTCGCTCTACCTATCGCCATGCGGCTGCGATTATCGCCGCCTCATCCCAGACGTATGCCGAGTTTGCCGCATACTCCGACAA
>DATATW010000105.1:0-33525 GCA_036268595.1 Terriglobales bacterium
AGGAAAAGACGATCAGGCCGGCATCACTTTCGCGGCGGATTTCAGCCGCCACTTTCAAAACATCGGAAAGCGCAACTCCATTTTTCAGCGCTCGTTCGCTGGCCCGTTGAATCACCGGCCCATCGGCCACGGGATCGCTGAAGGGGACGCCCAGTTCGATTACTTCGGCTCCGGCGGAAATGGCCGCCAGCGCGACCTCGCGGCTGACGCGCAGGTCAGGGTCACCGCAGGTAAGATAGGCGACGAGAGACGGAGCACGATTTAAGCGAATCGGCATGATAATAGCTACCAGGAGCTAACGCTGTTTAACTGGTGTCAACACAACCATGGATAAGCACCTATACACGCTATGGTCGCTCTGGCCAGAGCTTTCAACGTTGTACCGCTTGTTTGTTCTGATATTGACTGGGGTGAGCATTTATGTGCTTTTTTCAGCGGTCGTCATAATTAAAAATCTCTACTTCGTCACGAGTGCGCATGAAGACAATTTAGACACAATTCAATCCAAACTAATTCAGCTTTACGCCCGCTGCGCTAATTTAAAACAAACTCTTGCGGCTACCTTCTATCTTTTTGGATTTCTATTTTTCGTCGGGCTGCAGAATGCGCCGATAGCAATTGGCGAACGGAACGGTATTCCCATAATCGAGATTCTCGGCAATTTCGTGCTCCATTTCATCTTCGCGGCAAACGTATTTCTTGTTTTTCTAGTTCTTCACCTTGTTCAGTGGCTGGTATCGAGTCGATTGAATTCCCGCGTACATAGTCGAACCCACCTTATTCCAATTTCAAATTTTCCCTGAGAATCCCGACGTCTTTGTCGCCTCGCCCAGAGATGTTCACAATGACGACATCAGACTTTTTCATCTGGGGAGCGCGCTTGATCATTTCTGCTACCGCGTGCGCCGATTCGAGCGCCGGAATAATTCCTTCGGTTTGCGCGAGCAGCTTGCAGGCATCAAGCGCCTCGGCATCAGAAGCGGCGACATATTCTGCGCGACCGGAGTCGGCGAGCCAGGCGTGCTCTGGACCAATGGAAGGATAGTCAAGCCCAGCCGAAACCGAGTGGGTGAGTGCGATCTGTCCGGCTTCGTCCTGCAAAACATAGGAATATGTTCCCTGCAAGACGCCAGGCGATCCGCCGCGGAAGCGCGCCGCATGATCGCCTAATTTCTCGCTGCGGCCGCCGGCTTCGACTCCCACCAGCTTCACTTTTTTGTCACCGATAAATTCGTGAAAAATTCCGATGGCATTCGATCCGCCGCCGACACAGGCAATAATCATGGCCGGAAGCTTGCCTTCGGCATTCATAATTTGCGCTCGCGCTTCGCGTCCAATCACTTTATGAAAATCGCGGACCATGGTCGGATAAGGATGCGCGCCCAGCACACTTCCCAGAAGATAATGCGTGGTGCGAACGTTGGTGACCCAATCGCGCATGGCTTCGTTGATGGCATCTTTCAAAGTGCGAGAGCCAGAATCGACGCCGCGGACTTCTGCACCCAAGAGCCGCATGCGAAAGACATTCAGCTCCTGGCGCCGCATGTCCTCAGTGCCCATATACACGACACATTCAAAACCAAGCAGGGCGCACACTGTGGCGGTTGCGACTCCGTGCTGTCCGGCGCCGGTTTCAGCAACCACGCGGTGCTTGCCCATGCGCTCAACCAGCAGTCCCTGGCCGATGCAATTGTTGATTTTGTGCGCGCCGGTGTGCAGCAGGTCTTCCCGCTTGAGATAAATTTGCGCACCGCCAAGTTTTTCAGACAGGCGGCGCGCGTAAAACAATGGTGTGGGCCTTCCTGCGTAAGTCTTTAGCAGTTCGGTCAGCCGCGCCTTGAATCGCGGATCCTTTTTCGCCCGCTCGTATTCGCTTTCGAGTTCTTCGAGCGCAGCCATTAACGTTTCAGGAACGTAGCGGCCACCCCATGGGCCGAAGCGGCCTGGTTGAATAATCAGGACCGGGCCTTTGGCTTTCGCTGCTTTCGGAGAGCGGGAGGCGGCGGTTGAATTTCTAGCTCGTTTCTTCGTAATGGGTACAGTTGCCATTCAGTTTCTCGAATTCGCCTCATCCGCATCGCGCACAGCTTTCACAAAAGCTCGAACTTTATCGGGATCTTTTTTCCCAGGTTTCGCTTCGACACCGGAAGAAACATCGACACCCCAGGGATGAAGAATGCCCATCGCTTCACCAACATTCTCAGGCGTGAGACCACCGGCCACTACCAGTCGCCAACCTGCGTCACTGATGCACCCCGCGATGGGAATCGCAGCTTTCCAGTCGAACACTCTGCCCGTCCCGCCAGGCTGGTCCGCCGTTCCGGAATCCAAGAACAGAGCAGTAGCGCACTCGGAGGTCTTTTCATTTCGTGCTGAAACAGCAAAGCTGTCGAATGAATAGTCCTCATTTAGGAAACGCCGGACTGGCAAAACCAAGTATCGGTTCAGTCCTGGTGGGAGTGCCGAGACTGTTGGGTTATCCGCCGATTGCGAACCGACATGAACTTGAAGCCCTGAAAGTCCGACTTCCTTAGCAGTCTCGTTGAATAGCGCATCCTCTCCGTCCACGAACACCCCGATCCTCTCAATTTTTGATGTCATAACGGAGACGATCTCTCGAGCCGCGTCCTTCGACACCCTTCTTGGGCTCTTCTTGTAAAACACAAACCCGACCGCATCCGCGCCGGCTTCGACGGCGACGAGGGCGTCTTCGAGATTCGTGATGCCGCAAATTTTGACCCAAGTCATAAAAGCAGTCGTCAGTCTTCGGTCTTCGGCAACAGATGCGATGAGCTCAGCCGAACCGGTAAGAGCACGACTTTCAGTCATGCCGATCATTCCTGCGTCGCGGTTTGCGGCACGGCTGAAAGCCCGCCCCCTCCCGTATTCAGCAGAAAGCCGAGCGCATCTTATGCATCTGCATCCGCGTTACAGTTCATCGAGCAATCGCCGATGCCGCATTCGCCTCTACCAGCAACGATTTCAGCGCCTCAGCTGGCTTCTCAGCCCTCATCAAAGTTTCGCCGATCAAAAATGCGCCGTACCCGGCAGAGCGCAATTGCGCAATATCGCCCCCGCTCTCAATTCCGCTCTCGGCTACTGCAAGCACATTTTCAGGCATGTGTTTTGCAAGCCGCAATGCATTCCCCAAATCGACTTTAAACGTGCGCAGGTCGCGGCTATTGACTCCGATCAGGTCACAGCCCGCATCAAGCGCGTGCCGCAGCTCATTTTCGTCATGGACCTCGCAAAGCACATCCAATTCGTAATCTTCGGCCTTCTGCTTCAGAGCGCCCAGTTCACGCTGTGATAATGCCGCCACAATCAGCAAAATCGCGTCAGCACAGTTTGCCCGCGCCTCAAGAATCTGAAATTCATCGACGATGAAATCCTTACGCAGGCATGGCAGCCTGGTTTCCGCGGACGCGATCCGTAGATTCTCCAGCGATCCTTGAAAGAATTCCTCATCTGTCAGTACGGAAAGCGCAGCCGCGCCTACCGCTTCCAATTCCCTCGCCAACTTCGCGGGATCAAAATCACGGCGAATCAGACCGCGTGATGGCGAAGCTTTTTTTAATTCTGCGACGACGGCAACGCCTCCCTGACATGCAGAACCCAGTGCGGTCCGAAAACCTCGCGGGACGTGCAACCCCGCCCCCCGCTCCAGTTCCCGCAGGTCGGTTTTCGAGCGACACCCGCGCACTTTGCTACGGGTAGCGGCAATTATGTCAGCCAAATTCGCCATTGTGAATCTCCTGATTATATGGGAAAAGCGGTGAGCCTTTCTTCGGGAATAGCCTCAGGGCGAACGCGAGAACTCCAGTTTTTGATACGCTACCGGTCTATGCGTTTACATCTGGTTGTTCTCTTCCTGGTCGCGGCAACCGCCAACGTGCTGGCGCAAGATCTCAAACCCGCTGCCGAGCGCCTGGCGGCGCAGAATGCACTCTTCGATGAACAGTACGAATCTGACCTGCGCGCGTTTCCGGAGCGGGCGACTGCTTTCGGCGATTATCGTTACAACGACAAGCTCGCGGACCGCTCGCTGGCTGCCATTGTCGGGCGAAACCACACTGACGAACGGTTCCTCGCACAGCTGAAGGCGATTCCTACTACCGGTTTTTCCGACCAGGACCAGCTCTCGCATGACCTGCTGATTCGCGTGCTCGAACAACGCGTAGCCGACTTCGAGCTTAAAGAGTACGAGATGCCGATCAACCAGCAGTATGGCATTCATACCAGCCTTGCCGATTTGCCACTTTCGGTCCCCTTCGATTCCGTCAAACACTACGAGGATTACATTGCGCGCCTTCACCAGATTCCGCTGGTATTGAGTCAGACCACCGAAGTGCTGCGCGCCGGCATGAAAGACCACCTCATGCCTGTCCGTTTTATTGCTGAGAAACTTCCTGGGCAATGTGATGGGATTGTCACTGCCGATCCATTTCTGCTGCCGACCAAAAAATACCCTGAGAATATTTCCGCAGCGGAGCAGAACCGCTTGACAGACGAGATTGACGCAGCGGTAAACCGCGATGTGCTGCCTGCTTACAAGAAGTTTTCTTTATTTCTGCGCACTGAATATGCGTCCAAAGGCCGCACGGCTCTCTCCGTTACCTCTTTGCCAGATGGAGAGAAGCGTTACGAAAATGATATTTACGCTCGCACCACCACGCACATGACGCCGGACGAGATCCACGAACTGGGATTGAAAGAAATGGCTCGCATCGAGGGCGAAATGACGGCGATAGCGAAAAAAGAAGGCTTCCCTGATCTCGCCTCATTTCGCGCTTCGCTTAAGACCAACCAAAAATATATTCCCAAGTCTGCAGAACAGATCCTTGACGATTTCCGCCACTATATCGCCCAGATGGAGCCGAAACTTCCCGAGCTTTTCACCCTGCTGCCCAAGTCTCCAGTCACCGTCGAGGCCATTCCACCCTTCCAGGCTGCCGCAGCCACGCATTACGTAACCGGCACTCCTGACGGCAAACGTCCCGGCCGCGTGGTTGTCGCGACGTCGAATTTCGCCGAGCGCACGCTGATCGACGACGAGGCGACTGCCTATCATGAAGGTATTCCGGGGCACCACATGCAGCTCTCGGTGCAACAGCAGCTCACCGGCTTGCCGAAATTTCGCTTGCACAGCCTTGGCTTCAACGCGTACGTCGAGGGCTGGGCGTTGTACGCCGAGCAACTTGGCAAAGAAGTTGGCTTTTATCAGGATCCGGTATCCGACTACGGACGCCTTTCATCCGAACTATTCCGCGCGGTGCGTCTGGTTGTGGATACCGGAATTCATTCCAAAGGATGGTCGCGCGAGCAGGTGGTAGAGTTTTTCCGGAAATCCGGCTCGGTAGATGAACCCACGATTCAGTCAGAGACCGACCGTTATATTGCATGGCCCGCGCAAGCTCTAAGCTATAAGCTGGGCCAGCTCAAATTTCGAGAACTGCGCGAGAAGGCCCAAAAAGAATTGGGCCCGAAGTTCGATATTCGCGCCTTTCACGACGAAATGCTGGACGGCGGAACGTTGCCATTGGACATGCTGGAAGAGCGCACTGATAAGTGGATTGCGGAACAAAAAGCCAAGTAATCTCGCTTTAGCAATCTGCCAAGTGCCCAAGGACTAACTGCCTTTTTTCAGCTCCACCAGCACCTGCCGGGCGATTTCCTTTAGGGTTTCGAACACTCCCTGGCCCTGGAAAGCCACAGCTTCGAGCACTGGTTCGTCTTTGCGGCGCAGTTCTTTGGTGAGGGTATCTACGGGCAGAACGTTGGGCAGGTCCCGCTTATTCAGCTGCAGGACGTAGGGAATCTTATTGAAGTCGTAACCGTGTTCTTTCAGATTGGACATCAAGTTGTCGAGCGCCTCAGCGTTGGCATCCATTCGCTCCTGCTGGGAGTCGGCCACAAATACAATCCCGTCCACACCGCGCAGGATCAGCTTGCGGCTGGCATCATAAAAAACCTGGCCGGGAACGGTGTAAAGGTGAATGCGGGTCTTAAAGCCGCGCACCGAACCGAGATCCAAGGGAAGAAAGTCGAAGAAAAGGGTTCGCTCAGTCTCGGTGGCGAGCGAAATCATTTTGCCTTTTTGCTGCTCGGCGGTCTTCTGAAAGATGTACTGCAGGTTCGTGGTCTTGCCGCCAAGGCCCGCACCGTAATAAACGATCTTGCAGTTGATCTCGCGGGCTGCGAAGTTGATGAAACTCAAGACTCTCCCCAAATGACGGACATTTTGCACCCGATTTCCACGCGCAAACTGTGCGCAGGCATAGGCTTGGCAGTCCGCTGATTTTTGGCTTGTTCTTTCGTTTTATACCATATGCGCCCGTTGCCAGCAGCGTTACCCCGGTTACCACTTGGGACTTGCACAACTTAAAGTTTGCTGAGCGCCGCCTGGGCCGCGCAAAAGCCGCACATCCCGTGCACCCCTCCGCCCGGAGGGGTCGAAGAGGAACAAAGGTAAAGGGCGGGGTCAGAGGTGCCATAATGCCGCCACGTGGGGCGGAACAGGAACTGCCGGGCATCCAGAGCGCCGCCGCCGAGGTCGCCGCCCACGAGGTTGGCATCTTTTCTCTCCAAGTCAGAGGGAGAAAAAAACCGCCGGGCTAGCACGCAATCGCGGAATCCGGGGGCAAAGCGCTCGATCTGGCGCTCGATCCCCGGCAGCATGTCGACCGCAGACCCGTTGGGAACGTGACAATAGGCCCAGGCGGTGTGCTTCCCTGCTGGCGCTCGCGAAGCGTCAAATAAGCTCGGCTGAACCAGCAGGACAAATGGACGATCCGGGTGCGATCCAGAGCGAACGGTGCGTTCCGACTCGGCAATTTGGTCGAAACTGCCTCCTAAGTGGACCGTGGCCGCCCGCAAGCAATCTGCTGACCGCCACGGAATTGGATTGCTCAGAGCATAGTCGACCTTGAACACTCCTGGGCCGTAACGAAAGCGCTTCAGTTGGCGTTTATAGCCTTCGGACAATCGTTTCCCGGCCAGAGCAAGCAGTTGTCGCGGAGTTACATCGAACAGCTGCAAATCGTAATCCGCCAGCTGCTCTATATTTTCAAGCCGCGATGAAGTGCTGATCTTACCGCCCAGGCTCTGCAAATAAGAGCAAAGCGCATTGGTCAGTGATTGTGCGCCGCCCTGCGGAATCGGCCAACCCACTGCGTGCGCGGGAATCGCCAGCGTGACGCCGAACCCGCCGCTCAGGGCGTCATCCAGCCCAAGGCATGAATGCGCTGCTAATCCTCCGAATAATGCGCGGGTTCGCTTATTTCGAAACCGGGACGCGATGCTTCGTGCCGACCGCAGAGCATTCATTCCAAAACGCGCCATAAGGAAGGGATGTTTGGGAATGCGAGTAACAGGGCCCAACATATCCGAGGCGAACTCCGGCCACCGTTCCACAAACGGACGAACCAGATCACCCCAGGCCTTTCCGTCTTCACCGAGAGACGACTTTGCGTCCGTGAGATCGCGTTCCAGCACAATCGCCGTGCCGTCATCGAAAGGATGAGCGACGGGTGCCGGCGAATGAATCCACTGCAGCCCATATTCGGAGAGCGGCAGAGATGAAAAAAAAGGCGAGCCAGCGCCCAGCGGATACACCGCTGATCCGAAGTCATGCTGGAATCCTGGAAGCGTCAATTCCATCGTGCGAGCGGCTCCGCCAGCGGTCGGCTCGGCTTCAAACACATCGACCCGTAGGCCTGCCTGCGCAAGCACGATCGCAGCTGCCAGCCCGTTTGGTCCAGCTCCGATGACGCATGCCCGGCGGCTCACCACGTCCAATCCTGTAAGCGAAAATTGCGCTGCATACCCTATCTCTTAGTGATACCATGCCATCGCCGAACATGATCAGCTACCGGCTCGACCTCGCACTCGTTGTTTCCCTGATAATCGCAACTGCAGGAGTTTGTTGGAGTCAGAATTTTTCTCCTGATGTCACCGTTCTTCACGCCGCACGGCTGCTCGATGTCGAGAGTGGCCGCATTTTATCTCCCGGCGAAGTGCTAGTTAAAGGCGACCGCATTGTCGAATCCGGCACAACTGTTCACCGCCCTCCGGGAGCGGCGATCATCGATCTGGGTGATCGCACTCTGCTGCCCGGATTGATCGACGCCCATGTGCATCTTTTTCTCCATCCCGGAGCGGAAGATTTGCAGACCGTTCAGGAGTCGGTTCCGCAACGGACAATCATGGCAACGCTCGCCGCGCGGGATGATCTAATGGCGGGATTTACCGCCGAGCGCGACATGGGGACCGAGGGCGCGGGTTCTGCCGATACCGCTGTGCGAGATGCGATTGACCAGGGGAAAATTCCTGGGCCGCGGCTTCGGATCAGCGGCAATGCCATCAACATTCTCGGCGGCCATGAAGATGCCATCGGTTTCAACCCGGCGCAGCACGTCCTTCCAAATGCCGATTTCGCCAACGACGCTGAACAGTTGATTGAAGTAATGCGCGAGCAGGGCAAAGAAGGAGCGAGTTTCACGAAAATCTATGAAACCGGCGCGGATTCGGTCGACAACGGAGTTCTTTCCGCGCCCTATCAATACACGGAAGCCGAACTGAGCGCCGCGGTACACGAAGCGGCTCGCGTCGGCAAACGGGTTGCGGTGCATGCGACCTGCGATCCGGGAGCGCTCTATGCCGCGCAGGCCGGAGTCGCATCGGTCGATCACTCGTTTCAGATCGGTGACCAGACCATGCGAATTATGCATGACAAGCACATTTTCGCTGTGCCCACATTCACCATCCAGGAATATTTCGCGTCGCACCCGCTAACGCCGGGAACGGGCGCTAGGGAACAGGCCATTCTCGATCTGCACGCGCAGAATTTCCGCAAGCAACTTGCGGCGGGCGTGCCGATTGCAATGGGGTCCGACGTTGGTCCGTTCCCGCACGGCACTCAGGCGCGCGAATTGGAATTGATGGTGAAATTCGGCATGACGCCGTTAGGGGCGCTGCAAGCTGATCTGATCAATGGAGCCAAGTTGCTCGACTGGGAAGAGCAAATCGGAGCGCTCAAACCAGGGTATTTCGCCGACATCGTGGCTGTCCCCGGAAATCCGCTCAACGACATTACGGCATTGCAGCATGTTGAATTTGTTATGAAGGGAGGGACGGTCTACAAGCGGCCTTGACTTTATACCCTCGCAGATTTGCGAGCGTGCATTGAGTGGTGTATAAACCTGTGTTCGTTCCCAAGTTATGAGATCCTCCAAAACTGTTTTGCTCGTCCTCTCGCTCTCCGTCGGCACCTTCACCTTCGCTCAAAACAAACCGAAAATAAGCCTCGATGAGTTTTTTAACTCGGTCAGTTTTTCATCGGTCAAGATATCGCCGGATGGAAATTCAGTGGTGATCGGCACTGAACGCGCCGATTGGGACCGGCAGATTTACAGCAAGGATCTATGGCTGTATCGTGGCGCTGGCGACAATGGCACACTCATTCAGTTGACCCAATCCGGGCACGACACCGAACCAAAGTGGTCGCCCGATGGAAAATGGATCGCATTTCTGTCCGACAGAAAATCGGATGATCCCGCAGATGCAAGCGACGACTCCGCCGACGACAAGAAGGGCGAAGGCGTGGATCAGATTTATTTAATCGATCCCCACGGCGGCGAGGCTTTCGCGGTGACCAGCGGAAGCGAAGAGGTGCATGCCTTCTCCTGGTCAGCCGACTCGCAAACCATTTACTTTGCGACCCGCGATCCCTGGACCAAAGCCCAGAAAGACGACTACCGCAAAAAATGGAAAGATGTGCTGCAGTATCGCACCGCGGAGCGTGGCGACGCTATTTTTGCGCTCGACGTTCCCGCCGCACTAGCGAAACATCAGGCTGCTCCGTCGACCGCCAAATCAGATCCTGACAAAGAATCGGATACCACTTCCGGCACCCATGCGATTGCGAAATCGGCTTTACGTGTCGATGAGCTGCTGACAGCGCCAGATGGCAGCAAACTCGCGTTCATGGCCAATCCCATCAACCAGCGAGAAGAAAAATTCGACGACTACGAAATCTATGTAGTTGACCTCTCAAGTGTGGCGCGGGCGCCCTCGCCCGCGAACTCCGAAAGCGAAGTTCAACCCCGCCGCCTGACAAATAACCAGGCCGTAGAGCACGATCTGCATTGGGCCAACGATAGCCGGCATATCTTCTTCACCATCGATGTCGGCGACGTCACCGGCCCTTACCGCGACCTGCAGCCGCACCTCTATTGGATCGACAGCGGCGATGGCAAGATCGAGCAATGGGGAAAAGATTTTGGCGGGCCGGTGGACCACTACGCTGTGACCGGCGACAACGTCCTCGAATCGGCGCGGCTTGGGACTGAAGTACAGATTTACTCCACATCTAAACCCGAGCAGTCATTCCATCAGATCAGCGACTGGAAGGGCACCTACGCCTCGATTTCCACCACTCCGCAGTCCTCGCATATCGCATTTGTGTATTCCTCACTCGAGAAGCCAGAAGAGATCTATTTTGCTGACAGCTCTTCGGATCTTGCACACGCGCGGCCAATTACATCTTTCAATAAGCTCTTCACCGAGCGCGATCTCCCCCAGGGCAAGCCATATCGCTGGAAGGCCGACGACGGCACGACAGTTGAAGGAATGCTCATCTATCCGCCGGGAAAGTTTGAAGCCAAGAATCTTCCCATGTTCACATTTATTCACGGTGGCCCGGCCGACGCATGGGGCAATGAGTTCAAGGCAGACTGGTATCAGTGGGGAATTCTTGCCGCAACCAATGGTTGGCTGGTGTTTGAGCCGAACTATCGCGGCTCATCCGGATACGGCGACAAATTCCTGATGCAGATCGTGCCAGTGATTGTCTCGCGGCCGGGCAAAGACATTCTGGAAGGCGTGGACGCGCTGGTGAAAGACGGCATCGCCGATCCCAATCAGCTAACCATTGGCGGCTACAGCTATGGCGGATACATGACCAATTGGCTGATCACCCAGAGCACGCGCTGGAAGGCGGCTGTAACCGGCGCCGGCGCGGTTGAGCACGTCGGCAACTGGGGCAACGACGATACCACCTTCGACGACGCTTACTTCCTTGGCGGACGCCCGTGGGAGGCCCCACAGCGCTACCACGACGAAGCCGCCATTTTCCAGATCAACAAAGTCCGGACACCAACTCATATGGTCGCCGGAGCTGACGATATTCGTGTAGCCGTGCTCGAGGACTATCTTCTGGAGCACGCGCTGTATTCGCTCGGAATTCCCAACGCACTGCTGATCTTCCCCGGTGAAGGCCACTCGCTCAGCAAAAATCCCTGGCACGGCAAGATCAAAGTGCGCGAGGAGCTGAAGTGGCTGCAGAAGTATGGAGGCGTGGGAGGAGATTAAAAAATCTCCGTACCATCTGTTCCAACGAAAAAGGCTGGGCAAAATAGCCCAGCCTTTGCTTTCTCAGTCGAAGTTAGAACGAATATCTCGCACCGATCTGCATAACCCGCGGCTGGCCTTGGATCTGAGTGAAGTTCGACCAGTCTGGCGGCGGACTAAGCTGGTTCAGACCCGGATCTTGAGCGACCGCAAAATCAGCAATGCCGGTCAGGCTCTGCGTGTTCGTGACGTTGAACACGTCCCACCGCAGCTGGAGCTGATGGGCATCGTTATAGGGCATCTTCCAAGATTTCGAAAGGCCGAGATCTACATTTATGTATCCTGGGTAACGCAAATAGTTCCGGGGACCGTTTTCCCCAGGATAGGCATTGCGGAAGCTCTGGTAGATTTGGGTCACATTGCAGGAACCAAACAACTTAGGCGCGGAATTCGCTGGTTTGTTCGGACAACTGCTGACAGGGGTTAAAGGGGTAGCATCCGATTGGACCTCCCAATTAGTAGCCCATTGTTCCTGGTCAGCCGGCGAAACTCCGGTGGGTAGACCGGTGTTGAATCGAAATATGCTCGAAAGCTCCCACCCGCCCAACAAAACATCGGCTGTTTTCCCAGCATTTCCCAGAATTGCATGGCCTTTCCCAAATGGCAAAGACCAGACAATGTCCGCGTTTATGTTATGACGAATGTCAAAATCCGAATTCGCATAATTCTCGCCCTGTCGAAACGAATTGAGAACAAACGCGCCGTTTGTCGCATTATTACCGAAGCCCGCTTCTGACTGCAGGCCCGAAGCATCGTCGAGCGAATGAGACAATGTGTAGTTGAAATCCAGCACGAGGCTGCTCAGGCGCTGCCTATACGAAAGGGTCAAGGCATTATAGTTTGAGTTTCCGACCGTAGACCACGTTGAGAGCGCCCCATACTGCGGCTGCATGAATCTTGTCGATAAGCCGTCTGCCGCGAACGCCAGATCCATCTCGGCCTGTACATCGGTCCAGTCGTTCCCTGAGAAATAACCTACATTGGGAGTCTGATATCCGAGAAAGGCTTGCGCATTCGTCCAATTGCAGTCAAAGCCGCCCTGCGTCTGTGTTGGATCGCACGGTAACCCCTCATAATTGTCAAGGAGCTGTGCCAACTTCGGAGGAAACATATCGTTGAAGTACTGATTGACCTTGGTTGGCAACAGAGCGGGAATTTGCGAGACGGGGGTGCCTTTGGCTCTCAGTTTCTCCAGTGCCGTTCCCGCGGTGTACCAGTCTACTCCCGTCTTGGGGTCTCGCAGGTCCGTAAACTGGGCAACATCCCGCCGCAACAGAAGGCTTCGTCCTGCCCTGCCTATGTATGAAGCCGTAACCAGGCCGCCTTTGGGCAACTCGCGTTCCAACGTAAAATTCCAGACGTACTCGGTGGGAGAGTGCAGCCCGGAGTCAAGTGACTGTTGAATCTGTTCTCCGAAATTATTAATGCCGTCAAAAACAGGAGCGGTCGCAGGCAATACCAGACTCGTCGGCACCGTGCCGCCGGCAATCGGAACCAGCGAGCGGACATCCTGTCCGAACGCGGTGAACGGAGGGGCAGGATTACTGGAAATATTAAACGTATTCGCATGCACCTGGAATTGCTGCTCGTAGCCAAGCGCGTTGTTAACGTCGAAGTCCACTGCTAAAGCTTCCCCAAAATAATCATTCGTTACCGAGAATCCTCCGCGGAGTGAGGTCTTACCGTTGTCAGGTGACCAAGCCAAAGCTATTCGCGGCTGGAAGTTATTCTTGTCCCAGTTATAAAGCGGCTTGCCACCGTTTGCGGGGCCGGACTTATTAATCGTGATTGGCGCAAAGTAGTTTTGCCCCGAATATCCAGCATCGGCGCGACTCTGCAAATACTGTCCCAAGGGTACTGTAGGCTGCGTCTCGTAGCCGTTAGTCTCGTACACAGGTCGCTCAAGGCTATAACGCATTCCCACCGTGAGAGTTAGGCTGGGATGAAGCTTCCAAGTATCCTGGATGTATTCGTCGTAGGCTTGGGTTGCGAAGTCACGAATCGCCGGCGTGCCTGCTGGCAGAAGTGCTCCGTTCTTGGCAAAGGTAAAGTCCGCATTGTATTGAGTCAGCCGCCCAATGAATGCACTTGCGCCCTCAAGCACCTCGGTGGAATTAGACAGCGACTGTGCGGCAATCCCTCCCGCCAAATGATTCGCAACGAGATAATTCTGAAATGCGGTTACCACTGATTGGCCACCGCCGGCATAGTAATCGGGATTCTCTTCGGCAAAATCGAAAGCGTTCTCATAGTCGATGCGAGAATTACTGATTAGCCGGACGTTGCCGCCAAACTGTATCGTATGGTTGCCACGGATCCAGGAAACGTCATCAGTAAAGTTATGGACCGGAATAACTTGTTGGAGGGTATGAGTCTCGCCATTAGGTTGAAAAACAAATCGGAATTCAGTGTCGTTGGTAGTGCTGTCGCCTTGTTTGGTGAACGCCTGTCGTGTCAGACCGTAGCGGAAACTGTTAACCAAATTATTTGATAGCGTCCAAGTGTGCCCGGCCGCCAAGCCCCAGCTATGCTCCCAGACCACTGGAGAGATCGTCCCAGGTAGCCACTGTGGAAGGGTTTGGTGATCATCCTGTACTTGTAGCCGCACAAAGGCATTCTGCTTGGTCGTAGGGTTAAAATCGAACTTCACCACATTGGCATTCAGATGAACCGGTGTTGGCGCGTTGAAGCGAAAGCCCCCGGTGTTCACCTGGTCGCCTGTGGTGGTGTCGTTTGCAGGATATTTGGCTGCGACAACGGCAAACGTCGATATCGCAGTGGGATTGATCCCAGTTGTACTATATGCCTGCTGAAGTTGCGTTAGATTTAACGAAGCTGGTTGCGTATTGCTGCAGGCCGCGTCAGTGCAATACTGATAATTCATCACGCCTTGCCCCATATTGGTCAAAGGGACGGTTCGCGCGACGCTCTGGCTCTCTGCATCACGCCGACCGGCGTAATCATAAAAAAAGAAGAACTTATTTTTAATGACCGGCCCACCGAGGGCGCCCTCGAATGTATTTCGTTGTAATGGAGGAACCGGAACTTGGGGTGTGGCATGATTGTTGAACCAATCGTTGGCTGCAAATCCACGTGATCTGTAAAACTCGGAAGCCGCTCCGTGCCAGGAGTTGCTGCCAGACTTCGTGACAATATTGACTTGAGCGCCGGACGATCGGCCTTGATTTGCATTTCCATTCGCGGTCGTGACTCTGAATTCTTCGGTGGACTCCGCGTTCAATCGCAGGACGGGTCCTGTAGTTATATCTCCTCGGTCAGTATCCAGACCTCCAATCACAAGGCTATTCGTAGTGCGAGGAATTTCGGCATTGCCCGACACCGCATTGTTCACGTCGACGCCATCCAGCGTGACATTGGATTGATCGGCGCGGGCTCCGGTCACATATCCTTCACGAGTGGCGCCCGGCTGCAAACTAAGAAGATCCACGACATTCCGCGCTTCGAGCGGAAGCTGGGTAATCTGCAGCGAATTAAAGTTATTCCCCAGAGTAGCGTCCTCTGTATTAATCAACGCTGCCTGGGAAGTGGCCGAAACCTCAACCGTCTCGGAGGCCGACCCAACCTCCAAAACGACGCTTGCTTCCGTGGGCTTTCCGATTAGCGCGTTAAGATTCTCCACAAGCTTTTTTTTGAAACCTCTCGCCTCAACCTCAATCCGATATTTTCCGGGCGTAATAAGGTCAAAAACATATGTGCCTGAGTCAGTCGATTTCGTACTGCGCGCCGCGTTGGTTGCCGTATCTGTCAGAGTTACCCTAGCTCCAGGGATCACCCTCTCGTTCGGATCTGTGATCGTTCCGCGAATAGTTGATGTGCCGGTTTGGCTCCAGGACAAGGACGCCGCGAAAATCAGGGAAAGAAGAGCAACAGTTCGCAGGCTGCGCATTAGAGTTCCCTTCAATGACTACAGTTTTTAGCGTCGGGCATCAACGCTCGTTCATTTCATAGAGCAAGGTGGTATCTGCTCCATCGCACAACAGCGCGCTTGGCGGTGTCGCCTCTTTTATCACTGCCGATTTGCGACTGTCAACCTAGTTCGACTGAGCCTACTTGCCTAATCGTTTCTGCCAGTTGGAGCTGCACTCCAATCCATAAATTCATAAAATTCCAGTTGGCCCGCGACGCCCTAATCCGTAAATTCATAGATTAAACAGGCATAGCACCCTCGGACTCGACAACGCCGCCTACGCCTTTGTTGGCGCATCCATGATTGACCACTTTCCCGTCAATTAGTGATCAGGATGGTAAAATAAAAAGATTGCATGTCATCGAAATCCTCACCTGTAAACACCTTCGAACAGCCACAATCCACTGCCACTAAAGTAGGATTCGTAAGCCTGGGGTGTCCCAAAAACCTCGTGGATAGCGAGGTCATGATGGGCATGCTGGCACAGGCAGGGGCGGAACTGGTCTCGTCCGCCGAAGAGGCCGAAGTCATCGTCGTCAATACCTGCTCGTTCATCGAAAGCGCGCAACAGGAATCGGTGAACACGATTCTCGAAATGGCGCGGCTAAAATCGGGGAAGGCGCGCAAACTTGTCGTCGCGGGATGTCTGGTTGAGCGTTTTCGAGAAGATATTCGCAAAAATATTCCCGAGGTCGATGCAGTCGTCGGAACCGGCGAATTAGAAAGCATACTTGCGGCGGCTGGACTTGCCTCACGCATTCCGGCTGCTCCTTCGTATTCACCATTTCGCATTCTCGCTTCGCGTCCGGAAGGCGATGCGCGCGCTGCCAGCGGGAGGTTCTCTCGCGAGAATTGGGACGGCGCCATTGCCGATCTTCCCAACTACTTATATGACGAAGCCACGCCGCGGGTGCTGGCAACGCCAAAATATTCCGCCTACATAAAAATCGCCGAGGGCTGCGATCATCCCTGCGGCTTCTGCATCATTCCGCAACTGCGCGGGAAATTTCGATCGCGCCGGTTTGAATCTGTCGTTGCCGAAGCGGAGCGGCTCGCCAAGTCGGGCGTACGCGAGATCACGCTGATCGGCCAGGACACAACCTGCTACGGTGAAGATTTTGGATTGAAGGACGGTCTAGCGCTATTGCTGGAGAAACTCGCAGGCATTGAAGACCTGCGCTGGGTACGTTTCCTGTACGCATATCCCAATAAGATCACGCAGCGTCTGCTGGACACCGTCGCCGGTCACGAAAAGATCTGCTCCTACGTGGATGTACCATTGCAACACGCTTCGGCGCCAGTCCTTAAGCGAATGAAGCGCGGCGGCGGGGCAGATATTTTTCTGCGGACCATCGAAAAGATGCGCAAGACGATTCCGGGTGTGACTTTGCGCACGTCGTTTATTGTCGGTTTTCCAGGCGAAAGCGAGAACGACTTCGAGGAACTGTGCAATTTCGTGAAGCAAGCCGAGTTCGACTGGATGGGGACTTTTTCTTATTCGGACCAGGAGGGCGCGGCCGCATTCTCGCTGGATGAGAAAATTTCACCGCGCGAAATCGAACGCCGCCGTAAACATCTGATGCAAATCCAAAAGCAGATCAGCCGCCGCAGGAAAAAACAGTTGCGAGGCCAGCAATTCGATGTAGTGCTCGAAGGTCCGTCGGAAGAAAGCGACCTGCTTCTCGAAGCACGCAGCGCTATGCACGCTCCGGAAATCGACGGCAAACTCTACATCGCAGATGTTCCCGATGGTTTGGTTCCGGCGGCTGGCGAATTTTATCGATGCCAGATAACGGAAACTCACGACTATGATCTGGTCGCGAAAATCGTTTAGCACCGCTTAAGGCGCGCTCTGGCAGTTGTTTCGCAGACTCGGATCCAAACCTCCCGAACCCGCAGTCCACACATGCTCCGCAATAAATTTCAATAATGGCTCTGCGCTGCGAATATCGCCGTCGCCGGCATAGAAAAATGGAATATCGGAGCGACGAAATGTGCTCGACAGAACTACATCCTGCACGCCCGATGTTTTGTAAATCTGCAAATTCAGCATTTCGCCGGACATAGGAAGGACCATCTGAGAGGTTTTTCGGTGCCGGATTTTCGCCAGACCGGGATCGTCCAGCAATTGACGCAGCTCCGACATTTCTTGCGGAGCGAATGTTCCACCGGTGATCTTGGTATCCACTTTTCGGTTGCCTACTTTTTGAGCTCGCTCTTCCCCGCGATAAAAGCCACTCTCCATCACGAGAAAGCAATTTTGCTCAACTGCACTCGACTTCACACTTAAAGAAGATACGTGTAATAGGGTCAGATTCGACTCCGGCTCCGGTGTCGGACGGGCTGCCGGTAATGGCGATGGGTTTGGGCTGCTTTCAATTTGCGTCCGCTTCGCGGGTTGCGGACGCCTTTTCAACACGATTTCACCGGGTGCCAGGCAGTTATTCTTGCCCGCATCCTCCGATAGTTCTTTATGTGGCACTTTATGCAGATCATTCAGCCATCGAATCAGCGGTTGCAACGACTCATGATAGGGTTCCTGGCTCTCAGCGCTCAGGAACGTCAGTTCCTGCCATAGATCGCCGCGCGATATATCCATTTGCAGCAGCTCGCGACTGCGGATTAGTGGCTCTTCGATCTGCTTCTGGGTGAGCGTTTCCAGGCTCTTGTTTTGCAAATCATTTTCGATTTTCAGAAGCCCATCATCAGTAAGTTTCCCTTCAAACACCTTTGTGGAATCTCCATTATCTGATTCGAAGTGGAAGAAGCCGCTTTTCTGCAGCAGAACACAAACGTTCGCTCCATCTCCTCGATGTTCAAGGCGCAATAGGTATGGCGAGGGTTCCGCCTGAGCAAACGCAACCGTCGGAGCCAGCGCCAGCAGCGTTAATTTTAGAATTGAGGAGCCACTCACAATTTGGAAACCGATGAATTGAGTCGCAGCAGGATTTTACGCAGTTTTCTTCAGCACCAGCGCCGAATTTTTTGATCCGAACCCCACGCAGTTGCATATGGCATGTTCGATCGATGCCTTGCGTCCAATGTCCTGCACGTAATCCAGATCGCAATTCGGGTCGGGGTTCTCCAGATTGATGGTGGGAGGGACCTGCCCATGCTCCATCGCGATCAATGTGGAGGCAACACTGGCCGACCCGCAGGCGCCCTGCGCATGTCCAATCTGAGACTTCAATCCTGACATAGGAATCTTGTAAGCATGGTTGCCAAGGGCCAGCTTCACGGCCCGCGTTTCCACACGATCATTCATTTCGGTTGAGGTGCCGTGAAGGCTGACATACTGAATATCTGCCGGCCCGATGCCGGCTTCGTCAAGAGCAAGCTCAATAGCCCGCGCCGGCTCTTCGGGTGAATTGCTCATGCGCACGCGATGGTAGGCTTCGCAGGTGGCGCCATAGCCGGTGATTTCCGCATAAACCCGTGCCCCGCGAGCTTTCGCGTGTTCATATTCTTCAAGAACAAACATCCAGGAACCCTCGGCAAGAACGAAGCCGTCGCGATCGGCAGAAAACGGACGCGATGCCCGCTCGGGCTGATCATTCCATGACTGCGTCAAAGCGCGAATCATGGTGTAACCTTTCACGATTCCCTCGGTGATGGGCGAGTCCACGCCGCCTGCGACAAACAGGGGCTGCACTCCGGCCTGAATGTGCTGATAGGCGTACCCCAGAGCGTCGGTAGAAGAAGTGCAGCCCGCGGTTACCACATGGCTGTACCCGCGAAATCCAAAGCGCATGCTGATTTCGCTCGGAATCGTGCCCATGGTGCCGCTGGGCACGCAAAACAAACTCACCTGTTTTTCTTTGCCGCTGTGCCATAGCCGGTACTGCTGCTCGGAAAATTCCTGGGCCCCGCCGCCCGTCCCCAGCACGATCCCAATCTCACGCTTCTCCTCCACCGACATTGCGGCCATATCGAGGCCGGCATCATTCACGGCTTCGGTGGTGGCGGCCAGACATAGCGGAACCACGCGCGAGACATGCTTTCGTTCTTTGGCTTCAACCCAGGCCAACTCGTCAAATTCGGGGATTTCGCCAGCAATGTGAACCGCGAGATTAGAGGAGTCGAAGCGCGAAATGCGCTTCACCCCGGACTTCCCGGCAAGAACCGCGCGGCAAAAGGCCTCTTTACCAATTCCATTTGGGCTGACCGCGCCCATTCCAGTTATCACTACACGAGGGATCATGGTTGGTGTGCGTTCAGTATGATGCAATTTGCCCGAATAGCGCCAGGGACTTGGTGTTCATTCCTTTCGACCTTGCGATTGGGTTCTGCCAGATTCGCTAATCCAGTTGCGACCAAAAATAGTCATCTCTCCACACGCGAGCTACCGGCGATCGAAGCAGGTGGGATAATCATACAGATGCCGGTCGGATTATACATTTCCGTTCCCTTCTGCAAGACCAAGTGCAGCTATTGCAATTTCGCCTCAGATGTTTTCTCGCGCGCAGTGTTCGAAAGATACGTTGCTGGTGTCTGCGCCGACATTGAGCAGGCAGCCCAAACGGCCGACCAGATGGGCGGTTCGCTCGACCGCGCTGCGGACACCATATATTTTGGCGGCGGTACTCCCACGCTTCTGGATGTTACACAGCTGGAGCGCATCTTTGTCACCATTCGGCAAAATTTCTCTGTGCCGGCCGCAGCCGAAATCACGGTGGAATGCGCCCCGGGTACTTTGACTTCGTCTGGCCTCGAGGCGCTCCAGCGGTGCGGAGTCAATCGGGTGAGTTTGGGCGTGCAGTCATTTGACGATCACGAATCCGCTTCAGTAGGCCGGGTACATAAGCGATCGATGGTGATCGAAGATGTCGCTGCATTGCGTTCAGCGCGAATTTCGAACCTCAATGTTGACCTGATCGCCGGACTGCCGCACCAGACTCGCGAAAGTTGGGAAGCGTCGCTGGAGCAATTAATTTCCTTACGAGTTCCCCATGCCAGCATTTACATGCTCGAAGTCGACGAGGATTCCAGGTTAGGGCGCGAAGTGATTGCCGGCGGACAAAAATATCATGCGCACTTCGTCGCTGATGAAGACCTCACTGCCGACATGTACGAAGTGGCATGCGAGAAGCTGAACGCCGCTGGAATTCGGCAGTACGAAATTTCGAATTTCGCGAACACCGGTTTCGAATCCAGACACAACATGAAATATTGGACTCGACAGCCATATCTGGGATTTGGCGTAGACGCGCACTCCATGCTGCACTCAGCGGTCGCTGGTTCTGCGGTGCGATTCTCAAATTCTGATTCGCTGGAAAAATATTGTGCCGGCGGTGTCCAGCAACGCACATTTGTATCTTCCGAAGACGCGTTGGAGGAAGCGCTCTTCCTTGGATTGCGGCTGAATAAAGGGATTGATCTGGGAACTCTTCGCCTAGACTTTGGCGAGAATGAAGTGGCTGCCTATAACGAGGCAATTTCCGAACTGATTGGCTCAGGTCTCCTCGAAAGCGATGCTGCCACAATTCGCCTCACGCCGAAGGGCAGATTGCTTTCCAACGAAGTTTTTGAGCGCTTTATTTCAGTCGACTTGGCGGTAATCCGGCGCTGAAAGCGAGAACACTATTGGTCTCTATCGCATTACGATGACGCCAACAATCACCCGCTAAACCGCGCCATTCATCTGATCGCAATTCCGGTGGCTTTTCATCTCTCATCGTCCTCTGGTTCAGTGGATCGTTCCGCTGCTTGATTCCCACTGCTTTCCAAAAAAGGAGCGCGGAGTACGAACTCCGCGCTGAGTATGGATGCGATTCTCCGGTCTATTGAGCTCTACTGAATGAGGCGATTGTGGATGTCGCCGGCTGGGTTTGCTTCAATCGCGCAAATTTGCCTGGTTTCGGGATTGCGTAATTCAGAGTGATACCGTTTTCTCCCAGGCACAGCGCCTTGACGTAAACGCCATCGCTAGAATTTTCCAGCACCAGCTTCATTCCCTGCCCGTATCCGGTATCCGAAATGCTTTGAGCGATGGCCATGCCACTCCATTGGGATGCCGTGGAGCGAATCGTGACCAGCGTCCCCGAAGTATCGTTATCCATGGTGAAGTTGTATGTGCCGGGCGCAAGCAGCAACTTTCCCCAGTGGGTTTCGGCCTTCAATTTGAAATTACCCCGCATAGTCTCTGCGGTTGCCAAAGTTGAAAGCAGGTTGAGGGTGAACAACGCGAGGATTGCAACGCGAACTGCAAAACGCCTTCCATTCGGTTTCATGTGAGTCTCCTGTTGAGCTGGAAAGACACAGCGGCGCACGCCTTGGCGGCGACGAAGGGTCTTCAGTTGTCGGGATTGACTACGAGGTCCGGATGGTACTGGCCCAACCCTGGGCTGCGGTCGAACTTCTGGGTCCGTCTCCCTATATTTACTTTTCGGAAGACACTCTCAATATGGCAGAGGCCGAATAGTCAGTCCAATTCAAAAAATCTATGGACGCGATGACACGGATATTGCCCGCGCGGCTTGCAAAAAAGAAAGACCGCCGAAGGCGGCCTTGATAAATTTCAGTTCTATGCGCTATTCTGCGCCGGAGAATTACGAAGCTACGCCCGCTGGTCCAGGCTGCGGCTGCTGATGAGCGGCGGCGGTAGCGGCCGCGGCCTCATTCAGAATTCGGTGGTGAATCGTGAACAGCGCGAGCTCAAGACGATCAGAAACACCGATCTTATCGTAGACGTTACGCAGATAATTTTTAATTACCTGCTCGGTCGTTCCCAGCTGTGAAGCAATCTCTTTGTTCTTGTATCCCTGAACGATCAACGCAACAATGCGCAGTTCTTTAGCCGTAAGCCGGTCGCGCACCCGTAACCCGACCATATCGTTTTCGGTCAGCTCGCTCGGGACCGCAATGTCCTGTATCCAAGTCTCGCCCCGTGCAACTTTGCGGACGCAATCTACCAGAGCTGAGCTAGTAACATTGCGGTAAACAACGCCGTGTGCTCCGGCGCCCATATATTTCTGAGCGCTCTCGCCGGTGTCGCCAAGCACCACCACGCGCGTGCGCACCTTGTTGGCAGCCTGGACGACCGAATTGAAATCGGTATGAAAGCCGCCCGCCACCACCAGGACCGCCGCACGGAATTTATCCAGCGCCATGAACATCTGCTCGGCGGTCTGCGCCTGGGCCACAATGCGCATTTCGTCTTCGACGGCCAGCACCTTCGCTATGCCTGCACGAAAAATTGCCTGGTTGTCGGCGAGAATCAGTTTAAGCATTGCCTTAGCACCTCACACTTTTAGGGCTGGCGAACAAAATCGTAGGTGTCGATCACGCAGGCCACGCCCGGAGCTTCTCCACCCTCGCCGGCCGCATCCTTTCTCACCACGCGGCCCTTGCACTGCACGATCACTTTTTCATTGGCGCCGGTCAGTTCCTGCGGCAACGCAATTTCGAACTCCACGTTCGAACCGATATCCAGCGCCGGATTGCCGCGAATGTAAACCCCCGCGGCGCTCATGTTACCGGTGACGCTTCCTTCTTCAGCGCCGTGAATCTTGATCGGCAATTCTAGCGGAAATCTTTTTCCCGTCCGTGCTTCGGACACAAGCCCTCCTTTGTCGAGGCTGTTATTTCCCGACGCCTCATTGGCCTGAAAAGCCACTTCCATCTGCCATCCCCCGGGAGCTCGATGACCTTAGGGCGTTATACCACGGAATTTTAGATACATAAAGGGCACAGTTAACCTTTTAGATAATGGCGACGACATCTCCTCAATAAAAAAGGCTGAAATTGCTTTCGCAATCGCAGCCCCTAACATTTTGCAACTAGCGTTATCGCTACTGTTGCGGTGGACATCTCCAGCAAGTCGGCACGGGACCGTTATTCAGCGTGGTGCTGATCGGTGCTGCCGCTGCTAGACACGTAAATGCCACGCCTACCACTAGGACTAATGTCCTAACCACACGTGTCATATTGGTCTCCTACATGCGGGTCCCCTGGGAGCGGAAACCCTAGTAGCAGGATTATATTGGCAGTGTCAAGTCCGCCCTGAAATTATCAAACGGTCGGAAAACCGACTACTAACTTTGGGCTAGGCGATAAAGAACCGGCGAGACTTAGAAGCAATGGAATCTAGGCTTGGCCATCTTGAGTCTTGGAGAACGCACGATCCACCATGTGCTCGAACATGGGGATCAGGGACTCAGATTCATTACGCGGATGCAGATCCAACAATGCACTCTCCCAGCGCTGAGGTACGAGCACGGTCGCCGCAACTTCGGCCCGGTTCCAGGTCGAATAGAACAGCCAGACCAAGATGCCAAGGTTATAAGACGTCATTGTGGCGATGCTCAGGACGTCATTTGAAACATGCCCACCGAAGAAAAGCCCGTACGAAACCAGCTCCGACCCCGCCGACATCCCAAATCCCAGAGCGATGCCGAAACTCTGGCGCCGCCATGAAACTCCCAGTGGCTTACAGAAAGCCATTAAAAAGAGCAGCATGCCGCACTGGATAACCTCGACACAGCGTTGCAGAATCAAGACGTCTCGGCCGACCGGATCACTCCAGTTGCTGCTGGTGGTAATAAAGACTGCTGAAACTAACACCATAACCAGGCCTGCCCACTTGAAGAGCGCGGTTCCAAGGTCCTTTAGGGCGTGATATGGCCGGAAGATGTCAGTAAAGACTTCATGAATGATCTTGAACTCGATAGCTAGAAATAACGCGCTGAAAATCCAAAAAGTGCAGAAGTATATCCGGCCCGCACCAATTTCGTAGATCGGAAATTCGATTGCGAAGGCGAGTATTTGAAGAATCCCAAACCAGAAGAATACCGGGAAGTCCTTTTGCAGATTGCGCCGCCGCAAAATGCCTACCAGCACGGCTAAGAGTACTGGTTGCAGTACCCAAAGGGCGGTCTGGAGTTGGGGGCTGGACATAAGTCGATTCAGTTTGCGGCCTGAACCTCTAATGCGCTCTGGGTGGAACATTAACAGTTTTTTAAGTAGGTACCTACGAACATAAGTAACCAAAGTCATGGTTACCTTCTCGAGGGTGAGAGTCTCAGGCGACAGCGCACGTCAGGCTACACATCGAGTTTTAAGGCATTTAAAAACAATGGGATAACTCCGATCCGGCCTATTCGATAAAAACAAAATAGGAGCTTGCCCACGCCCATGCCGGAATCGTTCCCCGCTTCTCCACCGTGAAGACAACGCTATAATCCGTTGATGCTGAAAGCGTTTCCAGCACGGAAGGGGCGCTCTTCATCGCTGCGGTAGCTAAATATCGCAGGATCCCGTGGGGATCGCCAAAGCACTCATACTCCTGGGAGATAAACGAAATGAGGACGCCATCTTCCGCCAATCGCCAGACCAGGGAAGCGGCCAAGGAAACCATTTTTTCATAGGCGACTGCCTGCAACCCACCCGGTTGAGGGTTGTCGAAGACCACTCGCAAACGTCGCTCATCCTCCCGCGAGAACTCGCGGACCTTCAGGGATCCCGACTTAGCAGTGGCTTTCCAATCCACCTGGCGCGCGGGATCCTCAGGTAAATACTCTCGAATTCGGTACAGGTCAGAACCAATCCCGCGCAGGCGAGCTTCAAATTGTCCGGTCAAAACCGGCAGCAGCTCAATCGCCTCCTGGGAACTGTTCAGTTCCGGATAAACCAGCACTTCGCGCGACAAAGCCGCCCGCCGCGTCTTTACCAGAAACGCGAATGGAAACCGGGTCGACAGGCTGAATCGCTCCTGATAACAACCCCGCCGCCGGAAGTTCAATTTCACCGAGGCTTCCAGGGTCGACCCCGGCGGTACCAGTGGAAAATAAGCAGACTCGTGAAATACTCCGGAGGGATTGCCGACTGCAATCCTGCGCAGCTTGCGATCCGGCAGTTGCAGCCATTGCTGCCCCGGCGGTCTCCAGGGTGGAACCGGGAATGTGGTTGCCACCCATTGCCAGCGCCTGCTCTTGATCTTCTTTTCGACCGGCACTGCTGATATCGACAACGATGGGAACCAGCCGCGCAAATTCCGCACGCAGACCGTGGCCGGGACTTCCGATCCCGCAAAAATGTGCTCGGGGATTTTGAGTTCCAGCTCCAGTTTATTTAGGCAGAAGGCAGAAGCCGCTCCGGAAACCGCAATCGCGGCCAGCATGGTGGCCACAACGATGTAAAGCAGATTGTTTCCTGTGTTGAGGGCCGCTATCCCGATCAGCAGCACGACCACCACATAAAACACTCCCGCGCGCGTGACCTCAAAATCGAGGGCATCGCGCACCCTTCTCGCCCCGACCCGTCGCGCCAGGTAGGGCACCGTGCCTAGACCTACGGCGACGGCGGTAAGCAAGGCGAGCGAAGCCAGAAATACAGTGGCAATCAAATTACCTGCGTCGCGGGCGGCCGTAGAAAAAATTGCCGCCGCAAAAGCGAAGGTCAAACCCGCGATGGCGATCAGAAATCGCAGCCACGCTCCCGAGTTCTCAGCCCGAAAGCTGCTCGCCAATTTCCCCAAAAAAGCGGCCTGTGAAGTTGCTGCCACGCCTAATATCCGTCTCGAGCCTAGCATTGAAATCTCATACTGTCAGGTTACCTACCGCGCAGAACTGGCGGGATCAGTTATGAGATCCCACGGAGAAATTCCTGCAAAACTTGGCTGAACTCCGCCGGACACTCCTCATACGGCAGGTGACCTGCGCCTTCAATAACCGCGACCCGTGCGCCACCCAACTCTTTCGCCAGCGGCTCGGCGGACTGTATGTCGACAACCCGGTCTTTGCTACCCCAAATCAGCAAACTCGGTATACCCGCCACTTCAGCCAACGCAGCTTGCATCTCTCTCATATCCGGTTGCCAGGTGCGAACAATGTTGACGGCATGTTCAAAAACGCCCGGCCGACGCAATGGGCGAGCATAACCCTCCAGCGTTTCTTTGCTGACCTTCTGGGGATCGCCCCACATCCGGCGCACCCAATAACTGTGAACGGGACTGAGGCCTCGTGCCAGTTTCGGAAATAGAGACGCCACCAGCGGATTCTGCAGCAGAAGCACGCGTTTTCGCCCGATTTGCGACCACGGATTTGCGGGAGCGACCAGAATTAAACTTCGTACGCGTGAACGCGCCATTGCGGCCATCATGAGCGTAGTCGATCCACCGTAGGAGCTCCCCACCAGGTCGCAGCAGGTGACTCCCGCCGCATCTAGAAACGCAATCAGGCGTTTGGCAGATCCCAAAAGAGAAAAGTCCAAATCCGGACGGCACTCCGAAAATCCTGCGCCTGCCATATCGGGCGCAATAACCCGCCTCCCCGCCGCCAAAATAGGAATTACCTTTCGCCAATTGAACGAATAGCCGAGGAGGCCGTGGACCAGCACCAACGCGGGGCCTGTGCCAGCATGCAGGAATCGGATTTGCAGGCCTTCTGCCTGCACCCAACTCGCTGAGGCCTGCCAAGTCTCCAAATCTATTGGCGTAGCGGCCTGTATAGACGCGGCTTTCGCCAGACGGCGCATTCTTCTGAACCTTCTTCGCGGAATGCTGCTTTTGAGCAGGGTTTAGCTTAACTTTCGCTCTTCCAGATACTTACCAAATACCGGATACTCTGTTCCAAAAAACATAACCTGCCTTCACTTGCACCATTATAATTGTGGAAGAGCTTACCTTTATGGCACTTAGCTCGTCTATCCCAGACAGAGCCTTGGCAGCGAACGTGCATCTCTCTCACTGGAAGGGTCTCTCCGTCGCTCAGCCTTCAGGGTCATTAATGAATCGGGATTTTCAAATTCGTTTCACCGCCGGCTTCCTGGCCCTGTTCACGGCGGCAGCGATCACCCTCGCCTGGATTAATTATCAAAAAGAGACCCAATTCGTCGCTCCCTACGATGGCGTTTCGTGGGTCGAGCGGAATGGCGGAGTATTCGCAGACCGGGTTGATCCTGAAGGTCCCGCCGCCCGCGCCGGAATTGCAGCCGGAGACCGCCTGCTGAAAGTGGACGGCGTGCCGGTTTCCCGCGTGGAAACATTGGTCCGTCAGATGTACACCGTTGGCGCTTACTTCAAGATCCGCTATGCTTTGCAGCGAGGCGCCGTTTCATTCGATGCGGCGCCAATCCTTGCCGCCCAGGAGCGTGCCTTCAACGGCTGGCTGCGGCTGATTGGCCTGATTTATCTGGGAATCGGGCTGTACGTTTTATTCCGCCGCTGGACCGCTCCCGGCTCGACCCATTTTTATGTTTTCTGTCTGGTTTCATTCGTTTTCTGTTCTTTCCACTTCACCGGAAAGTTGAACGCTTTTGATCGGACAATTTACTGGGGAAATATCGTCGCGAATATGCTGCAGCCGGCCCTGCTGCTACATTTCGTTCTTACGTTCCCTGAGCGCTCCTGGATACTGAAGAAATATCGCTGGCTGGCGGCCTCTATCTATGCTCCCGGCCTTCTGCTGTTTTCTTATCACCTGCTGGCGCTCACATCTTCGCGGGCGAGTGAAACCCTGCTGTGGCGGCTGGACCGCCTGTGGATGGCATATCTAGCGGTCTATTTCGTGGCTTCCGCCGTGGTATTGGTGCACAGCTACAGCCAGGCCACGAGCACGATTCTGCGCCAGCAATTGAAGTGGCTTACTCGCGGCACGGTTCTCGCCATCACGCCCTTCACTCTGCTTTACGTGCTGCCATACGTGTTTCCCAGCGTCGGCTTCGCACCTATGAAACTTTCGGTGGTCACGTTGGGAATTCTGCCTCTAACTTTCGGCTACGCGATCTTCCGCTATAAGCTGATGGATGTCGACCTGATCTTCAAGCGCGGCATGGCTTATACGCTGGCTGCGATGGCCATTGCCGGCGCGTATTTCACCGCCATCGCGCTGGTGGGCGAGCTGGTGCACACCCGCATTCCGAATGCAGGTACGGCTGGCCTGGTATTGGCGATCGTAATCACTGCCCTGCTTGCCGATCCGCTGCAAAAATGGATTCAGGAGCGGATGGACAGATTGTTTTACCGAACCCGCTACGACTATCGGCAAACCTTGGTTGGATTCGGCCGCGAGTTGAGCGCCGAAACTGATCTCGACAAGATGCTGACCGCGGTCGTTGATCGGCTGTCGCGCACCCTGCTGGTCGATCGCATGGCGATTTTTCTTTCCTCCGACGAGCTTGCCGGGCAATTCGTTTTGGCCAAGTCCTTCGGAATCCAGCAGACTTCAGGCCTTAATCTGGATTTTTTAGGGGTCAATCGTCCCGAAGCCGCTGAAGGACACTTTTTCTTCGAGAACACTCATCACGTTCCCCGCGAAAATCTTGGCGCGCGCGAAACCATTTTGCGCCTGGATCTGAACTACTACATTCCTTGTCGGGCTCAGAAAGCTACCGTCGCAGTGCTGGGCCTGGGAAAAACCGTCACCGGCGATTTCCTTTCGAGTGAAGACGTGGAACTGCTCGAGACCGTCGCCGGGTACCTGGCAATCGCCATCCAGAACAGCCGCCTGTACGCGTCGCTCGAACAGAAGGTCACGCAATACGAGCGCCTCAAAGACTTCAATGAGAACATCGTCGAATCCATCAACGTTGGGGTCCTGGCGGTTGATCTTCAGGACCGCATCGAGTCCTGGAACTCGCAGATGGAAGTCATGTACGCGCTGCCGCGCCGACAAGCTCTGACTCGCTCGTTGAGCGACGTATTCCCGCCGGAGTTTATCGAGGAATTTTCGCGCGTCCGTCACAGCCCGGGAATCCACAATCTATATAAATTTCGCATGGCCGTTCCTACCGGCGAAACTCGCACCGTCAACGTGGCCATTGCGCCGCTGGTGACGAAAAATTTTAATGTAGCCGGGCGCTTGATCATCATGGACGACATCACCGAGCGGGTAGAGCTCGAACATCAACTCTCCCAGTCTGACAAGCTTTCTTCAATTGGATTGCTGGCGGCCGGAGTCGCTCATGAAGTGAATACGCCTTTGGCCGTGATCTCGTCGTATGCGCAGATGCTCTCGAAGCAAGTGCAAGGCGATCCGCAGAAAAGCACCCTGCTTGAAAAAATCACACGCCAGACATTTCGCGCCTCGGAGATCGTGAATAACCTGCTGAACTTTTCCCGCACTAGCGGCGCAGAGTTCGCAGAAGTTGATGTCAACCGCGTAATCGTCGACACCTTGAGCTTGCTGGAGCATCAATTTAAGACCAGCAGGATTCGGGTTCAGGATGAGCTGGCAACACATCTGCCTTCCATCCAGGGCAATGCCGGACGTTTGCAGCAGGTTTTCTTAAATCTGTTTCTGAATGCCAAAGACGCTATGCCTGAGGGCGGCACCTTGAAAATCGCCACTTCGAATGGCGATGGCGTAAGTGTCGTCGTTTCAGACAGCGGCTCCGGAATTGCGCAAGAGCATATTCACCGCATTTACGATCCTTTCTTCACCACCAAGAGCGCAGTTGCGGACGGCCAGAAACGCGGCACCGGCCTGGGCCTTTCCGTCACCTACGGAATTATTCAGGAACATGCGGGGAAGATTCGTGTCGAAAGCTCTCCTGAGCAAGGAACGACTTTCTATATCGATTTTCCCATGCTAAGGAAGCCAGTCAATGCCTGAGGCAGCCGTGATCTCCGGACGCATGACCGACGCTCCGACACCGGCGCAAGGCTGTGTGCTCATCATTGACGATGAAGCGGCCATTCGCGAATCGCTGCAGACCTTGCTCGAATTTGAAGGCTATGAGGTCGAGTCGGCTGCTAACGGCGCCCAGGGACTGGCGAAGCTCGACGATCGTCCGTTCGATTTGGTGTTGCTCGATCTGGCATTGCCCGACCGCAACGGAATCGAATTGCTTCCCGAAATCCGCGCACTCGATCCACAAATTGCGGTGATCATGATTACCGCCTACGGCACCGTCGAAGATGCCGTGCGCGCCATGCAATCCGGCGCCGCTAACTTTCTTCAGAAGCCCTGGGACAATGAAAAACTTCTTGCAGATGTTCGCGCCGTAGTCGCTCGCCGCCGCGCCGAAGAAGAAAACATTCAGCTCAAGCGCGCCCTGAAGCAACGGTACAACTTCGAAAACATCGTGGGCAAGAGCGAAGTCATGCTCAAGATTTTCGACTTGGTGGCGCAAGTCGCGCCCAGCCGTTCGACAGTACTGCTACAAGGCGAAAGTGGTACCGGCAAAGAACTCATCGCCAAAGCGCTGCATTTGAATTCGCCGCGCCGAGACCGGCCATTTGTTCCCGTCAACACCGGCTCCATGCCGCCTGACCTGCTCGAATCAACTCTGTTCGGCCACGTCAAGGGGGCATTCACCAGCGCCATTTCATCCAAGCGCGGTCTTTTTGAAATCGCCGACCGGGGCACGTTGTTCCTCGATGAGATCGGAACCATGAGCATCGACACCCAGGCGAAGATCCTGCGGGTATTGCAGGACCGCAAGTTCATGCATCTCGGCGGAGTGCACGAAATTCAAGTCGATGTCCGCATCGTCGCGGCCACCAACGTCGATCTGCGACAGATGGTGCGCGAGGGCAAATTCCGCGAAGATCTTTTCTACCGCCTGAACGTGATCAGCATCGATCTTCCTTCGCTGCGGCAACGCAAGGAGGACATTCCCCTGCTGGCGGAATTTTTCCTCCGCAGGTATTCAGACGAAAACCAGCGGTCGCAGCGGCGGCTAACTCCCGAAACATTGCGCCCGCTGCTGAATTACGGCTGGCCGGGCAATGTTCGCGAACTTGAAAATGTCATCGAGCGAGCCGTCGTATTGTCTTCGACCCCGGAGATTGGCCCTGACCTTCTTCCCGAGCAGATTGTCGGAAACGGAAACTCTATTCCTCTGCTCGAGAGCCGTGCCGACGCTTCCCTGTTTGACATCATGGAAGAGTGTGAACGCCACATAATCACCGGCATGCTCGACAAATGCGCATGGAACCAGACCGAAGCCGCTGAACGATTTCATATTCCACTTTCTACTCTCAACCAGAAGATCAAGCGGCTCAGCATTGAAATCAAAAAGAAATCGCGTGAGTAGATAGGTTGAAGAGTCACAATAGAAGTAACCGACGCCCGCTGAAACCGGCCTCTCCTCTGCTATAGTTCCCTTCAGGCGCATGGAACTGATTTCGCCCACGGAGTATGCGAAAGACAAAGTAAAGTCGGTGCAGGATTACGCCGCTCTGGCGGTCCGTTCCCTGGGCAATCTTTTTAAACGCCCTCTCTACATCGCTGACATGCTCCAGCAAGCCGACCTGATCGGGTTCGGCTCGCTGCCCATCGTTCTTGCCGCTTGTTTCTTCACCGGCGCCGCGCTAGCACTAAACAGCGCGTCAACCCTTGATCGTTTTGGCGCAATTACCGTCATCGGACAACTGGTTTCTGTCGGAATCGTCCGTGAACTGGGGCCTGTGCTCGCCGGCTTGGTAGTCGCCGGGCGCAACGCCTCCGGCATGGCCAGCGAACTCGGCTCCATGGTTGTGACCGAGCAGATCGATGCCATGCGCGCGCTCGGCACTGATCCCTTGAAGAAGCTGGTTACGCCGCGCGTCGCATCCACCATCGCAATGCTTTTCTTCCTTACCATTCTCGGAGATTTGCTTGGGCTGATCGGCGGCGCCTTCGTAGTCAGCACGGTCCTTGGACTGGACACGCATCAGTATTGGAACAGCACCTGGCAGACCCTTGAATTTTCTGATGTGTTCACCGGACTTACCAAGCCGGTGGTCTTTGGCTTCATCATCGCCACTATCGGCTGCTTTTACGGCTTGAATACCAAGGGAGGCACGCAGGGTGTGGGGCTTGCCACTACCAGGGCTGTGGTCGCCTCCATGATTCTGATTATTTCCGTTGATGTATTCATTACTCGCGTGTTGATGATCACCCTGGGAACCTGAAGTTTATGTCCACCCCTACGCTTCCTATCGAGAACCAGGCGCCGGCAGATGACAAGCCGCGGACCGATGCGGTGGTCTTCGAAAATGTAGAACTCGCATTCGACAACAAAACTATTCTGGACGGCATTTCGTTCCGGCTGGCACACGGCGAAACCAAGTCCATCTTCGGGGTCGCAGGATCGGGCAAGAGCACAATTTTAAAGTTGGCTTTGGGCCTGCTGAAGCCAGACTCCGGCAGGATAACCGTCCTCGGTGAAGACATTGTCAGCATGACCGAAGATCAACTGTTCGAATTGCGTCGCAAAGTTGGAATCGTGTTTCAGGAGAGCGCGCTGTTTGATTCCCTGACCGTCCGCGAAAACGTGGCATACCGGTTGCTTGAAGAAGGCAAAATTCCCGAGCAGGAAATAGAAGAGCGGGTGCGCGAAGCCTTACGCTTCGTGGAGCTCGAGCGCACCATCGATATGTTTCCCTCGGAGCTGTCAGGCGGGATGCGGCGGCGCGTGGCGATTGCCCGCACCATCATCACCAATCCTGAGGTACTTCTTTACGATTCGCCGACTGGAGGACTTGATCCAGTCACTTCGAACACCATCATCGAGTTGATTGTGAAGCAGCGGGACGTCTACAAAACCAGCTCTCTGTTGGTAACCCACCGGCTGCAGGATGCATTCACCCTGGGCACGCATTATTTCGATCGCGCCGAAAACAAAATGAAACCGCTTCCAGCCCATACCCGCGCCGCCGTACCTATGGGATTTCTAATCCTGAAGGACGGCCACATCATTTTCGATGGCGATTTGAAAAGCCTGAGAGAAACTCAGGATCCCTACATCCGCGAATATATTTCGTAGTCTTGATCGCCCATGTAGCGTGGGCGGGCGTCCACGCCCGCCAATTATGCTTTTGCCGCCGCCGCTCGCCTGGCTTCCGCTCTCTTAAGCATCATCTGCAGGCGCTCGCGGCCATCTTTGGTTCGCGTGGCCACCTTCTCGACTCGCGTAAATCCTTGAGGGATGTCTGCCTTGTGGCGAACCTCCTTCAGGAACGGCTGTAGCTTCGAAAGAATAAACCACATCTCCCCACTGCTGTCCCAGAAAAGTTCTTCATTTACGGCGCCACGCAGAACAAACGACGCAGCCATATCCCAATAACCGTTCACCTGCCGGAACCACGCATTTTCGGGCGTTCCCATCGCATTGAGAATTTGAACAACATCATCAGCGTTGCGCGGCCACCATCCTGCATACCAGGACCGTGCCTTGCGCATTTCAGCTTCGCGGCGCAGATCGTAAAGCCGCATCATGATCTTGGCATCTTCGGCAGTAGCTTTCTTCGGCATATCTCCTCTTTA
>DATATW010000106.1:0-21350 GCA_036268595.1 Terriglobales bacterium
CTGTACCAATTGAAGGAAATCAACGACCAGCAGTTGGAACTGGAAAAACATCCAATGGAGTCGATCCCCACGGAGGTCCTGCGCGATTCCAAGCGGATGGGTTTCTCCGATGGACGGCTCGCGCAAGTCTGGCGGCTCGAAAGCCAGGAAAAAGTCCGGCACGCTCGGAAAAAGCACGGTGTGATGCCGGTCTACAAGCGCGTCGACACTTGCGCGGCAGAGTTCGAGAGCTTCACGCCGTATCTCTATTCGACCTATGAAGACGAAGATGAAGCCGCGCCGACCGACAAGAAAAAAGTCATCATTCTCGGCAGTGGGCCGAACCGCATCGGACAGGGAATTGAGTTCGATTACTGCTGCTGCCATGCATCCTTCGCGCTGCGTGACGATGGATACGAGACGATCATGATCAATTGCAATCCCGAGACCGTCTCGACTGATTACGACACAAGCGATCGCCTCTACTTCGAGCCGCTGACGTTCGAAGATGTGTGGGCAATTTACGAACATGAGACTTCTGCCGGCGCTGACGTCGGCGTCATCGTCCAGTTCGGCGGGCAAACTCCGCTGAACCTGGCCCTGCCGCTCAAGAATTCAGGCGTGAAAATTATCGGCACTTCGCCGGAGTACATCGATCTTGCCGAAGACCGCAAGCGCTTCAATAAGCTTCTCGAAGAGCTGGATATTCCTCAGGCTCCCGGCGCAATGGCGGCATCGCTCGAAGAAGCGGTCGCGGGCGCGGCGAAAATCGGTTACCCGGTACTGGTGCGTCCTTCTTATGTGCTCGGCGGCCGCGCCATGGTTATCGCCTACGACGAAGAGACGGTCGTGCGTTACATGAAAGAGGCGGTCGAATATTCTCAGGATCGCCCAGTGCTGATCGACCACTTCCTCGAAGACGCGATTGAAGTTGACGTTGACGCGCTCTCTGACGGCGAAGATGTGGTGATCGGCGGGATCATGCAGCATATCGAAGAAGCCGGCATCCACTCCGGCGATTCTTCGTGCGTTCTGCCTGCGGTCGATATTCCTGAGCACTTGCTCGAGCGCATGCGCGAGTACACATTCAAGCTGGCGCGAGCGTTGAAAGTCGTCGGCCTGATGAACGTGCAGTTCGCGATTCCGCGCAGCGGATATGGAGAGACGGCCGCCAGCGGCCGTCCAGGCGGAGCAAACAGCTCCGCATCAGGCACCGTGTATGTCCTCGAAGTCAATCCTCGCGCCTCACGGACCGTCCCGTACGTCTCCAAAGCCACCGGCGTCCCGATGGCGAAAATCGCATCTCGCCTAATGACCGGACGCAAGCTCCGCGAATTTCTGCCCGAGTTCATCGATCAGAGAAAAGACCTCGACACCGGATCGTGCTACTACGTTAAATCCCCTGTCTTCCCATGGAATAAATTTCCCGGCGTGGACACTGTTCTTGGCCCCGAGATGAAATCCACCGGCGAAGTCATGGGCGTGGCCGACAATTTCGGCGAGGCCTTCGCCAAGGCGCAAATTGCCGCCGGACAAAAACTCCCGACGCAAGGCACCCTGTTCATCAGCGTCACCGATCACGACAAGCCGCACGTAGCCGAAGTTGCGCACAAGTTTGTCGACATGGGATTCAAGCTGGTCGCAACCGCCGGCACCGCTGACGTGATCGAAGCCGCCGGAATGGCTTGCGAGCGGGTTTACAAAGTAAAAGAAGGACGCCCTAACGTGGTCGATTTGATCAAAGGC
Organism: Terriglobales bacterium; assembly: GCA_036268595.1. Classification (GTDB taxonomy): domain Bacteria; phylum Acidobacteriota; class Terriglobia; order Terriglobales; family Acidobacteriaceae; genus Gp1-AA145. Next base: position 1,726 of record DATATW010000106.1, read on the forward strand.
GATCGCATCCAGTTGATCGTTAACACGCCGCAAGGCCCAGACCCTTTCTTCGATGAGAAGGCGATTCGCCGCGCCGCAGTCACTGCTCGCATTCCCACAATTACTACGCTGGCGGCGGCTCGCGCCGCTGCTGAAGGGATTGCGGCTTTGCAACGCGGGGAGGTGAATGTGAAGGCTTTGCAGCAGTTGCACGCGGAGCGCTATGTGAAACAGGAGAAGACTGTAATCTGATATGAAATAAAATAAAGCATGCTTCTGCATGGTATCTTTCCTCCGATTACGACGCCTTTCTATCCTGACGGGCGTGTCTATCTTAAAAAGCTCCAACATAACGTCGAGCGATACTCGAAGACCCCGGTGGCAGGCCTAGTTGTGCTGGGTTCGACCGGGGAAGCGATTGCGCTTTCCGACGAGGAACGCCGCGAAGTCTTGAAGACATCGCGCGACGCTTGTGCCCCCCACAAAGTTCTGATTGCCGGGACAGGCGCGGAATCAGCTTTGGAAAGCTTGCGCCTGACAGAATATGCAGCAAACCTGGGATTCGACGCTGCACTCGTGCGCACTCCTTTTTTCTACAAGCCGCAATTAAAGCCAGCCAACATTCTGGCCTTTTATCGCACCGTTGCCGATCACTCGCCGATTCCGGTTCTGATCTACAGTGTGCCGGTGTTCACCGGATACGACATGCCGCCGGAACTCGTCATCGAGCTCGCGAATCATCCCAACATTATCGGAATCAAGGAATCGGGTGGCGATGCTGAGAAGATCCGGCGAATGGTGGAAGGGACGAAGCATATCAAGCGGAGTGCGACTGTGACTGCAACGTTTGCGGCTGTCACTCCGCGAATGGTCAAGGCCGCGCAGCCGGATTCATCAAACGAAAGCGGTGAACTTGTCACCATTGGCGTACTTTCAGGAGCAGGGGATAATCAGGTTGAGAAAGTTGGCCACGTGGGGACGGCCGCCCTCGGCCGTGCGGCGGAGCAAGGCTCCGCAAATGCTTCCACCTCCGCTGGCCTCAAGACCCGCCAAAAAGAAGTCGGTTTCCAGGTTCTCGCCGGCACTGCGCAGAGACTACTTCCGGGACTCGAAGCCGGAGCCGTAGGCGCGGTGCTCGCTTTTGCCACTCCTGCTCCTACTGCCTGCTATGAAATTTACACTGCCTGGAAAGAGGGAGATGCCAAGCTGGCCCAAGAAAAGCAGCAACGCGTCTCTACCAGTGCCATCAGGGTCGGCAGCGAACTTGGCATTTCTGGCCTAAAGTATGCGCTCGACCTCAACGGCTACTACGGGGGCCCGCCCCGCCTGCCATTACTGCCGCTCACCGGTGATCTGAAAGCTGAGGTCGAGAAGTTAATGTCCGATATTCGGAATTGATCCCGGCTTCTTCAGCTTGCCTGGGGTAGCGGTAAGGAGTAAGATTAGAACGAACGTTCGAACTATGGCCTTTTCTACCACCAAACCCCGCCTCCGCCCATCGGTTCGGCATCGATCATCTGAGCCGCGCTTCGATCGCCAGTTGGGCAAGATTCTGGAACATGCCACCGAAGTTTTCTGCGAAAAAGGGTATGCCGGCGCCTCCATGCGCGACCTATCTCGCGCCACTGGCATGTCTCTCGCCGGTATGTATCACTACTTTGGCTCGAAAGACCGATTGCTGTATTTGGTCCAGAAACATACTTTTTCGACGATTCTTTCGCGCCTGCGCGACCGGCTCTCGCAAGTGCGCGATCCTGAAGAGGGTGTTCGAATCTTCATCCACAATCATCTCGAATATTTTCTTGAGCACCAGCGGGCTATGAAAGTCCTGTCGCATGAAGACGACGTACTCGAGGGCGCTTATGGGCGCGAGATCGCACATATCAAGCGGGAGTACTACCAGATCTGCCGTGAGTTGCTGGACCGCTACAAAAAAGAAAAGGGACTAGAATTTGACAGTCGGACGGCGGTACTTTCGCTGTTCGGAATGATGAACTGGATTTACACCTGGTACAACCCGCGGCTTGATGGCAAGGCCGATCGGCTGGCGCAGGATATGAGCAAGATTTTTTTCCGAGGCATCGGCAGCAGCGATTAACAACGGCAGCACACTGCCAGGAGGAACACATCAAATGGCGACCGTCCTGAATCCCCCCACTGAATCCACCGAGCCACTCGTCAAATATCGCGTGGATGGCGGCGTTGCGATTATTGAGATGAACGATCCGCCGGCGAATACCTACACCTACGAGATGAATCGCCAGCTCGATGAGGCAATCCTCAAGGCCCGTATGGCGAACGATGTTTACGTCATCCTGCTCACCGGCGCGGGCGATAAATTTTTCTCCGCCGGTGCGAATATCAAAATGCTGGCCAGCGTTGATCCCACATTCAAGTATTACTTTTGCTTGCACGCCAACGAAATGTTGCTGCGGCTGGAGCACACACCCAAGCTGGTGATTGCCGCCATTAACGGCCACTGCGTCGGCGGAGGGCTCGAAATCGCCATGGCGGCAGACATACGCATTGCTCGCAAAGACGCAGGCAAGATCGGGCTACCGGAAGTGAACCTAGGTGTGCTTCCCGGAACCGGAGGAACGCAGCGTCTGTCCCGCTTGGTAGGGAAGAGCAAAGCCATCGAGCTGATGGTCACCGGCAACACGTTTTCGTTTGAAGAGGCGCTTGAACTGGGCGTTATCAATGACATCTTCGAGCGCGAAGCCTTCATGGAAAACATCATGGAGTATGCGCGCCAGTTCTGCCCGCCGAACAAAGCCGCGAAGGCCGTCGGCAGGATCAAGCGCGCGGTGCAAACAGGATGGGAGATCCCTATGGAGTCGGCGCTGGCGGTTGAACGCGAAAATCAGCAGCTGCTATTCCAGAGCGAAGACGCAAAAGAAGGACTGGCCGCGTACGTGGAGAAACGGCCGGCAGAGTTCAAAGCGAAATAACACGTCTGTGGAGGCGCGGGCGACCTCGCCCGAGCAACTCCAGACTGGACGGGCGAGACGCCCGTCTCTCCACAATCTTCTAAGAGGATATATGCCCGGCAAAGTAGCGAAAATCGGCACCTTCAGTGACTGGATTGGTCTTTTCGACGAGTGGCGCAAGGAAATCGGAGTCAATCGCGACGAGATTGCCAGCTTTAAATTCGATACGCTTTTTGGAGCCATCGAAACCGAAGAAATTCAATTCGGTCACTACAAAGGCAAGCGCAAATGGGAGAACCTGCGGCAGATTCCCACGCAGCAAATGCGCGACGCCCTGATGAACATGATCGTTTACCAGGGCGATACTGAATTTGCCAGTGTCGAGCAACAGCGGTATTTATTCGAAACCGCGCCCACGGATTGGGACCGCCGCGCCATCACCCGCGTAATGATCGAAGAGATGCGCCACGGTTGGCAGATGTGCGCTTTGCTGGTCGACCACTTCGGCTACTCCGGCAAAGTTGAAGCGCAAAAAATGCTGGAGCGGCGGGCTTTCGAAAACAAGCGCCTGCTGGGCGCCTTTAACGTCGATGTCGACAACTGGATGGATTTTTTCACCTACACCGACTTCGTGGATCGCGACGGAAAGTTTCAGCTGCAGATGCTGAAATATTCGGCGTTTGCGCCGCTCGGTCGATCCATGTCATACATGCTCCGCGAAGAAGCTTTCCACATGGGCACCGGCAATGACGGCCTGCGGCGCATCGTTCAGGCGGGCGTAATTCCGGCATGGCTGATTCAGAAATATCTCAACAAGTGGCTTTCCAGTTCGTACGATCTCTTTGGGACCGATCACTCCTCATCCGCGCATTGGGCCTACGTTTGGGGAATCAAAGGGCGTTACGACGAGCCTAAAAACGACAAGCAGGCTGATCTCGACGATCTGAACGATTACAATCGCAACCTGTATCGCGACGAAGTTGCCGGCCTAATTGGGCGCTTTAACGTTGTGCTCAAGCCGGGCGAGCCCAAGCTCTACGCTCCGGACATCAAGTTCAATCGCATGATTGGCCGCTGGGCCAATCAGAAATATCATCCCGAAACCGGCGGGCGATTGGAAGATAAAGACTACGACCAGCAGTTGCCGGACTTCCTGCCCAGTGCGGACGATAAAAAGCTACTTCTCGAAATCATCGCCAATGAAAAGAAATGGATCGTGCCCAAAGAAGGCGCGCGCGATCCGTTCGAAACCATAGCCGAGCCGCGCAAGTCGGCGATAAACCTGTGAGTGGCGCAGTCCATGTGGGAACGGGCGCCCCTTCGGCAAGCTCAGGGCAGGCTCTCGCCCGTTCGGTCGAGCAGGGCTCGACAAACGCATACACGCTCTCCGAACTCATGGTTTGTGCCGCCGCCCGCGAAATCAAAGATGGAGAACTGGTCTTCGTCGGCATGCGCCTCCCGCTTATTGCTTTTGTTGTGGCGAAGAAAACTCATGCGCCGAACGCCGTCGGCCTCTTCGAAAATGGCGTGATCCGTTCGACCCCCGCCGCAGAACTGATCTACACCATGGCCGATCCCCCGAATATTCTTGGCGCGACCCAATGCCTCGACATGCTCGGCGTGATGAGCTTGCTGCAATCTGGACGCGTCGATCTCGGCTTTCTGGGCGCAGCAGAAGTTGACCGCTTCGGCAATCTGAATTCCACCGAGGTGCAAGGGCCGAGGGGACTGATTCGCCTGCCCGGGTCCGGCGGTGCTTGTGACATCGCGTCGCTTGCGCGTCGTTTTGTGGTTTTGCTCGAGCATAAGAAAGAGCGCCTGCCGGAGCGGGTTTCATTTATGACCAGTCCGGGCTATGGCGATGGCGGTGAGTGGCGGAAGAAAGTTGGTCTGCCGCGCGGCGGGCCTTCAGCTGTGATTACGACTAAGTCGGTTCTGCGCTTCGATGATAGCGGCGGGGCGTATCTGGACTCTGTGCACCCAGGTATCGAGATCGAAGACGTACTGTCGAACACGGGATGGAAATTGCAGCACGGGACAAACGTGCAGGAGACTCCGCGACCATCACCGGATGAATTGCAGGCGGTTCGCGAATACGACGAACAAGGTTTTTGGACCAGTTGATGAGTGTGGCGCGGGCGCCCTCGCCCGCGAAACGACATGGCCTCACAAACTACATCCGGATTCAAGTGGCTCTTGCTTGAGAGTAGAGGGTCAGTGGCGCACATCACTCTGCGAAATCCACCGCTCAACATCATCGACATTCCGATGATGGACGAACTATCGGCAGTTCTTGCCGAGACCGAATCCAGGTCAGAAAGTTCAGTCATAATTTTCAGCGGAGCAGGGAACTGCTTTTCTGCTGGAGTCGACGTAGCTGCGCACATGCCCGACCAAGTCGCCGCCATGCTGGAGAAATTTCATCGTGTGATTCGTAGCCTGATCGCCACGCGGAAAGTCACGATTGCATCTATCCACGGGCGCTGTCTAGGGGGAGGCGCTGAACTCGCGATGGTCTGCGACCTCGTTTATACATCTGATGATGCGCAATGGGGATTTCCGGAAATTCAACTCGGCTGTTTTCCTCCCATCGCGGTTACAGCTCTGAGCGCCCTAGTCGGGCAGAAGCGCGCGTCCGACTTGATTCTTACCGGTCGCACGATTATCGGCTCGGATGCGGCTGCTATCGGGCTGGCCAGCGGCTCAGTCCCTGGAGATGAACTCGGGCGCACTGTGGACCAAACCGTGAGCAAACTGTCCTCGCTCAGTCCCGCGGCACTCGCTATAACCAAAAAAGCAATCTACGCCTGGGATTCCATGCACTTCGACAAAGGCCTGTCACGATCGGAAAAGATTTATCTCGACGAACTGATGCAAACCGAAGACGCTCACGAAGGCATTCAAGCCTTTATGGAAAAGCGCCAGCCGAAATGGAAGGGGCGGTAATCGCAATGTCGAAACTCCGCTCTATGCGCGACGCGATTGCTGAATTCGTTCCCGACGGCTCCTCCGTCGCCATGGGCTTGCAGATGGAACAGATGATCCCGTTTGCAGCCGGTCATGAAATCATCCGAAAGAAGAAGCGTGACCTCACATTGATAGGTCCAATTTCCGACATTCTGTTCGATCAACTGATCGGCGCGGGATGCGTCGAGAAAGTCATCGCCGCATGGGTGGGCAATGTGATGATGGGTTCGGCTTACAACTTTCGGCGCGCGGTCGAGCAAGATGGAATGAAAGTATTCAACATGAGCAATTTTGCAGTTGCTCTGGCTTTACAGGCGGGGGCGATGGGCGTGCCGTTTCTTCCGACTAAGACCGCGCTGGGCAGCGACACCGCTAAGGGCAATCATTTTTTCTATCAGATATTTTCGCCGTTCGAGAAGAAGGAATCCTTGTGGGCGGTGCGGGCGCTGAATCCCGATGTCACCATCATTCATGTGCAGCGCGCCGATTCTGAAGGCAACGCTCACTGCTGGGGAAATTTCGGAGTGATGATTGAAGGCGTGCGTGCTGCCAAGCGGGTGATCGTGATTGCCGAGGAGATTGTTGCGCCCGAGGTCATTGCCAGCGATCCCAATCGCACAGTCATCCCTGGCTTTCTGGTAAATGCCGTTGTCGAATGCCCGTACGGAGCGCATCCTTCCCCGGTGCAGGGTTACTACAATCGCGATAACGATTTCTTTCGCGAGTATCACGAGCAAACGAAGACGAAAACAAAAAGTGACGTGTGGCTGGATCGCTGGGTGCATAGTGTTCCAGATCGCCAGACATATTTAGATCAACTGGGAGCAAATCGCGTCGCAGCGCTGGAAGTGAAACAGCACGCGTACGCAGCACAAGCAGATTTTGGCTATTAGCACAGACCATGTAAATGCGGGCGTCCACGGCCGCGGGGTTCTAGCTAGAAGCTAAGAGCTAATGGCTAAAAGCTATTTTCATGAAAAAACAACTTCTCGAACTTCGAGTGAACGGTCGAACGCACGAGCTGGCGCTCATGCCCAATCGCCTGCTGCTCGACGCGCTGCGCCAAGACCTGCAGCTCACCGGTTCGAAGCGCGGCTGTGACGATTCCTCGTGCGGCGCATGTACCGTTCTGGTGGATGGCGCGCCTGCGCTCTCCTGCACTATGCTGGCCGCGAGCTGCGAAGGCCAGGAGATCACCACGGTCGAAGGCGTCAGCGAGCACGGCGCGCTGGCGGCGATCCAAAAAGCTTACGGCGATTGGGGCGGCGCGCAGTGCGGCTTCTGCACCCCCGGCTTCATGATGACGGTGAAGCATCTGCTGGCGACAAATCCCAACCCGACCGATCCCGAAATTCGCGACGCATTGAGCAGCAACTTGTGCCGATGCACCGGCTACAGCCAGATGTACGAAGCCATCAAAGCCGCAATCCAGGCCGAGCAGAAGGGAATGGCGACGCAACCCTGAATACTCCCGTAACCTCTGTCATTCCGACCGGAGTTCGACCATCCGTCTTAGGATGGTCGAACGCAGTGGAGGAACCTGCTGTTCGCTTGCTGCGGCATGACGCTTGCGGGGTCAGGTCTATTGCCGTTGTTGAGGCGCTCGGATCATCGTCGAGCTTCGCTCGATCGGACGGGCGGGGGCGCCCGTCCCCACATGGTTATTGGTCGTCCCCAGTTGGTCATTTATGAGTGAGTTTTCCATCATCGGCAAGCCCATCTCCATGGTTGACGCCGCCGGCAAGACGACCGGTGCCGGCAAGTACACTGACGACCTTTCCGTTCCCGGAATGCTGGTCGGCAAGATTCTGCATTCGCCACATCCGCACGCACGCATCAAGCGCATTGACATCAGCCGCGCCGAGAGACTCGATGGCGTAGTGTGCGTGGTCGTTGGCGCCGACGCTCCTAATCCTTACGGTATTCTGCCCGTCGGACATGACGAGCACGCGCTCGCCACCGACAAAGTCCGCTACGTCGGAGACAACGTGGCCTGCGTTGCCGCAGAAGATGAATCCACTGCCGAGCGCGCTCTAGAACTGATCGATGTCGAATACGAACTTCTGCCCGCGTACTTTGATCCCGAAGAGTCGATGAAAGCCGAGCGCGACCTGATTCATGACAACAAGCCGCACAACCTCGAAAAGGATTATCACCACGCCTTCGGTGATCCCGATAAAGGTTTTGCCGAAGCTGACCACATCGAAGAAGCCCGCTTCATTGCCAATGAAGTCACGCACGCCGCCATGGAGCCACACTCGACGCTGGCAACCTTCGAGATCGACTCGCAGACCGGCAAACCCGGGCGCCTCACCGTCTGGTCGTCGACCCAGGTGCCGTATTACCTGCAGCACAAACTTTCGCTCGTGCTTGAAATGCCGATGTCGCAAATTCGCGTGATCAAGCCTTTGGTCGGCGGCGGCTTTGGCGGCAAGAGTGAAGTCATCCCGCTGGAGATCATCGCAGCGGTCGCTGCCCGCAAAGCCCAGCGCCCGGTGAAAATCACTTACACGCGTGAGGAAGTTTTCTGGGCGCATCGCGGACGACCGCGCACCATCATTGACCTTAAGACCGGCGTCAAGAACGATGGCCATATCACCGCGGTAAAGGCTCGTGTGGTGCAGGATGGCGGCGGCTACTGCTCGTACGGCGTGGTCACGATTCTTTATTCCGGCGCGCTGCTCGGCGCTCTCTACGACATTCCCAACATTCAATATGACGGCTACCGCGTGCTCACTAACAAGCCCGCATGTGGCGCCATGCGCGGTCACGGCACGGTCAATGTGCGCTTCGCTTTCGAGTCGCAACTCGATGAACTTGCCGTCAAGCTGAAGATTGATCCCGCTGAAATCCGTCGCCGCAATTTACTTCAGCCGCCGTGCATCACGGTGAATGGACTGCGCGTGCAAAGTTACGGCTTGCCGGAGTGCATCGAAAAAGTTGTCGATCGGTCGGGATGGAAAGATCGCAAGGGCAAAATGCCGAAGGGACGAGGGCTTGGCGTGGCTTGCAGCCATTACGTGAGCGGCGCGGCGAATTCGATTATCCGGTCGGATATGCCACACTCCACCGTGAACATCAAGATTGATCGCGACGGCGGAGTCGTGGTTTACACCGGAGCGTCAGAGATCGGTCAGGGCTCTGACACTATGACGGCGCAGATCGCGGCTGAAGTGCTGGGCTGCTCACTCGCGCGCGTCAAAGTTGTGGCCGCCGATACCGATCTCACGCCGATCGACATCGGCTCTTACTCTAGCCGCGTAACATTCATGGCCGGGAATGCGACGCTTCGCGCCGCCGAAGCGGTGAAGAAACAAATTGCCGCGGCTGCCGCAAAGAAGATGGGATGTGCTCCGGAAGAGCTACTGTTCCGAGATGATGTGATAGTTCGAAAAGATTTGCCCGCGCAAGAAGCGCGCGGGCCGGACGGGCGAGGGCGCCCGTCCCCACATGGTCTATCGCGGTCCCCGCATGGTTCACCTCAGAATATCGAGCCCAGTTCCGCAACCGTCTCCGGCCGTGTTGAAGGCCAGATTCTCCGCGGCTCGCTTCAGCAGAAGCGCACAGAGAGTGACTCGCCGAAGTCTTCCATGTCATTCGAAGAAGCCGTTGTCGCGGCTATCGATTTCCACGGTGCGCTTACCGGGACCGGGTCTTACGCTCCTCCACCAGAAGCCCGCGGTGGCAAGCACAAAGGCGGAGGCGTCGGCCCATCACCCGCCTATTCGTACTCAGCGCAGGTCGCTGAAGTCAGCGTTGATGAAGACACCGGCGAAGTCACCGTCCACAAAGTGTGGGCGGCGCACGATTGCGGACGCGCGCTGAATCCTGTTGCCGTCGAAGGCCAGGTGATCGGCTCGGTCTGGATGGGTATGGGGCAGGCGCTCACTGAAGAAATGATCTGGAAAGACGGCTTGCTGATGAATCCCGGGCTGCTTGAATACCGCAGTCCATCCTCTGCGGAATCGCCGGAAGTCGAGGCCATGATCGTTGAAAGCATCGATCCCGAAGGCCCATTCGGCGCAAAGGAATGCAGTGAGGGCGCGTTGGCCGCAACCATCCCGGCGATCTCGAATGCGATTTGGGATGCAGTAGGAATTCGATTGCATGAGTCGCCATTTACTCCCGAGCGTGTTCTTGCGGCATTGCGTGCGAAGAGAAATGCCAAACAATTGAACCTTACCGAGGGTGTCGATCCGACCGCGCCGAGAAAGTTTCGTGAGCATGGCGGATCGCTCTGGTTCAAAGGCAAAGGTCAGGAGCGGCATGAGAAGCATGTGGGGCGGGCGCCATCGCCCGCCAAGGGTGGGCAATGAGTCTTTCCGAATTCAGATTGTCGCGCCCGCGCAATCTACCTGACGCCTTGGGACATTTGACCGACCATGCCGGCAACACACGCGTTCTCGCCGGGGGCACGGATCTTCTTCCATCCATGCGGCAGAGACTTTTTGAGCCGAAGCAAGTTTTAGATCTTCGCCGGGTAGAAGAACTCAAAGGAATCCGCGAGACCGAGCAGGGAATTGAAGTCGGCGCGCTGACTACTTTGCACGAGATTGAACAGTCGTCCATTCTGAAGAAAAATTATCCAGTCCTGACTGAAGCCGCCAAAACGGTTGCCTCGCCGCTCATCCGCCACATGGGCACTATTGGCGGCAACATCTGCCTTGACACCCGCTGCCTCTGGTATAACCAGTCGCTCACGTGGCGGAAATCTTGCGGCTTTTGCATCAAAAAAGATGGCGATCTGTGTCATGTTGCTCCCGGCGGGACCAAGTGCTGGGCGGCGTTCTCGGGCGACACACCACCTGCGTTACTCTGTCTGAGTGCGGAAATCGAAATTGCCAGCGCGACTAATTCCCGGCGAATCCCGCTGCGCGATTTTTACACTGGCGAAGGCGATGACTATCGTCGGCTGCAGCCCAACGAACTGGTCACGAAGATTATTCTTCCGCAATCTTCATATGGCTATCGCGGAATCTACCGAAAGTTGCGGGTGCGCGGATCAATCGACTACCCGCTGGCCGGAGTAGCCGTCGCAGTAAAGAAGTCAAATGGCCACATTGAAGACATTCAGATTGCACTGACCGCGGTGAATCCGGCGCCAGTGTTAGTGCCAGGCCTAAGCGTTATAACAAACAATGGCGCAATCGGCGATGAAGCTGCCGAGCACGCTGCTGAACTCGCAGCCCGAACTGCTAAGCCCCTTACAACTTCCGCATTAACTCCAGAGTACCGGCGCGAGATGATTAGAGTGTTCACGAAACGCGCGATTTTGGCTGCAATCGAGAGCTGACGGGCTTATACTTTCCGGCATTCCGGCAACCCTGCGTCCCTGATACCTCATCTGACGAACTCGTGCCGCGGGTGAGTTGCCGCAGGTCGAGCCCAGTCACTCGTCAACAAAGGAGCAACATGAAAATCTCAACATTTCCAGTCCTGTCGTTTGCACTGGGGTTGGCGATCAGCCTACCGGCCGTTGCGCAATCACCGGCAAGCAACCCGTCGTCACCATCAGCTCCGGCACAGGCCGCGCCAGCGGCACCGCCTTCAGCACAGCCGGGCGCACCGGCAACAGCTAATCAGAACAGTGCCCAAGCCCAAGCCAATCAGGACAATCCGCTGAACCTCACCGACGAGCAAAAGGCCAAGCTGCGGCCCATCATCGCGGATGAGAACCAGCAAATGGAGGCCCTGCGAAACGATAATTCCCTCACGCAGGAGCAAAAGATCGATAAGGCCAACCAGATTCGCGCTCAGGCCTCGCCCAAAATTAAAGCCATTCTCACCAGCGAGCAACTTCAGAAATTGGCGGAGATGCAACAGCAGCGCGTCCAGCAGCAACAGCAGGAAAATCAGCAGCCTGCGCCGAACAATTCTCAGCCTCCGCAGAAGTAAGCATCATTAAAGGGGTGGCGGTAACCCGCCGCCCTCTTATTTTTCTCGCCAACTCAGATCCAAAACTTCCGAGCTCATTGCGATTCCGTTTATTTTTTATTTTGCGATATTTCCGCGAAGCGACGCATGGTGGCGTGGAGTTGTTGGGGATCGCGTATGCAGTTTCCGATAATCGTTCGGAAATCTTCTCCGTTGATACCCATGCCTCCAAAATACCTGTATTCGTCAGGCGTTGGTGGACCTCCTGGCGCGCCCGCAGCAGGAATAATTCTGGGCAGTTGAAACGCGTACATGCTGCCACCCGCCAATTTTTGATGTGGATAATCCATCAGCCAGCCGCAGTTGCTGCCGTCGGCGATCAGGCCTGCCGACACGGCTGCCCACTGGCTGCCGTCAGACGGACCGGGCTTCTGGCAATTCCAAGGCTGTGCCTGCGGCACATAAGGGTGCGGGTCGGAAAGCCCGTACTCGTCGAGCAATATCCGTTTTAGTCCGCGCTGCCCTACAAAGGTTTCGACCGCAGGAAGCGCTTGATTCCAGTCGAGGTTTGAATCGTTCACCAACACATAGCCGGGTCGCCCCATGCTGAGCGTATTAAAGAATGGAAAATAGTTAGGATAGGCGCGAATTGCGGTGAACATCAGGGTTGCTACCAGAGCAAAAGTGGTCCAGGCCGCTGCCCTCGCCCCCGGCCAGCCTTCATGGTGTAAGAATTCCAGCATGCGGGGCAGGGGCGCGAGCAACAGGATCATCAGCGCGAGTGGAATTGAAAAATGACGGATGCTGATGTCCAGCCGGTTCAGCATGCACGCGACGGTAAAGATCACCAGCGATACCCATAGGCTGCGCCAGTGCAGTTCCATCCCGGCGGGAATCGCGGAGAATTGCGTTCCTTGGCGCCTCTTAATTACCAATGCAATTGCAATAGCCAGCACCAGCAGAAGCAGAAAGGCGAGCGGGGATTTCAGAAAAGTCAGGACAGGGAAGTAAAACCAAACGCCATGAGAATAAGGGTGTCCAAGAATATACGTCGGTCGGCTTGCCGCGCCGAAAGCGAATCCGATCAGCCCGCGCAGGTACTTCCAGATAGGCATGAGCATTCGCCGCAGAAATGGCGAAGCGGGAAAATGCGGAATCATGCTGAACGAATCTGTCGATTCGTTCCACGAAAGAATTAAGTAGACGAGATAAACGAAGAGCGAAGCCCACAGCGTACCTTTGGCAATGTTGCCCCAGGCCCGCCATCGCCAGGCACGCCGTTCCTTTTTTTCGGTTGGCTGTTCGGGCAGCGGCCGAAATCTCATACTGATCGCGATTGCCGGAAATACGAAGAACAGCAATCCCGAGGAAAATTTCGACAGAAAAGCTCCCGCCAGGGCAAGGCCGAAATAGAGCACTTGCTTGCGGCTGGGAGATTTCCACATCTGCGGCAATAGCCAGATCGCCAAAATCCAAAACAACGTCACCAGGATGTCCGTGATGACCAGCGGCCCGAACGCCAGGAAGACTGGCATGGTCACATACGCGACCAGGCACAGCAAACCTCCCCAGGGACTACCTCCGAGGTTCGCGCCGCAGGCGTAAAGAACAAATCCGAGAAGCAACATCACCAGCAGCATGGGGAAGCGTGCCCACCTCAGCGTCGAGATGGGATCGTTCCAACGCAACAAAAATGAGTGGCCGAAAACCCACTCACCCAAGTATTGGTTGAACATTCCTTCGCCGCTGAAGGTCCACGAAACATCGGAGTAGTCGGCATGGGCTCGGCGCAAAACCAATGGCAGCGCAGCCAGCACCTTGGCCAGCGGCGGGTGCTCCTCATTCATTCGCATGTCGCGCTTTTGCAAATAACTGACGCCAGCGCCGGTGTGCGCTACTTCATCCACGGTCACTGATTCTCGCCAGGCCGCTCCGCCGGCGAGCAATGCCATCATGAGAAGCAGCAAGGTGACCGAAACGGTGATGGATCGTGAGGTTTTCAGGATGTCCATAGGTTATGCCGCGAATGTTAACGATTAACTCACCGAAGGTCCGCAATCATGACTACGTTCCTGGCGCGCGCAAAGTTCCTGGGCACAATAGTTGACCTAAAATAGTGAGTCAATTGAATGTATCTTGAACATCGAATTACACAAATGGCAATGGAGCTACCTTCGCTACGGGAAATTGCAGAAGCGCAAAAACTGGTTTATGAGCTCATGCAACCTACTCCGCAGATTTCCTGGCCGCAGCTGAATGAGAAGCTGCGAGCCTCGGTTTGGGTAAAGCATGAGAACCACACGCCCATCGGCGCTTTCAAGGCGCGGTCTGCGGTAGTATACGCGGCGCAGCTCTTCCGCAATGGCAACAGAATCAAAAGCCTAATCACGGCCACGCGCGGCAATCACGGTCAATCGGTTGCGCTTGCCGGCAAGCGTTTCAAAGTTCCAGTCACAATTGTTGTCCCGTACGGGAACAGCGTTGAGAAGAACGCCGCGATGCGCAGCCAGGGTGCTCATCTGATCGAGTTCGGCCAGGACTTCCAGGAGTCACGTGAGTACGCAGCGAAGCTGGCAAAAGCTGACAAAAGCTGACGGCCTGCACTTTGTTCCGCCGTTCCATCGCGACATCGTTACTGGCGTCGCGACTTATTGGACGGAACTGTTCACGGCGGTCCCCGACCTCGACCTGGTTTATGTTCCAATCGGGATGGGATCGGGCATTTGTGCGGCTAGCGCAGTGCGCAACGGCATGAGCCTTAAGACCAAAATCGTGGGGGTAGTGTCGGATGGCGCCCCGGCTTATGCGTTGTCATTCGCAGCCGGGCGCTCGATCGCTGCTCCGGTCACAACCCTGATCGCTGACGGTATGGCTTGCCGTGTTCCGGATGATGACGCGGTCGAGATCATTGGGAAGAACGTCGATCACATTGCCGGTGCCAGCGATGATGAAATTCGCCACGCCATGCGGCTCTATTTTTCAAGCACGCATAACACTATTGAAGGGGCTGGCGCCGCTGCACTGGCCGCTGCTTTAAAGGAAAAGACCAGCATCGAAGGCAAACGTGTCGCTTTAATCGCAAGTGGCGGGAACGTGGATGGCGAGGTTTTTGCGAAAGTTCTCTTGGAAAAAGATGCGTTTTCCTCAAATTCCGAGGGATCCTGACGTCTACCATCAGGCACCGGACAAAATCCGCAAAATACCAGATAATGTTGTTAGCGATTTTGCAGGCGTTGGAAGAGCATTAACCACGAAGGGCACGAAGTACGACGAAGGAAAGACGACGCCAAGTGCTCACGAACTTTTTATTTTCACGTTAAAGGTTTTACCTTCGTGAACCTTCGTGACCTTCGTGGTTAGCGCCTTGCATACCCAAAACGAATCAACATTGAAAAATCAGGCTGACACAATTCTGGTTACCGGGGGCGCGGGGTTCATCGGCGCCAACTTCATTCTTCATTGGCTAGGCAGCGAGCCATCGACTGTCGTTAATTTGGACAAGCTAACCTACGCCGGAAACCCAGCCAATCTCGCTTCGGTTTCTTCTGATCGTAGATACAAGTTCGTGCAAGGTGACATCTGTGACCGGGGTTTTGTAGCCGACTTATTGCTCACTAGCCGTCCTTGCGCCATCGTTCACTTTGCGGCAGAAAGTCACGTCGATCGTTCGATTCACGGCCCGGATGATTTCGTCCGTACCAATGTCAATGGAACTTTCAGTTTGCTGGAAGAAGCGCGCACCTATTGGTCGGCGATGACCGCCGATGAAAAAAGCAGATTCCGCTTCCTGCATGTTTCCACTGACGAGGTTTACGGCTCGCTCGGTGCGACCGAGGCAGCATTCTCGGAAACCACCCGCTATGCTCCCAATAGTCCTTACTCCGCATCCAAAGCGGCCTCTGACCACCTGGTGCGCGCTTATTTTCACACTTATGGTGTGCCGGTGCTCACCACCAATTGCTCCAATAATTACGGCCCATTTCAGTTTCCCGAGAAGCTGATTCCTCTAGTGATTTTGCACGCGCTGGGCGGCAAGCCGATTCCGGTTTATGGTGATGGCCTGAATGTACGCGATTGGCTTTATGTCACCGATCATTGCGAAGCCATTCGCACCGTGCTTAAACACGGCAGGCCGGGCGAAACCTACAACATTGGCGGAAACAACGAAATCAAGAACCTTGATGTGGTGAACACGATCTGTTCAGTGCTGGACGAGCTTCGCAGCAATGATCCCGTGGTTCCCCACAAGAATCTGATCACATTTGTGAAGGACCGCCCTGGGCACGACCGCCGCTATGCCATGGATGCGGCGAAAATCCAAAGCGAACTCGGCTGGGTGCCAAAAGAAACTTTTGAAAGCGGAATTCGCAAAACCATTCAGTGGTATTTGGACAATGAAGCGTGGATCCAGTCGGTTACCAGCGGCGACTACCGGCAATGGCTGGCCACCCAGTACTCACTTTAATTTCGATACAGTACAATCCCAACCGAATGTCTAATCTCCCGATCCTCAAATCCTCAAAATACAAAGGCATCATTCTGGCGGGCGGGTCTGGCACGCGTCTTTACCCTGTTACCCACGCGGTCGGAAAAAGCCTGCTTCCCATTTACGACAAACCAATGGTGTATTACCCGCTCTCGACCCTGATGCTGGCCGGGATTCGAGAGATCGTATTGATTTCTACGCCTGACGATCTTCCAAAGTTTCAGCACCTTCTGGGCGATGGTTCAAGGTTTGGACTAGCTCTATCTTATGTCGCGCAGCCTAAGCCCGAAGGCATAGCGCAGGCTTTTCTGATCGCGAGAGAATTGATTGAAGGTCACTGCTGTGCACTGGTACTGGGCGACAACATCTTCCACGGCCATGACCTTGCCAAAAGCGTGAAAGATGCCGCCGAGTGCGAAAAGGGCGCGCGCATTTTTGCTTATCCGGTGCATGATCCTGAACGCTATGGCGTGGTCGAGTTCGATTCGCAAGGAAAGGCCATCAGCCTGGAAGAAAAACCTCAGAAGCCGAAGTCTCGCTATGCGGTCACCGGATTATATTTCTACGATTCACAGGTGGTTGAGATCGCTGGTGCGCTCAAGCCTTCAGCTCGCGGAGAACTCGAGATCACCGATGTAAACCGCGAGTATCTTAAGCGCGGCACACTGGAAGTGGCAGTCATGGGGCGCGGCATGGCCTGGCTCGATACTGGGACACATGAAGCCATGCTGGAAGCTTCTCTTTTCATTCAAACCATCGAAACGCGCCAGGGATTGATGGTCGCTTGCCCCGAGGAAATTGCTTATCGCTACGGATACATCACTGCACACCAGGTTGAACACGCT
Organism: Terriglobales bacterium; assembly: GCA_036268595.1. Classification (GTDB taxonomy): domain Bacteria; phylum Acidobacteriota; class Terriglobia; order Terriglobales; family Acidobacteriaceae; genus Gp1-AA145. The sequence continues at coordinate 18,807 of DATATW010000106.1, forward strand.
GCTGTCGCCATGAAGAATAATGGATACGGAGCTTACCTTCTGCAGATGTTAAGAGAGCAAGTTTTCTGATCAGATTATGAATGTTCTAAAAACTCCTCTCGCTGGCGCTCTTGTGCTCGAGCCCAAGGTATTTTCCGATGATCGCGGATTCTTTCTGGAAAGTTATAACGAGAAGACCTTCACAGAAATTGGAATTCCGAACAAATTCGTGCAGGACAACCATTCCTTTTCGAAACGCGGAGTTCTGCGCGGCCTGCATTATCAGGTCGAAAAACCGCAAGGCAAGCTGGTGCGGGTAATCAGCGGGGAAGTACTCGATGTATTTGTCGACTTGCGTCGCAGCTCTGTCAGTTTCAGACGTTGGCGTGGAGTGAAACTGTCGGGTGAAAACCGGCGAATGGTCTGGATTCCACCGGGGTTTGCCCATGGCTTCTACGTACTTTCGGACGGCGCTCACGTCCTATATAAGGCCACCCAATTTTATTTCCCGGAACTCGAACGCACCCTGCTCTGGAACGATCCTGAGTTAAACATTGAATGGGAGAGTCATAGAGAGCCACTTCTTTCCGACAAGGATAAGAAGGGCAAGTGCCTGGCAGAAGCGGAGATTTTTCCGTAGTCGATAGCTTTTTGGGGTGGGTTCACTGCTCCAGGAATTGACGCACGCCAGCCGAAATTCAACATCAAACGCCGACCGGATTTATTTGCCGGCGCGTGCCGCTATGGAATGCCCTGCCTTAGTGGGATGTTCCTTGATCCATCTTGCCAGTTGCTTGCGCGCATGGCTGGGCATATCGAGAAAACGAATTCCGGCGCGCTCCTTATTGTCCTGCCAAACCAGTTCGCCGGTCGTATGAATAATCTCAGATTCGCTGGGTAACGAGAAGTCGAGAGTCACGCCCCCCGAAGCCGGTAATTGGTCGAGGTCGCAACGAATGGCAGCGCCGGTCTCGCTCAGATCCGTGATCGTGATCTGCTTGCCCGTGCCGCGGGCATGCGCTGGGCTCATCCGGGCTGCTAGGGTAGTAGATATCCGCGAGTTGCCGCGACGCCGTTCACGGGTCATCAAATTGCGCACTGCACGCAAGCCATGCCGCACCCGATCAGGCGAAAGCGGCTTGTACAGTACGACCTGAGTACTGGCGCGGAATACAGGGTGAAGGGCAGCGGCGGGATCGGCTAACACAATGCGGACTGAAGTGCTACAGGAAGGAAGCTCCATCAGCTTCTGCAGGGCCAGGTGCGGTTCGTCCATCGCGTCGTCAATAATGATCGCGTCGTAGTGGTGCTCAATGGCCTGCGAAAGCGCAGTAAACGTCTCTCCGCAGTGGTCCATGTCGACTTCGAGATCTTTGAAGACGCGGCTTACGACCCTGACCGTATCTTGATCATTGCTAAGCAGTAGACTGTGTAGCATACCTGCATTTAATGCTAGGCAGATGCGCAAGTTACGGCAAGTTACCGAAGTTAGTTTGGTTACAGTTTTGCCCAGCTCCGGGCTGCGGCCGATGCTTCCACAATCTCGAGGGCTTCCTGGGTTCGCATTGCATCGTCAAAATCAGGGTGGAAGGGCTGTTTTGTTGCCAGGTTCTGTAGAAAATCCCCTAGGGTCGCGATAAACGTGTGCTCGTATCCCACCAAATGTCCCGGTTTCCAGAAGTTTGCGGAATATGGATGGTCCGGCCCGGTCACCAGGATATTTCGATAACCCTGTAGATTTGCGGGCTCGGTGGCATCGTAAAAACGCAGCCGGTTCATATCTTCCAGATCAAAAGCTATGCTTCCGTTGGATCCGTAAATTTCAAAGCCATTCCCGTTCCGCCGGCCTACCCCGAAGCGACTTGCCTCAAAGCTTCCTAGACTACCGTTCTTGAAGTGCGCCATGAACGCGACGGCGTCATCGACTTCTCGTCCGGGGATAAATGTGTGCTTCATCGCCGAGAGCTCTGAAATATCACCGTTCAGGTATAAGGCCAAGTCGATGGAGTGTGAGAGCAAGTCGCCGATGGCGCCTGAACCCGCCTGATCCGCACGATATCGCCAGGTCTGCGCCTTCGCGGGATCAACCCCCGATTGATTGAAATAATAAGAACGGTAGTGATAAACCTTACCCACCTTGCCTTCCAGGATCAGCTGCTTCGCAAATGCGACCGCTGGCGCGCGCCGATAGTTGAACCACACCAGATTAGGCACACCCTTCGCCGCCGAGGCCATTTCTCGTGCCTGCGTCAAAGACATGGCCAGCGGCTTCTCGCAGAAGATCATCTTTCCGGATCGCGCCGCCGCCAGTGCGATCGGTGCGTGCAGCGCGTTGGGCACGGCGATATCAACCGCATCGATCTCTTTACGATTGACCACGTCCTGCCAATCCAGCGACGTCTGCTGCCAGCCCCATTCCCTGGCGAAGGCGTCGAGTTTTTGCTGGTTTCGCCCGCAGACCACCTTCAAGTTCAGCGAATAAGGGACATCAAAGAACCGGGTGACCTGGTTGAATGCGTTCGAATGGGCGCGAGCGATCGATCCGCTGCCGATCATTGCGATGTT
>DATATW010000107.1:0-14406 GCA_036268595.1 Terriglobales bacterium
TCTGGCCCTAGTCTATGCAGCATTTCCTCTGATGCGCAGCTACGTTTCGCGAAATGACGGGGTTGCGTCGGTGCGCCGGGCCTACACCCCGCAAGAAATGCGGGAGATTTTCTTCTCCAATGGCAGCGAGAGGAAAGTTGAGATCACGCGGCATTTTCTGTTTCGGATGGGCGTGATCGCCTGGAAGTAAGAGGAACTCGTTTCGAGACAAACCCGGGGACAGACGGGACGTTCTCGGTTTTTCTGCCCGTGCCCGGAAAATGGGGAACGGCTCCGTCTCTCCCCGTATTTTGTCCGATTCCCAAAATGGGCCGGAAAAGCGGTGAACGTCCCGTCTGTCCCCAGCTTTCTCAGCTTGTCCCCAGCTTTCTCAGCTTTCTCAGCTTTCCCCAGCTTTCACTTATCATGGATGTTCCCAGGTTTCACCTCAAGGTTTCCTGTCCCCAGCTTTTCCTGTCACTGGGTTTCTACGAGATCGCAGCCAGAATGCTCTGCACGCGCGCCGTATCGACCGGCAGGCTTTCGCCCGTTAGCAACTGCAGATGTTCCTCCCTCGGAACACCGTTGACGATAAGCAGCGCCTTATACGCCGACTTGCGCACGTCCTCGTCAGGGTCGTTCAGGGCAGATTTCGCCAGTGCCATGAGTACATGACGATCCTTTGTATTCTGCCAGAGAGTTCCAAGAGCTCCTGCCGCACAGTCCCTAATATCGTCGTCAGTGTCCTTGGTAAGCATCGTGAGCAATTTGTTGGTTGCGGGCCTATAGTTCAGATCAAAACCAAGTGACATCGCAGCATGGTAGCGAACGATCTCATCATCGTGATCTAAGAGCTGAACCAGAGCCGGAATGCCGGCTTCGAAATGTCGCTCCCCAAGTTCGCCAGCTAGCTTTCTGACTTGATCAAGTGAGGCACGGCCTTGGCGCCAGTTCTCCAAAGCTCGCTCTAGGCTATTGTTGAGTTGTTCCATATTTCATTACCTAAATTGGGTTCTTTGTGATAGCCGCTGCACCAATTCTAAACATGCTCCTCGCCCTCTCGATTGCACTGTTAATCCGCCCTATTTGCGACTCGCTTAGGTCGCTCCTCCGTAACATCCTTTCTAGATGTCCGGCTTGCCTATCTAGCCCATTCATAAGTTGTCTGACCTTCTCGGCATGGCTAAACTCGCCCCCGCCTGCTTTGGCAACCTTCATTCCGCCATTGACCTCTCGGTTGGCAGCGTCTAACGTCTCCTCCGTTAGTCTGCCAGCTATTTGTTCGACCTTCGCGCTAGCTGTGGCGAGTTGTTTTTCGACGACACCTTCCTCGCTTCCGCCATCTGAAGCTACGGGCGGGTGGCCCAGCCTTTGAAAATTGCTTTTCTTTTCCGTTTCCGAAACTGTGGGTGCCCCGCTCTTCGCGCAGTTTGCGAAGGGCGGGTACGGTGTAGCCGGCACTATGAGATTTTGTCAATTTTAAAACCGGCGCTCCGAGCAGTACCGTTCCCACCCTCGCAAGAACGCGAGGATGGGGCACCCATTTCTGGATTGCGCAAACGAGATCAAAGGCTGGGCCACCCGTCACGACAGAGCGCGACCCGAAGCTGCAAGATTTTAAGAGAGCCCGGATGCGAACGGCGAGCTTGTTGCTTCATTCATCCCTCCTTGAGACGCAGTGCCCAGTGCGTGTTTATCGAGGAGTGGCTAAACACGCGAAAGCGGCATCTGGGTTGTCGGAGGAAGTTGCAGCGAGTACCTCAGACGAGATAACGGTCAACCTCGTTCGATGAATACAGGCCTGCAAATGTCGCGGAAATTAGGTCGTCTGAGCCGTCGCGTCAATTTGCGAGACTGGTTCCGATCTTGTAGACACCTCTTCGCGCCTACCTGACGACCAGCACTTCCCTTACATTGTCCCGTGCCAGAAAGAATTTGATCGAGGCGAAATCGCGGAAGAGGGTTTCGATGTGGCGGTTGTTGAATACGCGCTGCAGGCGGAAGCCGTCGGCGATGGCGGTGTGGACTGCGCCGGTCGGGCCGCGGCGGGCTTCCCGCTTCAGCACGATGCGCTGCATCTCGAGATTATCTTTTTCGAGGATGTGAAAGCGGTAGCAGGGAGAATCGGGGCCGGCGTCTTTGGTATGGAAGAACGCGAGCAACATCCCGCCGGGTTTCAGGACGGACCACAGGCGTCCCATGACCGGGCGGACGAGGCCTTCATCGAGATAGTCGGGAAGGTTCCAGCAGAGGACAACATCGAAATGCGCCGCGGGATAGAGGAGATTGTCGGCAAGGAATTTGCGGCTATCGAGAACTACGTTTCCCTGCTCGTCTTTGGTGACAAGCTGCGGCTCAGTGGAAGCTACGAGCAGGTCTTCGCTGTAGATTCGGTGCCCGCGTTCGGTGAAGAAGCGGATATTGGGCGCAGAGGTCGAACCAACGTCGAGAACGCAGAGCGGAGTGTCAGCGTCCCACAGCCGGGCGAGTTCACCGAGACCGCTGGAACGGCGGGTAAGTTTTTGAGCGGCCTGCGAGGATTTCTCACCCTGCGCTCCACCCGATGAGCCGCGAAAAAGCTTCATGAAATTTTGCGTGACAGTTGCCATCGAACCTGGTTGATACAGTCCGAGGCAATGAACGCTCCAGGACTTAATTTTGACTCTGGACTCGGCGGCTTAGAAATTTCCTTGCGGCCGTGCCAGTACCTCAGCGGCTAAAGCCGATGTTGATTTGCTCCATGTACGTCGCGGCTTAAAGCCGCAACCTTTCAAATCCCATTCTGCGAGCGAGCTCTTGAGCAAACTCTAAAGCCAGCCATACTTTATCTTGCCAAGTCCGCTCGAAATAGTTACTTTCCTGCTGCCTTGTCGGCTTTGCCCTGAATGTCGACCTTGCCCTTCAGGTAAGCGCCTTCTTCAATGGCGATGCGCTGCGTGGTAATGTCGCCGGTCACGATTGCGGACTTGCGCAGCTCGACCCGTTCAGTGGCCTTGATGTTGCCCTCGAGCTTGCCCTGGATCACGACGCCTTTGGCTTCAACCGACGCTTTAATCTGTCCATGCGGCCCGACGGTCAAGCTGTTGCCTGTCAATGCGATACTGCCTTCGATCTGACCATCTACATACAGATCCTCGCTGCCGGTCAATTCGCCCTTCACTACTACGGACTTTCCGATCTGCGCCAAATCTGCCGACAACGGAGCACTCATGATGTTCTCCTTTTAGAAGCGGATGCTGCACCCGGACACTGGAAAGGCAGGTATCGGACGGCTGCGTCGTACCCCTTCGACTATACCCAAGTAAGCAAAGACGCGGCAAGCGCCTGCGACAGAAATACAATAGCCCACAGCGGGCAGTTTGATAAGGAAGCGAGCCAAACGCGCGATTATTGTGTCGCAAAGAACGCGACACATCGCTCGGCTCGCCCAGATCCTTCGCCGCGCAAAGAACGCTTGCTCAGGATGACAATCAAACTTACCCACTCGTCAGAAATACGGTAGCCCGCAACCTTTGCAGCAGATTGCTACACTGAATTACTGCATTCTAAAGATGGCTTTCACCAATTCAAGGGCCTGGCGTGCGAGTGATTGGCTGTCCGGTTGCGCGGCGTTGCTTGCGCTCGCGACCTCTCTCTCTGCTCAGGATATGAAGCCGCCTTCGCTTTCCGCGGGTGAACTGGTACGGCGTGTGGTGGCTCAGGCGGTCGCCGCGAACGATTCTCCGATCAAACACATCTTTTGCTCGCAGAAGAAAACTCCCAAAGGATGGGAAACCCGGCTATATGTGGAAACGAACGATGCGATGGTTGGGATGCTCATCGCGGTCAACGGCCAACCGATTTCTGCGCAACAACAGCAAGCCGAGAACGATCATCTCGCGTGGTTGATGAACAATCCTGACCAGCTGCTTAAGAAGCGCGCGCGCGAAAAAGAGGATGCGGAGAGAAGCCTGCGCATCGTCAAGGCACTACCGGACGCGTTTCTCTATGAATACGCTGGGACGGAAACGGGGCGTCCGGATCTGGGACGGACGGGCGATCCGCTGATCCGGCTGAAATTCCGGCCGAACCCGGAGTATTCGCCGCCGACTCACGTGGAGCAGGTGCTGCAAGGAATGCAGGGATTTCTGCTGGTGGATGAGAAAGCAATGCGCATCGCCAGAATCGACGGCACGCTGTTCCGCGAGGTTTCATTCGGCTGGGGAATCTTTGGCCATCTCGACCAGGGTGGGCAGTTTTTCGTACAGCAGGCGGATATTGGCGACGGAGATTGGGAGATTACCCGGATGACGGTCAAGATGACGGGCAAGATTCTGCTCTTCAAGAGCCTGAGCATCATCTCCGATGAGACGTTCAGTGACTACAGGCGCGTGGCCAATAATCTATCGTTCACGCAGGGAGTGAATTTGCTCAAGGCCGAGAGCGAGAAGCGCGCACATAACTCTGGTCAGGAGCCGTCCGAAGCGATGAAGAATCCGAAATGACCTATACCTTCAGGGTCTCTTTTCTTACCGTGAGCTTTTCGATGAAATCGGGCTTGACGCGATATCCCGTTCCGGGTTGGTTGCTCACCGCGATCATTCCCTGGGGCGACACTTCAACCTGGGGCTCAATAATGTCCTCTTTCCAGTAGCGCTTCGAGGCGGAAACGTCCCCTGGCAGGCTAAAGTTTGACAGGGTTGAAAGCGCAATGTTCTGGGCGCGGCCGATGCCGGTTTCGAGCATGCCTCCGCACCAGACGGGAATCTTATGGGCCTGGCAGACATCGTGGACGCTGAGCGCTTCGCTGAATCCGCCCACTCGTCCAACTTTGATATTCACGATGCGGCAAGCGCCGGTTTCAACCGCGAATGCCGCGGCGCGCGCTGAAACAATCGATTCGTCAAGGCAGATAGACGTGCGCAGCTCTTTTTGAAGGCGGGCATGATAGAAGATGTCGTCGTTCCACAGCGGTTGCTCGATCATCAGCAAGTTGAACTGATCGAACTTGCGCAGGTGCTCGACCTGATCGAGCGTATAGGCGGAATTCGCATCGCAACTGAGCGTGATATCGGCCCAGCGCGAGCGGATGCGCTCAAGCACGTTCACGTCCCAGCCCGGCTTGACCTTTACTTTGATGCGGCGGTATCCGGCAGCAAGCTCGACCTGAATTTTTTCCAGCAGTTGCTCGACCGAGTCCTGGATGCCGATGGAAACTCCGCAGGGGATTTCGCTTCGAGTGCCGCCCAGCAACTTCCAGAGCGGCAAATTTTTCTGAACGGTTTCCGCCTCCCAAAGCGCATTTTCCAGCCCTGCCTTGGCCATGCGATGCGAGCGAACTTTGGCGAGAAGCGCGGGGCACTCGCGCGCCGAGGCGAGGGTTTTTCCCAACAGCATGGGGACGAGGTATTTCGTCAGCGTGGGCCAGGCGGTTTCAATCCATTCGCTGCTATAGAACGGATCTTCGCCGGCGACACATTCGGCCCAACCGTCAACTCCGTCGCAGTGGACTGTGACGAGAAGGATCCGGCGGCTGTAGGTACGCCCGAAGCTCGTCTCGAAAAAGTGGACGAGCGGCATGTGGATTTCGCGGAGGGTGATGGCTTCGATTTTCATGTGTTGAGGGTTCCCAAAGTCAATTCACCACAGAGACACAGAGGCACAGAGAAAACCTTTTTCCTTGTTTCTCTCTGTGTCTCTGTGGTGAAGCATTTAACTTTCGGACGCATACGACCACTTCTCTTCCCAGCGGCCTAAGAGAAACTTGCCGTTGCCGGCTTCGTCGCGATCATATCCAACAACTGTTAATCCCTGGGCGAATGCTTTCAGGAATTCTTCCCGGTTGCGCTGCTGGACGTGCTGCGCTTTTTCGCGCGTTTCCGCGGTTGCTTTCCAGTCGTAGATTTCAGCTGGAACCGCTATCGACTGCTCCGAATTGATCTGCGGATTCTTCCCTGTGGCCAACAATATTTCGACGCGCCTGGATTTCAGCCACCATTCGGCGATGAGGCGGTCGCTCGGGAGGCCTCCCTGGAGCGGAGACGAGGTGATGCCGTATTGGTTGATGTTATAGCGGCGGGCGATGGCGCCGAGTTTTTCTATGTTCAAATAGGCGTTCTTGATTTCCAGCGGATCGAATGTCCACTCGATGAGTTCGATGCCGCGCGCCAGCGCTTCCTCGCGCTGCATCAACTTCATGCGGCGGCCCAACCCTGCATTGCGATATTCCCTGCGCACCGCGAGCATATGCGAGTGCAGATAAATATGCCCGGTGCGGGTGCCGGGCACGGATAGCGCGAAGCCGACCATGACGTTGGCCTCGAAGGCGCCGACGATCTGGCCTCCGACTTTGTCGGCGACCACGAACATGCGCAGGGGGACCAGTTCCGAATCGGTGAAATTCCACACTTCCTTCTGTAAGGCAACGCAGGCGCGGAAGTCTTCGAGGTCATGGCAACGCCGAAAGGCGATCGAATCGCCGGTCACGCGGTCTTTTCCTCACTTCCGACCGACTTCTCGCTCGCCTTCGCCTGCTGCCACAGGTCTTCGAGTTCTTCCATCGAGGCTCGATCAGGCGCGCTGCCTTTTTCGTACAGGCGCGCTTCCAGCCACTGAAAGCGGAGCTTGAACTTCCGGTTGGCTTTACGCAGAGCGGATTCGGAATCGAGCGACAGATAGCGCGCGACGTTCACCAGCACGAAGAACAGGTCGCCGACTTCTTCTTCGAGGCGCGCTGCTAACTCTTTTGAAACGGTGGCCTTGCCGGAACCGGCAATGCCTCGCCCCTGAGGGCGCGGCCCGGGCGCCGGATATTCTTTCAACTGCTCGCGTAGTTCTTCCGTCTCTTCGCGAAGTTTGTCGAATAGACCGTCGATATGAGGCCAGTCGAATCCGGCTTGCGCAGCGCGGGAGTTGAGCTTGTGGGCTTCGATGAGTGATGGCGCAGCGGAAGAAACTCCGTCGAGAATCGAATGTGGCTTGTTGGCGTCATCTGTGCTGCCCTCGGTTGTCTGCTGCTTTTTTCTTTCTTCAACTTTCAACGCGTCCCAGTTTCGTTTCACCTGGTCGGCGGTATCGGCCTTCACGTCGCCAAACACATGCGGGTGGCGGTTGATCAGTTTCGTTGAAAGCCGGTCGAGTACGTCATCGATAGAAAACGACTGTTGCTCCTTTGCCATCTCCGCATAGAAGAGCACTTGCAGCAGCAGGTCGCCGAGTTCGCCGGCGAGTTCCGGCCAGTCGCGGTTGTCGATGGCTTCGAGAACTTCATAGGTTTCTTCCAGCGTATAGGGCTTGATCGAATCGAAGGTCTGCTCGCGGTCCCATGGGCATCCGCCGGGTGCGCGCAAGCGCTCCATGATCGATACCGCTCGTTCGAAACGCTCTCCAGTCGTTGGCATTCCGAAACCAATGTAAATGACTGCGGAGGCGGCAGGCAATGCGATGCAGCAACTCGAGCGTCCCGGCATGCGTTTTCGCCAACCACCTTGCCAGTGGCCGCATCGAAACAGCACCGATTCTTCCCGCTCGCCCAGCTCTTAACCGGCAATTTTCAAACCAGACTTTCGATCAATTTTCAATGAAGGAGGACGAAATGGCAGGTGGAACTCTTAAAGGCAAAAGAGTTGCAATTCTCGCAACCGATGGTTTCGAGCAGATCGAACTGCTCGAACCAAGAAAGGCGCTGGACGACGCGGGCGCGACAACAATGGTGATATCTCCCAAGGCGGGCCAGATCAGAGGATGGAGCCATACGGACTGGGGAAATGAAGTCGCCGTGGATAATGAATTGAAGTCGGCAAAGGCCGAAAACTTTCATGCTTTGCTGCTTCCGGGCGGGGTCATGAATCCGGACCGGCTGCGCATGGATCCGGCTGCGGTCGCGTTTGTAAAGCATTTTGCCGACGCAGGCAAGCCCATCGCGGCGATCTGCCATGGGCCGTGGACCCTGATCGAGGCCGGAGCTGTCATGGGGCATACGATGACGTCGTGGCCGTCGCTCAAGACAGACCTCAAAAATGCCGGCGCGAACTGGGTGGACAAAGAAGTCGTCAGTGACGGCAATCTCGTGACCAGCAGAAAGCCGGATGACATTCCTGCTTTCAATCGCGAGATGGTCCGCTTGTTTTCCGAAGATCGCAGTCAGGTACAGAACCTGCGAAAAACTGCTTAGGTAACAAATCGAACTGGTCTGGGCCCGGAGTGTTTCACCCCGGGCCTTTGATTGATCCGATTTAGGCCAGTTTGCCTGGTCCGTAGGTTACTTTCGGTATCATTCTCCCCCGCGGAGTTCGGAAATCAGCCGGTTACCGAAATGGACCATCGTTACTTTCGCTCGCACAGTTGAAGGCGCAGAATCAAAATAACTGGGCGCGCTCGAATATTAGAACGGCCTTGGCGATGAACCTGCCCCGGCTGTATCCCGTGCTTATCCATGGCCTTAGCGGTTAAACCCCGATCATCGCTCGAAGGGCAGCACTTCCACGTCGTCGTGATTGGCGGCGGCATCAATGGCGTTGCGATTGCCCGCGAGTGTGCACGCGCCGGCAAGCGGGTTTTGCTGGTTGAGCAGAACGATTTTGCCTCAGGCGTGACGAGCCGCTCGACTCGCATCATTCATGGCGGGCTGCGGTATCTGGAGCATGGTGAGGTCGCGCTCGTACGGGAGTCGCTGCACGAGCGGGAACGGCTGCTGCGCGAGCGATCGCACCTGGTGCATCCAGTACATTTTCTCTTCCTGCTGAATGAGCAGAGCACGCGCAGCGCAATGAAAGTACGCGCCGGGTTGTGGATGTATCAACGAATCGCAGGGCGGAAGACCGCGGACCCGAGCGAGATCGAGCTGAAGCGGGTGCAGCGCGCGCTCGATGCCGGCCATCAATGGCTGCTTCTCAACTATGAAGACGCTCAGTGTGAATTTCCCGAGCGGCTGGTTGCGGAATGGATGACGGAAGCCGCCGAGGCAGGCGCTGTTGTACGAAATCATTGCGAAGTTCTGGCTATCGACGTCGGCCAGGGACGGGCCCGCGGCGTTTTGCTTCGTGACCACACGACTGGAAAGGATGTCCGGGTAGACGCCGGATGGATCATCAACTGTACCGGCCCCTGGGTAGACCGGCTCTGCCAGCGATCCACGATTCGCACTGGCAAACCCATGCTCGGAGGAGTGCGCGGGTCGCACATCGTACTGCCACGTTTCTCCGGAGCGCCCACCGCGGCGCTTTACACGGAAGCGGCGGACGGCCGTCCGGTCTTCGTGTTGCCGTGGAACGAGCAGGTTCTGGTCGGAACTACGGAAGTTCCTGACAACAGCGATCCCGCAAAAACTTCACCCTCCCAGCAGGAAATCGAATATCTCTTCCGCACTGTCTCGCAATTGTTCCCCAAGGCCAAGTTTTCGGTCCACGACATCAGGTATGCGTTCGCCGGAGTTCGCCCGTTGCCGAATGCGCCGGGGAACAATCCTTCGGCAGTTACTCGCCGCCACTTCCTGCACGACCACACCGATGAGGGCGCCTCGCGCCTGATTTCCGTGATCGGCGGCAAGCTGACTACGGCGGCTTCGCTGGCGCGGGAGTGCGCGCGCAAGATCGGACTCAATGTCGAGGAGCCGAAGTCCGTGACGGTTGGGCCGGGCAGTTCGCTTGATCCGATGCTCGATCAGCAGGTGCTCGATATCGCGAAGGCCGGATCAGTCAGTGAAGAAACGGCACGAGGCATGATGGAGTGGCACGGCCAGCGCGCCATGGACATTGCCCGCATGGCCCTTGTCAGCGCGGAATTGCGCGCTCCCATTTGTCCTCACACTTCCCACATCGTGGCGGAGGTAGTTGAGGCTTACCGCAAAGAGTATGCGGTGAATCTTGGCGATGCCCTGCTGCGGCGCGTTCCTGTGGCGCTCGGTCCATGCTGGTCGGAGTCGTGCAGCCGTGAAGCGGCCTTGCGCGTTGGCGCGGTCATGGGGTGGAGCGAGCACGATCTCGGGGCAAATCTGGAATCTTTCGAGGTGGAGCGCACGGCGTTTCTTCAGCGGCCGAAGGCAAATGTTGCGAGCTTCGAAGCGGCTGCGGATTAGCGGGTCGCGCTTCTCAATTCTTGAGAGGGTCCTAAGCTTTCAGCGTCTGACACAGCAGGCTTGTCTTGTCGGAAATGATTCCGTCAATGCCCATCTGGCGAAAACGCGACATTCCGGCGGCATCGTTCACCGTCCAGACCATCACTTTCTTGCCTGCGGCTTTGAGTTGCTCGATCCCGGCTCTGTCCAACTGCTCCAGCAGGTCGTGATGGGCGATGACGTACTCGATCGGCAGATGCTGCCAGTGACTCAATCCGGCCTTGTGCTCGCAGATCAACCCCAATGGAATCTCGGGATTCTCTACGTGCGCCGCTTCAAGGATTTGAGGGATAAATGATGAGACTACGACTCCCTGGCTCACCGGAAACCTGCGGAGGAGGTCTGCTGTGATCTTCTCCAATCCGGCAACTTTCAGCTCAATATCGAGGAACGCGCTGCTCTGATATCGCGCAATCACGTCTGCGAGACGAGCGAGGTGCGGAAGTTGATCGGCAGAGGTTTCTTCGATGTATTTGCCATCACATTCGGGATCGTGCCACACAAGGGCTTCGCCATCCGCTGTACGGCGCACATCGAACTCAAATCCGTCGCAACCATCGGCCAGCGCTCGATCGAATGACGTGATTGTATTTTCGCGCAGCGACCGAACGCTTCTCGCGCCGCGGTGACCAAGCAGCAGCGGACGGGATCGCACAATATTCATGCCAGGTTTGACTTAATCGAGATCGAAATCGCGGATCGGCTTGCCGGTATCGGGCGATTCTTTGGCTTTCTTCACCGCTTCCTGGAATTTTTTCTCCAGCAGGTCAGACGCGTGCCTCTGCGCCTCGACGGACTGCTGGAAGATGGATTCGCGGCGGCTGTCCTGCTCGCGCATGGCCTTGGCCGCGGCCTCCATATCGGCGAACGTCTTGGGCTTCATGGCGGCAGTGTGGGAGATGACCGCGTGCCTTTCGCCATCGATCTTGAGAACGGCGTTACAGCAGGGGCAGGTCACTTCGAAGTTTGCTGGAGTCTTCTTCGGCATTTCAGCGAATCATACAAAAATTGATTGGGAAGGTCACGCCCGCACTCAAAGGCGATCCGATTCCTTCACCAGCGAAGATGGGCGGATTCTCTAGCGGTGGAGACGAATAGGGAAGAAATGGAGGAGGCTTAGCATCTCCCAGCCCAGCAGGAAAACTGAGATCAGAACTACCATCACGGCCAAAATCTCTCCAAAGCTCATACCGCGTCGAGACGGTTCCATGCGGCGCGCGGCAAGGGCGAGGATGTTGAGCGTGGCGAATCCGAAGACCACCGCCCATAGAATGTTGTAAACGTCCTGGCGTGAGCCGCGATACAGCATGGCGACCGCAACCGCAGTCAACGTGCCTGAGGAGGGGCGCGCGACTGGATAAACGGCCAATGCGGCACGGGTTGTTCGAGCAAAACTGGGCGCGAGCATCGTTCGTATCAAAAAGCTTCTGGAGCAGTCGACTTCCTGTTCCCTTCAAGGTGGATGTTATCTCGTTTCATCCTCGTTCACGCCCGGAAAACAGCGTAGCAACCATTTAGTCAAGAGGGCCAGACAGTTCCGCCTTCGTTAATATGGATCATGGCAATACGCCGGTTCATTTTTTTCGATGTGGGCAACACACTGCTTTTTCCGAATCGCACCAGCATCCTGGATCCGGTTCCGCTGGAAAAACATCCCTCGTTAGAGACCTGGCAGGCGGTCGAGCGGCGCACTAAACAGGAATTCGACCGGGGGCTATTGAGCGGCAGAGTGGACCATGGCTTTTGGTGGACATTTCATACTTATTTGCTTCAGGAAATCCACGCATTTAACGACGAGCTTCGCGCCAAACTGATCCGGAACACGCAGAATTCCGCGAATTGGAACCAAATTCTACCTGGAACGCGCGAGGCTCTGGAGCGAATTGGCAGCCAGTATTCCATTGCGGTGATTTCAAATTCCGACGGCGGGATCGATGCTGTGCTGCAGAGATGTCGGATCTGCGATTGTTTTGCCAGCATCACCGATTCGGGAGTAGTGGGGCACGAAAAGCCGCATCCGGAAATTTTTGCCGCAGCTTTGCGGAAAATGAAAGCTGAGCCGACGGAGAGCCTCTATGTCGGCGACATATACTCAGTCGACTATGTTGGCGCGCGCAAAGCCGGAATGGATGCAGTGCTTTTCGACCTGGCCGGAGCGTACCGGGAGCAGCCGTTTACGCGGGTAGAATCATTGGAGGAACTCGAAAGCTGGCTCATCAAGTACTGAATGCTTTCGGTACTGAATATTATTTTTCGCGATCGAAAGGGATTCCGAAGATGTTTCATTCCAGCCGAATTGTTATTTTTCTCTCCGCCGCAGTTTTGCTCGCCGTGGCCCCGGGACCGGGAATGCTCTATGTTTTGGCTCGGAGCCTGGCGGGCGGCAAGCGCGAGGGCGTGTTGTCAGCGATGGGCACTTTCTTTGGCGGCATGGCGCACGTGTTGGCCGCAGCCCTTGGCGTTTCCATCATTCTGGCCAAGTCGGCAGTCGCGTTCGCGACAGTGAAATACGTTGGCGCGGCATACCTGTGTTTTCTCGGTGTGCGAATGATCGTCGATGCTCGCCGTGAAAAGACGGATGCCATTCCACGAGAGGTCAAACCGGCTCGCAACCCGCTCTGGCAGGGCGTGGCGACGGAGATTCTCAATCCCAAAACCGCGCTGTTTTTCCTCTCTTTCATTCCGCAGTTTGTCGATCGCGGCAGTGGCCACGTTTTCTTCCAGTTTGTGACTCTGGGGACGATTTCTGTCGGGATGAATACGACCGCGGATCTGCTGGTCATTGCGCTGGCGGGGCCTCTGGGTGAGAAGATACGCTCGTCGGCGACCTTCCGGCGACGCCAAAGAACGGCCACGGGCGCGATCATGATTGGGTTGGGAACTTATCTGGCGACGAGTGAAAAATAAAGTGGTCAGTTGTCAGTGGTCGGTGGTCAGTACCAGTAACGACAGGGATTCGACTGGGACTTATCACTATCGGCCGTTTCTGGGCGCTACAACTCCAGGATTTGATGGTCGTGGCAGTCGGAATGAATTGCGGCATGAATCTGATGGAGAAAGTCGCTTCCGTAGCGCGCAAGGAAGTAGACCCCTCCGATGCCGCGTTCCTGTAAGCCCTTGTCGGGATAAAGCAACTGGCTCAGAAGTTCGGCATGGCGGGTGACCAGTTCGCCTTTTTGGGCTTCGGCGCGTCCGGCCTGGGCATAGAGCTTTTCCAGTTGGTGCTCCATCTTCGAACGCGAAGTCTCGGCGGCATCGACCAGCGTACGATCGAGTTTCTCGAGTTTTTCCTTCAAATTCGCGAAGTTTGAATCGAACGAGCTCTTAGCCCGATCGAAAGCGGCCTTCAAGTCCTCCGGCAGACTGCGCGCCGCGATTTCACGTCGTACCGAGTCCGGGCCATTAAAGACGTCCGCTACACCAATGCCATGACGTTCGAGGAAGCGCTGAATTTTGGGTTCAACGATTGTTGCGGAAAAACGAGGTACGATCGGCGTCACGCGACCTGAGATCGCTTGGTACACCGCTCCCGCTTGCGCGAAGTATGCCGCTTCGGCCGCGCCCCCGGTGTACGCGAGTGTGGGTAACAGATAATCCTCAACCACGGGCCGCAGAAGTACGTTTGGACTGAACTGTTCAGGTGTCGCTTTGATGCGTGCGACCAAGTCGGCCTGCGAAATCTTCTCGAGCTCAGCATCACCGCCGATCACGAATTCCGTCTTGTCGCCGGCCGTGCGCCGCGCGATTGGCTTACGCGAACCCTCGTGTGTCGTGAATAGAAAAACCGACGACGGAGTTACCTTCACCTGCTGGTGGTACCCGGCTTTTTCCAGGGCCTCGCCGCGAGCAAGAACGGCCGAACTGAGTTCTTCGGCTCGTTCGATTGCCGCGACGAAGATCGGTTCTGCAACGCGATCAAGTTCCGCGTCCGAGGCGTCGAGCAGAATTACTCCCCAGTCGGCAAACACGCGCGCATAAAAGCGGGCGAACGCGGTGCCCAGCGTCTCGCCTTCCTTGTAGGACTCGCGCAGAAATTGTGCGGCCTCGGTATCTCCCAGCAACGCCGCGGCCTGATCGACGAGAGGTGAAATCTCATCTCCAAAACGCACGTTGCCGACGGGCGCGCCCGGAACATCCTGACTGGACGTAGTTAGAACTTGCAGAGCCTTATCTTGTCCTGGGATCGCGACGTGATTCACTTCCGCTAGATCGTGATCATAGGTGGCGAGCCAGAAGACCGGGACGGCATCTACTCCGGCCGCGGTCGCTTCTTCCGCTAGCTTCACTGCCGTGAGCGCTTTGTAGATGGCGAACATGGGGCCGCCAAAGAGTCC
>DATATW010000108.1:0-38203 GCA_036268595.1 Terriglobales bacterium
GAGAGCTGCATGAAGGCTTTGCGCTCATTGTCGGTAATGATCCAGCGCACGTCTTCGTCCAGCCATTTACGGTACTCTCCGGTCAGCTCACGCCTGAGCGACCTGGCATTCTGTTTCTTGCGCTTTTCATCGATCGGACGTTTTAGCGGATCGGAAGAATTGTCCCTGGCCTGATCGGCCTTTTGTGTGTTCTGGTCGGCTTGAGGAGTAGATTGGCCATCAGCCGAACCCGGGGTGGCATAAGCCGCCGAGAAGGAGCCGATTACAAATAGGAACACGAAAGACGGAATTATGCGCAAAAATGAGAACCGGGGCATAGAGGAAGAGTACTCCTTAAGACGCACTCTGAGTGCCATCATTTTATGTCTTTGACAACCGGAATACAAGCCGCAGCACTCGATAAAATGCGGCGACAGAGGCTCAGAAACCCCCTGCTAGCCCTGATTCTCTCACCAGCCACATTGGTTGTCCTCGGAAAGTTTAAAGTCCTCTTTATTGTTCTTAACTTTCCGGCCACCTCGCATCCAACCCCCAGCGCGGCAGGCTATAATCCGAAGGCATACCAGTCCGGCGGAACTTTTATTCCGTGGGATTCGTAACCTTATTTGTGCCACGAACTGCGCCAACCCGCTTTTTTGTGACCAAAGGGCCGCAAGCCCGTCCAATAGCAAGGGACTGAGAGCGAAGAGTGTCCCAGTCGAAGCAGGAGAATAGAATGGCGACCGCAGAAGTAATCAATATTCCCCAGCCGCAAGTGTCCGCACCACCCGAATCGTGCATGATCTTCACCTCCGACCTGTGGAAGACCTACGACATGGGTTCAGAGCAGCAGGTGCACGCCCTCCGCGGCGTAAATCTGCAGATCCGCCGCAACGAATACGTCGCCATCATGGGCCCCAGCGGCTCGGGCAAATCGACATTGATGAACCTGATCGGCTGCCTCGACAGTCCCAGCCGCGGTCAGTATTGGCTCAACGGTCAACAGGTCAGCGAACTGGACGACGATGAGCTGGCCCGCATTCGCAACAAGGAAATCGGATTCGTTTTCCAGACTTTCAATCTATTGGCCCGAGCCACCGCGCTCCACAATGTGGAACTGCCTCTGATTTATGGCGGCGTGCCGGCTGGGGAGCGGGCCGATCGCGCCAAGGAAGCGTTAGCCGCGGTCGGCATGGAATCGCGCATGAGCCATAAGCCGAATGAACTCTCCGGCGGCCAGCGGCAAAGAGTTGCGATTGCGCGGGCATTGGTGAACCGGCCGTCTATCATCCTTGCCGACGAACCCACCGGAAACCTCGACTCCCAAACCGGCAACGAAATCATGGCCCTGTTCGATCGCCTGCACTCTGAAGGCAACACCATCGTCCTAGTCACCCACGAAAACGACATCGCCGCCTACGCCCACCGCGTGGTCAATATCAAAGATGGAGTAGTCGAGCGCGACGAAGTGAAGAGGTAGGGAAAATACAAAAGCTGTGACCCGCTCGAGCATCTTCCGGCCTGAGGGGCACAGCTCCATCATTTGTAAGTCGAAGAGTTCACACTGACTTGGTTTGCCAGCAAAAAAACGCCGGTGGATTTCTGTGCATCGTGCATTGAACCCTCCGAAGCCGTGGTTTCGTGTGCCATGTAACGGCTTGCGGCTTTAACTATGCCGTGGATGGTTACCAC
Source organism: Terriglobales bacterium (assembly GCA_036268595.1). Lineage (GTDB taxonomy): Bacteria > Acidobacteriota > Terriglobia > Terriglobales > Acidobacteriaceae > Gp1-AA145. Next base: position 1,672 of record DATATW010000108.1, read on the forward strand.
GTCACCTTTGTGAAACGACATGGCCTTCAGAGTGTCATTGCTGTTCTGCTTTACCACCAGAATGCGATGGTTATTGTCCGAGCCAACCCAGAAGTTGCCGGAATCGTTTGTGTCTTCGACCGTCACGTTCTGCAGAACAACCGGCTTCCCTACCCAGCCCATGGGATTCTCGTTGTAAATTTTCGCGGGATCGATCAGCACGGTAGGGTGTTCCCCGTTTTCGTTTTGCGAACTCCTCGGTTCGTTATTTTGGGCCCTTGTTGCTGCATTGTTGGTATTTTCTTGCGCCGTCGCCAATCCGGAAAACGTGAGCGACACCGCAATACACACCAATCCTGCGCTCGTTGCAAACATTGTTTTCATCAGTAGTCTCCTCTTGATAAGTAAGATGACCCGGGGATTTTTCCCGATGTCTGACTGCTGGGAATCGAGAGCCGGATTGATCCCAAATCAACTTTCTCGATTCAGGCCATCCCATCCTGGCCGATGCCGGACACCGAGGGTGCCCCCTTGCAAAACATTCTCTTTCAACGCGCAAGCAGCTGTTCTGAGCATAGGTGCAGGAGAAGCGCCCCTTTTTCATGCGGCAAGTTTAGATTTTGGAAATAGTCGGATGTCGCCGTAGGCCGATTGCAAATGGAACACGTTCGGGTCGAACGTTGCGCACCTTGGTGACGGACGGCCGGGTACTGAGACAGTCACTCTCGTGATCGGCGGCTAATATGGCAGGCTTTAGGTTGACTTTATTTGATCTTGAATGACCGAAAAACGTATACCGTCACTTGATGGCCTACGAGCCATATCGATCACGCTCGTCATTCTCAGCCATCTGGTGAAGTGGCACCACATTAAGCTCGATATGCCGGGAGCCTACGGCACTCTCGGCGTCAAGATGTTTTTTGTCCTCTCAGGATTTCTCATTACCAGCTTGCTATTGAAGGAACAGGCCGACAAGGGAACCATCAGCCTCCGAAGATTTTATGTCAGGCGCGCATTTCGCATCCTTCCAGCGGCACTGGTCTACCTGATTGTCGCAACCCTGCTTTTCTGGCGACAAATGCGCTGGATGCATGTTGCCGCCGCCCTCTTCTATATAGCCAACATGGACAGTTCATTGCCCTGGGTATTGGGGCATCTCTGGTCGCTGAGCATCGAGGAGCAGTTCTACCTGATTTGGCCGCTTGCCATAAAGACCTGGTTTCGTTACAGAATTCCGGTTTTGCTTGCGGTCTTCGGGTTTACCCCGATTTTTCACGCAATACTTTATGCGCTGGGGGTGAAAAACGGTCTGGTTGGAAGCCTTCCGGTTTTTGCCGATCAATTGGCGATCGGCTGCCTGCTGGCGATACTGGCTCCGCGGTTGCCGAAAATAAGCAAACCTTTCGCCGTGGCAATGCTGCTTGCGATTGCGCTGACTCCGCTCTATCCGGCAACTAGCCCGTCGAGGACCCTCTTCATGCTCTTCGTTCTTCGTCCGCTGGTGGCCGTCTCGCTAGCCGGAGTGCTGCTCCATGCAATCCAGGTACCGTATTCGTTTCTCAATTGGCGGCCGATCACATGGATAGGGCAAATAAGCTACAGCCTCTATCTATGGCAACAAGTATTCTGCTCAAATCCCCGGCTTCATCTGGGATACTCGCTGGTGATCCCAGCCGTCGCGTGTGCTTGCCTGTCTTACTACTTTGTCGAGAAGCCGTTATTGAGGCTTCGAGAAACATTGAATCGAACAATTTCGTCTCCCAATCAGGCTGAACTTAGCTCACAACCTATGGCTGCGTAATTGAAGACATCTTTGTACGCTACAAATAAAATTGGTCGGCCTGTAATGCAAAATTTGAACCGCATAGCCCAGCTTCGTGTTTCGTGCGGAGAATGGCAAAGCGCCAAGTCGCGCATCCCGCCGGATGCGCATCCAACATGCGGCATTTAGCCTTGGCATAATCTTCGCAATACTCGACAAATCTCTACACATACCCCTCAGTTCCTCGGTATATACTGCCTTCAGCTGATCCTGCGCCAGTACCAGCACCAGTAGAAGATTGTGCCCAAGACTCGCACTCCAGCGACGCAGTACAGCGGGAGGACCGTCATGAAGGCAGCTTCGATCGTGATCCTGTTCGCAACATTCTCATTCGCTCAAAACCCATCTCACCCCGCCGCCCTCGACGCTACGTGCGGCCCGCATGAAATCCAATTCGACACTCAAGCGACGATTATGAACGAGCCTCTCCCGCAATTCGAGGCAGGCAAGAGCCTGGTCTATGTGGTCGAAGTGTTCGACAAGGTGGTAGGTCAAATCAGCCGCCCAACCTTGCGAGTGGGGATTGACGGCGCGTGGGTCGGCGCCGCCAAAGGCGACTCCTACATATCGTTCTCAGTCGATCCCGGCGAGCACCATCTCTGCACCCGCTGGCAATCGCGCTGGAAGCGCTATTCGAATGAAGCCGCGTTCACCAGCTTCACGGCAGATCCGGGAAAGGTTTACTATTTCCGCGCCCGCATCGCGGAGTACGGCGCCTCCGGCGGAGCTTCGAACTTCTCGCTCGACCTAGAACCCTTGAACGGAGACGAAGGCAAATACCTGGTCGCCTCCTCCGTCTTAAGCACCTCCCGGCCTAAAAAATAGCAGGGTATCGGTACCTGCGTCATCAGGCGCCCATCGCAGACTTCCGCAGTTCCTGGCTTTCTTCGGGGAATGGGCAAACTTCTGGGGGATGATAGGAATATTCCGGAATTATCTGCTTGATCTTTGCGCGAATCGGATTTGCCCCATTCACATATAGAGTCGCTCTGAGATCGTCTAGTTGAGCTTCCAGTTCGCCCCAGTCACAAAGCACACTGCGCGCCTTTTTGATTTTTGGGCACGAGGTATCACGGACGACTTCTTCCGGATAGAACAACTCCTCAAATAACTTTTCGCCAGGGCGTATTCCCGTAAACTCTATTTCAACTTCGTCTTCCTTCTTGCCGGAAAGCTGAATCAATGTCCGCGCGAGTTCCAAAATCCTAACAGGCGTTCCCATATCCAGCACCAAGACATCGCCTTGGTCCCCGATCGCAAATGCCTGAAGCACCAGAGAAACGGCCTCGCGGATGGTCATAAAAAAGCGCTTCATTTCGGGATGGGTGATGGTCAGCGACCTGCCGTTGCGAAGTTGCTCCTGGAGCACGGGAATAACGCTTCCGCATGAACCGAGGACGTTGCCGAATCGAACCGCAACACAGCGCATTTTATTGCTGTGCCGGTGAGAAATGATCAGTTCGCCAAGGCGTTTGGTTGCCCCCATGGTGCTGGTAGGATTGACGGCTTTATCTGACGAGATCAGAACAAAACCCTTGCACCCGTTATCTTCCGCGACTTGCAAGAGATCAAGCAGAGCAAAAACGTTATTTCTAACTGCCGTCCCCACATTCGATTCCATCATTGGAACATGCTTGTAGGCCGCCGCATGAAATACCACTTCTGGCTGATGTTCAATGAATAGTTTTCGCATCCGCTCGCTATCGCCGACGTCAGCTACTACAAACACCTGCGTGCAGTTATTTCGGCATGAAGAAAGCTCACGTTCTAAATAAAACATGCCGGTTTCGTTTTGATCCACGCACAACAAACCCGCGGGCAAGTACTCAAGAATCTGCCGGCACAGTTCAGATCCGATTGAGCCAGCGGCTCCGGTCACCATCACCACGCGATTTGTAATGCTGTCCTTGACCGACTGTAGATCCAGGTCGACCGGATCCCTGCCCAGAAGATCCTCTACTCTGACATTCCGAAACTGACTGACGGCTACTTTTCCATGGATCACGTCTCGTAGCGCGGGAACGGTGCGGAATTTAACCTGCGCCCGTTCACATACTTCTACGAATCTCTTCATTTGGCGGTTAGACGCCGACGGGACCGCAATCAGCACCTCGTCTGGCACATATCGATCGACCATCTCAGCTAACTTATCGACATTTCCAAGTACGGACACGCCGCCGATTCTCAGGCCAGCCTTAGACGGATCGTCATCCAGGCAGCCGATCACTGCATAACCGCTCTTAGGCCGCTTGAGCTCATGGATGACAGTCTGTGCGGCAACTCCGGCCCCTATCAGCACAACTCTTTTCGCAGAACTCAAGTTTTGACGCACCGCCTCCGCAACTAAACGGGAAAAGATGCGGACACCTATCAACAGTCCGGAGGTGAATAGCGGTTCGAGAACATAAACTGAGCGAGGGAAGTCGTGCAGGCCGATAAGGTAGTGGACAGTAATAACAAACGCGAATGATCCCATGCTTATGGCCTTCACTATGTCGAGAACGTCGCTTGGCCCGGTGTACTTCCACCAGCCGTGCATAAGGCCGAAGCGCCACATCGCGACCAGCCTTATCGCGATTAGTACAGGAAGCGCCAGCAACAGGGTCCTGCGGTCTGGAAGGTTGTAGTCAAAGCGCAATAGCCAGGCAAGGACCATGGAAAAAGCAATGAGCACCGCCTGGAAAATAGCTACAAACCAGGAATGTTTCCGTAAGAAGGCTTGCGCGTATTTGATCATGTTCTCCTGTTCCGAAGACGAGTTCTGGTGCGGGAAGGCCTTTTCACATCACCAGAAATTGAAGTTTGCGAGGAAAAGCGCCAGCCCCGAATTGCCGGGGAAGTCAAGGATAAGAACGGTATCTTTTAAAGAGAACTTGAACTATTCGCTAATACGAGGGATGGTGTCCGGTTGATTCGACGGGTCCTCAAGCTTTAGTTGGCGGCGATTGATTCGGCAGCCTGCAATTTGGCATGCATTGCTTCCAGGCGTCGACAAGCTTCATCGAGCGCGTCATCGGGCTTTGCGAAACAGAATCTGACAATGTTCTTTCCTTCAGCACTCTGAAAAAATGCTTCCCCGGGCACAGATGCGACTCCGCTCCGCCGTAGCAAGAACATTGCTTTTTCCTTGCTCGACGAGCCCGGCAGCGAAGAGACATCGGCGAGCACGTAATACGCTCCTTGAGGGATGTACGGGTTCAATCCTGCATCTTTGAGTGCAGTGCATAGTTGCTGTCGCTTTCGCGAATATTCTTCCGTCAGTCCTCGATAGAAGGCTGCATCCAGACGAGGCAAGCCTAAGGCGACGCCATATTGGAGAGGAGCTGGAGCGCAGACATAAACCAGATCATTCATATATCCGATTCTCTGTGCCCATTGCCGGGCGCTCACCGAATAGCCGATCCTCCAGCCGGTAATGCTTAAGGTTTTGGAAAACCCTGAAATTGTGATTGTCCGTTCTTCCAGCCCCTCAATCGATGCCGGGCTTATATGAGAACGTCCGTCATAAATGAAGTGTTCATAAATTTCGTCGGTAAAAACGAAAAGGTCGTGGCGCGTGGCAAATTCCGCCAACGTCTCTAACTCCGAACGCGTGAAAACCTTTCCCGAGGGATTGGCAGGCGTATTTACCAGAATCGCTTTGGTCCTCGGAGTAACTGCACCTTCTAGTTCCTCCGGCGAGAAGGACCACCCCGGCGGATGCAGTCGCACATATCTCGGCTGGGCCTCTACCGCGAGAACCGTATTTACGTGATATCCGTAATAAGGTTCAAACAGGATTACCTCGTCTCCGGGATCAAGCAGTGCAAGACATGCGCAGTAGAACGCTCCCGTAGAACCGGAACTGACAATGATGTCGGTCTCCGGATTAGCCTGTATTGCATTAAAGCTGCACAGTTTTTCGGCAATGGCTTCGCGCAGCTGCGCCAGACCGTCGAAGCGCGTGTAACTGTTCACTCCTTCTTCGATTCCGCGATGCGCCTCCTCCCGCACAGCAAGGGGAACCGGCGTGTCGCACACGCCCTGCGCTAAATTGATGCCGCCCAGCCTTTCGCACTCAATCGACATACTGCGGATCTCAGCCTGCTCGATGCGGGCGCTGCGTCGACTTAGACCAATGCTCATGCTGTACTCCTGACCAAGGCCTCAGAAAGAACGGGCGGTTGGCGCGATGCAAAAAACGCTTGGATAGCTTCAACTGTGATCTCGACCTGTTCTTTTGTGGTTTCCGCGCTCATGGGTAAGGAAATTACTTCGCGGCAAATACTCTCGGTTTCAGGAAGGTTAGGATTCTCAAGCTTCAGTCCCGCATGTTCCCACATCGGCTTGGCCCAGTGAACGAGGGTCTCAACACCAGCATCTTTCAAGTGTTGACGCAGAGCATCACGTTGCCCGGTGCGGATCACATAGTTCTGGTAGGAGTCGTAGTAATCCGAGCTGGCAAAGTTCGGCAATGCGAGTTGAGGGATATCCCGCAATCCGTTGTCATATAACTCCGCGATGTGGCGACGATGCTCAATCCACTTGGGCAGATGACGGAGTTTCACGTCCAGCACTGCCGCTTGAACGTTATCCAGCAGCGCCGTGTAGCCATGATAGTGGAATTCGCCGGTTTGCCGGTCCTCTCCATTGAATCTCAGCAGGGTCGCTAATCTCGCGACCTTGGGATCATTTGTGGTGACTGCACCGCCGTCTCCCAATCCTCCCAAAGATTTAAATGGGTAAAAGCTGAAACATCCGGCTAAACCGAAGGACCCGGCTTGCTGGCCTCTAAATGAAGCTCCTAGGGCTTGGGCGGCGTCTTCGATGACTTGAAGCCCCCGTTCTTCGGAAGTCGACATAATCCGGTCCATCTCGCACAGTCTTCCATTTAGATGGACCGGAATGACAGCTTTGGTCCGGGAAGTAATTGCGCGCTCGAATTCTTCCGGATCGATGTTGTAGTCTTTGCGCACATCGACGAGAACAGGAGTCGCGCCGGTGTGAACTATTGCCGAGACGGTCGCGGCGAACGTGTGTCCGACCGTGATGACTTCGTCACCCGCCTCCACTCCGGCAGCTAGCAGCGAGAAATAGAGCGCGTGATAACCGCTATTCACTCCGACTGCGTATTTGACGCCGACAAACTCGGCAAGATGTTGCTCGAAATCGCTCAACTGCTTTCGCAGCACTAAATCGCCCTTCGCCAGCGTGTCGGTGATGGCAAAGTCAATTTCGGTTTTCAATTTGCGATAGTGTTCACGCGGGTCAACAAAAGGTGCGCGGTACGCCAAGTTTGGGCCTCCTGAAAAAAGATTTCGATTTATATAGGTGAGGCGGTTCTACGAACTTCTCAAGCTGAACCTAAAGTGAAGCGCCGACAGCAAAACGGCGTGCCCGCGACGCGGCATAAATCGCACCGCTCAAGGACTCAACTGCAAGTCCAAATTGAGCCCGCAGATATTCCTGTGTACCGGACTTACAAGCGAACTCAGAGGGCAAAGCGAACCGTTTGAACACGACTTCGCGTTCAGCGGATTCAGCCAGGGTTTCCGCAACGGCACTGCCCAACCCTCCGATAATGCTGTGCTCCTCGATAGTGAAAATAGCGCTGGTTTCTCTAGCTGCGATCAGCACGGCATTCGTATCCAGAGGTTTCAAGGTGTGCATGCTCAACACTCGAGCTTGCACTCCCTTGTGAGAAAGGGCGTCGGCGGTCTCCACCGCGGTCTGCAACATTCCGCCGGTAGAAATCAATGTAACGTCACTGCCCTGCCTGACCTGTATCGCCCTACCGAGCTGAAAATTTATCGGCCGGCTATGAACTTTTTGTTCACCCGCCCGTCCCAAGCGGAGATAACAAGGCCCGTCGTGCTCCGCAACCGCTTCGGTCGCGGCTGTCGCTTCCTCAGGATCTCCTGGAGCGACCACGCTCATCTCCGGCAGCGCCCGCATGATCGCCAGGTCCTCGGTCGCATGGTGTGTTGCCCCCAATGACCCATAGGCAAATCCGCCCCCGACAGCAACCACTTTCACGTTTGCGTGGTGATAACAGACGTCATTGCGTATCTGCTCCAGGCATCGCAGGATGGGGAAATTCGCAATGGAATAAGTGAAGACAATTTTCCCGCTGAGGGCAAGCCCAGCGGCGACGCCGGTCATATTCTGTTCGGCGACCCCGGCGTTCAGATAACGTTCTGGAAACCGTTTAGCGAATGGCTCTGTAACTCCAAAGCCAAGGTCACCCACAACCAGGAACACCCGGCTGTCCCGCTCAGCCAACTTCATTAATGCATCGAAGAATGCTGTTCTCACTCCCCTACCCCCAGCTCGGACATTGCTCCAGCCATTTCCTCGCTATTCGGCGATCGATAGTGCCAGAGTAGTTTGTCTTCCATGAAGCTGACCCCTTTGCCTTTTGTAGTGTGCGCGATCACGCAAGTTGGCTTGTCAGCTTTTGCTGGAAGGTGGGTCAGTGCTTGTTCAATTTGCCGCACATCGTGGCCATCGATTTCCTGCACTGCCCAGCCGAAAGCACGCCACTTATCCGCGAAGGGCTCTAGGTCAAGTACCTCTTTCACTGTGCCCAGGCTCTGGATTTTGTTGTAATCGACAATTACGACTAGGTTGTCCAGCCGATGATGAGGAGCGAATAACGCCGCCTCCCAGTTCGAACCTTCGTCGCACTCGCCATCACTTAGCATGACAAACACTCGGTAAGACGTTCGATCGCGTTTCGCCGCCAGCGCCATGCCGCAGCCAATCGGCAGGCCGTGTCCCAGCGAACCAGTCGAGATTTCGATTCCGGGAACGCCGACGTGGGTAGCATGCCCAGCCAGCCGCGCTCCATCCTGATAAAAATCATCGAGCCATGAATCCGGGAAAAATCCACGGTTCGCAAGCGCCACGTACAAAGCGGCGCAAGCATGGCCTTTGCTGAGGATGAATCGATCGCGTTCAGGCCATTCAGGACGCTTCGGATCGACCCGCAAAATGCCGTTGTAGAGGACTGCCAGCAGATCAGCCATGGAAAACGACGACCCGATGTGCGAGCTCCGGGCTCGGTTGATCATTTGCAGAGTCCTTGTCCGTATGTGATGAGCGAATTCAGCGGAATCAGTCATGTAGCAATGCCTCAAGTGGCTTGGTTTGTTCGGTGGCAGCAAGAAAGCAGTTATTCAAGTACTGCGAACCCGATGTATGGGTCCCAATCAAAACGCTGAAGCTTTAGGTGATTTATCGGCAGTTTTTCCAGCAACGCTTCTGTCTCGCCGGGCCAAATCGGGTTGTCCAATTCGTCAAAAGCAACAATGCTTCCCTTTGGCATTCGCGGCAGAATGTGCTCAAGCGCGGCCTTTGTGGGCTCGTACAGATCGAGATCAATGAATAACAAGCTGACCAGTAAATGGCGGTTCTGTTGCACAAACTCCGGAATCGTTTCGCTGACGTCGCCGCGAATCAACTGCACCTTCGGGATGTGTCCGAGAAATCGGTCCTGGTCATACACTCGGAGCAATTCAATTAATTCGTCGTAGCTCGAGGTCTGGAAGTCACCCACTTCCGCAATTCCCGAGCCGGTTCGATCATTGCTGCTTACCGATGGGAAGCCGTTGAAGCTATCGAAACCGTAAATCCGCCGGGTCAGGTTCTCGGGTTCCAGAATACTGCTGAGCTTGGCCCATGACATCAAGCTGAATCCGCGGAACACGCCGCACTCCACAATCGAACCTTTGACCGGCAAAATAAGCTTGAACAGCTCATACATCGCCAAAAAGCGCTTCAGGTGCTGGCGCCGTACATACTTGGGAAAATTTTCTAGCTTTGCCTCGATGCTGTCCGAGCAATTTACGAAAATATTCTCCAGTGACTTCCCTACTTCGCGCTCCACTTCAGTTTTGAATGACTTCATAGGTTCCTGACACTCCTCATCGTTACAACGCAACTTTGTTAAGAGTTTTCGAGTCAGCCTGGCGCGCTGGCACTGACTCCCGTTCGCCCGCTCCGAACACCACTACCGCCACCGTTCGTGCCAGAATTTTGCAGTCCAGCCACGTGGACTGGGTCCGCGCGTACTCCAGGCTCAACCGCATCTTTTCCGGATGTATCTTCTCCATGTAGTCTTTGTCGGGATTTGCGCTGCCCCTCAGAATCTCGCCTTCGTCGCGGAACCGCAGCGACGCGTAGTCTGTGATCCCAGGTTTAACGCGCAGGATGGTCTTTTCTTCCGGCGTGTATAAGTCAACCGCCCACGGAACCTGCGGCCTTGGCCCCACCAGGCTCATCTCACCTCGAAACACGTTCAGCAGTTGCGGCAGTTCGTCCAGCTTGTACTTGCGAAGAAACTTTCCCGACCGCGTAATGCGCGGATCATCTTCCGGCGTCGACGTGCCCCCGATCAGGTGAGCATCGTGCACCATGGAACGAAACTTAATCATCCGGAAGCTGCTTTCGTTCCGCCCCACCCGCAGGCCGCGGTGAAACACCGGCCCGTCCGAGTCCAGCTTGATCCACAACGCCAGAGCAAAAAACACTGGGGACAACACGATCAGTCCCACGCCCGAAACCAGCAGGTCGATTACGCGTTTCATTTACGCAGTAGTCGCCTGTGCTTTGCCGACAACTGATTCGCTCGGTCCCGGTTCGCGCTGATATGAGCCGAGCAACACGCTTTCCAGCCGGCCGGCAACTACATCTAAGCCATGCACTCGGGCGACATACTCTCGACCGTTGCGGCCCATCTGCACTCTTTCCTCGGGCGTGAGAGCGAGTAACTGATGAATTCCGTCGGCCAGGGCTTCCGGACTTTCGCCTAAGACCGAAATGCCCGCGTTAGCATGCTGGACGGGATCGTAGCCGGGGGTGCCGGCGAAGATCGTGGGCCGTCCGGAGGCCAGGTAATCGCATACTTTGTTCAGACTGATTCCGTACTTCAGCAGCGGGACGTTTCTCAAGCTCACAAGAAACGCATCCGCCTGGTTCATCAAAGTCGCGATATCTTTTTTGGGCACCAAGCCGCGGAATTCTACATTGCGCAGCTTCAATTCGGTGGCAAGTTCCTCCAGTTCGTGTTTGTCGGTTCCGCCGCCGACTAATACGAACCGGATTTCATCTCGGCCCTCATCCTGCAGCACCTTGGCGGCGCGCAAAATGTTCTTCATGTCCATGAAGCTGACGAAACTGCCGAGATACATGAGGGTGAAGCGCTCGCGAACAATCCCGTCATACGGTTCTAACGACGCATAGCGCGACAACTCCGCCACGTGCGGCAGCCATACAACCTTGTCGGAGGAAATGCCGAGGCGCTGAACATATTCTTCGGTGCGCGGCCAGATCATCAATATGCGCTCTGCCCGGCGATAGAGAAATTTCTCCAACCTCCGCAGCATCCAGGTAATCGGACTGCGGCGCGAGAGCATTCCGAAATCGATCAGCACCTCCGGCCACAGGTCGGTGATCTCAACGAAGAAGCGGCTGCCGTTAATCAGCGACAGAAACCATCCCATCAGCGCGGCGAAGGGATGCACCGAAACCCCGCTGACCACATCCGGCTTGTCCCGCAGTTTGCACGCCGCCCAGAAAGTCCGCCAACAGAAGCTGGCCATGTTCAACATGCGGCGCCAGTCGTTCTTTTGATAGGGAAAGGTCCGTAGCCAGATAAAACGGACCCCGTTGCACTCTTCCGTCACCCAGTTTTTATTTACCGGGACGCGCTCTTCCTTAAAGCTGTAATGACTGAATCCAGCGGAAAAGATGGTCACGTGGTGTCCACGTTCGACGAGCTTCCTGGCCAGATCGTAGGTGCGAGTCGATTGGCGATCGGGCGCGTCAGCGTAGTGATTCACAATCCAGATATTCATTGGGATCCCTGGTGCGTGGCCGGCCTGAGCTGCCCGGTCTTTTTTAATACTGTGACCATGTGGCCGGTCAGAAATGGAAACAGCGTCTGCACCGCGAAATAGGACCACGCGAAGTGCCGGGAAAAAAACCGTCCTACTGGAGGAAGCAACGACCCGCGAAATCTCTCCTGGACGTTTGTAAGCACACCGGCTTGAAACAGCCCGGCTAGCCTTCCTTTGGTGACAGCCTTGTAATGACGATTACGCGGCTTGGCGTATCTCCAGTCGGAAATCAGCAGCGTGCCTCCGGGTTTGGTGACGCGTATCATCTCCGCCGCAATTCGTCGTGCCAGTTCTTCATCGGTGGCATGAATGAACATGGTCGATTCCATTACCAGATCAAAACTGCCATCTTCGAATGGAAGGCGAGTGGCGTCGGCGCAATCAAAATGAATCAGAGGATGCCGGGCCCGGGCGCCGGCGATGCGGCTTTCGAGCAGGTCCACTCCGTGCAGGTTGCTGGCCTCGAATCCCAGGCGCATCAAAAGCCAGAGACTGGCACCGTCCCCGCAGCCCACATCGAGCACTCGCGCCGATTGCGGATCGAGCCCGGCCGACCGCAGCCCGCGAATCATCGCCGCATCCTGAGCCAACACCTGGAACAGCACGCTTGGATTTTCCAGCAGGCTGTTGCGGTCCGCGCCTTTTTTGGCGTAGTAGTCGGCATAACATTCCTGCGCATCCGCGATGTCGGTCTTCAATGTGGCTACCGCTTCCGATGTGTGGCCCATAAGAGTGGAGTTACTCCGAGTTCGCCGGCGAAGGATCGAGTTCCAGCTCTTTCGTTGTTTTTGTGTCGCGTGAAAAATATCGTGCGGTAAGGTGCTGCAACGCTTTTTTCTGGCATCGGTATGAGAACCGGCTTATCACGTGGCCTGTGCTTGCATGCTCGTTATGCGATAGTTTTAGCGCCGGCTCGAAAATGACGGACAATCCCAGCGAGCGACATATTTCGGCAACCGAAATCTCCTCGCCGTAAAGAAAAAGATCGTCATCAAAGAAGCCGCCGGCCTCAAAGAATTGCTTGCTGAAAATAAAGCAGGACCCATGTGCGGCGTAAATATCTTCGCGCGTCAAAATACGCTTGGATGGGAGCGAATGAATTCGCTGAAGTGCTCGCTTTTTGTAGGAGAGCCAATCCCAGAGAAGCGCAAACGGATAATTGGAATAGACAAGCCTTAGGCTCGCGAGACGAATCCAACCAGGGCGCAGTCTCATGAATGGGTTCTGATCGGCTCCGGTGTCGGCCAAGCGGACGCGAGGAGCGAGAACGCCGACGGTCTGGCAATCCTCAGCGTTAAGCTTAAGCAGAAACTCCGGGTCTTCGATGACGACGTCGTGGTTGCAAACAATCGTCCAATTCGGCAGCTCGTGTCCCTGGCCGAGATAGTGATCGTAAGCAAATTTCGCTGCCCCAAAATAGCCACGGTTTGTTGCCGAAGCCAGCAGCTGAACGTTAGGCAATGAAGTGAGTGAAGCTTTTAGCTGGGAGAGATTTTCCTCGCCTGAGTCGTTATCGACCACTATGACGTCTAGGGAGGAAAACTCATTCAGCCGGCTCAGGCTCGCCAACAACTCGAGCGTCGACTGCTCGCCTTTGTAGTTGACGGTAATCAGAAGTGCTTGGACACTCATTGTCTGCAAACTTTGGTCAGATGGTCAGCTTGCGCGTGAGCCAGAGTGAACGGAGGTCAATTCCGCTCTTCCGCCAACCCGCATCAATGATTCAAGATCGCCATGCAGCCAGGAGCAAAGTACTCCGGCAACGGAGGCAATACGGACTGACAGCCGGTCAGACTGCAGCGATATCCGGAATTGACGGCGCGCATCCGCCCAGCGTCTTTGTAACAATAAAGACCGCCCTTCCGAAAAGTGCATCGTGCTTTCGGCCTTCCTCCATGTACTTTCGACGCTGATCAGCTCCGAACCCACAACCGTAATTTGGTCGGCATGTCTTGCAAGGAAATCCAGAGCAAAGCTGGAAACCCTCTCGTGAATTTCCGCGGCATAGTTCACCGTAATCGACTTCTCATGGCGACGACGGTAGCCCAGCACTTCATCTGAGTAGTGAAACCTCCCGAGCAGACTGAGTTCCATGAATGTCGGATAATCTGTCAGCGGCAGGCCACTCACCAGCTGGAAGCCCCCGATATGTTCCAGCGCGCTGCGCCGAATGATCACGCTAGCGGGACAGATAAGTGATCTTCCTTCGGCAGTCAGCATGTATCGAGTTGCCGACCTTATGGGTAAATTAAGCCGGATAGAAGAAGACAAGTTTTTACGTAAGTACGTGCTTCGACTGAATGTTCTCTGCTCGCGTCCACTCGGATCCACATCCGAAACCTCACCATAAGAGAGCACAACGTCGGGGTCCTCAAAGGCCAGAATTTGAGTCTGCAGTTTGTCGGCTGGCCAGAAATCATCGCCCTCGAGAATCGCGATTAACTCTCCTTTTGTATGCGACAAGGCACTTTTATAAGTATTTGCCAGCTCAAACGGACCCTTATTAGACTGATGGAAATATTGAATGCGGAGATCATCGTAGCTTTTGGCAACCTCTCCCGTATGGTCGCTCGATCCGTCATCGACGATCACTTGCTCCCAATCTGCATAGGATTGAGCAAGGACGCTATCTATGCACGCCCCGATGAAAGGCTCGTGGTTGTAGGTCGGCGTGATGATGCTAACTAAGGGGTGTTTAGCCATTTTCGATGCTTCTCAGTTTGGAAATGCAGGGACAGTTCCACATTGGGCTCGAGCGGATTTCCGAACCGCAAGTGCGCAAATCGCTCCAGCGATAGTGATGACGTACCAGTCGCCCATAAACATGAGGTTTATTGCGTAAGAGCTTGCCATCAGAAGAGAGAAATCCGCGAGCAGCAGAATGAAGAGAACGCTCGGTTTTTGTCTGATCTTCCTGAAGAAATATGCGGTAAGCAGGCCCAGTGCATATGGAAAAAGAACAACGCCCGAAATCCCAAAGTCTGAATCTATGTCTCGGAGGTAGGTGCTAGTGTTCATGGGCACCGGCGTGTAGTAATTTTCTTCGCGTGCTTCTACGTCGGTTCCAAACCCCAGCTTTCCTAGGATTCTGAAAATAGGCGCGAATGTATGCATCCCCCAAAAGCCTTGTCTGGCCTCTTGAGGTGTAGCCAAGTACATGCTGAAAGCAACTGGGGTTGCCGAAAAATTAGAGTAGATGGACGGGAATATGGGCACGTACTCCGAAATTGCATCCATCGCGTCCGTTCTACCCGGGAAGTCGACCTCTAGACCACGCGTCGCGCTCACGAATATCACCTGGCCCACGAGCAAAACCGAGGCTAATATCATCCCGGTAGCAAGTTGCCATTTCGCAACCTTAAATCTCCATTTTCTCGGTGTGTATACAAAACAGATCAGAAACATGAACCCGGCGATTACGACCCCTCCCCTGGACATTGCCAGAATATTCCGGAGTACTTCCAAAATTAGAGGAGCCACAGCTCTGACAGAGAACTTTCCCGTTGCCGCAATGTAGATTCCGCTAAGGCCGGCGCCGGCAAGTAGACACGGGCCGGCATAGGGCATGAATACGAACTCGTTCGTAATCCGTCCGCCGTAGACATCCCCTGGTTGAAAAAGTACTGCGGTGAAAACATTGCCAAAATACCGCTGAAGTACGATCGCCTGATCAACCACAGCAATGATGCCGATTGCGGATAGTACGGTAATTGCCACCTTTAGTCGGCCAATATCCACGTCGAGCAGCGGCTCGTCGCTTCGTATGCTCGTATTACCCAAGTGGAGCACCGTTGCCGCCCCTAGATAGAGGCAGACCCACGCTACAAAAATATATATCCAAGCCGACATGCTAATAGATTCGTACTGAAGCAACCGAAGCTCGTAGTTGCAAAGGCAAAATCCCCATATCACAGAATAGATCGTGAACGGATTGAACCATCGCTTGAACCACCACCTGCCGATGCGCGCTGCGGCGGCCGTAATCAACGCGAGTATTGCCACTGAGGGCCAATTGGTTTCCATCTGCTTACCTCACGTTGCTGGCTGTCCTAGAAACAACTTCACTGCTTCGCTGACCGCGGGCTTATCGCCGCGATCGACTGCGAGAAACCACGCACCGGGAATGTACAGCAATAGGCTCACTACTCCCAGCAGCAGACGACTGCCGCTGGTGGAGAACCCGTAATGAACCAACGTCAGAGCTATGCCAAGCGCCGTGGTGAGCGGGACGATTCGGTAAACGATTGTGTGACGGATTTCCTTTAGTGAGCAGCCGCCATACTTTGCAGTGGCCCAGAGTAGCAAGCAAAAATCGAGCGAGAAACGAAAGGCACTGGCAGCTGCCGCCCCACTAATTCCCCAGCGCGGAATCAGGACCAGGCATAGAAGGACATACGGAACCAGTTCGCACAGGTGGAACTTGGCGGTGAGATCGGGTCTGCCAACGGCTTGGAGCATATTGTAAGGAACGTACGACATCCCGTTAGCTAGAACGCCAATCGCGAGTATTTGTAAAACCGCAGTGGTCTGGCTGGCAAAGCCGGCGCCCATCCAAATTTTTAGCAGGTCAGGCCCAAGGATGACGAGGAACAAAACACTCGGCAGCAGCAGCAACAACAAGTACCGCACCGACCGTTCATAGAGACTCTGCAACTGATGCTGCTGACCTTCGATTCCGCGTTCGCTGAATGCGGGATAAAGAGTCGTCGCCAGGCTGGCGGGAATAATGCGCAGTCGGGTCATGACTTCGTAGGGCACGGTGTACAAGGTCACGGCCCCGAGCGAAACGAACGACGCTATCAGAATGCGATCGAGGTAAACCAGCAACGGACTGATGACCTGCGAAATACTGACCCAGGTGCCGAATTTCAGCAGCTTGGCCAGTCCGCTCAGGCCACCGGCTCCCCAAAGGCGAATGCCCGGAAGCAAGCGGTAAAGCAACACGCCGTAGGCCAAAGTTCCCAACAAGCGGGTGACGACCGTTGCCAGGACCACGACGGCGACGCCGTGCCCTCTCCAGGCCAGCCAAATTGCCGAGCCCCATTGGGCAGTCATGGTCACGGCGTTCACGGAGTTGATCCAGCCGAAGCGCTGATACGAACTGAGTACGGCGCGGAAGATTCCCTGCACCAGCAGCATCGGGACCGCCAGAGCCACGGCAAAGAAAACCAAACGCGCCTCGCGCTGCAACGCGCCAGAAATTTTGAATACCGAGTGAACTAAGTAAGGAGACGCCAGCAAAACAAAAACGGCGCCCGCCAGACCGAATGTGAGATTGGCCAGGAACGAGGTGCGGACCAGCCCGCGAACAGCATCGTCATCGCGGTCGGCGAGGTGTTCGGAAATGAATTTTGTGGCGGCCCGGTTAACTCCGATATCCAGAAAGCTGAGATAGCCGATGACGACCCAGGCCAGGGAAAAAAGTCCGAACGAAGTCTCACCCCAATACGCGACCAGCTTAGGCATGGCCAGGACCAGGACAACGAACGTCCATCCTTCGGTAATGAAGTTCAGGACGGCATTGCGAGCCAGCAGCGACGATGGGGCCAGCAGCCGCGGGGGTGGCTTCACGATGTCAGCCTGCACAGGTTGTTCAATTGTGGTCGGCAATTTTGATTTCCTGAGCCCCGTGATCCCCGTTGGCATGATCCCCGTTGGCATGATCGGCGGCAGCTTTTTGGCGAGCGAACCGAATCCACACTTTGTGACTGGCAGCCTGGACCCGCGAGCCGTTGGGCGTGGCCCAGGGCATGGCGGAATGAATGCTGCGAAATACGTCTGCCGCCAAAAGTTTTTGGGCGTCGTTCGAGTCGATCTCCTGCCATCGCGATTTGGCGAGCACAAACAGCGTGGCCCCGGCGCAACACAGGAACGTCCCCAGGAACATGATCGCCAGGCGCGGAGGAAACGATTTGTGCTCGGGCACGTCCGGCGGGTCGAGAACGCGGACGCTGGGAATTTCTTTGGCCTCGGCGACCTTGGCCAGTTCGTATTCCTGGGTCAAGCTCTCGAAGACCGCTTCCTGCACGCGCGTCCGGCGATAAAGGTCGGCATAGGGCACGCCCAAAAGCGGCAGCTTGCGGATCGAGGGATAAAGATCGTTGCTGTCGGAGGCGGTGGCATCGGCGCCGACCTCCTGCTTGCCGCCCATCTGTTGCAGCTGGCTTTGCAGCTCTGAGATGCGGGCCCGCAACGAGCGCACGCGAACGTTGTTTTCGGAGTAAATCTGCTTCAGTCCTTGCAGCTCAGACTGCGCGGCAATGAGCTGGCCTTCGAGGCTGGCCGCGCTCTCAACCATGGCCCGGCCCTGCTCCTTTATATCTATGGCTCCGTTCTTGCTGGCGAATTGGCTGAAATCTTTTTCCGCGGATTCGAGGTCCTGCTTAACTTGCGCGATCCTCTCTTCGAGGAAAACCCGCTCGCGGTGCGCGGATGAAGTACTCAACTGGCTGACAACGGTGTTGAGTTCGGCCACGTATTCGCCAGCCACGGCCGCGGCGCGCTTAGGATCTTTGTCAGTGACGGTGATGGTAATAATGCCGCTCTTGCGGTCCTCAGAAATCATGGTGCGAGTGGTAAGCATTCTGCGGGTTTGGTCCCACTGGCTGGTGCCGTATTCTTTTCTGAGATCGAACTTGGTGATGAGGTCATCTTGCACGGTTCGGCTTCTGAGAATGCCGATGAACAGGTCGCCGGAACTCTTGAGGCCCAACATGTCTCCTGCTATTCCGCCCAGCCCACCACTGACTTTGCTGGCTAAGGTTGCGGCCAGCATCATGCCGGAACTGGATTGATCGTCGGGCGGCATCAGCACTGCGCTCGACTCGTAGCGCTTGGGGATGAGGAACGCGATCAGCGTGAAAAGCGCCAGGCCGTAAATCGAAATCCGAAAGAGGAAGCGACGCTCTTCCCAGAGCAATCGCAGGCGGTCAACCGCCCGAACTTGGGCAGCGCTCTCGTTATCGGCGCGAACCATTTCGCCAATATCGGGACGATCGATGATCTCGCGCAAATCGTGTTCGGGAATCGTTTTCATTTGCTGGTTAAATTAGGCTCGCTGTAATCTCACAAACGTTATTGGTTGTTTCTGGCCGACGTATTCCAATGCGGCCAGAAGGTAAGTTGAATGGATGCGGTGGTGTCGGATTGCGCCGTGGGCGAGAGCACGGGGAAATTCCAGGTCTCGCGCTGAATGAAGCCGGAGATTCCCAATGTGTGAGTCAACATCAGATCAGTCCGCAGGTTGAAGTCCTGCAACGTGCCACCCTGTAAAAAAGCTCTGTCCACGCTATTGTGGCGATATCCGAATTGAATGTTGCTGCGTGGCGAAAACCGGTAAGTGATCCAGCCCTGCTCGCCGCGTCCACGGCGCCCGATCCAGCTGCCGATCAGGTTGCCATTATTGGTGTAACCAGAGTGGTAGCGCTCGTCCCAGTAGAAGGCGGCCGGACCGAAGTGCGCGGGGACGTTCATGTCATCGGTGATGCCCTCAAGGCGGAGATCGAGTTTCTGGATTTTTGGAACATGGGAAAAATAAATGCCGGGATTGATTGCCGGCCGGTTCGAGATCAGCGGCGAATACTCGTCGATGACCATTGAATCTGCATAAACCTGCAGCCAGTTTCGCAAGCCGGGCACGCGATAATTGAAATCAAATTCGGAGAGACGCTTGCCGGGGTTGCCGGCGATGGTGTTCTGGTGCGAATAGAAAGTCTTGGCGAAATTTCCCCAGGTAAAAGGATTGCCAGTGCCGCCGAATTGGGCGGTGAATCCGATTCCGAATTCCAGATTGTCGGTGGGATGAAAACTGAACTTGGTGCCATGCACGAACGGCTGCGAGGAAAGATTCGGCCCGTAAAGCGCCGGAGAGAATTCCCAGTTCTGCCCGCTCAGCCGACCGATGAAAAACTGCGACCGCATGGGCCCTAAGAATTTTGAGATCAGCGGCACTTCGTAGGGCGACACCGAATCGATGCGCAACATGGTCATCGGCTCGGCGTTGTCGCTGAATAAGAACGGGCCAGCCTCGGACGTTCCCAGCCAAAGGCTTTGCTGACCGAATGATACTTCCGTGTTGTGAAAGGTCAGCGCAACCGTGCTGTCGAGCAGTCGAAAACGATTGAGCTGAGCGGTTCCGTTGGCCAGCGGCAGCGTCGAGTCAATCGCGGCGGTAGCCTGCAGAACGCTGAGCGAATCGGATGCCACTGCCGGTGCATGCTGATACTCCCCTTGCAGCGAGATAGAAAGCGGTCCGGCTTCGGCGTGAGCGGTTAACCCGCCAACAGCATTGAACCCCTGACCGTATGGCCGACCGTAATCGTTAATGATGGTTTGACCGAAATGGTAACCGTCACGCAGCGGAGTGCCGGAAATTTGGGTGGTGCGGGCATACACGGAATCGAGGCTCATGCCGACATTGGCAGCGCCGTTGAGCCGCCCAGTTTCGAAAGACAGTTCGTTTGCCAAATCGTTGGAGATGCGAACTGCCTCACCGCCTTGTTCGCCCGCATCTTCGATTTGCTGTTGAGCTTCTTCGAGCAGCCGCGCGCATTCCAGGCGGGTCCAGGGACGAATGCCCAAATATCCTGACTTGATATAACCAAGCGCAATCAGGCGTTCCATCGCGGGATAGATCCAGCTGTCCAGCGGAACATTGGACGAGCCCATATTTTCAGGATTGCGGGTTTCGTCGCCAGATTTCTCCGGCAGAACACTGCCCCATGAGGAGCCCCCTAAGTCAGAATCGTGGTGAGCGCGATAAACCTGGCGGCCGAAGTACCAGCCAAGCGCGCTGCCGACGATTACGTCTGACGGGAAGTGTTGCTGGCCGGTGACCCGCGTCGCGCTGATGCCGGCCGCCAGCCCATAAGCCAAAACTTTCGTCAACGTTCCCGGGTACTCATGTGCCATAACGCTGGCAATCGACCAGGCGATTGCGGCGTGCTCCGACGGAAAGGAATCGCCACTCTGGAAAAACTGCCCGCTGCCATTTGCCGAATAGGGACGTTGTCGCTGGGTAGCATCTTTTAATAAGTAAGAAATTGCGGTGGCATTGATTGCCGCCTCGCCGCTGAGCAGCCCGGCTTCTGACATCTGATCGTCATTTTTAATGTGGCCCAGCAGAAATGAGCCGGCTCCGGCTCCAATCAAGGAATAAGTCGCATAATTCGAAAAAGTTTTGCTGCGGTTTATTTCGCCTACCGGAATCTGCTTCGAAATCCAGCTGTCGCCCTCGACAAAGCCGGTGGTGACGCCGGCAAAAGGCACAATCCACTCCAAGTCCTGCTTATGGAAGTGCATTGGCGCCAACCAGAAGCTTCTCTGGTCCTGTACGAGATGATCGATAAACGGCAGCATTAAATGATTCTCGGGGTCGGTACCGGGAACCAGAAGGCCACTCGCATCCTGGTCGCTGGGTTTGACCGGTCTAGAAATCGCGCGCTCCTGAGATTGGGCTTCAATTGCTGATGGCGCATTCGGCAGTGTATCCGCGGACTGGTGCGTGTTTATGCCCTGTGCCCACATTCCGCAATTTAGGATTCCACTCGCCACGAGAAATAACGCCAGCAAAAAATTCTTGTACATCGCCATCCAACCGGCCTAGAAGCTTCTTCCGACTTGAATCGCAACCCCAATCGCGTAAGCCAGCTGCGCCGATTCCAAAGTCTGTTTCCACTTGGTTGTGCCGCTGAACGCCTTCTCCGGCACCATCACCAGGTCGCCGGGATGCAGCGACGCACGGTCGACGCCGCCACTGAATAGACCGCTTGCACCGCCTGCAACTGAGCCATCGGCGCGAATCACGAAGACGGCTTTTTTGTTCGCGCTGTTCGTGGGCCCGCCGGCTTGGCGCAAGTACCAGCCTGCATCTTTGCCAGGTTTGTAAGTGACCGCCGTCGGGTTATAAACCGACCCTTCGACCATTACAAAATTCGCTTTTTTGGGAATGAAGATAACGTCTCCCGCCCGCACCTGAATGTCAGCCGGCGTATTTGCCCAATGTTTGGTGTTCGGAGTGATGTGAATTACCAGACGTCCCGATGGCGGCGAATTCTGCAGTTTCTGCAGTGCAGATTGCCACTGGTTCACGGCAGCTTCTTTGGCCATTTTTTGATCAGTATCCTGGTCCGGAATTAACGTCAGGTTTGCTCCGTCGATCCTTACCTGTCTGATCAGTTGCTCACGATTGTCCTCTTCCAGTTGGCGGACTTGCTTGCGCTCGAAAACTACGCCATACGGATAAGCATCGCTGCGGAATCCGCCGGCTCGTTTCAGGATTGAACTGAGACGCTCGCCTTCCTGAATGCCGTATGTGCCGGGATGGATTACCTCACCCTTCACCGTAATACTGGCCCCGACATCATTCCATCCGGCAATCTGCTTGATGGTTAGGACATCGCCGTCGTGCAGCACGACGTCAGTGTCGGGTTCGCCAGCCATAGCTTTCGCAAGCGGAACATTGACCGTTTCCCCGGCGACACTGGTGCCCTGCACCAGTTCATAACGGGTGAGATCGGCCGTCTCGACATAGGCGCCTCGCTTGAGGCCACCGGCAACCCGGACCAGATCTGCCGCCGTCATGCCCTCGCCCAGCGGATACTTTCCTGGTCGGGCCACTTCACCCTGCACTACAACGGCTGCCGGATCAACTTTGCTCAAATCGCGATGAACGAAGATGCGGTCTTTGGGTGCGAGCAGGATGTTGTCCTTGGCGTCGCCCGCGAGAGCCTTACTCAGATTCACGCTGATGACTTTAAGCTTGCCATCCTCGGTGTGACGAAACACTTGCGCATCGTCGAGTTCGGCTTCGGGAGTGGCACCACCGGAGAGATAAATCGCGTCACGCAGATGGGTCGATCCGTTGGTGATGTGATCGCCAGGATCACGCACTTCGCCGGTCACCGTAACTTCCGGCTGATCCTCGAAGTCGTAACGGCCAAAGACCCTCACTGTGTCGAAAGGCTTCAGGGTTAGGTCTTGGTCTTTGCCCGCGAGAGCGTCGCCCAAGTTGAAAGCGAGCACGGTGGGCGTGTAGTCGGGAGCCTGCAGGCGGATTACTTCTGCGTGCTGCTTGTACGGCTCGGGAAGCAAATCATTGTAGGAGTGAACCAGATCGGTCAGCTTCATGCCATCGTGGTAGGCATACTTGCCCGGCCGGAAGACATGACCATCGAGATACACAGTCTTTTCCGAGTAGGGCAGAATCGGCGAAATGCGGATCTTGTCTCCGTCCTGGATCGCGAAATCATCGAGCGCTTTATTCACTGCCTGTTGATCGTTGCCCTCGGGCATGTCGAGCTGCAGCATGGTGTGGCTCTGGTGGGCAATCACCCGCTCGACTTCAATGTGACGATAAGTTCCTGAGGGCAGTACGCCCCCGGCAAGTTCCAGCGCTTCCGCCAAAGTTTTTTCATTGCCCAGCTCGTAAATCGCCGGATGCATCACCATGCCCTGGACTGTCACCTCTGCGCCGATAGGGGGAACTTGCAAGGTGTCGCCAGATTGAATTCGAGCGATCGAGCTATGCACCCCATGCAGAAGCAGATCATAGGCGTCGACTTCCTGCACCAGCTCTTTGCCGCGATATAAGCGTAAGTGCCTCAATGAACCGCGTGAGGTCGGGCCGCCCGCTGCGTACAACGTGTTCAAGGGCGTGGAAAGCGAACTGATGTCGTACGCCCCGGGATTTTCAACCTCGCCGACTACGTAAACGCGCACACTGCGAATGCGCGAAAGCGAAACGTCGGCCTCGACTTCGTGAAATTGCGTGCGAAGTGCGGCCTGTACCACACGCTGAACATCGCCGAGGGTGCGGCCGGATACGTCGATCGATCCCACTTCCGGCAAGGCCAGCCGCCCTGAGCGATCGACCACGCGTTGCAGTCTCTGCGCTACACCGCCCCAGATGTCAATGCTGACTCCATCGCCTGGGCCAAGAACATAGTCTGGGCCTGCAGGCAGATCCATGGGTAAGTTGTCGAGATTTCCGGTTCCGTTGCGGAAGATATTGGCGCCAAATTGCTCCAGGACCGCCGGCCGCGGGGATACCTGCGAATACAGGTCATATAAAGATGGAATATTCGCATAGGGATTGGCGTGCCGGCGGATTTGCGGGCGATCAAGATTCAGATCTTCGGGAGAAGGAATCTGCCGTCGAGGATTTTCAAGCTTCGCCTGTAACGTTCCGTCGCCGCTGCGTCCGGAGAAATCAGCTGCCGGCCTTTGCAAGGGGCCCATCGAGCCCGACGACGCGGGCATGCCTGCGGGCAGCGAACCGCCATAGTTCGGCATTGGGGTATTCCCCATGCGATTCGGGTTTGCGCCAGAGTTATCCAGCATTGCCGTATTCAGCGTCGACGACGAACTGGCGTTAAGCAGTGCCGGGAGTTGATCAGGCGCAATGCGACTCATCATGCCGGAATCGGACGCTGAAGCCTCTGAATCCACTCCCATGCCGTCGTACAAATCCGGATTTTGCGGCGGCAGGCTCGTCATTTCCGTCTGGCGCTGAGGGTTGTCCTCGGCTGGAGCGGGCTGTGGACCGTAGGGAGCGTTGGGTCGCGTCGGTTGCGGAAGTAACTGTGGTTGACCAAGCTGGTATTGCTCACCCATATCGTCGTGCTTTTCCCAGTAGGCATCTTCTTGACTGGTGACTTGGTTGGCTGCTCCTTGCGGCTTTTGCGCTTCCGGAGCTGCGGTCCGGGTTAAACCCAGTCGAGCATCCTGTTCACGCTGTTGCTCGATTTCCTCTTGCGTGGGCTTGGCCTTTACGTAGGCACGGGCCTCAATTTCCCGGGTCGCCAGCACACAAATGGTGTGGTCTTCGTGCAGCAACTGAAAAAGCGCGTCGTCAGTCAAGTCCTCGGGATCAAGGATTCGGCCCTGCTCATAAGCTTTGCGCACCAATACTTTCTTGACCTGCAGAAGAAGACCGGGTTCCTGACGGAGCAATTCAATGATCTTTTCCGGAGACAGCGCGACCTGCTGCTCCGCTGCCTGCTCCGCGCGTGATTTTAATGGGAGAGACTGCTTGTGATAACTCGCATTGGGGGTTTGCGCTGAGCTGACCGCAACTGCAATCACACAGACTAAAACCGTGATGACCGAGTTCCTGATCCGGTCACCTGATGGCCGGCGTGAGCGCCGCAATAGCGCGGATTGAGTTTTATAACTCATAATTGTGACCTCAGTTTCGCTAAACCAGGCACGAGCCTCTTAGATCCCTTCAAGATCGGCCCCATCGATTTCGAGTGCCACCGATCGCATCAGCACTTCGACCGAAATCACCACGCGATATTTATCTTTTTTGCGCGAGAGAATGCCCTCCGCACCGGTCATCGGACCGCGCACCACGCGGACCCTTTTGCCCACCCGCAGGTACGGACAAGGCTCGGCGCAAATCTGGTTGTCGAGGGCATTGCGCAAAGCTTCAATTTCCGGCTCCGGTAGTGCTGCCAGCTTTCCGTTAAAACTGACGAGGCTCACCACTCCCGGCACTTTCAAGACGTGTAATTTGTTTTGCTCTTCGATACGGACAAACACATAGCCGGGAAAAAGCGCCATTTCGACCTGCTTGCGACGATCTTTCCAGCGGTGCCACGTCCGATAGAGAGGAAGGAAGTTTTCGACCTGGCGCTCATTGAGCTGCCTGGCCACAACCTTTTCGTGCCGAGGGTTGGTGTAGAGGGCGAACCACTGAGCGGGTATTTTGAAATCGACAACTTCAGTGGCTGCCGGAGTGCTTAATGTCGAAAACATAGCGCGTTGTTTGGCTCTTCGCCTACAGCTTCGCCACCTCACTTACATCGGCCTTTGTGAGATGGCCAAAGTTAAAATGTTTTAAAGCAGTTACTTACGATGAAACACTCGAGCCTAGCCCCCGAACCGAAACCCAACTACATGACTCTTTGGAGCGGCGGGATAGCCTTGCCGCGTATCACGCTTAAAATTCCTTCTTCCGAGCTTTCAATAGCCTTCGAGCGAATGTCCGACCAGAAAAAAATGGTGCTGTTTTCTTCCGGCGCCACCGCCAGCACTTTGATCAATGGGTGATGGAGGAGAAGATAGTCACACACAGGTGGACGTTCAGCCGGGTTATCAAGCGCGATAATCACGATGTCAGGTTGCGAGTCGGCCACAGCTTGGGCGATCTTCGAGTCGTCCTCTAGTTCACCCAGTACTTCGATATCCGGTTGTTCAGAAATGGTGGCGAGAATTACGTCCCGCATGAGCCGAGGTCGGTTGGCCACCAATACTCTAATTTTTCGCATAGAACGCTCCAAGCACAGGCACGAGTGGCTGAATTATGTAACCTGAGTAGCCGGAACGTAAGGACCAAACATGGACCAATATAGCAACAGGCTAGGCACCTAATAAAAGCGCCATTGGACGATCTAACGCAGGGACCACAAAGAGCTAACGAAGGGATCAGGGAGGGACTAACGAAGGGACTAACGGAGTGGCGCAATAAGAGGCTGATCGGGGCCTGCTATGTACGCACTGATTCGGAAGACCAGGAACTGGAGTATCGCACTTGCAAAAAACTAGCTGATCAGTCATTTAGTAACGGTGAACTTGCGGCAGGGGCGCTGACACGCTGCAGCAACGAAAAAACGGAATGAGAACGCAAACCCTGGGAACATTTTCGGCCCTTATCGTCTTCTACTCACCCCTTCTCTTCAATCGGCAGGGATTACCTCATCAAAAGCTGCATCCAGCCGAAAACGGCGCGGGGCGACCGGTATCGTCCCGCTTGCTGTGAGTCGCGAGACGCCATGAGGGCCTCCGATATTTCGAACAATTGGCCAACACGAAAAATCGTCGTCACAATCGCCGTCCGATTCAGTCGCCATCATGGGAAAGTTCATTCATCTCTTTTGTAAGGATGGAAATATGCATTTCGGACAATTGAAAACCCCGCGCATGGACAAGCGCATGGAGGCCCAAGCGAAAATGATCGATGCCATGGGACTGAACGAAGAGACGGTTCATCGCTTCATTCAGTAGGCGTGGGTGATCGACCGTGTGTGATTTTGCAGGTTCCTTGTCGCGGGATCTCCATTAATTTCTTTGGAATGATGGTGGCCAGGGACGGAGTTGAACCGCCGACGCCAGCCTTTTCAGTCTGTGAATTTCAAGTAGCTACAACAACTTAGATGACAACGGACGGCACCGTAAGTCATTGCAGGGAATATTGAGACACGACAACTGTGGGTTGAAACTGTGGGTGGATCGCTTATGTTGGGTTTGATTGCTTTCCTGGGTTATATCCTGAAGTTCAGGACACCATGGTTGAGAACATTCGTCTCTCATTGACTCCGGCCAGCGAAGGGAAGGGGTTTTGAGTGAAATCGCGATTTTTCAACAGTGACCAAAAAATATTGGACTATTTAGCCATTCCGGACTGCACGGTTTTTTTCCGAAGGTCATACACAAGGAGGCGTGGCCCGGTGACGCAAAAGTGTTGTTCGTATGATTCGTCCTCGGGCGGTTTAGAAACCTTGACCACTATCCGCTCGTTGCCGGTCCAGCCTTGGACCACAGGCTCGAACTCGCAATCGGACCCGAAATGTTGTGTCAGAGCCTTCTCCAAGCCACGAATCTCCGAAGCTGTTTCAGTCGAAGCGTCGTAGATCAGGGGAACGTGCGAGAACCCTCCATCGGTTTCGTATTCCCAGAAGTTAACCTCTGCGAGTAACTTCTCGCCGCTCGCGGACCAGCCAACTAAGCGAATACCGTTGCCGTCGCCCCTTCCCGAACGTGGCTCTGCATAAGCAATTTTGAACGGTTGCTCCGCTGCCCGAGCGATATACAGCGCACTGGAGTTTTGGCACCACCCATCCTTCACGATAACCTTTACCTCCCCGTAGGCACGGTACCCCTTTGGAGACTCGAATATTTTTGTGCGAGCCGACCGCGATGTTGAGGGCGTCCACTCTTTACCTGTCCAGATCGTGCAACTGAGATACGAGGTATCTGTGGCAGACACTCGAGGTTGATTGTCCTGTGCAACCGCTTGCCACGCAAACACTACCCCAAACGCAACAACGGCGATCATGCGGTTTCTCATAGCAGAATTATGCGCCGATTCAGTAACTGTTGAAAACAGGCGTTATCACTCATTGACCCTGGAACCGGGGGAATCCCGCACCATCAGCCGGAGCTAACCCTCGAAAAATTAAATTAGCACGGGTGAACTTTACCAGCGCAAAATAGAACCAGGAATACTCAATATGAGAAGCCGCATTCTGACTGCAGTTCTAGCGTGCCTGCTGGGATCCGTTCAGCTAGAAGGAACAACCGTCGTTGTAGTTCGAACCTCCAAGCACTTCGTCGTTGCGGCGGACAGCTTGTGGAGTGTTGCGGGAAGTGTTGCCCACGTTTAAGCATTCAACTCAGAGGTTCTACCAGTACATGTTGAAGGTTCATCTGTATGCCGCATTTGGCGGGATGCAATTGCGTCTCATCAATCGCGATACAGTGCAGCTTTTCCTGGCTGCGAAGTTGCGGAGTGGATTGTCTTGGAGAACAGTTAAGAGTCTCAGAACTGGGTTCGGGACAATCATGGCCGCAGCTGAATCGGCGGAGCTGATTCCAAGTAATCCTGTACGGAAGACTCGGTTTCCGCGCCGTGGTCTGATGAAGCAGAAAGCTGAAATTGCTCCTGAGAAGATTCGGGAGTTGCTTAATGCTTTGCCAGAGCCTTCGCATTCACTGGCGTGGCTGCTAGTGCTGACTGGCTTGCGGATCGGTGAGTTGCTGGCGCTACGCTGGCGAATATCGATCTAGAGCGTAGCACATTGCGAGTGACAGAGAGCGTTTACGACGGTCACTTCGATGTTCCAAAAACTCAGCGAAGTCGGTGGTCACTGCCGTTATGCGCCATGGCGATTCGAATTCTGACAGCACGCAAGCCGGCTGTTACGAATCCGGAAGCTCTGGTCTTCGCAGCGCGTGAGGGCAGGCCGTTCGACAGGCACAATCTAAGCCGGAGACAACTCAAAGCCACTTGCAAAAACCTCGGGGTTGAGGGTGTCAGCTGGCATTGGTTGCGGCATGCGAACGCAACGCTACTCGATGCTGTCGGTACACCATTGGGAACAGTGCAAGCGCTTCTCGGGCATTCTTCTTCAGAGATCACCCGCGAAGTTTATTTGCATTCGATCCCGGCGGATGCTCGGAAAGCGGTCGAAAAAGTCGAGGAATTGCTTAATCGACCCAAGTTGACTCAAGTGCCCGAAAATTGGGGAAAAGGAAGCTCGCTAATTCAATGATGGGATTGAAGTAATTGGTCGGGGAGAGAGGATTTGAACCTCCGACCCCCTGGTCCCGAACCAGGTGCTCTACCAGGCTGAGCCACTCCCCGACGTTGGTGCGCCGCCCTGAGTGGGCGCGCAGTGGGAAAACATCTAAATTATACATGGCCTGTCCGCTGACCTCGAGATTCAAGCTGGGCTGTGATCACAACGCGGCACCAGCATTCAATGAATTCCCGGATCCAACGCTGCACAAAGAGCCGCTCGCTAAATTATGCCGGGTGCTCTATATCGGTTATACCCCCCTAAGCGATCAGAAGTTCCTATGAATGTTGTTATACTGAGTAGCTCGCGACGGACATTCATCGAATGGCAACCTTCACATCCAAGGTTTTGTACACGCCGCTGCAGAAGATTGAAGACGCTGTGCTCTCGGTGGAGAATGGCGCAATCGTCAGCGTGACTTCTCGCAATCACGCGGAGGCAGCGTCGAATAAGGCGGTAACCGACTTTGGCGACTGCGCTATCGTGCCCGGCTTTTTCGATATTCACATTCACGGCGGAGTGAATTGCGACGTAATGCGCGGCAGCGCCGATGAAATGAAGAAGCTCGAAACCTTTCTGGCGCGCCACGGGGTCACGAGCTACCTTCCGACAACCGTGACCGCATCGCAAGACGCTACGCTAAGTGCTCTAGAGCGGTTGGCGAACGCCATTGAGTCTGCCGACAAAAACGAGGGCGGTCGGGCGCGGCCGCTGGGCATTCATTTGGAAGGACCGTTTCTTAGTCATGCGCGCCGTGGCGTGCATCCGACGGTCGACTTAGTTGAGCCAAGCCTCGGCGCTTTCGACAGGCTTTGGCAGGCGGCGCGTGGCCATGTACGAATGTTGACGATCGCGCCCGAGCTAAACGGCGCGGAGGAAGTGATCGCCGAAGCCACTAAACGCGGCGTTTGCGTGAGCATCGGGCATTCCGACGCCACTCTCGAACAGGCGCGTCGCGGGGTTAAGGCCGGGGCTCGGCATGCGACGCACACTTTTAATGCAATGCGTCCGCTGGACCATCGCGCGCCGGGAATTCTCGGCGAAGTTCTGACTAATAACCATCTCAGCGCCGACGTGATCTGTGACGGGATTCATGTTGACCCAACCGTGGTCGATCTTTTATTTCGGGCCAAGGGGATCGAAAATTTCGTGTTGATTACAGATGCGATGTCCGCCACCGGCATGCCTGACGGCCGCTATCAATTGGGAACTCTGGAGGTCGAGTTGAAAGATGGCCGATGCACGCGCGATGGCAATCTCGCGGGCAGCGCATTGACCATGGATCGCGCAGTGCGCAATGTAATGAAATTTGCGCGGCTGCATTTGCAGCAGGCAGCCAGGGCGGCGTCGCTGAATCCAGCGAAAACGACCGGCATTAAAAAAGGGACGATCGAACCCGGGGCGGACGCCGATTTTGTGGTGCTTACGCCGGCAGGAGAAGTCCGAGCTACGGTCGCAAAAGGTGTGTTGGTCCAGTAAAAGTTGAGGAGCAGCGATGCCAGACAAAGGCGGATTCCCGCATTACATGCTCAAGGAAATTTTCGAGCAACCCAAGGCGCTCGAAGACACGATCGTCCCGCGCGTATCGCGCGAAACCGCTGAGGTCCGGCTGGCGGATGAAGTGCGGATCGGCAGCGACGAACTGCGCTCGATACGCCGGGTGAACATCGTGGCCTCAGGAACCAGCCGGCACGCGGGCATTGCAGGGCAGTTCATGTTTCAGGAACTGGCGCGTCTTCCCGTCGATGTGGATTACGCCAGTGAATTCGAATACCGCAATCCCATGCTCAGCCGCGGCGAGATCACCATTGTGATCACGCAATCCGGCGAAACCGCTGATACCACCGCGGCCCAGCGCGAAGCGCAGAAAAAAGGTTCGCGCACGATCGCAATTTCAAATGTTGTCGGCTCGACCATCGCCCGCGAGGCCGATGGCGTTCTCTACACCCACGCGGGGCCGGAGATCAGCATCGCCTCAACCAAGGCCTTCACCGCGCAAATGGCGGTGCTGTTCCTGTTCGCGTCGTATTTGGCGCAGGTGCGCGGCGCACTGTCGGAGGACGAACGCCGAAAGTGGATCGCGGAATTGCTGGCCTTGCCCAAGAAAACCGAGACCGTTCTCGAGCACGCATCGCAGTGCCAGGAGCTTGCCGACCGCTTTCACCAGTTCGATAGTTTTCTGTTTTGCGGCCGGGCCATTCATTATCCCGTCGCGATGGATGGCGCTTTAAAACTGAAAGAAGTTTCCTACATTCATGCGGAAGGCTATCCCACCGGTGAAACCAAGCACGGCCCGATCGCCATGATCGACGAAAGCCTGCCGGTCGTGATCATCGCCACCTGCGATCGCAACGATCCTGGCTCGGTAGTGCGCTATGAAAAGAACCTGGCCAACATTCGCGGGTTCAAGCAGCAGTCGGCGCGAGTGATTGCGATTGCCACCGAAGGCGACGCCGAACTCCCGCGCATCGCGGACCACACCATCTTCGTGCCGCACGCGCCCGAATTGCTGTCGCCGATTCTCGAAATCGTGCCGCTGCAACTATTCGCATATTACATGGCGGTGCGCAGGGGCCTGGATGTTGACCGGCCAAGGAACCTGGTGAAATCAGTAACTTTGGAATAGAGCTAGTTGGGTTTGCGGTGCTTGGTGTTGGCAAAGTGGCGCAGCAGCACGGCTTCGCTAAGCGATGTGTACTTCTCGAGCAGCGACTCTACTTGCGCGCTCTGCAGTTTCTTCGGCGACGGCCTTTCTTCGGCCTCAGAACCGGTGGTCATTACCTGCACGTAGAAAAATAAAAAGTGGCGCATCTGGTCGAGCGCCGATTTCAGCACTTCGAGTGATTCGATCTCCGGCAACTGCGCCAGGGCTTCCATTAATTCGGGATCGCCCGGGGCCTGCATGGCCGCGCAATTAAGTTGCTGCTGGATGGCGCGCAGATCTTCGGTCACGCGCAACATGCGCACGTGAACATCGTCGAGGTATTCGTTGCTTGCCATCGGCGCTTTTGGTAGTGCGCACTCAACATCTCATCCAGCAGGGAAAGCAAGAAGATGTCCCATGTCCATGCGCTTTCGTAATTCGAGTTACTAACGCCATGCAACCGGTGACTAACGGGTAAGGCCGTTGACAATCACATCGGCGGAATGCCCTGAAAGCCGCGCCAATACTGGGGTTTCTGGCCTTGCCGAAAAGCCGGACCGTAAACCTCTCGCACGATATCCAGGGACGAGGTTCTACGGCTGCCGGCTTCAGCGAGTTCACCCAAAAGACCGGTACATAGGTAACGGGAAAACGCGTACACCATTCCGGCCCGCAAATGCAATCATGGCATCTGCGCAACTACCGCGACGTCGAGCTTTGAGTAGTATTTCTTCACATCACCTGCGCCGTACTTGTGTTTGAACTTCTCAACCACGGGCGCCACCTGTTTAGCATCCGTAACAGCTGTTCCTTTTAATTCGGCTTCTGTGCCTCCTGCCTTGATCCGAATCGATGGGTCGTGGAGCACGTTTTTGTACCATTGGGTGTCCGATCCCTTTACCGGGAGCAGATAAAGTTTTGCCTCGTCGGCTGCGAACCAGACCGGGTTTGAGATAGTCTTTCCCGACTTTCTGCCAGTCACGCTAATGCGAATCTCGCTGGCGTGAGAAAGTGCGTCCTTCAGAGAAATGCTTTGCTTTGCCATATTCAACTCCTTACTGACACTAGCCTACAATTTTTGACGCGCTGAAGGGTAGCCGGGTGCGCAATCCACCTTTCCTTTAAATTGTGAATTGAGCTGCGAAGTTCGGACATGGTCTTTCGTGCAAGTCTTCCGATTAAAATTTGGCGCATAATCGCTCTGCAATGTAGTAGAACTACGTCGCCTGGAGATCACCATGAAAAACTTTCTAATTGCACTTTCGTTTTCGATGCTCGTGTTTGGCGCTTCAGCCAGCGCGCAAACCGGCTCTCAAGCAGATAATTCAGTTTCCGTACAGGCTACCGTCAGGAATTACATTGAGGCGTATTACCGGGGCGATGCGCCCCGCATGCGGGCGACGCTGGATTCCCACTACCTGAAGCACATGATCCATGGAACCATCCCGATAAGAGAAAAGACGGGCGCGCAAATGGTGGATGAAGTGCGCACCCACGGGCCCGCCGATCTTCCTGAGTCGGAAAAGACCGAGTCGATCAGCGTGCTGGATATCTCCGGAAACATCGCCTCCGCCAAGCTGATAACTCCGCACTGGGTGGATTACATGACGTTAACGAAATCGGGCGGCAACTGGAAGATTCTCGCGGTGGTGCAACAGATCGAAAATTAGCCACACGAATTGCGAATTCCCTTGCAGGAAAACGCTGAGGCTCGTGGCGCCCCACTGCCCTCTGTATCTTGGATTTTAAAGCCGGATCAGGAATCAAAAGACCGGGAGCTGGCCCACCGCACTTTTCCGTTGGCAGCCTTACAACGCCCCAGCAATCGCCTGGTTCACGGCATCCACGTTCGCGCCCAGGTCTGCGCCATCCGTGCCAGCATGCTTGTATGGGCTGTTGGGCGATAGGTGATAATCCCCG
Source organism: Terriglobales bacterium (assembly GCA_036268595.1). Lineage (GTDB taxonomy): Bacteria > Acidobacteriota > Terriglobia > Terriglobales > Acidobacteriaceae > Gp1-AA145. The sequence goes on from DATATW010000108.1 coordinate 35,215, forward strand.
CCATTGCCGTTGTTGTAATTAGTGAATCGCACCGCGCTGGGATTCCGGGGAAAAAAATTACCTTCGGGCCACGCACCACTCGCCCCGATTAGAACATTGTGCGTAATCTGTGAGCCCGCCAGGCAATTTTGCAATCGCATTAGAGTGGAGTTTCCTGCAAAGGCACACGAGCCGCCATTGCCGGTTGCGGTGATGACCGTGCCGGGCAACGAGGACACAATACTGTTGGTGACCTTCACGTCCTGAATCGGAGCCGTCGGCATGTCGCCCAGCACCATGAAAATTTTGGGAGCAGCCATCAAAACCGTCACATGATTGATGGAAACACTCTGAATGGGAGCGCACTTAGTGCATTGCGCGATCTGGAAGGGCTTGGCTGTGTTGATGCCCCCCTGACCCTGTCCGTAAAAGGGGTTGAGATCGTCGAATATATCGTCGTGAATGCTGAATCGGCCGGCAAACTTAGGGGTTACCGTGCAGCTAAGACAAACGATTGTCTCGGTGATTCCGCTGGCTGCGTGCGAAATGCGGTTGTATCTCACCGTAATATCGGCCACCGTGGTATTGGGATTGTTCGAGCCGGTTTCGTTCAGGGCTTGGAACGCTATCGCAATGCCGGGCTGCGTGAATCCAGCCCAGGTGTTCTCTAGTACGTTTCCCTCGAGCAGGACACGCTGGGCATTTTTTAGCTCAAACAAATTTTTTACGATAAATGGGCAGCGCCCGGGCTCGTTAAACTTTGCGCACTTTGTGGAGTCGGTATTCACCGCGCCGGCAAAACCCGGCTGGCCCGGCATCCAGGTAAGAGGTTTGAACATGTGGTTGTGACGGATCGTGATGTCGGTAGGGACCGTCGTTCCTCCCGACCCGCCAAACAAGATGCTCTCCGCTGCAGCTTCGATGAAGTTGTTTTCGATCTTCCATATGCCTTGAGGTAGATTGCCGGTGCCTCCGGCTATGGCTTGGGAATCGACGCAGGCTCCGATGACCGCGGTACAGTGAAAATCGTTCAAGTAAGAATCAATCACTGCCCCATACACGATGCCGCTCATGTTGAAGCCGCGGACGGTCTCATCTTCCGCTGTACCGTGGATCCAATCACGATCGACGATGATGTGGTCGGCGCGATCGTCCTGCTTCTTGGCTATGAGAGCGTAATGGATGCCGGTTCCAACCGCTCGCGTGATCTCAAGCCCCGGCCCTAACCGGTAGTGGTTCGCACCCGGCAAAAGCGTTATCGGTCCAGCGGACTTCTCGGCTATAAGCGTAGCCATGAGTTTTTGTGGGCTGGCACAGCCGGGAGCCTGGAATGCTGGGCGTCCGGGCAGCGACGCGACTCCGGCTAGACAAGGCGCCACTCTGACTCCCTCCGGGAATATCCCCTCTCGGCTGGTCGTCCGGATCTGGATCCAGTGGGCATCATCGCAGGGCTTGGCGGGCAACCTGAAGTTTCCCGCAAAGGTTGCTCCCGCTGCCAGTTCCAGCACTTCGCCGCAAGTAGCGGCATTGATTGCGGCTTGAAGATCCGTACCCGCCGGCACGCGAATTATCCGCCCGCGAGACGGCGCCGCTGCCTCACTTGTCGTGAATACAGTCCTCGGCAGTTCAGCCGGTCCGTCGAAGTTTCCCGGCATCGACTTATTGCCGGCGACATTCGGCGGTAACGAAGCCGGTGACTTCGCCGTTGTGGTTCCCTGCGTCTCCGGCCCATTGGCCGAGCTTCCGCTTTGGATCAAACAAAAGGCGTGCGCCTCCAAAAGAACGGAAACTACCAGGAGAGAAAGAACCCAGCGAAGAGCTCGTCCGTTCACCTTTAGCTGCCTGTTGGAGACAGCGTGAACGTCTTGATCCTGACTGCTAAACCTCATGTGGTGGCCTGCCTCAAGGTGGGTTTGGGTTGATTGCTCACGGTCGGCTACGTCACAGCCGATCGTTCAGGCAAGGGCTGAGGATAATCGGTTAGCCCCGAACGGCCGCCCAGCGGCCGACCGCCGGGAGAAAATCGCGCTCGAAGCCCCTGTAATGGACGTTCCAAAAGCCAGTAAGAAGCACTGGCCGCTGCAATCACGGCCGCGACCGCTCCCAACGGCGCCAATAACGGCGCCCTCCGAAATAACTTCTCGCCAAGACCCATAGCCAGTGGATGATAAAGGTAAATGGAATACGAGATCAGGCCAAGATAGCTTACCCAACGCCAGTTAAGTATCTTCCCCAGCGCTGCCGTGCTGTACGCGGTACTCTGCACTATGAGAGAAGCTGCCAAGAGCGGGTCAACAATAAAAGCCAGAGAGTCACGATAGATTGTGTGCAGGAACTGGCTCAGCGTCGCGGAAACCACGAGCCCGGCCACGGTAAACCATATCCGCGACGGCGAATCGACAAGTAGGTGCCATAGCCGCAGCCCTACACCTTCACGCAATGCCACAGCCAAAACACATCCGATCATTAAGTGGTCGGCCCGGGTATCAAAGGCCTCATAGATGTAGCCTTGCGAACGATGCACCGCGAAGATTAAGAACTCGCGATAGACCCAGACGGCGGCTATCGACCAGAGCAGAAATTGAATTCTTCGCCGATTGTTCTTTAGCAACAGGAAGGTTACCGGCCAGAGTAGGTAAAACTGCTCTTCCACCCCTAAAGACCAAGTATGGCTGAGCCCAGTATTAGGATCGCCAAATATCGCCTGATAGTAATTATTGATGTAGAAAAACGAGCAGATAGCCTGAGCACGAAAAATATGACGCGATGAAATGATGTACAAGCCGATAATTAAGAACCAATAAACGTAAAAAGCCGGGAAAATGCGAAGCGTCCGGCGGGCATAGAACAGCTTTAAAGAAATGTGCCCAAATTTCTCTTCTTCTTTCAAGAGCAGCCAGGTGATCAGGAATCCGCTTAGGACAAAGAAGATCAGAACTCCCATTCCTCCAGGAACCCCAGGGATATTTAAATGGTAGAGAACCACCAGCGCAACAGCGACCGCTCGAAT
>DATATW010000109.1:0-8430 GCA_036268595.1 Terriglobales bacterium
ATCGAGCGCATTTCCACGCGGAACCTGAAGCGTATCAAGTACGCCGATAAAGATCCGCGGGTGAATGAGCAGATCGACGAGATCGAAGAGATGACTTCGCGTCAGATCGACGTGCTCAAGAAGATCGTCAACGAGAGGAAAGAGAAGCTCACCAAGGGCGACGAACTGCCGCCCGGCGTGATCAAGCTGGTGAAGTGCTATATCGCCATGAAGCGCAAGCTGAGCGTGGGCGATAAGATGGCCGGCCGTCACGGAAACAAGGGCGTCATTGCCCGCATTCTGCCGGAAGAGGACATGCCGTACCTCGAAGACGGAACCCCGGTTGAAATCGTGCTCAATCCTCTCGGCGTTCCCAGCCGTATGAACGTCGGGCAGATTCTCGAAACTCACCTGGGATGGGCGGGTCACGAATTGGGTGGAAAAATTGCACAGCTTCTGAAAGAGAACTCACGCGAAGAGGCGATTCGCCGGGAACTCAAGACGCTGTTCAAGGGCACGACGCTTGAGCAGGAAATTGCCGAGGTGCCGGATGATGAGTTGGCCGGGGTTGCGGAAAGCCTTACCCGCGGCGTGTTCACCGGATCGCCGGTATTCGATGGTTCGCGCGAGAGCGAAATTAAAGCTTTGCTCAAGAGCGCGGGCCTGCCTGAGTCTGGCAAGACGTGGCTGTATGACGGCATGAACGGCGAACGGTTCGAACAGCCGGTCACCGTCGGTTACATCTACATGCTGAAACTGTCGCACCTGGTGGACGACAAGATCCACGCGCGGTCAATCGGTCCGTACTCGCTGATCACGCAGCAGCCGCTGGGTGGCAAGGCGCAGTTCGGCGGGCAGCGATTTGGAGAAATGGAAGTCTGGGCTTTGGAAGCGTATGGCGCGGCTTTCATTCTTCAAGAGCTGTTGACCGCGAAGTCTGACGACGTTTATGGCCGAACCAAGATTTACGAGGCCATCGTCAAAGGCGAGGCGGCGATGGAGCCGGGCGTACCGGAATCGTTCAATGTGCTCATCCGCGAGTTGCAGTCGCTTTGTTTGGATGTCGAGCTGATCAAGGCTGGCGAGAAGAAGCCGGTCTTGAGCGCGTCGCCAAACGGAGACGGATTCGCTGGCGCACGTTCACGCGGCGTGTTGCTGGAAGCTGATTAAAAGTGGCGAGTGGCTAGTGCTCAGTTGCTAGCCACTCTGCCCAAAGTTTTGAAATAAATGGCGGCGGCATTTGCTTCGATACCGTTTGCCAAATTTAAGATCACTGGCGACTTACCACCAGCCACTGATCACTTTTTTCGGAGCCGCTGGCGGCAGCGATATGGCCGCAGGAAGTGGAGGAAATCTTGTTCCGTTCGAGCCCATTTGACCTGGCAAATCCTATTGCAGATTTCGACGCGATCCGCATCAGCCTGGCCTCTCCGGAAAAAATCCGGAGCTGGTCGCATGGCGAGGTGACGAAGCCCGAAACCATCAACTATCGAACTTTTAAACCAGAGCGCGATGGCCTGTTCTGCGCCCGCATCTTTGGGCCGGTCACCGACTGGGAGTGTTTGTGCGGCAAGTACAAACGCATGAAACACCGCGGCGTGATCTGCGATAAGTGCGGCGTCGAAGTCACACTATCGAAGGTCCGGCGCGAACGTCTGGGACACATCGAGCTGGCTTCGCCGTGCTCGCATGTGTGGTTCTTCAAAGGACTGCCCAGCCGCATCGGCCACTTGCTCGACATTTCTTTGCGCGACCTCGAAGCCATTCTCTACTTCGAAGCCTATGTCGTGGTTGAGCCTGGCGACGCTCCGGTGAAAGAGCATGAGGTAATCAAGGACGAAGCGAAGTTCCGCGAACTCGATCAGCAATACCGCCCTGCCGGATTTAAAGCCATGATGGGCGCGGAAGCGATCAAAGAACTGCTGAAGCGCGTCGACATAGAGGGTCTCGGTGTTGAGCTGCGCGAGAAAATGCGGCACGAAACTTCGCTGCAGAAAAAGCTTAAGTTTGCCAAGCGGCTGAAAGTGGTTGAGGCATTCCGCAAGAGCGGCAACAAACCGCAGTGGATGATTCTCGACGTAATTCCGGTGATCCCACCGGAGCTGCGGCCACTCGTTCCATTGGACGGCGGGCGATTCGCCACGTCTGATTTGAACGATCTTTATCGCCGCGTGATCAACCGCAACAACCGTTTGAAAAAGTTGATGGACCTGCACGCTCCTGAAGTCATCGTGCGCAATGAAAAGCGCATGTTGCAGGAAGCAGTCGACGCATTATTCGACAACGGGCGCCGTGGCCGCGTGCTGCGTGGCGCGAACAACCGTCCGCTGAAGTCGCTGTCTGACACGCTGAAAGGCAAGCAGGGGCGCTTCCGCCAGAACCTGCTGGGCAAGCGCGTCGACTACTCCGGACGTTCGGTCATCGTGGTCGGTCCCGAACTCAAACTGCACCAGTGCGGCTTGCCGAAGAAGATGGCGCTTGAGCTGTTCAAGCCGTTTATTTATCACCGGCTGGAGCAGACCGGGCACTGCACGACCATCAAGCAGGCGAAAGAAATGGTCGAGCAGCAGGAAGCGATCGTTTGGGACATCCTGGAAGAGGTCATTAAAGACCATCCGGTGCTCTTGAACCGCGCTCCAACCCTTCACCGCCTTGGCATTCAGGCATTCGAGCCGGTGCTGGTCGAAGGCAAGGCCATCAAGATCCACCCGCTGGTTTGCACGGCGTTCAACGCTGATTTTGACGGCGACCAGATGGCGGTGCACATTCCTCTGTCTCCGGAAGCGCAGGTTGAAGCCAGCGTGCTGATGTTGTCATCGCACAACATTCTGTCGCCGGCATCAGGCCAGCCGATCACCGTTCCTACCCAGGACATGGTGCTTGGTCTCTACTACCTGACCAAAGGCAAGCCCGGAGCCAAGGGCGAGGGCCGCGCGTTCGCGAACATCGATGAAGTGCTGCTCGCGCTGCATGCGGGAGAAGTTGAAACACTTTCGCCGATCCGTTTGCGTTACACCGGCGAAGTGATTGACCTGACGACTGCGTACGACGATCAGGACATCGTTCATACCGATGCCATTCCGTATGATCGTGCGTTCCTGAATACAACCGTGGGCCGCGCGATATTGAACGATCACCTTCCCCAGGGCATGCCATACGTCAACGGCTTGCTGAAGAAGAAGGGAATCGGGCAACTGGTCAGCTTCTGCTATCTGAAATACGGTCTCGAACTGACGGTGAAGATGCTCGACGAAGTCAAGCAACTCGGCTTCAACTATGCCACACGCGCAGGCTTGTCGATCGGTATTGACGATCTGGTCATTCCCGACAACAAGAAGACGCTGGTGCGCGGTGCCGAAAAGCAGGTGGTCGACGTTCAGCAGCAATATCTGGACGGAGCCATCACCGACGGCGAGCGCAAAAACAAAGTCATTGAAATCTGGTCGGGCATTACGGAAAAGGTTTCTGATGAAATGTTCGGCGAAATGCAGAAGAAGGACAAAGAGGGCGAGATCAACCCGATCTACATCATGGCTGACTCCGGCGCTCGAGGATCGAAACAGCAGATCCGCCAGCTCTCCGGCATGCGCGGCCTGATGGCGAAACCGTCGGGTGAAATTATCGAGACGCCTATTACCGCCAACTTCCGCGAGGGACTGACGGTGTTGCAGTACTTCATCTCGACGCACGGCGCACGTAAAGGACTGGCCGATACGGCGCTAAAGACGGCCGATTCAGGTTATCTGACGCGGCGATTGGTCGACGTGGCACAGGACGTGATCATCAGCGAATACGATTGCGGCACGGTGGATGGAATTTACGTGGCGGGAATTGTTGAAGCCGGTGAGATTATCGAACCGTTGCGCGACCGCATCGTGGGCCGCGTGTCGCTCGAGAAGATCAAGGACTACGACGGCAACGTCATCGTCGATATCAACCAGGAAATCACCGAAGACCTGGCGGGTGCGATTCAGGCGGCTGGTATCGAGCGGGTGAAGATCCGTTCCGTGCTGACCTGCGAATCGAAGCGCGGAGTCTGCGTGATGTGCTACGGCCGCAACCTGGCGTCTGGACGCCTGGTGGAACTGGGCGAAGCGACCGGCGTGATTGCGGCGCAGTCGATCGGCGAACCGGGCACTCAGCTCACCATGCGTACCTTCCACATCGGCGGTACCGCATCGCGAGTTTCCGAGCAGTCGCGGCTGGAAGCTAAAACCACCGGAACCGTGCGCTTCATAGGATTGCAGACGGTGAAGTCGAAGGCCGGCGATCTGGTGGTGATGAACCGCCAGGGCTCGATTGCGGTGCTCGACGAAAAAGGCCGTGAGCGCGAGCGCTATTCGGTGATTTACGGCGCCAAGGTGAAGGTCAACGAAGGCGATCCGGTTCAGCTCGGCCACATCATGGTCGAGTGGGACCCGTACACCTTCGCGATCGTTACCGAAATCGGCGGCACGGTGCAGTTCAAAGACCTGCAGGAAGGGGTCACGCTGCACGAAGAAGTCGACGAGGTTACCGGCCTTTCGCGTCACGTGGTCGGCGACTCGCCTGATGAAAAGCGCCAGCCGGCGATTGTGATCAAAGGCAAGAGCAGCAAGCGCTACCTCATGCCGTCACGTTCGCACTTGATGGTGCAGGAAGGCGACACGGTTTATCCAGGCGACATTCTCGCCAAGATTCCCCGTGAAACCACCCGCACCAAGGACATCACCGGCGGTCTGCCGCGCGTGGTTGAGTTGTTCGAGGCCCGCAAGCCGCATGAGACTGCGGTCATCAGCGAAATCGATGGCACGGTCAAATTCGGCGAGGTCTCAAAAGGACAGCGCAAACTCTACGTGGTGGCTGACAATGGCACGGAGAAGGAATACTCGGTGCCGCGCGGCGTTCACATCAACGTGCAGGAAGGCGAGCGCATGAAAGCGGGCGAACCGCTGATGGACGGCCCGCTCAATCCGCACGACATTCTAGCGGTGCTTGGCGAAAAAGAACTGCAGTCGTACCTGGTGAACGAAATCCAGGAAGTTTACCGGCTGCAGGGCGTCAATATTTCGGACAAGCACATTGAAGTGATCGTCCGCCAGATGATGCGCTGGGTGAAGGTCGAAGACGTGGGCGATACCACGTTCCTGCTCGAGGAACAGGTGGACAAGTTCCGCTTCCGCGAGGAAAACGACCGCGTGATCCGCGAAGGCGGCAAGCCGGCAACCGGCAGGCCGTTGCTGCTCGGCATCACCAAGGCATCGCTTGCGACCGACTCGTTCATCTCCGCGGCGTCATTCCAGGAGACCACGCGAGTGCTCACCGAAGCCTCCATTCAGGGCAAGGTGGACCACCTGCGCGGGCTGAAGGAAAACGTCATCGTCGGACGGCTCATTCCTGCCGGCACTGGCATGGAGTATTACCGCAATGTGCGCCTCTCGCCAGAGATGGAAGAGGCCGCGGCCAAGGTGCAGGAGGAAGTCTCGCAGGCGTACGAGGAGGCCGAGCGCGCGCTCGAACTCATGCGTACCGAAGGCGAGACCGAGGAACTGACAGCGGAGTAATCTCGAGCAACGAGGGGGCGGAGCGATCCGCCCCTTTTGTTTGTCTGGCGATTTGACTCTGCGTTCTCGGGTTTTTCTCTGGGGTCTGAAAGGCTTTTAACCGCAGAGTACGCAGGGATAACGCAGAGTTCGCCGAGAATTGCTTCGCATATACAAAATGCACGCTAACCCACAACAATTGCCAGCTGAGGAACCTGGGTCCAGTCTTGGCTTGATTGCGAGACGCCGCCAATCTACTCTGGCACCGTTGACTCTAAGATTTCTCCATCTTCTGTGGAAAGCCGTCTGGCGCGCGTTCGATCACGATGCGTTTGCCATAGCCAAGGCGTCTGCCTATTCTTCGATCCTGACATTTTTCCCAACTCTGCTGGTGGTCGGTTCGGTGCTGGGAAACGGCAGCCGGACGATGCAGCTGTACTCCCGTGAAATTGCTTATGCCCTGCAAAGAATTTTGCCGGCGGGCTTCAGCACCGTACAGGCGTACCTGCGAGCGAACAATGGGCGCTCCGTCGGACTGCTGCTGACCACTTCGCTGTTGACGCTGTGGCTGGCTTCCGGCGTTATGGTGTCGTGGATGGAGGGATTTCGCCGTTGTTACGAGCTGCCGAAAATCTGGGGGCTGGTAAAGGAAAGAATGATCGCGTTTTCGCTGGTCATTCTGGCGGGAATTCCACTGGCCTTCTCAACCATCCTGGTCGCCTTCGGCAGCGAAATCGAGACCACGGTGCTGCTGAACATCAACCATGAAATTGGATACTACGTTCTGCTGATGTGGAAAATCGTTCGCTGGCTGATTGCGATCCTGACCAGCGTCGCGGTGATTGCTCTTATTTACCACAATGCCGTTCCCCGAACCCAACCCTGGCACAGCGTGCTTCCGGGCGCGACGCTGGCCACTGTCCTGTGGTTTATCGTCACCATGATCTTCGGCTGGTACTTGCAGAATTATGCCGATTACAGCGTGATCTACGGGTCGCTGGGGGTTGCGATTGCTCTGCTGGTGTGGATGTACATGATCTCGCTGGTTATTCTCATTGGCGCGGAATTTAACGCCATGCTGTTCCCAAGGTCGACGCTCGGCAGCGAGCTGACCGGTGCGTGAAGTACGAAGCAAATGTCGCTGGTCGTCGGTCTTCGGTCGTCGGCCATTTACGAATCGCATGAGCCCGGAAGAATCTCAATTTTTCCAAATTGTTGCACGACTACGCTGAGCATCGTTATTTTCTCGCTGAGATGTTTCCAAATCAGGGCGGCAACCGAGGAATAATCTTGCGTTTCAGGCCCGTCTGCGTCCTTTCCACTTCTCCAATCGAGATGCGTGGATTGCCGGTAATGAGACAGAATTTGCCCCAACAGAAGGAAAGCCATTCAAAAACCTGGTTGGGAAAATACCTGAGGTACTTCAGAACGTCCGCAATTTGGATTAACGCTTACAATGGTTCTACCCACTTACAATTTTCATGACTGATAAAACTTCCAGCGCACAATCTGCGTGCCCTGCCGATCCACAGCAAAATCGCAGGGCAAAGATCATCTGCACCATCGGCCCGTCCTGCAGTACTGAGGCGGAGCTAAGGCAACTGGTGCAGGTTGGGATGGATGTCGCTCGTCTGAATTTTTCCCACGGCTCGCACCAGGACCATGCGCGCCATATCGAAACGCTGCGCCGTGTGGCCGCCGAAGAGGGTAGAAGCATTTGCATTCTCCAGGACCTGCAGGGCCCGAAGATCCGCACGGGATCGCTTAAAGGCCATCAGGCGGTCATGCTGAAAACTGGCGGGAAGGTCACGATCACGATCCGGGAAGTTGAAGGTACGGCGGAACTGATAGCGACCACATTCAAAGGACTTGCTAATGAAGTGAAAGCGGGCACGTGCATTCTGCTCTCCGACGGCCGGATCGAATTGCGGGTGAGCAGAGTCAGCGGCGAGAACATCGAATGTGAAGTGGTTAATGGTGGCATGTTGGGCGAGCACCAGGGAATTAACCTTCCGGGCGCGGCGCTTTCGATTCCGGCGCTGACTGAGAAAGACCGTAAAGACCTTGAGTTCGGCCTGGAACAAGGAGTTGATGCCATTGCGCTGTCATTCGTGAGGTCGGCGGCGGATGTGATCGAAGCGAAGAAAATCATTGTCTCGCGCAAGCTTGAAGTTCCTGTAATTGCCAAGCTTGAAAAGCCACAGGCCATCGATCGGTTGGAAGGAATTCTCGAGGTGTCCGATGGAGTGATGGTGGCGCGCGGCGACCTTGGGGTTGAAATGCCGCCGGAAAAAGTTCCGGTGATCCAGAAGCACGTGATCCGCCGCGCGGCTGAGTGGCGTAAGCCGGTGATTATCGCCACACAAATGCTGGAATCGATGATTGAGAACCCACGCCCTACTCGCGCTGAGGCCAGCGACGTAGCCAATGCCATTTTCGACGGCACTGATGCGGTAATGCTTTCGGCGGAAACTGCCAGCGGGCGCTATCCGAAAGAAGCGGTATGCATGATGGCCAAGATCGTGGTCGAAGCGGAAAGCAACATGGCGGATTACATGCAGCCGCGCCGCCGCACCCGCCGTGGGCTTTCCATTTCGGAGACAATCTGCGAGTCGATTGCGCATGCGGCGGAAGACTTGCCCATGGCTGCGATCGCGGTCTTTACCGAGACCGGAAACACCGCGCGGATGATTTCGAAGTTCCGGCCTAAGGCAAATATTTATGCCTTTAGTCACATTCCGGCGGTCTGCAATCGCATGAATTTACTTTGGGGCGTAAGGCCAGTGAAGCGGGAGCATGCGCTCAACGCCGAGCAGATGTTCACCACCGCCGAGCAGGAATTATTGCGCTCGGGGAAGATCAAGAGAGGAGACGTGCTGGGAGTGGTGGCGGGCACCCAGATGTCGACCGGATCGACAAATTTTATGCG
>DATATW010000110.1:0-44075 GCA_036268595.1 Terriglobales bacterium
TGGTAGAGATTGAAGCCGAAGCGGTGATCAGCGCACGGTCACCGCGGAAAAGCTTATCCAAAAAATCACGCAAAAAAAGGAAGCGATGAAAAATCTCAAACCGTTGTCGAGGAACTGGCCGTTGATTGTCATCCTTCTTGCGCTCACTGCTTCGGCATTCGGGCAGGCTGCGGCCAAACGGACTGTGATCCATGCGGGACGCCTGCTTGATGTTAAAACTGGCAAACTGGAAACCAATCAGGCAATCGTGATCCAGAACGATAAGATTGTGAGCGTTGGCCCAGCGTCAGCGGCTCAGTCTTCCGCGGCTGATACCGTCATCGAATTGCCTAATGCGACCGTGCTGCCGGGCCTTATCGACGCTCACACCCACCTCACCTTCAATCCGCATTTTGGATACGAAACTCTTGCCATCTCCGTACCGCGCGAGGCCCTCATCGGCGCCCACAACGCTCGAATCACTCTCGAAGCCGGATTTACCACCGTGCGTAACGTAGCTGCCAACGGTTATGCCGACGTTGCCCTGCGTGACGCCATCAATGCCGGCGATGTGCCCGGTCCGCGAATGTTGGTCAGCGGCCCGCCGCTCAGCATCACTGGCGGCCACTGCGATAACGACTTGCTTCCCTATGAGTATCACGCTACCGCTGACGGAGTCGCAGACGGCGTAGAACAGGTACAGCACAAGGTGCGCGAGGTCATCAAGTATGGGGCTGATCTGATCAAAGTGTGCGCCACCGGCGGCGTGCTGTCGAAGGGCGACGATCCTAATGCATCGCAGTACACGCTCGAAGAAATGAAAGCCATTGTCGCCGACGCGCATCGCCTCGGCCGAAAAGTTGCCGCTCACGCGCACGGCGCGCAAGGCGTGATCTGGGCGTCGGAAGCCGGAGTCGACTCGGTTGAGCACGGCCACCTGATGAACGATGAGGCCATCGCCACGCTGAAGAAGAATGGCACTTATCTCGTGCCGACTCTATACCTAGTCGACTGGCAACGAGAGCACGCTGCGGAAGCTAACCTGCCAGACTATGCGAAGAAAAAAATGGAGATGGTCTCGCAGATGGGAAAGGCGAATGCCAAAAAAGCCTTCGAGGCCGGTGTCAAAATCGGGATGGGGACCGATGCCGCGGTTTATCCCCACGGATTGAACGCGCACGAATTGGCGGTCTATGTGAGTCTCGGCATGACTCCATTGCAGGCGATCCAAACCGCGACCATCAATGACGCCGACCTGCTCGGCTGGTCGGATAAGGTCGGAACGTTGCAGCCAGGCAAGTGGGCCGACATCATCGCGGTCGACGGCGATCCGTTGCAAGATGTCACGACCTTGCAGCACGTGAAGTTCGTGATGAAAGGTGGCGACGTAGTCAAGAACGAATACGTTAAATAGCAAACATTCAGGCAAAATAAAAAGCCGGCGCTTAGCCGGCTTTTTTACTGATTTCAAAAATTTTATTTCTTGGGCGCGATGGCATCCTTCGCGGCTTTGGCAACGCGGAACTTCACCACCGTCTTTGCCTTGATCTGGATCGGCTCGCCGGTCTGCGGGTTGCGACCCATGCGGGCTTTCCGGTGCGCCTTCACCAGGCGTCCCAGCCCCGGGACTACAAACACGCCGCTCTTCTTGGTTTCTTTGATCGCGGTATCGGCCAAATGCTCAAGAAATGCGGCCGCCGTTTTGTTATTCAATTCTGTCTTTTCCGCCAGATGACGGATAAGCTGGGTCTTGGTCAGTCCTGCTGCCATGAATCCTCCTCTAATTTGCGAAATGATTTCCTGTCGGAATGCGTTTTTATCTTAATACTCGAAGCTGTGGAAAAATAGCAAATTAACCGCATTTTATGCGGCTTTTTATTCTGAGGTACCAAAAAAGGCCACAAAAATCGGCTTCTGCGGCCTGATCGCATCAGAAACGGGGCATTAAACGCGGTCGCCCGGCTCCGGGCTAGTTCAAAATCCTGCTCCGGAGACCGCCGGCCATGGTCAGGGTCGGCCTATAATTTCTCGATGCCTGCCAAGTTGGCGAAAAATTTGCTCCTCTGGTCAGTGCTAGCTCCGGTTTTTCTGCTAGCCCAACCAGCTCCAAAACCGGAAGCGCTTGCAATCTCCACTAAGCCGCTTCCCAAAGCCGATCTTTGGGAACCGTACACGGCGCGACTGCAAGCGTCCGGCGGCGTCGAGCCCTATCACTGGCGAGTGGTTGACAGTTCCCTGCCTCGTACGCTTCGGCTGAGCGATGAGGGAATAATTAGCGGCGATCTAAATCAGCCAAGCGAATTCCAATTCATGGTTCTGGTTCGGGACAACAGCAGTCCGCCAAAGCAGGCTAAGCAGAAAGTGGTGTTAAGAACTGAAACTCCGCTCGCTGCTGATTGGCTACGCAAGGCGGAGGTCAGCGGCCAGCGCATTGATGGCTCAATAAGGGTATCCAATCACACTGGGCGCGACTTTGATCTGACCTTCGTAGTGTTGGCGGTGAATGATATCGGACGAGCAACGGCGATCGGATATCAACATTTTCCGTTGAAGAAAAACGCAATAGACATGGAAATTCCCTTCGGTGAAACGCTCTCTCCGGGAAATTACGCCGTCAATGTTGATGTCGTGGGCGAGGAACCAGTTTCAAACCAGATATTCCGCGCGCGCCTGGTCACGGAGAAAGAATCCATCACTCAGGGACCTTAACCTGAACAGTGAGCGCCCGCAGCGCCACCGCAGGAAACCTGAAATGGCCGTTCTTGTATGGGGGAGGAGCTCAGACCGGCCGCTCCAAGAACGCAGGAGACGCTGCCTGCAGCTCGCAAGCGCGAGGCTCGCGGCGCTAAAAATAAGAGTCCCGAGGTGATGTTGATCTCATTCATCTCGGCCAGTAGCTCGCTTTAGACCCTTGCCGACCTGCATTGATTACTATCCTTGCGGACTGTAACCGGCGATCGTGCTCGGGCTCCGGGCTTACCGCCAACCGGACAAATCAGTTCAACGCCTGCGGGACTCTATCCTGCCTCTGACTGGGTCTCTTGTTCTCCTCGACCAGCGCTTTGCTATAGAGCCTTACTAGCCCTCCCTCGGTCATTCCGCATGAGCTGTACGCCAGTTTGCTGGTTGCCCAGCATTCTTACGTTAGCTCTTGCTTCCTGCCGAAGGTGACCTCGCTTGACCCCCGGACGCTGCACCAACCGGAAAAACTTCAGAAACTGTCAAAGAACGATTATGGTTTTACACCCTCTAAAATTTGGGTCAACAGAAAAATCGAAATTGCATGTGCTTTGGTTTCAATCGAGTGCAGCTCATTCACAGGCGGGTGCAGCGCAATATGTGCAGCCACTCACCCTGCAATCTGAAAAGCGGCGAGAAGTTGGTGTTTTTTCGAGCATTCTTGCCCAATTCGAAATTCTTCAAGCCACTCGAAATTGAATTTCGGTGTGTGAAAATCCAGCAAAGTCCGCGCCAGTCTTGCGAACTGCGGAAATGGTTCGTAATGCGATATAACTGATTGTGTCGGCAAACATCGCGTCAATGATTTAAATTCTTCCCTTGAACCTCCAACTTTTTATTCCGCCGTGGAAAAACTCGACGGTCGTTTGCGTACTTGCCTTGCTGCTCGCACTAAGCTCCGGATGCGACGTTCAGCGCCGCAAAAGCGATGCCGAACTTGGGCTGACGCCGCGACAGGCGGCAGGACGGCACATCTACGACGAATATTGTGATCGCTGCCACTCGCCCTATTCCTCGCGGAAACGCCAGGGACCCAGCCTGAGGGGATTATTTAAGCGAGACTACCTTCCGGCCAGCGGCATGCCCGCCAATGACGACCGGGTCAAAGACATTGTTCGCATGGGACGCGACAAGATGGAGGGTTTCAGCAACGTGCTCAGCGATGAGCAGATCAACGATCTGCTGGCGTATCTGCATACGCTATGAACTCCCTGTTTATCTCCGTAATTCCTCCGTGTCCCGCCAAGGTTAGGGTTTAAGCCAGGGAACCGCAACCATACACAGGGGCTCAATGAAATAAAATGACCACGACCTGTTCTCCAAGATTAAGATTCGATCTCTTCTCTTCCGAGGTCATTTATGGCTGATGTTGCCTTGAAATCTTCGCCTGCAAACGGCAGCAACCCACACACGAATCCCCCAGCCACCGAGGTGTATGCGATCTTCGGCGCAGAGCCCGAAGTGCAAGCGTATGCCATGGCCAAATATTCGCGCTCGTCGCTCTCGATGAGGGAATCGCTGAAGGAAATCAGCACTCAGAAAGCGGAAAAATTTCTAAATACTTTTTACTTTCAGTATGGCCATCGGTCGATTGCCGATTTGGCGCACATCGCCTTGGCTATTGAAAAACTCTCGATACTAGCTGCAATAGTTATCGCCGACGAACAGCGCTGGGACGGTCAGGAGCGGTCGACCCGTTACCAGGACTTCCGGAAAAGCGGCTACCACACGCCTGACTTCGGCTCTGACTCCGCGGCGCAACAGCTCTATACCAAAACCGTCGACGGCCTGTTTTCAGAATACGAGTCGCTTTCCGAGAGCATGTTCCGCTATCTGGCAGATACGACACCCAAACCTGCCGATATGAAGCCGGAGGCCTACGACCGTACTCTGAAAGCCCGAGCTTTCGATATTTCGCGGTACCTGCTGCCACTCGCCACCAACACTTCTCTCGGCGAAATCGTCAACGCCCGAACCCTGGAGACTCAGGTGTCACACCTGCTCTCGCACTCGCACGCTGAAGTGCGCCGTTTGGGCGGATTGCTCAAGCAGGCGGCGGCTTCCGCGGCCTACAACGTAAATCATGAAACCTATCGCGGACTGGTGGATGAAATCCGTGAGCTTTCTCCTGAACTCGGGGCGCGTGCCGAACAAGAGTTGTTAAAGGAAGTGCGGGTCTCGCCGACGCTGGTCAAGTACGCGGATCCGAATTCCTACGAGATGGAAACCCGCCGGGAACTACGCCAGATCGCCGCTGATCTGATGAACGGCGTGGCAATCGAACCGGCTCGTCCGGTTGTTCTGCTTGACGACGAGCCGCTGGAAATCGAGCTGGCCTGTACCCTGTTATACGAGCACTGCAATCATTCCTACCGCCAGATTCGGCGAACGGTTGAGGAACTTGGCGAGTCCAGTCGCCGTGAAATCATCGCCACCGGATTGCGCCATCGCGGACGGCATGACGAAATGCTCCGAGCCTTCCGCGCAGGCCAGCAGTTCCGCTTCGACATCCTGATGGATATCGGAGGCTTCCGCGACATGCACCGCCATCGGCGCTGCATTCAAATCGAGCAGGGATTCACAACCGAACACGGGTATGACATTCCGGATCAGCTTGCGCCCGCAGGCGCGCTGGAAAAATACAAATCCGCAATGGACAATGCATCGAGTACTGTAACCCGTCTTGAAAACAGCTCCGTTCCCGAAGCTCGCGAGAGCGCGCAATACGCAATTCCGCTTGGATTCCGCAAGCGCACACTTTTCAAGATGGATTTTGCAGAAGCGGTTTACATTTCCGAACTGCGTACCGGTCCGGCGGGACATTTTTCCTATCGCAACGCCGCTTACGCCATGTTTGAGGAAGTCCGGAAAAAATATCCTGCGCTGGCAGAATATTTTCGCGTCCACGATGTGCGTCAAAAAATTGATTTGTTACAGCGCTAGATTCGCCACCGCAGAAGATAGCAGTTATGGGCAGGGTAGACGGGCGAGGACGCCCGTCGCTCCATTCAGTTTGTCCGGTTGCCGAAATCAGAAAATTTTGAGATGTATCGTCAAATACTTCTTCGGATTCTGCCTTACCGCTTTGATCAGCTCCTGCGTGTCCGTAAGCAGCTTGTTAGTATTGTCGTAAAGCGACGGATCATGCAGTAATCGGCCGGCGCTGCCTTCACCTTTATCGAGGCGATCAGTAATATCCGAGAGCCGATTCATGGTGTTCTGCAGCTTGGCGGCAAACTGCTGGTCCTTGGTTAGCGTCCCCAAGGCACCTTTGCCGGAATTAATATCGTCGGTCAGCTGCTTGAAATTGGCGATGGTCTGGTTCGCGGTGTCATACAGCGAAGGATCTTTTAGAAGCTTGCCCGCAGTTCCTTTGCCTGCATTCAAGTCATCGATAAGGACATTGATTTTGTCGAGGGACGCGTTCGCTTTGTTATACAAATCATCGCTGTTCACCAGTTTGCCGAGACTGCCCTGACCTTGGGAGATTTCCCCCACCAGCTTCTGAAAATCGTTGACCGTAGAGTTGACCCGGTTGTAAAGCGCAGGATCGTAGATCAGCTTGCCGACAGACCCCTGCCCGCTTTCTACGAATGCAATGATGCGGTCCATGCGCGCCAGCAACGCCTGCATGTTCTGCAGCGCATTTTGGGTGGAGCGCATGACATCCTGATAGCCCGGTTCTTCGCTTGTGGGCAGCACGTCCCCGTCGTGCACCTCAGTTCCCACCGCTTTCGAGCTGTCTATGTTGATGTAGGTTTCGCCCAGCACCCCCGCGGTCGAGAGCAGCGTCTTCGAGTCCGTTTTTAAGTTGAAGCGGTACTTAGTATTGACCTTCATCGTGACTTCGACAGGGGCCAGCGGGCGATTTCGAACCACGCGAATCTGGCTGACATTGCCGATATCAACACCGCTCAGGCGGACGGGCGCGCCCACCCGAAGGCCCTGGGCATCAAAAAAGTACGATCGCAAGATGAGCTTGTGAGTAAAGAGTCCGCCGGTGCCGCTCATCAGGATAATGAGCACTGCCAGAGCCACAGTGGCGCCCACAACCGTTAAGCCAACCTTCAGCTCAGACCATTTCAACTGCTTCTGACTAGGCAACTATCCTCCCAAGCAGAATAGTGGCGTCAAGATGATAACGCCGCTCACGACCGGACCCGCTGCCGGAATTTTCTGATCATAGCAGAAGGGCAAAAGCTTTAATTCGCGGAAGCCGGCCCCAGAAGCTTTCCACGCAACAGAAACGCCATGACATATGCCATCGCCCCGCAGAACAGGGTGACGTTCAACCCGAACTCTAGGGCGATAATGATCGCGAGGACTGAACCGAGCACGCTCGAGGCAGCGTTCATGGCCCACGCCCACTCGATGGAGTCGCCGTTCTTCCCGCGATTGGCAGCGAGGGCCCGCAGCCCAGCGGGAAACGGCATTCCCATCACGAAACCCACCGGCATCAGCATAAGGGCGCTGATCATCAATTTAGCCGCGAACGGTGCACCTACCATGCGGTTCAAGACCGCGGGCACGATCCATACATAGACCAGCAGCGTGGCCGCAACCATCAGTAGCGGGCGCCATACTCGTTGCAGTTCCGCGATCCATTTCCTGGAAACCACGCTCCCCACTCCACTCGACAGCAGCATGAGAAATACAACCACGGTCAGCGCGTAAGTAGGATGACCGAGAAAAAGCACGAAGCGCTGGATAAAAGTGACCTCCACCAGAATGTATCCGAGTCCGATTGCGACAAAATAAAGTAGCGACGCCGGATCTCCGGCCCTTTCCTTTTGTATGACCAAGGGCACGATCAGAAACGCCAACACAGCCAGCAATGAGATCAGCAGCAACATCGCCAGTACTGCAACCCCGAGGTTCACTTTCCAATCCATTGCGCCTGGTTGGCGGATCGATCGCCACAGTTGATCCGGCTTGAGCGTGAAGAAAAAGAACGGTGCGTTGTCAGTTACCGGGGAAACGTTGAACGCATAGTGTCTTGAGAAATAAACCGGATCGTTGCTCTGGACAAGCTGCGTAAATGCATTGGGCTCCCGGTGTGAAGGAGAATACAAAAGTTTCAATTCCGGATATTTTCGCAGGTGCTGTTGAACTACAGCGCCTTCAGCCGCGGTGAATCCGCTCTTTTTCGCCAGCACGGCAACCAGAATCCCGTCTTCGTTCAAGTCCCCTTCGGCAATGACTATGAAGTTCCGCGACGTGTCCCCGTTCCCGAGCTCGTGCAGCGCCTGCATGGCGACGGAAACCACGCGCAGAGCTTCCCGAGGATCTTTAAATTCCCAGCGGGTCACGGCGATCATTCCGTCCGGCTTCAGGTGTGCAAAATATTCGCGAAATGCTTCGGTCGTATAAAGACTATTTTCGCTCAGCGCAAAAGCTCCGGCAGCAGTGGAGGCCCATGTATCCACCAGCGTCATCTGCACGACGTCATAACTGCCCGGCGCATTCCGGATGAACGAGCGCCCATCAGCCACGTGCATGTGGACGTCGGGTCGCTGGTAAAGGTGATAAGCGAAATCTGCATAACGGTCGCGCATGACGGTATCGGCGATGATGGGATTAATTTCGACTCCGGTAACGCTGTGGCTCCCGTTGGCAATTGCTCGCAGCACATCAACCCCGCCCCCCGGACCGATGATCGCGTAATCTCCATGCGGTCGCAGCGAGTTGACCACCCCCGGCGCCGCTCCGAGAACACTTTGCCCCCAATCCGATTTGGCCAGGCGAGTGGGATCGGCGTTCATGATGAAAGTATTTGCGTCTGCATCGATTACGATCACGCGCGAACCGTCATTGTTACGATCGACTTCAACCCGCGAAATCGCATTCCAACGCGCGAATTCCACATTCTTACGGCGAATGCCTTTCGCCCAAACCACGTCGATTAATCGGCTTGACGAATTCAAGGCGATCAACACTGTCAAGGCCACGCTTATCCAGGTTGCGCGACTCCGTAAATGAACCCGACCGCCCCAAAGGATCGCCGCAACCGCCGAACTCAGCGCTGCGAAAAGAATTGCGTTGGGCGCGCCCAGCCAATTCAGCAGTGGCACGACCGCCAGACAAGCGAGTGCCCCGCCGGAAAGATCGGCGCCATACAGATTCGTAACGCGAGACGACTCGCGCGAGAAAATAATAGAGAACTGCAAGCCGGTCAGGAAAAAAGGGACCGCCGAGCACACATAGATCACACTCAAACGAAAAAAGTTCGGCAGGCTCAGATCCAGCGACACCGGCACATGCAGGACGATCTCGAGCAGCACGGGAATGAGGACGGCGTTCAGCAGGCTGCAGCGGGCGGCAAGGCGGCGTGTGCTTTGAGTGCTGAGACGCTCCTTCCAGATATGTGCATACACTCCGCCTGCGCCCAACCCCAGAAGGGCAATCGAGATAGCCAGAAACGCGAAGTGATAAAAGAGCACCACCGAGAACAGGCGGGTCAAAGCTAATTCCAGGAGCAAAGCGCAAAAACTGCCCAGCGCGATGCCGGCAACAAGGATCGATTCGCGAATTTGGTATGTAGTGAGAGTTGGAAGCGATGGCGAAAGATTTTGAACTGTCGCGGGCATGAAAGGCGTCAGTGTAACAGACGTGGTTGGCCGTGGGTCGTAAGGCGTCGGTCGTGGGTCGTTCGTCGTTCGTCAAAAACGACGTCACGCATACGACCACAATTCGTGCTCGTTGCACTTCGAATTCGAATACTCCGCTTGCAGTGAGTCGCCAACCACCAACGACGCATGACGAACGACTGACTACTAACTTTCCAGAATCACACTAGCCATCGCCTGTTCGACGGTGTGAGTGATGGACAGAGAAATATTCTTTGCCTTCAGGCGAGCGGCAACTTCTGCAGCTCTAGCGTGAAACTTAATGGTCGGCCGCCCTCCCGGCTCACGTACTACTTCGACATCCCGCCAGCGCACGCCGTTGTTCCATCCCGTGCCAAGCGCCTTCATGGCCGCTTCTTTGGCTGCGAATCGCGCCGCATATCTTTCGAAGCGGTTGGCTTTGGAATCGCAATATCGGATTTCTCCCTCAGTGAAAACCCTATTGATGAAGCGCTCGCCAAAGCGCTTGATCGACTCAGCAATCCGCGGAACCTCGGTGATGTCAATGCCGGTACCGACAATCATGGAGTTACGTTAGCACACAGCTAGAGCAACCGGTCGCCGCGATAAATCAGCCTGCCGTCTTCCATGCGAGCTTCGGGCATTAGCTTGTGCGGCTTGACGGGCTTCTCATCGTCAATGTGCATCACCTCATGCCCGTTCGCCACCAGCCAGTCTGAAACCAGCATGCGATGGCACTTGAAATACACCCGTTCGGCGCACATGTATGCAGTACGCGAGTGCTCTGCAAGAGCAACCAGTTCTGCCATCGCCCGCTCGAACTCAGGCGAAAGCATGTAATCGGCATAATTGCGGAAGCTGGCATTTCGCAGTGCAATGTTCGGAGAATCATCGAGCGACTTCTTTCTCATGCCGCCGAGTTCTTCCATCCAAACGTACTGGACGTCGGCCGCCGCAAGGCTTTTCTCAAGGTTCTCGCGATTGAAGTGCGGCAACCGGCGCGACATCGGAAATGCACGAATATCCACCAGAGTTTTGATCGAATGAGCCTGCAGAGCGGCAATCAGTTCGTCTATCCCGCGGGTGGAGTGGCCGATGGTGTAGAGATTCGCCATCGCCTCATCGGATGCCAATGGCGATGGCGAGGGCCTGATCAAGTTCGCTTATTTTGGAATACGAAAGCGATCCGATGAAATGCGTCAAGCGAGATTTGTGCCCATTCGATGACGGCGGAGCGGGAATATTTCGAACCGGCCAGCCGGTCAATGTCTTTCAGGACATCCCTCGAAAGTGTGATAGATGTCTTTTCTTTCATACTACTAATATACTACCGCGTGCAATTGAACTTCTCCTATAGGTTAGTCCGAGATGGTGTATTCCAAGTACGCGCGTGAGATGCTCACGATCCTATCTTCTGGCTTTTCCGTCAACTGATCGTTGTCCGATGACGTGAACACCACGTCGACCTTGCTGTAGGGACACCTTTAAACACGTATTTTCGCTGCGAACGGATCGACAACCCGCCCGCATCTCCGACATGTTTTAGTCAGATCACCTCGAGTCATAGCCGGCCTAATAGTCTCTATTTGATTCAGAACGGTGGCAATCCACTTTGTGTGATCTTCCTCGGAGGAAGGCTGCTGGGAATGAGAAACAGTTGTTGCAGAAATCAGCAGACAGGCTGTGATGAAAAGCCCGAAGCGCGAAGGAAATCTGTGAACGCTGTTGTTAGTGTCTACGACTGCATAGTTCGGGCAAGTATCTGCGGCAAGACCTCGTCCTGGGCGGGGAATACGGTGCGCAGGTCAAGTAGAACCCGCCCGTCCTCGACTCGCGCAATGATGGGAGTATCTGCCCGCCGTAGTTGCGTGGCCAATTCGCTCGCACTCAATTTTTTTGCTGTGATCGCGATCAGGGTTGTGGCCAGAACTGCCGAGGGCGCGGAACCTCCGCCGATCAGCGAATCGCCGTCTACCAATTCGGCAAGCAGCATCTTCGAGTCAATTTTTGCGATGATCTTTTCTGCCCGCTCTCTAATCTCGGCTTTCGAACACTGCATCATTTTTATCGCCGGCACGGTATCGTAATCGTGCGTAACGTAAGCCAGCAGCGTCGCTTCCAATGCGGCGTAAGTCAGCTTGTCGACGCGCAAAGCTCGAAATAACGAGTTACTGCGCATTTTTTGAACCAGATCTTCGCGTCCGCTAATCAGGCCGGCTTGCGGGCCACCAAGCAACTTGTCGCCGCTGTATGTGACTACATGCACGCCGGCCCGCAAACTATCAAGCACGCTGGGCTCATTATTGATTCCAATTGTGCGCAGATCGAAGAGCGCGCCGCTTCCAAGGTCTTCCAGAAAAGGCAACCTGTGCTTTGCCGCCAACGCCACCAGTTCGCGCACATCCGGCTGTTCGGTAAAACCGGTGATCTCAAAATTCGAGCGATGCACGCGCAACAGCAGCTTGGTTCGTTCGTTAATTGCGCGTTCGTAATCTGTAACCCGCGTGCGGTTAGTGGTGCCGACCTCGCGCAGGACAGCGCCGGATTTCGTCATCACATCCGGAATGCGGAATGATCCGCCGATCTCAACCAGCTCCCCGCGCGAGACGATGACTTCGCCATTTTCGGCAAGGGTGTTGAGGGCGAGGAGGACGGCGGCGGCGTTGTTGTTGACCACGATGGTGGAGATCGCAGACGCCGCACGGGCGGAGGCGCCCGCGCCTCCACTTTGCAAAGATTGTGGAGCGGCGGGCGCCCCCGCCCGCCCATCAGAGTCGAGCTCATCTCCGGATAATAATCTTCGGAACAGCCGATCCACATGCACATCACGTTTGCCGCGGTCGCCGGACTCAAGCTCGAATTCCAGGTTTGAATAAGCCAGGGCGGTTTCACGAATGTGCTCGATCGCAGATGGAGCGAGCGGCGCCCGACCCAGATTGGTGTGAAGGATCACCCCGGTTGCATTGATTACCGACCGCAGGGAGTAGCCGAGCACGCTTCGTAGTTCCATCCTGATCGCGGCGGGAACGCCCATAAGCGCCAACCGAAGCTTCTCTTCGTCGAGATCGCCTGCGGCGATTTCTTTGCGCAATCGTGCAAGCACCACGCGGCAGGCGTCGGTGGTCGCCGACTGACCTTCTTCCGCAACTAACCCTGTGATCTCAGGATGGCGCAGGAGTTCATAGATCGCGGGCAACTCACGGTATAGATCAGCCGGACTCATGACCGATGATTATCCACTTAAGATTTATGCAATGGCAACCGAGGCAAGACATCTGGAAAAGTAATGTGGAGACAGCCGCCCTCGGCTGTCCTCCGGGCCGAAGGCCCGGTTTGGAGACTGGGAAGAAATGTCGAGCGTTGCTCGACTGGACATCCGAGGGCGGCTGTCCCCACGTAAACCAAGTTCACCCCACTTCTACTAACCCGTATGTTTTCTGCCAGCGGGTTCGCATCTGCCATAGGGCGCGGTCGATTTCGGTTTGCGAAATTTCTGAGTTTGGCCCTGCGAGGACCGTTGCTGCTTCTTTTTTCGCAAGCTCCAGCAGATCGCGATCACGAATTATATTTGCAACCTGAAAGCTCGGCATGCCCGCCTGTCGTGTCCCAAAGAATTCTCCCGGGCCGCGCATTTCGAGATCCAGTTCGGCAATCTGGAAACCGTCAATAGTACGGACCATGGCATCCAAACGGCGCTCGGCTTCTTCGGAAACCTTGCCGCTTGTCATCAAAATGCAATACGACTTTGCCGCACCGCGACCGATCCGTCCGCGCAACTGATGAAGCTGCGCCAAACCGAAGCGCTCGGCGTGTTCGATGACCATGATCGCGGCGTTCGGAACATCGACTCCGACTTCTATCACCGTGGTCGAAACCAGAATTTGAATTTTCCCTTGCTGAAACAAACGCATCACTTGTTCTTTTAAATCCGCATCCATGCGGCCGTGTAAAACTGCAACATTTAGCTCAGGAAATATCTTCTTACTGAGCTCGCCGTACATCTTCATCGCGGCTTTGAGTTCAGTCTCTTCGTTCTCTTCAATGACGGGATAAACCACATAGGCTTGATGCCCCGCTGTCACCTGCTTGCGCACGAACTGCCAAACTTCGTCTGAGCGTTCGTCGCCTACTCGGCGAGTGACAATTGGAGTGCGTCCTGGGGGCATTTCGTCGAGGACGCTGATGTCGAGATCACCGTAAAGCGTCAGGGCAAGGGTTCGAGGGATGGGAGTCGCCGTCATGACCAGTACATCCGGCTCTGCCGCGATGTCGCTGTGGGAAAGGAGGGCCTCGCAGCCAGCAGTGTCCATCTGGGGACGGCCGCCCTCGGCCGTCGGATCGAGCGAAGCTCGATGAGCGCTGGAAGCCTCTCCGCTCTTCTTCATCAGCTTGAAGCGTTGCAACACACCGAAGCGGTGCTGCTCATCAACAATCACCAGGCCCAGCTTTGCGAATTCAACTTTCTGCTCGATCAGGGCATGTGTGCCAATCACTAGTTGGGCATTTCCCTGCGCGATGTGCCGACGGATTTCGCGCTTACGATCATCTTCGAGAGAACCGGTCAGCAGAACAATCCGATATCCCGAAGGCTCGAGAATCCGGCGCGCGGAAAAATAATGCTGTTGCGCGAGGATTTCGGTCGGCGCCATTAATGCAACCTGATAACCGTTTTCTATTGCGATAATTGCGGCTTCAAAAGCTACCAGCGTCTTGCCCGAGCCCACGTCTCCCTGCAGCAAACGGCGCATGGGATAAGGCTTCTGCATGTCTTCTGCAATTTCCTTCAACGTCCGTTTCTGTGCTCCGGTGGGATGAAAGGGCAGGATTTTCTTGATCGCCTCACGCACGCGGTCGTTCAGTTTGAAGGCGACGCCGGTCTGAGCCTTCTGCTCGCGCCGCTTCAATTCAAGTCCCAGCTCAATAAAAAAAAGCTCTTCAAAAATCAGGCGAATGTGCGCCGGGGTCCGCGAAGACTGCAGGTCGTTGAGACTCTCGCCAGCATCCGGCCAGTGAACTTTCCCCAAGGCCTCGCGCGACGCCACCAGGTTCAGGCGTTTACGAACGGCTGCCGGAATCGACTCCGGCAACTCAGGCGTTAGGTTCTCGAGCGCCGAGCGGATAATACGGCGAAACCACCGGGCAGTCAGCTTGCCCTGACCGGCCGATTCGTAGATAGGAACGATGCGGCCGATCTCCAGCGACTCGGCAGCTTTTTGCTCGGCATCTCCGTCGGCTTCTGCGAGAATTTCGAACTGCGGCTGCACCAGTTGCAGTTCGCCACGACTCTCTTCCACTCGACCGTAAAGTGCTAACATCTGGCCGGGCTGAAATTTATCCTTAAGATAGGCGCCGTTGAACCAGATGCATTTCAGCCGGGTGCGGCCCTGGCCGGCCGTCATCTGAAAGATCGGCATGCGGCGAGTCCGAAACAGGCCTGAGGTGCGGACTTCGGCGATCACCGTGGCCATTTCACCCGCCCGCAACTCGGCTATGCCGCGCGGATTCAGCCGGTCTTCATAGCGAAACGGCAGATAATGAAGCAGATCATCGGCGGTGACAATGCCTTTGGCGTTCAAAATTTCGGCAATGCGCGGTCCAATCCCCTTAACAAACTGAACGGGAGTGGTGGGTTCCAGCATCTCAAGGGATGGTAACAAATGAGCTGTGAGCTGTGAGCACTGAGCCATCAGCATAGCCGAAGCGATCGATTCGCGACTGCGTGATTTGCTCTTGGATTCGGAAGGGCTGAGGGCTGAGTACTGAATGCTTTTAAGGTTCCGCGGTGTCAAAACCTAGAATGAATTTCGTTCAGTCCCTGATCGCCGTTCTGGCAGGGAACCTGGTGTATTTCCTGGTGATGCCGCACCTTCCTCCAGCGGCCCGGCATACGATTGGGAAGATGGATCTGGGCGTCCTCGTGGACTTCTGGTTCTGCCTGGTATTTCTCGGCGCCATCAAAACTCTCGCAAAATGGCGGCGGGGATCGCACCAGCAACAGCGCTGACGGGTGGCAGGAGAGTAACCTGAGTTGCCTTCCCGCTCGGCATGAGGATTGGCATCGTCTCTTTTTCAACCAGTACTTAATGAATGTCAGCATTGAGAGAGCTGCATGGTGAGCGCGAGCGCCTGATTTCATCACCTGACCGTCCGAGTCCTGTAGAATCTCGTTCATTTGGAGGCAACATGAGAGCCGGGCTTGAAGAATGAAATTCTCACTTGTGGCAATCATTTTTTGTCTCTCGCTATCCGTTTATGGCCAACAAGCAGCGGAACCCCCAAGGCTCACACCGTTGCAATATGTTGTCCTAAATGACGCGAGCAGATTGACACAGTGGCCAAAAGGCACCAAACAGCAGGTGAAAGTGGCGATCCAGTTTTTGAGGCAAGTCATAAGGCCTGGCTCGGACGTTGGTAGCTTGGCCAACTTCAGCGACATCGAGATATCCCCGGACGTTCTGAATTCAACCAATCCAGACGACCTTGCTACTAAGCTCGTTAGTAAGGGTCGCGGCGGCACGGCAGTCTATAACAGCATTGTCACGTCAGTAAGATGGCTTTCCAAACAGGAATCGTCTGGTAGACGGAAAGTAGTCTTCGTGTTTTCTGATGGAGCGGACGACGCAAGCCAAATATCCCTGAAAGATGCCATTAAGGCGGTACAAACGATACACATCCCCGTTTTCGTGATCGCTCCATCCGCAGTCGAGCACAAGAGTTCAGGAAAAAAAATGACGCAACTTGCGGTCGCTTCCGGGGGACAGGCGTACTTCGTCGATGATAGCAACAGTTTCGATTTCGCTCTCCTCAAGCGCGATTTGGCTCGATAAGCCTTGGCGACATCTGATGTTAAATCGTCATTACACAACACTCAGCATCCAGCGTGTTCCTTACCAGACCCGGCACATATTCTCATGCACCATCGCCTGACCTTTGTGGCAGCCGAAGGCGTGGGCGAACTCCGGCATGTTGGACACCACGTTATCCACCCGGAACCGGTCCAAAGGATGCGGATTGCTCAGAACTATCGTCCTCATCATCTCCGGACGCACATTGCTGCACCAGATATTGGCGTAACTGAGAAAGAAACGCTGTAAGTTGGTAATCCCGTCGGGACCTTTGGAATCGAGATCCAGTCCTTTATCTTTAAGGTCAGCTTTAAGCGCCGAAAGCGCCAGCCGCACGCCGCCGTTGTCGGCGGTATTTTCGCCCAAGGTCAAGCGGCCGTTTTGTTTGGCTCCGATCTCGGGGATGTCCTCCGTGTACTCATCGGCAATGCAATCGGCGCGCTTATCGTAGGCCTGGGCATCGGCTGTGGTCCACCAGTCGCGCAGGTTACCCTCTTTGTCGAACTTGCGCCCTTGGTCATCAAAGCCGTGGGTGGTTTCGTGACCGATCACCGCTCCCGCAGCGCCGTAGTTCACGGCATCATCCTGGGTGGGATCGAAGAACGGAGGCTGCAGGATGCCGGCAGGAAAATTAATGGTGTTGGTCTGCGGATCTTCGTAAGCATTCACCGTGGGCGGCGTCATCTGCCATTCGGTGCGATCGAGCGGCTTGCCGATTTTTTCGATCTGGCGATGCATCTCAAATGCGGTCGCGTGTTGCACGTTTGCCAGATGGTTGTCCGCGGTTATCTGCAAAGAAGAATAGTCGCGCCAATGATCAGGATAGCCGATCTTGTCGATGACTGCAGCCAGCTTTTCGTGGGCCTGCGCCTTGGTTTGCGGACTCATCCAATCGACTGAATCGATGTCTCTACCCAGCGCTGCCTCGATGTTTTTCACCATCTTCTGCACGCGCTCTTTGCTTTCGGGCGGGAAATAGTGCGCAGCGTAGGCCTGACCCAGGGCTTCGCCGATTTCGCGATCTTCCGATTCAACGCATCTGCGCCACAGCGGCTCGATTTCTTTCGCGCCGAACAATGTCTTCCCGTAAAAATCGAAATGTGCGTCCACAAAGTCGTTGCTCAGAGCGCTGGCTTCGCCGCTGAGCCAGGAAGTTTTCAGATAGACCTTCCAATGATCGAGCGGTTCAGTCTTGAGCAATTGCTCCATGCCTCGGAAGAAATCAGGCGAGGTAACAATGAACTTTCCATCGCGCGAGGCGTGCACTAATTCGAGATAGCGATCGAAATCGAACGACGGAGCAAGCTTCTTGACGTCCGCCAGATCCATCTCATTGTCCAGGTTTTTGGGGTCGCGCCGCTTCACGATTTCCATGGCAGACTTCGCCATCGAAGTTTCCATTTGCAATGCGACTGCGGCATCGGCATCAGCCTCCGCCTGCGGAGTACCGGCAAGCACCAACAGTTGTGCCAGATATGCGACGTATTTTTTTCGTATTTCGACTGACTTGGCATCATCGTTCAAATAAAACTCGCGCCCGGGGAGGCCCATACCTCCCTGGTCGAACTGCGCGATCACATGAGTGGTGTCATGAAAATCCGGCTGTGAGCCGAAACCGAACATTGGCGCAAAAGTCTCAGGATCGGCCGGATTCCATGCGCCCGGAACCGAAGTGTGGATCAACGCGACGATCTCGGCAATCTGGTCCTTGCTCTTGATAGCATCGATCCGCGCCAGTTGCGGCCGCACTGAAGCCAGCGCGTTCTCGTCCCTTTGTGACTGATTGGTGCACGCCGCCCAGTAATCGCCCACTTTCTGTTCCACCGGCGTGCGCTGAGCCGAGGCTTTCTCAGCAGTATCGAGGATCGTCTGATGGACCGCGGCGGTGTTCCACAACGCCAATTTTCCGAAGCTGCCCCAGTAAACCTCGTCTGCGGGGACGGGGTTCTTTTCGACCCACCGATCGCAGGAGTATTTATAAAAATCATTGCATGGGTCGATTGAGGAGTCCACGCTCTTTACATCGAAGTGGTCAAGATCCGGGGCGGAGTGTGCGGGTGCCGTCGTCTGAGAAAATGCGATCAAGGGAAAAAAACAAAACGCCACGATGCAAATCGCGCACAAGCGCATGAAGATCACCTCAGTGTGTCTGGGAATATGGCGCCAAAAGGTTAACACAAGCAATCAATCTTTTTTCCCCGGCTTCATAAGCTTAAATATCGCTTTGCTTCACGCACTTTTGGATTCCCTTCTGCAATTCCTGCTCGCGGTCGCGCAGGTCTTCTTTCATTTGCTGCATATCTTTTTCGAACTCCGCCTGGTGTTTCTGGACTTCCTCAGCCATGTGCTTCTTCATGCGCTCGATTTGCGGATGAAGTTTGATCTCCGCTGTCATGATCTCGGGTATCACCTGCGCCACTTCGGACCCCGCGTCGACAAATTGCGCACAGGTTGCCGCCTCCACATAATCGCAGTCCTGGATGGACCCGGTGCGCCGCGGTTCGGGAAGGGTCAGAGTCAAAGTTTGCTCTTTGCGATCGCGCATCACCGTGACTGAAGCTTTGCCCTGTTTGCGGTCACGCAACAGGCGGGTGAAGTCGCTGCAGTCCTCGACCTCGGCGCCATTAACCTTCACAATCACGTCACCCGCGCGGAAGCCGGCCTGCTCAGCGCGGCTGCCGCGGTCCACCGACCGGATCAGCACACCATTGCCGCTTTTCACTCCGAAAAAATCGCCGAGTTGAGGAGTCAGGTTTTCGACCATCATCCCGCTGCTTCGCGGGGAATGCATGACCACAACCGTGGGCACGTCGATCTCCGGCATATTGATAGGCGGGATGTGGATCGCCGGAATGTTGACCGGCGGCATCGTAAAGTTGAAGTCTACGCTGCGTTCTGCCAACTGGGCCTTCAACGTCATCGGCTGCCCGGCGCGACTGATGCCGATGGTCACCGTCCGCCCTGCTGGAATCTCATGCACCACGCGCCGCAACTGTTCGACGCTTTCGATTTTCTGATCGTTGATGCTGAGAATTACGTCGTGCTCTTTCAGTCCGGCTTTGCCTGCGGGCGCGTCCTGGTCAACCATAGTGACCTCGACCCCGTTTTCATCCTTTACGTGCAGATCGCCAACGCGATCGGGCGTGATATCACGAGTATCGACTCCCAGATAGGATCCGCCGCCAGAGTCTTCGCTATAGAAAACATATGGATGGCCCTCCGGCTGCGCTCCAAGCTTGGCAGGCATGCCGGCAACCCCGACAAACAGGGCGGCTGTCGCCAAAAGCAGCGATTTTGTTTTCATGCTCCCCTCCCTACTGCGCACGGCGTATGTAAATATTGCCCATGGTGGTGCGAATCTTAAGCACCGGACCACCGCCGTTCAAATTTCCTTCTGCGGAAATCAGCTTCGGCTCCCACTGGCCACCTTCGGAAGAAACCCGTATCTCGGGAAAGTCGGTCATGATGTGGTGCCCGCTTGCCGCTTCTATGCTGGCGTGCAGAGTGACGTGCATGCTGGGCGCCAGAAATACCGTGATATCACCCGCGCCAGTTTCAAGTTGCGAATCGCTCGCTCCCGATGACGCAATGAACTTGGCCGTAATCGTTCCTGCGCCCGTCTCGACATTGGCCGCCGGCACGCCAAAGAGTTCAATGCTCCCGCCTCCGGTCTGCGCTCTTACCAGGCCTGTGGCTGAACTCAGCTTCAGGCTACCGCCGCCGGTTTCCATCGTCGCTCCCCCGCCCACCTCGCCGAGATCGATGCTCCCGCCGCCGGTCTCTGCTTTCACCTGCCCGGTGCATTTGTCGACATGAATGCTGCCACCGCCGGTTTGCAGCGAAGCCCCTTCAGCGCCCGAAACCAGCACCACATTGCCTCCGCCACTTTCTGCCACCACCTTGCCCTTGGCTGAACCTATGTGAATGGATCCTCCACCCGTGCGGACTTTCAGCTCACCACCGACATTGCCGACGTCGATTGAACCGCCGCCGGTTTCTGCACTGATCGCGCCACCAATGTCATCCAGATGAATTCCGCCGCCACCGCTTTCTGCTTCCAGACGGCCCGAAATGCCCGTGGTTACAATCTCTCCGCCTTCGGTTTCGACCTTTACCAGTTCCATGTCGCGCGGAACTGTGACCGTGACGTCGGAGGAAAATTTGTGCGGCCGACCGCTTTGCCACTCACCGGTGATCCATGCCGTATCTCCCCGGACATAGGCATTGATTTTGTAAGATTCGAATTGCCGCCGCGCTCGGTCTTCCGATCCCTCGTAGGACTTGTCCCGAATGACATACGAAATTCCCGATCCGCCTCGCTGCACTCGCACTGCGCCAAGCTCCACCTTAATGTGGAGATTACGCACGCCCGAAAGCGAGCCATTCACTACGTTTGTCCAGTAATTCCCTTCCTTCTGGATGGAAGTTTGCTGGGCCGCGCAAACTGTGGCAAGCAGCGCAACCAGCATTCCGATTTTGGTTAGAGTTTTTCGCATGGTTTATGTTTGGTTTCCTTAATTCATTTCCGGCAACTGCGCGATTAACATTCTCGCTTGTGACCGGATATATCGGTTTTCATCTTTCGCCGCCAGGCGCTGCAATACGATGCGCACACTGCTGTCGGCACGCACCGGCACCAGCAAGTGCAAAGCTTCCACTCGAACTCCCGGATTTGCATCGGACATCAGCGACTCGAGCACCGCATCGCGAACCTGCGGATCCTCCTTGACGTACGGGCCGAGGCTGTCCAGAGCTTTCAGCCGCACGCCGGTGTTGGTGTCATAGCGCAAGGCATATAGCAGGGCCTCGCGCACATGGAGGCTGTTTGGCTGCTGCGTGAGCAGGTCAACTGAGTCCATTCGGACCCCGGCATTAAAGTTATTTCTGGCTGCGTACAAAAGAAGCTGCTGGATATTGGGATCGCTGAGCGAACCTCGGGCTTCCTGCGGAGAAACCGTTTCGTACTTAATCGTGACCTGTTTGGACCCCGGCTGCTGGGCAATCGAACTGATACCGCTGATGGATGCGAGAGAAGCCGGCGCGTTGGCCGGAGCGGGAGTTACTTCGATCGGGGCCTTAACCATTTGGTAAGTGGCGCCAATACCTCCCGCGAAGCCCACGATGAAAATTGCCGCAGCCAGCGCCGGCGCGAACCGGACCTGATTGAGCCAGTGCACAGGGTCGAATATCAGTCGCGACCACCACCCGCCCTGCTCCGCCGATTCCAGCGCTTCCTGCAGACGCATGCGCGATGCGGCGAGAAAGCTCGGATTCGGCTCCCGCACCGGAAACTGCGCGAAATCAGCGCGGAACATCCTTACGGACTCGAGTTCGGCCGCGCACTCCTTGCAGCGCACCACGTGCTGCTCCAGTTCATGACGAGCATCGTCGGGCAGCTCATCGTAAACATAGAGCAGAACGTTTTGTTGGACCCATTCGCATTTCATAATCGCCTCATTGTTTGACGGGCGAGCCGCCCGTCGCTCCACAACCCTCTTTTCGAAATCATGCCGTCCCGGGGACGGCACGGACAGCCGAGGGCGGCTGTCCCCACACAAGAACCCTCATCTCATATCCGCCAGCGTCGCGCGCAACTTTTGCGTCGCACGAAACAGCGTGTTCTTCGCCGTCTCTTCCGTTGTGTTCAACATTTCGCCGACGGTCCGTAATTTCAGCCCTTGATAATGTTTCAGCTCGAAGACGACGCGTTCCCGCGGCGTCAACTTTTCCAGCGCGCGTGAAATCCTGCCGCCCAACTCTCGCCGCATCAGATCACGTTCTGGATTCGCTCCGCTGCGCCCATCTGCCACCTGTGCCAGCAGATCGTATTGCTCACCTTCCGAGTCCACGACCACCGGCGCATCTTCTTTTCGCACCTGCTTCTTGCGGATGTTGTCCAAACATAAATTCGTTACGATCCGGTAGATCCAGGTGTAAAACGAACACTCGAAACGGAAGCGCCCAATGTTCTTGTAGGCCTTCAAAAAAGCTTCCTGATAAACGTCCTGGGCCTCGTGCTCGGTTCCGGTCAAGTGCAGCGCCAGGCGGAGCACTGCCTGGTCGTAGTGACGCACCAGTTCCTCAAACGCGGAGCGGTTGCCGCGTTGCGCTTCGCGCACCAGGAGCGTGTCGTCGATACGGCTCTGACTCAACATGTGGACTCGGGTTAGGAGCTGCCGTGTTCCACTGCTTCGTTCCACCCTTGCGACAAGCTCAGGGCGTGCCTGGCCTCGAACTCGATCCGGATGAGAACACTTGCCAACCGGAAATTGTACTGCCCACGCGTCGGCCGGCATCTCTTTTATCCTTGGTCGCCAGGCGCGTACCCTCCCGGCTACAACGAGATAGACGGCGAAAACTGGCTTTGGTAAGCAGGGAAAATAACTGAAAGGGCGGTTACCGGCTTAAAACTCAAGGAAATTACTTGCCATCTTGGCGGGTAAATAATAGTGTTTCTCCGCGAGGAAATCCGCCGAGGAGTCGCCTATGCCGTATTTCCCGGGCCAACGTTGGGCAATCGTAGCAATCGCGTTAGTAGCCTTTGGTTGGACAGGATCGGCCCAGCAGAATTCGTCCGAAGTGCCCCCGCCCACCATTCGGGTCACCACCCGCATGGTTCTGGTCGATGCGGTTGTCACGGACAAGCGAGGCAATGCGGTTCCCGGATTGCGGGCTGAAGACTTTGTGCTCGAGGAGAATGGGAAGCCGCAAAAAATCGTCACGTTGGCCGTCCCCGCTGCGCCAGCGGCGGCACAATCCCTGCCACCCGGAATCTACTCAAACCGCCCGCAGTTTCGTTCCGATGGTGGGCCCATCACGGTGCTGCTGCTTGACGTCATCAACACCGCATTTTCTGACCAGGCATATGCGCGCCGCCAGATGTTGGCCTTTGTTCGCGATCAGTACAAGCCAGGTCAGCGCATGGCAATTTTCACCCTGACCGGCTCGTTGCACATGTTACAGGATTTCACCACCAACCCGGATATTCTGTATCAGGCACTTTTACACTTCCGGCCCGAACCACAGCGCTTCGTGGGCTCCGCGCAGCCCACAACAAGCGCCGCGGGGTCGGCTTTGATGGGTTCCTCAGTAGTCAGCACTAATGCCAGCACACTTCCCGCCAGCGACACCACATCATCTTTATCTCCCGCGATCGCTGGAGAAATTGCTTTCGCGCAAGCACAAATAGAGGGTTTTGAAGATTCGCAGACTTCCTACGCCGAAGAGCAGCGCACAGTGCTGACTCTCCAAGCGCTGGATAGCCTCGGCCGAATGCTGGGAGGGCTTCCCGGCCGCAAAAACATCATTTGGGTCACCGGAAATTTGCCCTTTTCCCTTATTCCGGAGAATCGAACCATGACCGAAGCTGAACTAGGCGAGGATCTGCCCAGCCTGCAAATCCGCAGCGGAAACGAGCATGCTGCAGGGAATTATGCGGCAACCTTCAGGAGCTCGCACGGCGATGAAATCCGTGAAACCGCGGCTCGGCTAGCCAGCGCACAGGTGGCGATCTACCCCGTCGATGCTCGTGGACTTTCGATTTCAACCGCCTCCGACGCCCAGGAGACCATGCGCGAAATGGCCCGCGAAACCGGAGGACGCGCCTATGTCAATCAAAACGAAATCAAGCTCGGCTTGCAGCGTGCTTTCGAGACAACAGCGCCACTTACACGCTCGGTTATTACCCTGAAAATAAAAAATGGGACGGCAAGTATCGCGCGATCAAAGTCAAAGTCAAACGCGATGCAGTTCAGATACAAAACCGGAGTGGATATTACGCTTTCGATCCGTCGCAATTAAAAGGATATAACCCGCAACAGGAAGTCACAGCCGCGCTCAATGACGTGGCTCCTTCGACTCTGGTTTCATTCACTGCGCAAGTGCGGCCGCCCAACGCCAATTCGACGCGGGGAAAAGTCGGGGTTGATTTTCTGGTCGACGCTAATACTTTGTCGGCGGAAGACGATTCAGGAGGCAAGAAGCTCAACGTCGCGTTCTATGTGACCATCTTTTCCCCTCAGGGTAAGATGCTGGCGCAACGCAGCCAAAAGGTAGATCGCGCGTTTCCCTTGGAGGTTTACAAACAGATCGTTGAAAAGGGAATGCTCTTGCATATGGACATCGATCCTCAGCCCGGAAGCGGCCAGGTACGACTGGCGGTCCAGGACAATCGAACCGGGCTGGTGGGAACAATCGATGCTCCGCTGGCGCAGTAAGCGATCGTAGTTCCTGGTGCAACTTAGCCGGTAACTTCTAAATCCGCGTGCCTGCCTTTAAGGCTGCCTAGGCTTCGTCATCGGCACCACTGCCGTATCCACCGTCGATGGATCATCTCTCAATTTAATGTAGATCGTCTTGCCCTTGGGAGCGGGAATGGTCATTGCAGCTTCCACGAAGCCGTCAGGCACCGTGACTGGGCTGCTGAAATCGGCGTCTGCGCTCACCGCGTCGAGCAAGAAAAGCTTATCGCCACGGAGTGTGCACTCTTGTGCAGCCGGAGACGCCTGCTTATCTGTCGCGTTTGCATCTGCCGCGCGGGTATCGTCCGCGTGCTTTTCGCTTGCCTCCTGCTCCGAAGGCTTCCTTGCGGCCGAGTTGCTTGCCGTCTCCGCGTCTTCTTCTGTCTTTGTCTCATGCGCTCGATCAGCGTCTTCTTCGCGCGTGGTTTTCTTTTCCAACGGCGACTTTGCTTCAAGTCCGGAGGCAGTCGGCATGCATCTTACTTCTCTCAGATCAGGCATGCGTACCAGGCTTGCCAGTGGTTGCCAGTCGCCCTCCACTCCGTCGGCGCTCACCGGGCGAAACTTCAGCGGACCAAACGCCGATGGCCCCAGCAATTTCATGGGATCGAGTGTGGCGAATACGGTCTTCGAATCCTGCAGAGTGAGATTACCGTCCTTTTCACTTAACAGCACGTGGAATGACTCGTCTCCAGTTGCCACTTCGACTTTCTCCGCCGGAGGAAAGGTTTCGGGTACCTGGGTTTTCAGAAAGAAGCTCAAGCGACCGTCCTGCGGCAATTCATTCGAATTTCCCAGCTGGATCACGGCCGGGGCATTATCGCTATCCACTTGAACGTTCTTACTCAGCAAATTTAACTGCGGGCGCGGGCCGGCAACGGCGGTGCTCAGATCAAGCGTGCGTCCGTCTTTCAGAGCCACGTGGGCCGCTGCGGCGTCACCCGCCTTTAGTTTGGCGACACCAGCCGAGTCATGCGTGACCAACTTAAGCTCGTCGTGTTGGTTGTCGCGGGAAAGAGTTTCGGGCACAAACGTAACTCCACTCACCTCGAGCTTCGACACTTCATCCAGACGTGTGCCTCGCAATAGTCCGTTGAGGTCCCCTGTGTGGACAGTAAACGTGTCCAGCCGCGCGGCTTCCGCATAAGTATGCAGAGAAACCTCGTCGGCCTCTCGGAGTCCGAATTTCTTCACCAGCATTTGCAGCGATCCGGCGGTTGCCTTCTGCAGGGGAACTTTAATCTCCAGTTCATCTGCCTTCTGCGCCTTCCATTCGACCGGAACGGTTTTGCCGTCGCCGTTCTCCACCATGACTGAGCTTACGCAACAGGCATCGGGCGATTGAACGTGCAGGGTGTCTTCCCTGCCCACTATCAAAGCACTTGCATCTTTCGAAGCCACCACCCATTGTGAGGGGTGTGAAGTTCGCAACTTAAATCTCGGACCTTCGAAAGAATGGAATCCCCACGTGCCGCGCAAAACCCCGGTGGCTTCATCGTCCAGCGATTTCGCTTGCATGGCGTGGGTTTCAATCACGAAGCCACCCTGGGCGGGATCAGGGTGCGCCGGCAGATCATTACTTGATCCCGGCTTCGTCTCCACGTGAAGCACAAAATTGTGCGCCAGTTCCGTCGCGAACACGAGCGGCGCTCCCTCCGCCGGCAATACCAGATCAGGTTTATTGGCGCAAAACACTTGCGCCGCATCAACGGCCCGTAACGGAGGAGAAACCGCGGCATGCACCGGCGGCAATGCGATCACTAACACCGATTTCGGATTGCGAAATGATGGCGGATTGTTTAAGCGCAGATTCAGATCATCTTTTCGCGGTAGCGCGAGTGCGGGAATGTATTGGAATTGCGCTGTATGGGTTGTGCTCAGAATGCGCACCACATCCACCACGGCGCCCACGTACGGGCTGTAGTAGCCACCCCGGGCCGTAGGCGTGGCGCTCAACTGGGTCACCAAATCTGTCGGCGCTCCAGTGGTCAAACTCGCGACCATGCTTTGGCTGTGCTGGTCATCCAGGACCAACTGATCGGTGTTCTGCGTGAGGCAGGGAACCTGCTGGGCGCTTGGTTTATCAAAGCACTGCTGGTCGAGTTTGATGTTCAGGCTTCTTGCCAGCAACGTAGTTCGCGCCTTCAGTTGCTCGGGATCAGCATTCGAAGTCTCGTGGACCGCATCCAGATATGCCTCCAGCCGCGAGCGGTCGAGGCTGAGCTGCTCCAGATCCTGCGCGGCCCGTACGAAGGCGCCGGGCTTGCCGCGGACTGCGGTTCGTAAAGTTGAGAATCCACCGCCAGTGTCTGGGGCGAGCAGAACGATCGCCTGTTCGGCATCTGCCGGCACGGTGACAAAAATTCCCTCTTCATGCACTGCCTTATTCCAGGTTTCGGCGCGGGTAAACCAGGCCTCCGGTGGAGGGTTGGTCGCCCCACGCAAAAACACTACAACCATCAAATAGTGGACAGACTGGTTGTCAGGGAGGTCAGGATGCACCCAAAGCCGGTCGCCGGGCTGCAAGTTTGGCACTTCGGCAATGGGAATAGTCACTCCCGCACGCTGGACATGCATCTGGAATTTCGGCCCAATAAGATCAAAAGCGGCGTTGTCGGCACGGGCCGCGGCCGCGATAAGCATTAAAGCTGACAGACACAAACCGCTAACGATTCGCCGCAAATGGGTCCCTGAGAATGACAAACGCACTACTCCCTCTTTGTAAGATGCTGGATCTGCCCTCTATGCTAATGACTACCGTTCCTGCCAGCAACACTCGTTCGTACCGGCGTTCAGGTGAGCCTTATCAATTCGATACGGTTGCCGAAAGGATCATGCAAATCGCAGCGCCTCACCCCGGGAATATCCTCCGCCTCGGTTACTTCCACTCCCGAAGCCTGCAGTTTTACGACCAGACCATCGTAGTCCGCGCATCTGAACGCAGGATGTGCTTTCTTTGCCGGGCGAAAATCCTTTTCGACTCCCAGATGAATTTGGACCGGTCCGCTCTCAAACCAACAGCCGCCACGCTTTAATAACTCAGCCGGTTTCGGAATCTCTTGCATTCCCAATAAGTCTGCATAAAACTTTCGCGCTTTTTCCTCCTGCCCAGCCGGCATAGCAAGTTGGACATGATCAATCGCAGCAAAAGGTAAGTTCACGAATAACTATTTTAACGAACATCGAAGTTCAACAAGCCCGGACAGCGTTCAGGCTGGTCTCGCTGGTAACATCGGGGTGTGCTGCTTGAGATCAAAAACCTCAGCGTCGAATTTCCTGCTGAACCCAGGCCACTGCCCGCGGTATGTGATGTCAGCTTCGGATTAGCTCGCGGCGAAGTGCTCGGCCTGGTTGGAGAATCGGGGTCGGGCAAATCCGTCACTTCTCTGGCGGTCATGCGGCTGCTTCCTTCCCAAGCGGCGATTGCTGGCGAAATTCGCTTTGCCGCGAACGGAAGCGCTCCCGTGAATTTGCTTTCACTGACTGCTGAGCAAATGCGATCGCTCCGGGGATCCGGCATTTCGATGATCTTCCAGGAACCTATGACCGCGCTCAATCCCGTCATGCGCGTCGGCGATCAGGTCGCAGAAGCGGTTCATGCACATAATCGGATAACTAAAAAAGATACCTGGAACAGGGCCGTTCAGGCCTTGCGGGAAGTTGCCATCCCCGAGCCCGAAGTTCGCGCCCGCGATTACCCTCACCAGCTTTCCGGAGGAATGCGGCAACGCGTGATGATTGCCATGGCGATCGTTAATCACCCGCAACTTTTGATCGCTGACGAACCGACCACTGCGCTTGATGTCACCATTCAGGCGCAGATTCTCGATCTGCTCGCCGACCTGCGCGAAAAGTTCGGGCTCACCATGCTTTTCATATCGCACGATCTGGCGGTGATTTCAAAAGTTGCCGACCGGGTTGCCGTCATGTACGCAGGAAACCTGGTCGAACTTGGGCCGCGGGAAGAGATTTTCCGCAATCCTGCGCACCCTTACACCCGCGGCCTTCTCGAAGCCGTACCGACACTAAAAACCGACCGGACCCGGTCTTTGACGACAATTGACGGCACCGTACCGTCATTGCGCGACATCCCGCCCGGATGTCCATTCGAGCCGCGATGCGATATACGCATTCCTCAGTGTGCTCGCGCTCTGCCGCCTTTAGTACAGGTCAGCCCGGGTCATTGGGCAAGATGTCCCGTCGCGAATCCTCCGCGCGCTTTATAATCCGTTGCGACTTAGTCTCGAAGGGCACGAATCCGGTGACGATTGCGCATACTGCTGCTGAGTGACATTCACAGTAACGCCGAAGCGATGGAAGCCTGTTTGGCTACGGCCCCGCCTAGAGATGAAGTTATCAATCTGGGCGACGTTGTAGGTTACGGTGCAAGTCCAAATGAGGTCATTTCGCAATCGCGCGGGTTGGGAGGCGTGATTGTTCGCGGCAATCATGATAAGGTGGTCGCCGGAATCGATAGCGCAGAAAGTTTCAATCCCATCGCAGGCGTGGCGGCCCTGTGGAACCGCGGGCAACTGAATAGCGAAGCCATCGGTTGGCTCGAAAGCCTGCCTAAAGGGCCGGTTGTGATCAACAGTCTGCCTGGAATTGAATGCGTGCACGGCGCCCCGGATGACGAAGATCGTTACGTCGTGTCTCCTGAAGATGCCGCTGAACAACTGGTTAAGGCGCCGGCA
This sequence comes from Terriglobales bacterium, assembly GCA_036268595.1. Classification (GTDB taxonomy): domain Bacteria; phylum Acidobacteriota; class Terriglobia; order Terriglobales; family Acidobacteriaceae; genus Gp1-AA145. Next base: position 29,085 of record DATATW010000110.1, read on the forward strand.
AGAATAACTTTTTTTGGCCACACTCACATTCAGGGTGCATTTCAGCTTCGCGGCAAATTTGTCCGGGCCTTGCACCCTGCTTATGAAACGGTTGCGAAAACGGAGAGTTGGGATTTGCCTCTGGAAGAAGAATCCAGTTACATGATTAACCCAGGTTCTATTGGGCAGCCGCGGGATGGCGACTGGCGGGCAGCGTTTGCGGTATTCGATTCAGATCAGCGCACGGTCTCATTCTGGCGAGTGCCTTATGAAGTACGTTCAGCGCAGGAAAAAATTTTGGCAGCAGGCCTTCCAGCACGACTCGCGACCAGGCTTGCCGCAGGACGTTAATCCATGAAACTTCCTCCCGAAGATTATTTGATAGCGCATACCGATGGCGGTGCGCGTGGCAATCCTGGACCCGCTGGCTATGGGGTTGTTATTCATAATGCGCACGGCGGCAAGGTCGCGGCTTTAAGCCAATATCTTGGAAAGCAAACCAACAATTTCGCCGAATATCAGGCGCTCATCGGCGCGTTGGAATACGCAGCCAAGCACGGTCCTAAAGCTCTGAAAGTGGTCAGCGACTCCGAGTTGCTGGTGCGACAGATCAAAGGAATTTACAAGGTGAAAGAGCCAACCCTGCGCGACCTGCAGGGGCGGGCAAAACAATTGATTAACCAGCTGGAGTGGTTCGATATTGAACACGTTCTGCGAGGACACAATCGTGAAGCCGATGAACTGGCGAATGCCGCCATGGATAAGGGATCTGGGCGGACTCCGTTTCGTCCACCAGCGCCAGCCCCGAGTCAGAACATGCCGCGGGAATTCAACGGGGTGGTTCGCAACGGGAAAATCGAACTGCTCAATGGCGAAATTCCGGAAGGAAGCGCGGTAGAAGTGAGGATCAAGCCCGGCAAGTAACTGGACATCTCCAGTGGACCGCTAATCGCTGACAAAGTTCTGCAGTATTCCAACTCCCAGTACTGTAACTTCCACTTTATCTCCAGCCGCCAACGGCCCGACTCCGCTAGGAGTTCCGGTCGCGATCAGGTCTCCGGGAAAAAGTGTCATCACCTGCGCGATGTAGCGAATCACCACATCCAACGCAAAAATGAAATCGTGTGTGGTGCCCCGCTGCTTCACTTCTCCGTTCACTCGCGTCTCGACATCGACGCCCGCCCACGGATCGATTTCGCTTACGACCACTGGCCCAACCGGGCAAAACGTATCGAATCCTTTGCCGCGCGTCCACTGGCCGTCTTTTTTCTGCAGATCGCGGGCGGTCACATCGTTTACGCAGGTATAGCCTGAAATATAAGGTCGAACATCCTCATCTTCTTTCAAGTTTCTGCAGCGCCTGCCGATGATCACCCCCAACTCACCCTCGTAATCTACGCGAGCAGATATTTTCGGCCGCACGATGGTTTGGTTTGGGCCGATTACTGCTGATGGAGGCTTGAAAAAAATCAGCGGCTCCGGCGGCACCTCATTTCCGAGTTCGGCGGCATGTTCTCGATAGTTGCGTCCGACACAAACAATTTTTGAAGGCGTGGCCGGCGCAAGCAGAGTCGCCTCTGATAACTGGACGTTCGAAATCTTCTTGGTCTCAGCGTCCGGGGCAGATTCGTCGGGTGCAAATTTAGACACTCGTGTGATCTCTTCACGCCCCGCAATGGTCTCAATCAAACCAAACTGCGGGATGCCTTCGTATTCGAATCGGCAATATTTCATCTTGATTTTCTGCAAGCCTCGCTTGTATTCACCTTAGGCTAACAAACTTTTCCGGAACGACAGCAGCAGCATGCAAACCCGATTCTGAGGCTTGCATCCTATTTTCACCCGAGAGTTTCGGCTCGGTATTCATAGATCTGGCCATACTGGAAAAGAACCCTGCGTGCACGCTCGTCTTGAACCTGATAAACCTTCCGCGCCCGTGGTGCAGCCCAAGCCGGTACTCTTGCCCCGGCCTAAGCCGGCGCGCTCTGTCCTGCGGTCACTGCTTCCAGGGTTGATCAGCGGGGCCGCGAATGACGATCCCTGCGCGGTTGGTACTTACGCCCAAGCCGGCGCGGCATTTGGATTTTCGTTTCTTTGGACTGCACCCTTCACCTTTCCCATGATCGCCGCTACCGTCTATCTGTGCTCGAAGCTGAGTATGGTCACCGGCAAAGGCATTGCGGGAGTTATTCGGGACTACTACCCGCGCTGGCTGCTCTATTCGCTGGTGTTGGGAGTTCTGGTAGCGAATATCATCGAAGCCGGCGCGGACATCGGCGCCATAGCGGCCTCGCTGCGTTTATTTCTTCCCGTACCGGTCACTGGAATCACGGTAGGAATTACAGTTCTCATTCTTGCGGTTCAAACCTGGGGATCGTATCAACTTCTCCAGAAGATTTTTGCCGTGCTGGCCCTGGCATTATTCGCCTACGTGGGAGCTGCCATTCTTGCGCGGCCTCATGTTCTGGAGTTTCTTGGTTCCACATTCATCCCAAAGCTGCACTTCAGCCGCGCCTATCTCGCCATGCTGGTGGCACTGATCGGCACCCGGCTGTCTCCTTATTTATATTTCTGGCAGTCGAGTCAGACGGTTGAACAGGAACGAGTAATTGGCCGCAGCAAAGCTGCATCCGATGCAGAACTTCGCACCACCGCCTGGGACGTAAACGCTGGAATGTTCTTCTCCAATTTCATCATGTATTTTGTGATCCTGAGCACGGCGGCGACTTTGTTTCGCAGCGGTCAAACCACCGTGCTTACCGCAGACCAGGCAGCGCAGGCCTTGCGGCCTCTGGCCGGCAACGCAGCCAGTTTGCTCTTCGCGTTAGGCATTATCGGTGTAGGCGTGCTGGCGGTTCCCGTGCTCACCACGGGCCCGGCGCATGCTCTTGCGGAAATCTTCGGCTGGCGCTTCGGCCTCAAAAAGGCGCCGGAGGGCGCGCCGGAGTTTTACGCGGTGATCGTGCTCTCGACCATCGTCGCGGTGGCGATCGGGCTTTCAGGAATTAATCCCATTAGCGCCTTATTCTGGGCGTCGGTCGTGATGGGCCTGCTGGCTCCCCCGCTCATGATCATCATAATGCTGGCCGTAAACAATCCGGCAATTATGGGCGAACACACCAATGGCAAAGGTTTAAAGGCCCTTGGCTGGATCACGACTGCGGCTGTGACCATGGCTGCAGGAGGCCTGGTTTGGAGCTGGGTCAGATAAGGTCCCTGCTTATTTCTTTTTCTTCTGTTCAACACCATCGGATTGATCGCCCGTGGGTACTTTCTCACTGGCTTCTTCAGACCGCTGGCTTTCGTTGCCGCGCGCATCGACGGCGGTAATCGAATAAAAGTATTCGTGGCCCGGAAGGATGTCAGCATCGCGGTAAGCCGGCGTCTTCACCAGCCCAGTATTGATTTTCGATGGTTCGCCCGATGTCTGCCGCCGGTAGACGTTGTATCCCGCAAGATCAGCCTCGTTATTCGCTGCCCATATGAGATCGACAAATGGCTTCTGACCAGGGCCGGAGAACACTGCTTGCACTCCCGTCGGAGCAACCGGGGGGAATACGTCTCGCGCCACCACGTGAACAGGCGCACTATCATCGCCTTCCACCTGCTCAGATGCGCCCGAGTGGTCGACAACTGTGACTACCGTTACCCGGTAATCGTAGGCCTTCTCCCACTCGAAACCGGTGTCGAGGAAACTCGCGCTGGCGTCGGCCGACATGGGAATTTCGCCGGCCACGGAATCGTGATTGGTGGCCACATCACGCCGATAAATCCGATACCCATACTTAATGCCGGGAACCTCTTTTGAAGGGCGCACGGCCCTCCACGTGAGCTCAACCCCATTGGCCGAAAGATGTGCGCTCAAATTCGCCGGCGCGGGCAAAGTTGGCGCCGATGGGACCTGCACCTGGTTTGATAGTCCGGCGCTCTTGCCATATGAATTCAGTACGCTCACGGCGTAATTCAGGTTCGAAGTGGGCGACTGCATCTCAAGGGTCGCCGATAGCTGGTCGGTGTAGGCTTCCTGCTGCGGAGTCGGTAGCTGCGATTTTGTTAGTCTTCGCCGCGACGAGATGTGCTGTGTAGAAGCTGGCTGGGGAGCTAGCTCAACGATTGGGGCTCCGCAGGCCCGCAGCGGCGATCCTAGGCTGCGGCAAACTCTGGTTGACCCAGCATGCCGAAAGGTTTGATGGTCCTCGGTTATTTCCGGGATCGACCAAGCCAGATGAACTTCATTCCCTTTGCGCATCGCCCGAAGATCAGTCACGGGGCGCGCCAGTTCAAGCGATGGCGGCTCCGGAATTCCGGGCGTGCCGCAGCTTGTAAGCAATCCGACTGAAGCGATGCCCAGCGCAAACGTCAGCTTCGTTAGTTTCATCTGTCGGGAAAGATTAACACTTCGAAGGACAAGGAAATGAGTGGAGCGCGGGGCGACGGAGCTAGAGGATATACCGGCTCAAATCCTGGTCTTTAACGATGTCAGTCAGCGCTTTGCTGACATACTCCGCATCCACCGTGATCTGCTCGCCCTTTCTTTCTGGCGCGGAAAAGCTGATCTCATCGAGGACGCGTTCCAAGATCGTATGCAAACGGCGCGCTCCAATATTTTCCGTGCCTTCGTTCACACGGAATGCAAAACGAGCAATCTCTTCCAGTGCTTCTTTGGTGAACTCCAGCTTTACGCCTTCGGTGTCAAGCAGGGCCGTGTACTGCTTGACCAGTGAAGACTTCGGCTCAGTCAGAATGCGGATGAAGTCTTCCATGGTGAGCGACTGTAATTCCACGCGAATGGGGAAACGCCCTTGCAGTTCGGGGATCAGGTCGCTCGGCTTGGAGACGTGAAACGCGCCAGCGGCAATGAACAAAATGTGGTCGGTGCGGACCATTCCGTAGCGGCTGTTTACAGTAGTGCCTTCGACGATCGGAAGAATGTCGCGCTGCACGCCTTCGCGCGAAACGTCCGGCCCATGGCCGCCCTCGCGGCCCGCGATCTTGTCTATCTCATCCAGAAAAATGATTCCTGAATCTTCCACCCGATCGATGGCCATGCGCGTGACCTGGTCCATATCGATGAGCCGCTGCTCTTCTTCCTGGATCAGGTATTCAAAGGCTTCATTGACCTTCATCTTCCGCTTTTTCGTGCGCTGGCCGAAGATGTTGGGCAACATGTCCTTGATGTTGACGTCCATTTCTTCGACGCCCTGGTTGGAAATAATTTCGAAGGATGGGAAATTCCGTTCCCGAGTTTCGATCTCGACAATGCGATCGTCAAGTTTCCCCTCGCGCAATTGCTGGCGCAATTTTTCGCGAGTGCGCGAATAAGAATCGCCCGATGAAGCTTCGAGCGTGAATCCAGGTTGTGGATTCGGCGCTGCGGGTGCTGCCGGAGGCAGCAAAATGTCGAGCAAACGTTCTTCGGCGTTCAGCTCAGCTTTGTCGGCGACGTCTTCGAGTTTCTCTTCGCGCACGTTATCGATCGCGATTTCCAGCAGATCGCGGATCATCGACTCTACGTCGCGTCCTACATAGCCGACCTCGGTGAACTTCGAGGCTTCGACTTTTAGAAACGGCGAATTCGCCAGCTTTGCAAGACGACGAGCAATTTCGGTCTTACCCACGCCGGTGGGCCCGATCATGATGATGTTCTTGGGAATGATTTCTTCAGCCAGCTCCTCTGAGAGCTTCTGCCGCCGCATGCGGTTGCGCAAAGCAATCGCCACGGCGCGCTTCGCATCGTTTTGCCCGACGACATGCTTGTCGAGCTCGGCGACAATCTCGCGCGGGGTCAACTCATCAAGTGCGAGCTGTTCTTCTTCGGCGCTAGCAGGCAAGTAAATGGCCATAAATGCTCATATGGGGCAGCCGCCCTCGGCTGTCCTTGGATCGAAGATCCGATAATTCTCAGTCTCAAGAAGTCGAGCTGCGCTCGATGGACAGCCGAGGGCGGCTGTCCCCACGCAAATCACAACTCTTCTATCGTAACCTTGTCATTCGTATAGATGCACATTTTGCCGGCAATCTTCATCGCCTCTTCCGCGATCTGCCGCGCCGGCAACTGGGTATGCTCCAGCAGCGCTTGCGCTGCGGCTTGGGCATAGGGGCCGCCGCTGCCGATGGCCGCAATCCCTCCATCGGGCTCAATCACATCTCCCTGACCGCTAAGCAGGAATGTCTGCTCTTTATCAGAAACCAGCAGCAGGGCTTCAAGGTGTCGCAAAAACTTGTCGGTTCGCCAGTCTTTGGCGAGTTCCACCGCGCCTCGGCCGATATTGCCGTGATACTGCTCCAGCTTGGCTTCAAAGCGACTGAAAAGCGAGAACGCATCGGCGGTCGAACCCGCAAATCCCGCCAAAATCTTGTCCTGGTAGAGCCGGCGAATCTTCTTTGCCGAATGCTTGATAACGCCCTCGCCAAGCGTGACCTGTCCATCTCCGGCCATAACTACGTGGCCATCGCGGCGAACGCATAGAACTGTAGTGGAGCGAATCAGGCGCTTCTGCGACATGAGAGCAATTTCTTGATTATAGCAGCCACGCGCGGCGCCGCTTTTATGCGCGGGCAGTCTGGTTCGCCAGCAACTGCCGCAATACAAACTGCAGAATGCCGCCGTTCGCGTAGTACAAGGCTTCCTGCGGGGTGTCGATGCGCAGCAGCGCCTCGAAATCTTTCGTCTCTTTGCCGATTTTGGCGCGCACTTTGATTCGCTGCCCAGCAGAAAATTTCTCTACTACATCTCGAACCCCGGCGATCTCGAATACCTCGTCGCCAGTCAGACCGAGCGATTGTGCACTCTGATCTGATAGAAATTGCAACGGCAGAATGCCCATGCCGACCAGGTTCGAACGGTGAATACGTTCGTAGCTCTCGGCGATGACGGCATGAACGCCCAGCAGCAACGGGCCTTTCGCCGCCCAATCACGCGAGGAACCGGATCCATATTCCTTGCCGGCCAGAATGACGAGCGGCACGCCATCAGCGATATATTTCTCAGACGCCTCAAAAATTGCCATCTCGGCGCCGTCCGGCAGATGTTTGGTAAAGCCGCCCTCAAGGTTCGGGACCATTTTGTTGCGCAGGCGGACGTTGGCAAACGTGCCGCGCACCATCACCTGGTGATTGCCGCGCCTCGAGCCATACGAATTAAAATCCGCCGGCTTAACACCGTTCTGCTGCAAATATCTTCCCGCGGGGCTGTCTTTCTTAATCGATCCCGCCGGGGAAATGTGATCGGTGGTCACGCTGTCGCCGAGAACTGCCAGCGCACGGGCTTTCCTGATATCCCCCACCGGCTCGGGCTTCAGCGACATTTCATCGAAATACGGAGCGCGCTGAATGTACGTCGAATCTCCATCCCAGGCGTAAGTCTCACCTTCCGGAACTTTGAGTGATCGCCAGTGCTCGTCTCCTTCAAAAACTTCGCTATAACTTTTGGTGAACATGTCGGATGAGATCGAATGCTGCACTACTTCATCCACCTCGCGCTGCGTAGGCCACACGTCGGCAAGAAACACCGGCATGCCCTCGCGGTCTTTGCCCAGCGCGTCTTTTCGCAGATCGACATCGATGCGCCCGGCGAGAGCGAACGCAACCACCAGCGGAGGCGACATCAGATAATTCGCGCGGACATCTGGATTGATTCGGCCTTCGAAATTGCGATTGCCTGAAAGCACCGAGGCAACCACGAGATTCTTACGATCAATTTCTTCCGAAATTTCCTGCGCCAAAGGTCCCGAATTCCCGATGCAAGTTGTGCAGCCGTATCCGACTATATGGAACTTTAGTTTTTCGAGATATGGAGTTAACCCCGCGTTGTCCAGATAATCGCGGACTACCTTTGATCCTGGCGCAAGTGAGGTCTTCACCCACTCAGGAACCTGCAGTCCGCGTTCAACAGCTTTTTTCGCCAGCAGCCCGGCGGCCAGCATCACCGAAGGATTCGACGTGTTCGTGCAGCTGGTGATGGCCGCGATTACGACTTTGCCATGACTCAAGTGGCCATTGCCGCCGACGGCTGGCGCAGACTGGCCCTTGCTCGCCTTAATTAACGAAGGCAGCGCAGTCTCAAACGATTCCTTCGCGCTCGACAGCGGCACACGGTCCTGCGGACGTTTTGGTCCCGCCAGGCTCGGCTCAACGCTATCGAGATCCAAGGCCAGCAGCTCCGAATACTCCGCTTCAGGCGTGTTCTCATCGTGAAACATTCCCTGCTCGCGCGCGTAAGCTTCGACCAATGCAATTTGTTCGTCGGCGCGCCCGGTGAGCCGCAGATAGGTCAAAGTCTCGCGGTCAATGGGAAAAATTCCGCAGGTGGCGCCATATTCCGGCGACATGTTTCCAATGGTCGCGCGATCGGCCAGCGGCAAATCTTTCAAGCCCGGCCCAAAATACTCGACAAACTTGCCCACGACGCCGTGTTTGCGCAGCATTTCAGTGATCGTCAGCACCAGATCGGTCGCGGTCGCACCCTCACGCAGTCGCCCGGTCAGCTTTACGCCGACCACTTGCGGGATAAGCATCGAGACCGGTTGTCCCAGCATCGCTGCCTCGGCTTCGATTCCGCCGACGCCCCAGCCCAACACGCCCAGGCCGTTGATCATGGTGGTGTGCGAATCCGTTCCCACTAAAGTATCGGGATACACGGTGCGCGTGCCGTTTGCTTCATTAACAAAAACTACGCGCGCCAGATATTCCAGATTCACCTGGTGCACAATGCCTGTATCCGGCGGAACGATCGCCATGTTGCGGAACGCCGTTTGTCCCCAGCGCAGAAACGCGTAACGCTCTTTGTTGCGCAAGAATTCCAGCTCCGCGTTCATCGCAAAGGCCTGAGCCTTGCCGAATTCATCTACCTGGACCGAATGGTCGATCACTAATTCCGCCGGCTGCAGCGGATTGATGAGCGCAGGATTGCCGCCAAGTTTTTTCATGGCATCGCGCATCGCTGCCAGATCAACGACCGCTGGAACGCCAGTGAAATCCTGCATCAGAACGCGGCTGGGAGTGAACGCAATTTCTTTTTGCGATTTCGTCTTACCGTTCCACGAAGCCAGCGCGCGGATGTCGTCCGCCTTTACGTTCCGGCCGTCTTCAGTGCGCAACAGGTTTTCGAGTAAAATGCGCAGTGAAAACGGCAGATGCCGGGTCGAAATGCCCTGCTTATCCAGTGCATCGAGGCGAAATATTTCGTAGTCTTTGCCGCCGATTTTTAACGTAGAGCGGGAACGAAAGCTATCCATGGACCAGCCTTCCTATAAGTTTTCTTATCGGGGATCGCAACATATTAGTTTAGTCGTTTGCAGGGAAGTTTGCCCTCGCGGCTCCTCGCACAGGAGCACTGGATGCATGGAACTAATGTCGGAAAACTCGGCGCGGCAGCAAGTACGTAAATCCTGCAAACACTTCCCAACGCGTTGAGGTGGTTGTGAGCCCGCGATCGAAGCCGCCATCGAAGACTAAATCACGGTTCGCGTTGTAATTTAGCGCCCACAAGTTTCCTACGGCATTGCTGTGAAGAAATGGCTGGGTGAACCACCAAATTTCTCCCGACAAACCAACTTTCCTGGTCAGAGGATACGAAACGGAAAGCGATTGCCCGAATTGAGCGCGGCGAACCGGATCACTCACAACTTCATTGAGGAATAAATTTGCATCGTAGTGGAATTTCTTGACGTCAGCGCTGGCAAGCAGGAGCGTGGAATTCGTTGGGCTGCCTACGTCGAGATCGGGCGCATCTCCACCGTACACGCTGTGGAAGTAACTCGCCGAGATTGTTGGCTTAGCGCCTTCGCCGGGGTAGAGTACGGCTTGCGCGCCCAGCGATACGCTTCCGGCGTCATTACTCGATTGACCCGCGATCAGGTTGTGCGCAAACGGTTCACTTGCGACCAGCAGCTCTATTCGCCGCGAAACCGCGAATTTCACTACTTCATTCACGCTGGTTTGCGATGACAAGCCGGGCGACGTCCAGGCCCCGAGAACGCCACTCTCAAACTGAAAGTAGCCCACGGGTGTGAGGGTTGCGGGAGTAGAAACCGTAGGCCTGCCGGGATTGATGACCGGAGCATCGGGCTGGACAGAGTCGTTATGCGACTGTGGCGATTGCTGGGCCGACAATGGCTTAGTGAGCACGGATAACGCCGCTAACATCCAACAGCTGCCGATGATTAAATGACGCTTCACTTAGCCCTTAACAGCAGCACCGGCACGCTCACATTGTGCTGCACCCGGGTCGCGGTCGTTCCTAGAAACAGATCAGCAAAGAATCGATGACCATGAGTGCTCATGGCCACAAGATCGCAACCCTTTTGTTTCACCCAGCGAATGATTTCTTTTGCCGGATCTCCATACGCGAGTTCCGCGTCTGCGGCTATGCCCGCCGCCTCGAATTCGGCGCGCACTTTTTTCAAGTAATCCGTATCTTCGGCGATCTCGCGACTTACCGCGTCTCTACCGTAAGTACGCGCCGCCCAGCCGTCGGCGACGTGCAGCAAAATTACGCGGCCCTGCGATAATCTCGCGAGTTGTTTGACGTGATCGATGATCGCGCGGTCGGTCGATGTTCCATCCACGGTGACGAGAATCGTTTTGTACATTCCGGCCTCTCTACCCGCCGACGATGACGCGCCATGCTGAACGCAATGAATCCGGGAGACCCCAAATATCAAGGGCAGTAATTAACAGCGCGCTGCCCCAACCGCCGGCCATCAACAGCCATCCGTTTTTCCAGCCGCGCATCTTTTCGCTCGAACTGGTGAAGTGCAGCAGAGGAAACATCGCGAACGGCAACTGTAGCGCCAGCACGACTTGGCTCAAGGTCAGCAGGTCATTAACACTGGAGTCACCTCGCAACCCAATAATCACGACCGCCGGAATGATTGCCAGGGAACGCGTGATCATCCGGCGCAGCCAGGGCTGAAGGCGCCAGTGCATAAAGCCTTCCATCACTACCTGGCCAGCGAGCGTACCGGTGATGGTGCTGCTCTGTCCACTGGCCAATAGCGCCACCACGAACAATATGCTGGCCATCGCGGTTCCCAGCAAGGGCGCCAGCGTGAGATAAGCAATCCGGATCCAGTCACTGTCTGGACTGAAAGTGATGAGATGCCCGCCCGCCACCTGCACGCTGGTGCGACCGTAAAAAACCAAAGCTGCCAGAACTAGAATTGCTGCATTGACCAAAAAAGCCACGGACAATGCAGTGGTCGAGTCGATCACGTTGAAGCGGATGGCGCTCCGAACCGAGGCTTCATCTTTTTGCAGTTTGCGGCTCTGCACCAGCGCGGAATGCAGATAAAGATTGTGCGGCATAACCGTAGCGCCAATGATACCGATGGCCACATAAATCATTCCCGCCTGCCGAAAGCTCGGGCTGATCAATGCGTGGCCCATCTCCAGGAAATTCGGCCGGGTCTGCGGGAGCACAAAAATTTCGATCAGATAACACACGCCGATGGTCGCGATAAGGACCAACACCACCGCCTCAATCGTGCGCATTCCGTAGCGCTGCAACGCCAGCAACAGCAACACGTCGACGCCGGTGATGACCACCGCCCACAGCAGCGGAATATGAAACATCAGGTTGATGGCGACCGCACTGCCCAGCACTTCGGCCAAATCGCAGGCCCCTATCGCGACTTCGCATAGCAGCCAGTTCGGCCACCGCGTCCATCGCGGATACCAGTCACGGCAGCACTGCGCCAGATCTTTGCCGGTGACCACTCCCAACCGGGCGGCTATCACCTGCATAAAGATCGCCATTAAGCTTGCCAGCGCGACAACCCAGAGCAAGCCATATTTGTATTGCGCGCCGCCGGCGAGATCCGTGCCCCAGTTCCCGGGGTCCATGTAACCCACGCTCACCAGAATTGCAGGCCCAATGAAAGCCCGCCACTTCTGCCAGAAGCCGGCTCCGTGATGGGGAACGTCCACACTGCTGTGCATGCCCTCGAGCGAGACGTGGCTCTCAGGGTCAGTCACCGTCGCAACGCGGTCGGAATGTTTTGAATCGGGCATCACGGCAGAGATTCTGTGTCGAATCTTATCCTACTGGAGAACGGTCGCTGAACCGTTCCGCGCAATGCTGCCTGGGATTGGCTTGGGACCCGAACAGCTGATTGCCTGTGAAAGGCAGCAATCAGCTCAATCAAAATGGGATTTACTTTTACAGTGCCGCGGCAGTGGCCGGGCGTAGGCTCATTGCGATGGTAACCGGCTCTTCCCAATCTTTTGGTGGCTGCTGGACTCCCCAGACATTCGCCGGTTGTTCTAAAGCCAGTCCCAACAGCCAGAGATTGCTGTCCTTTTCGACAGAAATGCAATTCACGATGCGCGCCCTCGCGCAGCCGGCGGGAAGATTTTCCAGCCGGACCGCTGTTCCGACTTCCACCGGGCGGTTGAACCGCGCCGCGCATCCCTGGCGATTTACCAGAATGACCATGCACTCCTCGGGAAGCGAGCAGCCCGGGACCCGCAGAGATGCCGCTATCTCGCAGCTAATCCGGGTTCCACCGCGTCGTGGATCACTCATATCGTCATCGAGTGTAGGGCTGCAGCCATGGGATATTCGATACGGTCAATCCTGTAGCAGTTCGTTATTTAAGTAACTTGCCCGGGATTACCTGGAAGATCAAATTTGCGGTTTCACCCATTCGGCGTTGCCCGGGTTGGGCGAAATTCCTGCAGCCGGAGACTTCTCCGAGCACCAACCAGTTACTGTGGTCATTAACGCCGCGGCACGGCCGCGCTTTAGCATTACAATGTGCGACTAAATAGCTTACTGGTGAGCCGCGATGCGGATGTGCAAGAGGCCGTCGAAGACGTGTTTCACGGCATTGAAGTACGGGTCCGCGATGACGGGATCTCGGCACTAGATCTCATCGGGCGTAGCCACTTCGACGGCTTTGTAATCGATTGCGACGGAATCGAGCGCGGGACCGAAATCATCTCTGCTGCTCGAAATAGCCGCTCTAACCGAAAATCTGTCATCTTTACTATCGCCAACGGAAAAACTTCGATCGCCCAGGCGATGGAACTGGGATCGAATTTTGTTCTGGAAAAGCCGCTCGATGTCGGACGATTCAGCACATATTTTCAATCTTCCATCCGCCAGATGGAGGCCGAACACCGCCGCTATTTCCGCTTTGAACTGGCAATCGATGCCGAAGTAATCCGCCGCGATGGCACCACCATTTCCGCTCAAATTTTAAATGTCAGTGATGGCGGTTTAGCACTTCGTTTGTTGGATCGGGCGCACCTCCATGGCTCAGTGACGGTGCGTTTCAGCCTTCCCGACGTGCGCCGGACCTTCATTACCGCCGTTGCTCTTATCTGCTGGTCACGCGGGCCGGTATTTGGAATCAGGTTCTTCGGCATGCACGAAGACAGCGGCAAAGCCTATGCCGAATGGCTCTCTTCTATGGCGCTGGTTTAATTGTTGACTCGTTCGCGCCTTCCGCAGTCCCCGTTTGACATAGTTTCCTCCTGACCCTAACCTTATTTTCTCTGGCCATGAAAGTTCTCCTCATCGGAAACGGCGGACGCGAGCACGCTCTCGCCTGGAAGCTGCGGCAATCGCCGCGAATCAGCAAGCTTTACTGCGCGCCGGGAAATGGCGGCATCAGCGCTGAAGCTGAATGCTTTCCCGTAGATTTGAAAAGCCTGGAATCGATTGTGCAGGTCGCCGGTGAAGTATCGCCGGACGTGACGATCGTCGGTCCGGAATTGCCGCTTCAGCTTGGAATCGTTGACGAATTTACTCGCCGCGGATGGCCCGTCTTTGGCCCGACTAAAGCGGCCGCGCAGCTTGAGACCAGCAAAAGCTTCGCCAAAGAATTCATGCAGCGCCATCGAATTCCGACGTCGCATTACGCGATTTGTGATTCCGTCGATGACGTGAACGACGCGCTGGGTCGATTCAGCACGCCGCTCGTCGTCAAGGCCGACGGCCTGGCTGCCGGCAAGGGCGTAGTCATCTGTAGCACCAAAGACGAAGCTGCCTCCACCGCTGCCGAGATGCTCAGCGGGAAGATGCTCGGCGGGGCAGGCGCGCGAGTTGTGATTGAAGAATGCTTAAAGGGAGACGAGCTTTCATTTCTGGTGCTCAGCGATGGAGAACGCGTTGCGCCGTTGGTCGCCGTGCAAGACCACAAGCGCGCTGGCGACGGCGACACCGGTCCCAACACCGGCGGCATGGGCGCTTACTCGATCCCGCAACTGCTGGATGAACAGATGAGCAACTGGCTGCTGCAGCACATTGCGCGGCCGGTCGTAGAAGGTATGAACGCCGAAGGCATGACGTACAAAGGCATCCTGTACTGCGGGCTGATGATGACCGCGCGCGGCCCGATGGTGCTGGAATTCAATTGCCGCTTTGGCGATCCTGAAACGCAACCGATCATGATGCGTCTAGACAGCGACTTACTGGAAGCCGTCGAGGCATCGATTGAAGGTCGAGTGAGCGACGGTGATTTTCGCTGGTCCCAGGATGCAGCGGTTTGTGTGGTGATGGCTTCGGGCGGATATCCCAGCACAATTGAAGTGGGGAAAAAAATTACCGGAATAGACGACGCCGACAAAGTAGAAGGCGTCAAAGTATTTCACGCTGGAACCAGTGTTCGCGATGGAGAGTTTTACACCGCTGGTGGCCGGGTTTTAGGCGTGACCGCTCGCGCTGCTTCTCTGCGGACGGCTGTGGATCGCGCTTATGAAGCGGTTGACAAGATTAAGTTTGACGGCGCGCACTATCGTAAAGACATAGCGGCACGCGCTCTGAAAAAATAATTTTATTAGAACGGAGAAATTGGGACGAATGTCAAAGCCAGTGGTTTCAATTGTGATGGGAAGTGATTCTGATCTTGAAATAATGCAGGAGGCCGGCAAGTCTCTGGAGGGGTTCGGAATCGAGTATGAAATCGACGTAACCTCAGCCCATCGTTCGCCGGACCGAACTGCCGACTATGCGCGCAAGGCCGCTGACCGCGGAATTCGTGTGATTATTGCCGGCGCCGGCGGCGC
>DATATW010000111.1:0-31972 GCA_036268595.1 Terriglobales bacterium
CGGCACCCCGATGCCCGAGAAGGCGGCACGCATGGCCCGCATGGCCTTCCTGACCTCGCGCATCAATGCGTGGCTCACGATTCCCCTGCTATTTCTGATGGGAGCAGCAAGCCACTACCCGATGTTTGGGAGATAAATGCCGAACGGGCTAAACAAAGCCCGACTTATATGCCGCGGCTCCGCGCTCGTGTCTCTCCTTAGAACATAACTTTCAGACCGAAGCGAATGACCCGATTTCCACCATCCTGCACCGTTGGATTCGCAAACCCAGTTCCTTCGGTCGCGAGCCCGACGTCTTCAAGAAATGGATCAATGGTGTTGTAGTTGGGATGGTTGAACGCATTAACCAAACTCATGTGCCAGTTTATACGAACGCGTTCTCCCCAGTTTACGGTTTTCGCGAGCTCCAGGTTCACGTTGTTGGTTTTGTAATCACGTAAGCTATTGCGGGCGGCGCTCCCAAAAGGTGTGTGGTTTATTTCCTGAGCAGTTGCGGTATTCGCAATGAAGTGTACCTGACTGGGGTTTACCGATGTGGTGGATCCGGTGGAGTTCAGAGTAGATAAATTCACCAGCGATGTCGGTGCCGCACCGCAGCTCGTGGCATCTCCGTAAATCGCGCAGGCGTCACCGGCATACATTCCGACGGCCGTGGCCGGAGCCGAAGGATTGCTCAGGAAGGGGCGAGCGGTCTCGGCGCCAGAATTGAAGCTCGCCAGAAAGCTGGAGTCATAGGTGTTGTACGGACTAAGCAACGACGCAAAAACAAATTGAACAGGAGTGTACGGCTGCCCGGATTGCAAAATATAGCTGCCAGCTACGGACCATCCCCCGAGCACGTGACCCAAAATTCCATGCTGTCCTCTGAACGCTGGAATTGCTTCGTTGAATGACACCGTCCAGGTCTGCGGAAAATCCAAACCCGAAATACCGTGCTCAGCCTTGGTGAAATTCAGTGGATCCTGCGAAAATGCGTAAGTGCTAGCGCCTAGAAAGGTACCGAAAATTTCACTCGCGTTGTCGGTTGTTTTGCTCCACGTATAATTTGTCTTTAAGGTGAGCTGATTGAAAAGATTGTTGGTTCGCAGCTCAGTCTGAACACCATCGTAATCGGAATAAGCTGAATTGGTGCGCTCCCTTATTCTTCCCTCATTGCAATTTTCACGGCCTACTGCTGAGGGAACGACGGCATTGGCAGCAGGACAAGGAGTCAATCCCGCGGGTAACAGACTCGCCGAGTAAACGCCTGCTGCGACACCATCGGTCAACCCCGGGGTTTCTCCCCCACCGCTAACCGGGTTGATGCAGCTAGGATCACCGCATCCGAGGTAGGGATTGCCGTTAATAGATTGAAACAAATTCTCAGCATGGTTTCCAACATATCGCACTTCAGCAGCCACATGTGTTCCCAACTCCCGCTCAATACCGAGACTCCAGGAGTGAACGCGATCTGGTCCAAAGTTAGGAGCTACCGATGTTTCACTAAAGGTGCGGGGATCCGAAACTCCAGTGGTTAAAAACGACCCCAGTTCCGTCCGCACTGCGGGACCAAACGGGGCAGCTGGAAGCGGCTGGCCCGGAACGATTGTTTGCGCTAAAACCTGAGGCGCCGAACTGGCGATATTGAGGTAAATGTTGTAGAAGGGAGGATCGTAGCTTAGACGATATCCACCCCTGAAAACCGTCTTGTCGCCAAAAGGAGCGTAGGCAAAGCCTATGCCTGGTCCCCAACTGTTCTTCGGGGCAGGAATGCTGGGGAAAACTGTAACCGAGGTCGGCAGTGACGAATCCCAGAAGGGCTGATTGCTGCTCTGCTGTTTTGCGTCATTGTTGTGGAAAAGGTTTGCAGGCTGGCCGTAGTAGGAATAGGTTAGGCCCAAATTTAAGGTCAAATTCTTAGTGACCTTCCAATCATCGCCGAAATAATAGAAACTGTCGTATTCTCTAAAGTCCAAACTGGGGTTACCAAGCGTGATCAGTGTGTCATTCGGTGTGTTGGCCGCAAAGGTGCCCCAATCCGAAAACAGAAACTCGCCATTGGCATTAGGCAAAAACTTGTTGGGTGAACGTTGATAGGTAAAATTCACTCCTGCTTTCAGCTGGTGAGCGCCGCGAATGTAATTCCAATTATCCTGTAACTGATAGGTATTGATAATGCGCCCTTGCGGAAAGCTCGTGGAAGGCCCAAAGCCGAGAAGGCTCGAACTCGCGGCTGCTCCTGAAAAACCCACATTCGCAAGGCCTCCTTCCAGGTCACTCTGCAGCGGTACTGTCCCCAGTGTATTTCCACCAAATTGCACGTTTTCACGTCCCACATTAAGCCGCAACTCATTCAACATACGGTTAGTGATCGTATGGGTCCAGCTTAGCCCGAGCTGCTGGCCGAGCGAAGGCACATTCACCGGGTATCCTTGCGCGGCCTGCCCCTCATCAACATTAAAAAATGTCTGTTTTTGGAAAAGATAGCGAGCCGAGAAGGTATCCTTTGCGGCGGTAACATCTGTGCGGAACACCCAGTTATACTGGTGATTCCCGTCGGGCAGCAGTCGCTGGACGCCGGCCAGCTCTACGTTGCAGCCAGACCCTCCATCGTTGGGAACAAAGCCGGCATACCCGTTGCTGGGGTAGTTCACGACCTGTTGGGTGTTTGCTTGTGGCGTGGGGTTCCCCCCGACCGCATAAGGACCGTACTTCTGAAGCGCCGAAACGCTGGCGCTGCCCGGATAGCAGCCCGCTAGTTGCGCTAGACCCGTAGGATCTGGCGTGAGATTCCCGCTTCCATCAATGGTGTTGGATGACACGATCTCGTCATCGAAGCCGCCAAAAAAGAAAAGCTTGTTCTTCACCCCGGGTCCGCCGATTGTAGCCCCCGTAAACTCGTCATTAAAGCGAGGGGGTTTAGTGAGCCCTTCGAAGGCGATCTGCTGATTTGTCAGCGTGGTCAAAACCGAGTTGCTTTCCGTGCCATATATGGAACCATGCCACGTGTTTGTGCCGGATTTGGTAATGACATTGACCACGGACCCTGCATTCCGTCCGTATTCAGCACCAAAATTGTTAGTCGTAACCTGATATTCGCTGACGAACTCTGTGTCTGCCAGAAATATCCCGGGGCCCGCGACCGAGTTATCATTGTTGTTCTGACCATCGATCTGCTGATCATTATTGCGGCCGCGCAGCCCGTTAACTGAAAACCCGATCCCATTGGTATTTGAAAAATTCGCATCGCGCGAGGCTGAAACACCGGGTAGCAAAACCGCCAGGTTATCCAAACCCTGATTTTCTTGAATTCCTGGAATGTTGTTGAGGTAAGTGCTCTCAAAGGTATTTGTAACCTGAGCCTGAGTGGTTTCAATCAACGGTGTGCCTGACGAGACTTCTATGGTTTCAGAAGTGGCGCCTAACTCCAGTTTTACCGCTCCCAGTCCGGTATCCACGCCCGGAGTGACAGAAATGCCGGCGATCGAAATCTTATGAAAACCTTCTTTTGAAATTTCGACCTTATACGCTCCGACCGGGAGCAGCGAAGCCTTAAAGATGCCGACATCATTGCTCGTGGTCGTGATCGATTGATTGGTATCTGTGCTGATAACTCTGATGTCAGCGCCCGTGACAGCAGCACCCGAAGGATCGACAACTGTGCCTGAGATCGATCCCTTGGAGACCTGCGCACTTGCAAATCCGACGCTGAGGAACAGACACAGAACCAACCACGCACCACGGCTACGCAGATCTTTCATTCTGTTTCTCCTGAACCAAAGAAAAGTAAAATACGGACGAGATATATTGCGGATGCGATTCTGCAACTTACACTCCAAAATGAGAATGGGCCTATTAACCATTAGTGTCAATTACATACAAAGGTTCCGGGCAATGTACGGACACTTCGTGTTTCAAGAAACGGAAGATTCGATGGGCTGGATATGAAATTCCGTATGAGAGAGTTTTGTGCGTCGATTTCGACACTTGTTGCTCAAACCTTAGACTTGAGCTTAAAAGAAAAAAGGCCCGCTCGTTGAGCGGGCCGAATCTTTTTTTCAGGAAAGACTAGAAGTCCACCTTTAACCCAAGCTGAGTGGTTCTTGCATTACTCGGGAAGCTGAATTTTGCATTTTCGAAGTTCGGCTGGCTCGGAATAAAGTAATTTCTCTGTGAGCCAGTGTCGGATATCTGGAGGCCCTGGTTCGGGCTTCCGGTCACAAATTGAGGATGATTGAACGCATTCAAAAACCCAGCCATTAATTCAACGTGGACGCGCTCGGTAGCGTAGATATGCTTCACAAGTGTGATGTCCCAGTTATTGATGGGGGGGGTTCGGATCGTCTCGCGAGCGGCAGTGGGTACTGTACCCAAGCCAGCCACGATGTACTGCGCATTCGGATTAACCGCCTGCCAGCCGACAATGCATGGCGGCAAACCGCAAGCAGTGTTGTTGGTTACCGGAATCACGTCACTTCCAACGCCAGGGGTTCCGGTCGGATTGAAGATGGCGCGGTCCGGTGCAGCGTCTGCGTTCAGATTTGAATCTTGCCCACTCTGAACAGTTCCCAACTGGCCTGATTCCCACGTAAATACCGGGGCGATCTCATAGTTGCCCAGGAGATTTCTCTTAAGCCAACTCGGATCGTGCTTAAACCACTGCGAGTCGTAAATGCTGGAAATCACGATACGGTGAGGGTGGTCTAGTACCGAGTCCGAACGCTCAGCCGCCAAGTTCCTGAAGTCCTGCGGGCGCCGGGGAGCAATGATAGTCGAGAAGAAGTCAGCTGTGCTGTTATCGATCATGTGACTGTACGTGTAAGCAACCTGGAATTGCAATCCATCGCTGAAGCGCCGATTCAGCTGAGTTTGGAGCCCATTATAGGTGGATGCTCCCCACGGCTGGAAGGACGTTATCGGGCTAAAGAAACCGGCATTGAAGTAACGCGGATCATAGAAGCCGCCGGGACCGGTGCCCACGTCGTTGTACCCATAGGCAAGCGTGCCGGGAAAGTCTCCTGCACCGGATGGGCACATAGTATTCGACCCATTATTGCAACCCGGATCTGCACTTGCCCATGCGGTCGTGAGCCCCGCCACTGTCGCCGCTGATGGAGGAGTAATAAACGTTGGAACCTCATGACCTGGACCGGCTCCAGGGACGAAGTTCAAGATATTCTGCACGTCAAGATCGACGCCGCGAGTACCGACGTACCGGATATCTGCCGTGTAGTCCTTCGCAAAAACGTGCTGAATGCCAAGGTTCCAGGTTTCCGCGTAGGGATACTTCACGTTGTTAGGCAGGTACGAAGAGGTATTACCTCTGGCGGTCGCCTGGTCGAGAGTTGTGATTCCGCTCAAATTCTGTGGCGGGATGCCGCCCTGCGCGAGGAAGCCAGCGCCCCCGGGATTGCAGGCTGGGTTCGGACAATTGACGGTGCTACCGATCTGCGGCGGGCGAGAGAGCACTCCGATATTGTCGTAGAGGACGTCATACCCCATACCAAAGCCACCACGGATAGACGTTTCTCCACTGGTGCCCGGAGAATACGCAAAGCCGACTCGCGGCATAAAATCCTTGGTAGGAGCTTGCGGTGAGCCAAATGTAATCAAACCAGGATCATTGGCAACGCTGTTCAGGCTCTGTTGTGTCCAGCCATATGGAGTGCTGGTGTACTCATAGCGTAAACCGAGGTTGATGCTGACATTGTGCCTGATTTTCCAGATGTCGTTGACGAAACCATAAATGGCGTATTGATCTCCTGAGTAACCAACGTTGCCAAAACTACGCTGAGCAACGCTCCCCCCTGGAGTCTGATCAAAAGCGAATTGACTCAGATCGGTGTAATCGTAGTCTCCTCGTGAACGCTGGATAAACTTCTGCGGCGAAATATACTTACGCCCCTCCAAACCGAACGTTAGCGTGTGCGGTCCCTTGACCCACGTCAGATTGTCAACCGCCTGATACAGGTTTTGAATTGCATACTGCGGCGCATTCGGATCAGGCCCCACGTTCAGGTCGCCGAGATTATTGATTGTTATGTTCGGGAATGCGTCCAGCGTTGGCAGAAAGGTCTGGTTGCCAACAACGAAGTCTTGAGCAAAGCGGTTGAAGCCGACACGGAACTCGTTGGTAATCGATGGCGTGAATGTGTGGTATTCACTGATCGTCGCCAGATGGAAAGGCTGAACCAGCGGCGTGAAGAATACCGGCAATTGCGCCGCCGTGTCTAAGCTCGCGTTCTGGTTGTAAATGTAGCGACCGCGAATCTGGTCCTTTTCGCTCAGATCGTAGTCCATTGACGTGGTGAGCGCTTTGTAGTTGGTGAAATTCGGAGCCGAGATCGGCAGGATGCCAACCGGAATGCTGCTTCCGCCAACGGACACCGTGCTTGTTTGACTCGGCGCCTGAACGTACTTTTGGAGCGCCTGTACGTTAGCCGCTGAGATTCCGGGAATCGCCAAGAGCGCTGCGTAACCAGTGCTGGTTGGCGCCAATAAAGGTGCTCCGGGAACTGAGGCTTGACCAACCTCGTTGTACTCATAGTTCGCAAAGAAGAAGAGCTTGTTCTTGAATATCGGACCACCAAACTGGCCGCCGTAACGATTGCTGTCAAAACGAGGATTGATTATCGGCTGCCCGGGCGCTGTACTATTTACAACACTTTGGTCGATCGCATTCAGATTTCGATTCTGAAAATACTCATAAGCTCGACCGTGAAAATCATTCGTACCGCCCTTTATTACGATATTGAATTGACCGCCATTTGAGTGCCCGAATTCAGGGCTGAACTGGTTCTGCAAAACCGTAAAGTTGGCGACGGCGTCACTGGGCGTATATACCAGTGGTCCCGTCACGGTTTTGTTGTTGTTGTCAACGCCTTCAATTGTGAAGTTATTGTTGCGGGGACGTTCACCGCTAACCGCCGGTCCAGTTCCAGCGCCAAGCCCGCCTGAACTCGAAGCACCCGCGTCAAGCATGGCCAGATTTAATACGCCCAAATTTTGCCCAGTCGCTGCATTCACGCCAAGGGTGGTAGTCGGCAGGTCATCAAGCTGTTTCGCTTCATAGGTCGTTTGGATCTGCGCCGTCGTCGTATCCAATGTTTGCGCAATTCCAGAAACCTCGATAGTAGTGCTAGCGGATCCTGGCGTCAGAGTGAGGTTTGCAGTTCCACTTTTATTTAGTTGGACTTCGACTTTCTCAGTTGTGGTCTGAAACCCGGTTGCCTTCGCGCTGATTTCGTACGTACCAATCGGGAGATTATCAAAACGATATCCGCCTGTACTGCCTGTCTTCGCTGCCCAGGAAACACCAGTCGCAACATTGCGGGCGGTAACATCAGCACCGGTAACCGCGGCTCCAGAAGAGTCGAGCACGGTGCCAGCGATGTTGCCGCTGATCGCTTGGCCGAAGGCCAAGGAGCAACTAAGAGCGAGAAGCCCCAGGATTGACGAGAAGTAGGCGAAGACCTTGAACTTGAGAGAGTGATTCATGCGGTGTCTCCTGACATAAACGATCATTTTTTGTGCGGGCCTGAGAGAGGCCCGAAATGGTTTGCAAAGTCCAGAACGGGTTGTTAGTGCAACCACGGTTCCGAAAAGCAATCTGACGATTAGCTCATTGTTTACAATTGCTTACATTGCTTGACGCCCAATCACAGGGACGCGAATATTCCAAATACGGGATGGGCAGGGCTGCAACTCTATGAAATCCGGTATCTTGCGCGGGGAGAAACCTTAGTTGTCTTAGGGCTTAGACCTCTGATACGCGCCGCGCGCGGAACAGCTTAATCAAGCTACTCGCTTCACGATCGGCGTATTCATCTTGTATTTTCTCTCTATCACATTTCCGGACGCGTCTTTTACTCGCAGGGTGAAAGTCGGCAGGTCGCCTTCCTTGCCGAAGTTTTCGTGGGAGACGGTCACCGGCAGTACGCCATTGAGGTTGCGCTCGCGGTAGGCGGTTTCGTAGCGGTGGCGGTGAACATTCCAGGTGAAAACGCGCGCCTGGTTGAAATCGAAGGGCAGGCCTTCTTTGTTTTCGGCTAATACCATTAAGTACTGCGGAACTTTTTTGTCGCCGTCGCTCACTTCATTGAGTATGTAGCAGCCCACAATGCGCTGACTTTCGGCATATTGGGCCACGTCAAGCGGAACATCGAGGTCAATCATGCGATCGAGCACCCACCCCACATGGTCTTGCTGGTCGCGGACGAGCCACCAGTCTTCCATCGGTTTGAGCTGCCGGGCGCCGGCCGGAAGCGCCATGGGAGCTCCCGGCAGGTTCTTCTCCACCGTCGCTCGCTTCAGGACTGACACTTTTGCCCCTTGCGGCAACTGATAAAGGTGCTCGGTGTCGCGGCCTGGCTCGACGTGCAGATTGGTGTCATTGCGTGTAGTTGCGATGCCGGTAACGGGTGAGTCCTTCTCCTGCTGCTGCATTGCTTGAAAGCTGTCGAACACCTGGCGCGTCACCAGATAACGCTGCTCGACCCAGCCTTCCTGACCATTGGCGGTGCGAACTTTTGAGAAACGCTTTTCGCGGTCGAGCACTTCGACGCGATCGCCATTCTTGGCGGTGCCGACCTTGTTATAAACCTGGGACAATTGGTCACGCAGAATGACTTGCGGAGCGGAGACGTAGTCAACCTCAAGTACACGATTGCGGCCACGATTGCAGCTAGTGAGCAAAGCCGTGGCAGTGAGGGCCAGAATTAGACTTTTGCTGGAAAGCTTCACGGATATAAATCAATATAGCGCAGCAATAAGGTTCTGCCAGTTACGAACGGATATCCTCTGCCCTGTGGTGTTGCTCAGCTCTCTACGAATTGAATTGGATTCTGTGATCACTGGCAATCACAAAATCCGCTCGTGTGTATAGCCGCTGGCGCTTAGGGCGGAAAGAAGCTCGGCAATGTGGTCGGGACCGCGGGTTTCCATGGTGATGTCGATCGCCGTGTCGCCAAGATTGACGCCGTAATAAGCGCGATCGTATGCGGTCTCGACGATGTTGGCCCGGTGCTGCGCCAGGATTCCGGTCAGGCGATGCAAAGCGCCGGGGTAATCAGGCAAATGGACGCGGAGGCGCACCAGTCGGCCATCTTTCACCAGGCCGCGCTCCATGATTCGCGACAGCAGGCTGACGTCGATGTTGCCGCCACAGACCAGCACTGCCACTTTTTTGCCGCTGAGCGGCGTCTTGCGGTTAATCAGCGCGGCGATCGCAGCCGCGCCAGCGCCTTCGGCCAGGGTCTTTTCGCGTTCGAGCAGAAGGAGAATCGCGTTGGCGATTTCTTCCTCGTCGACGGTGACAATGTCGTCGACATATTTCTGAATTAGTGGCAGCGTTTTTTCACCCGCGCGCCTAACCGCGATTCCATCAGCGATGGTCGCGGCTGGGCTGAGCGTCACCGGATGGCCTTCCGCAATTGCGACCTTCATGGAAGGCAATCGCGCAGGCTGAACTCCGATGACACGCACCTGGGGATTGGCTTCCTTGATAGCGCATGCCACTCCCGAAATCAGGCCGCCGCCGCCGATCGGGGCGATGACAGCCTGGATGTCGGGGACCTGTTGCAGGATTTCGAGGCCCATGGTGCCCTGCCCCGCAATCACCACTTCGTCGTCGAAGGGGTGAACAAATGTCATTCCGAACTGCTGGCTGCGGCGCACGGCTTCTTCGCAGGCCTCGTCGTAATTCGCGCCATGAAGAATGACTTCCGCGCCGTAGCTTTTGGTGGCGGATACCTTGATTAGTGGGGTGGTCAGGGGCATGCATATCTCGGCGCGGATTCCGTGCCGGCCGGCATGGTAAGCCACGCCTTGCGCATGATTTCCAGCGGATGCGGCAATGACGCCCCGTGAGCGCTCTTCTGGAGCAAGAGTCAGAAGTTTGTTGAGCGCGCCACGTTCTTTAAATGCGCCGGTACGCTGCAGGTTATCGAGCTTCAGGTAAACCGAATTTCCGGTGAGTTGAGAAAAGTATTCCGAGCGCGCGCAGGGCGATAAATAAATGGAGTCGCGAATGCGGTCCATGGCGATGCGAATCTCGGCGAGAGAAACGGCCGGCGCTGCCGCACGGGCTGGCTTGCTGGGCATGAGGATCGGTTTCGACATGGTGACAGGTTTCAGTTGGAAGCTGTGCGGTGCGGCCTCAAACGAAAAGCTTTTAACCGCAGAGTTCGCAGAGCTAGCGCTGAGATCGCAGAGAAGACAATTCTAAACTCGCAATGCCTCGGCTCAAAATAAAGGCTCTTCTCTGCGGCCTCGGTGGATTTTCTCTGCGTTCTCAGCGGTTAAAGGCTTTTGGCAGCGAATTCGGATTTCAAGCTGAGACCAGATCGCGTCGAACTCGCGGCTTGGACACCGGCTTAGCAGATTCTTTGCCTAAATACACGTTGATTGATGCGGCTGCTTTTCTTCCCTCTGCGATTGCCCAGACGACCAGCGACTGCCCGCGCCGCATGTCTCCAGCCGCAAACACACCCGCGATTGAGGACATATAATCCGCGCCGGTTTCTACGTTGCCGCGTTGATCCAGCTTTAGGCTCAGCTGGTCAATCATTCCATTTCGCACCGGGCCGCTGAAACCCATGGCAAGCAGAATCAAGTCTGCGTCCATCACAAACTCGCTGTCGTTAATCGGCTCGAATTTCGGCGGCGGACCGACTTTAATTCCATGCAATTGCTTTACATTTCCAATTGCGTCGCCGGTCAATCTGGTTGTGGCGATACTCCAGACGCGACTGCCGCCCTCTTCGTGTGCGCCTTCGACTCGCAACTGCATCGGCCACAGCGGCCACGGGGTCAATGGAGAACGTTCGGCCGGAGGCACTGGCATGATTTCGAATTGATGGACCGATGCGGCCTTTTGACGATGCACCGTGCCCAGGCAATCAGCGCCCGTGTCCCCACCACCAATAATAATGACGTTCTTGCCGGTGGCGAGAATGTCCTGCGCAGGATCGAGCGAATCACCGTAGCAGCGCTTATTGGCTTGCGGAAGAAAGTCCATTGCGAAGTGGACGCCCTTCAGTTCCCTGCCCGGAACGTTCAGGTCACGCGGCGCTTCGGCGCCCCCGGCCAGCAGAATCGCGTCGAACTCGCGCTGCAGATCGTCAACCGGGACGGAACGGCCGACATGGGCGTTGGTCACAAACTTCACGCCTTCGGCTTCCATCTGAGCAAGACGGCGATCTACGATGCGCTTCTCCATCTTGAATTCGGGAATGCCGTAACGTAGCAGTCCACCGATGCGGTCGGCTTTTTCGTAAACCGTGACCCAGTGTCCGGCGCGATTGAGTTGCTGCGCCGCGGCCAGCCCTGCGGGGCCGGAACCCACCACCGCGACTTTTTTTCCAGTACGGAATTTCGGCGGCTCGGGGCGAATCAGGCCTTCCTCGAAACCGCGCTCGACAATACTTTTTTCAATCTGCTTAATTGTGACCGCCGGCTCATTGATACCGAGAACGCAGGCCGCCTCGCAGGGCGCGGGGCAAATTCGTCCGGTGAATTCCGGAAAATTATTGGTCGAGTGAAGCTGGCGCACGGCTTCTTTCCAGTGGCCGCGATACACGAGATCATTCCAGTCAGGGATAAGATTGTTAACCGGACATCCGGTGTGGCAAAAAGGCACGCCGCAATCCATGCAGCGCGCGCCCTGAGTGCGTAATTTCTCTTCAGGGAAGTCCTGGTAGATTTCGAACCAGTCGTTTACTCGTTCTGTCACCGGACGTCGTATCGCGGTCTCGCGAGAATGCTCCATGAATCCTGATGCCTTACCCATGCAGCGCCTCCGCCAGTTCTGGCAGAAGCACCGGCTGACCGGGAATATATTGCTGGCGGCTGCGGGTCACGCCCAGCACACGCTTGAATTCGTGCGGAAAGATTTTGATGAAACGCGGCAGCATCTCCGCCCAGTTGTCGAGAATGCATTTCGCGCGCTTGCTGCCGGTGAGTTCGAGGTGCCGCTTGATAAGGCCGCGAACTAAACGTACGTCGCGCGGCTCGATCAAAGGCTCGAGATCAACCGACGCCAGATTGCAGCGCTTCTCGGTGAAATCGCCGCGTTCGTCACAGACGTAGGCAATGCCTCCGCTCATTCCGGCGGCAAAATTTCTGCCGCAGGAGCCGAGCGCGATCACCAGCCCGTTGGTCATGTACTCGCATCCATGATCGCCGACGCCTTCGACAACCGCGGTCGCGCCAGAGTTGCGCACCGCAAAGCGCTCGCCGGCAACGCCGCTGAAGAAAGCTTCTCCGCTGGTCGCGCCGTAGAGCACGACGTTGCCAATCAAAATATTTTCTTCCGCCGCAAATTGCGAATTTCTCGGCGCATGCACGATCAGGCGGCCACCGGAAAGACCTTTGCCGACATAATCGTTGGCATCGCCTTCGAGCGTCATGGTGACGCCCTTCGCCAGGAATGCCCCGAAGCTTTGGCCAGCGGAGCCTTCGAACTTGATGCGAATGGTGTCATCGGGAAGTCCTTCTGATCCGTAACGGCGCGCGATTTGACCGCTGAGCATGGCGCCGACCGTGCGGTGTACGTTGCGAATCGGAAAGCTCATCTCAACTGGCGAGCGATTGTCCAGCGCCTCTTTCGCCCCCGCAATCAGTTCGTGATCGAGGGCATTGTCGAGACCATGATCTTGGGCCTGCACGCAATGGCGGGCAACTCGTCCGGGCAGCGGCGGGTTATAGAGAATCGCGGAAAGATCGACACCTCGCGCCTTCCAGTGATCGACCGCAGGCTGGGTGTCGAGCATGTCAACGCGACCGACCATGTCGTTCACTTTGCGGAAACCCAACTCCGCCATGTACTGCCGCACCTGCTCGGCAATAAAGAAAAAGAAATTGATTACATGTTCGGGCTGTCCGGCGAACTTTTTGCGTAGCGCGGGATCTTGGGTCGCGATTCCCACTGAGCAGGTGTTCAGATGGCATTTGCGCAACATGATGCATCCCATCACGACCAGAGGAGCGGTGGCGAATCCGAATTCTTCAGCGCCTAATAATGCGGCGATGACCACATCGCGGCCGGTTTGCAACTTGCCATCAGTCTGTACGCGAATACGGCTGCGCAGGTCGTTCATCAGAAGAACTTGTTGCGTTTCTGCGAGGCCAAGCTCCCAGGGAATTCCGGCGTGCTTGATGGAACTAAGCGGCGAAGCACCCGTGCCTCCGCTGTCGCCAGAGATGAGAACGACATCCGCGTGCGCTTTTGCCACTCCGGCAGCGACGGTTCCAACGCCGATTTCCGAAACCAGCTTCACCGAAATTCGCGCCTGCGGGTTCGTGTTCTTCAAGTCATAAATCAGCTGCGCGAGATCCTCGATCGAGTAGATGTCGTGATGCGGCGGCGGAGAAATCAGGCCGACCCCAGGGATTGAATGCCGCAAGCGGGCGATGACATCGTCGACCTTATGTCCGGGGAGCTGCCCACCTTCGCCGGGCTTCGCGCCCTGCGCCATTTTGATCTGCAGCTCTTCCGCATTCACCAGATAATGCGCGGTCACGCCGAAGCGGGCCGAAGCCACTTGCTTGATGGCGCTGCGCCGCCAATCGCCATTCGCATCTTTGTTATATCGCTGTTCGTCTTCGCCGCCCTCGCCGGTATTCGATTTGCCGCCGATCCGGTTCATGGCGATGGCCAGCGTCTCGTGCGCTTCCTTGCTGATGGAGCCGAACGACATGGCACCAGTGGTAAATCGTTTGACGATTTCTTTCGCTGGCTCAACTTGATCGAGCGGGACCGGCTTGCGCGCTTTCTTGATTTTCATCAAACTGCGCAAGGTGGCAAGGTTGCGGCTTTGGGCATCTATTAATGCGGCGTATTCTTCGAAGCTCTTGAAATTCTGCTCGCGCACGCTGTGTTGCAGCTTGCTGATCGTCTCCGGATTCAGCAGGTGATATTCGCCGTTCACCCGAAAGTGATAACTGCCGCCGACCGCCAATTCAGTATCGGCATCAGTGACTGTGCGAAACGCGAATTCGTGCTTAAGCTGCGCCTCGCGGGCGAGCACCTCAAGTCCCACGCCGCCGATTCGCGAAGTCGTCCCGGCAAAATATGCATTCACCAGATCTTCATTCAGGCCGATCGCCTCGAAGACCTGCGCGCCGCGGTAGCTTTGCAGCGTGGAGATACCCATCTTCGAAAACGTTTTAAGCAACCCTTTATTGACGGCTTTGATGAAGTGTTTGACCGCCACGTCGGGCGTCATGCTGCCCGGCAGATAGCCTCGACCGGCAACGTCATCCAAAGTTTCTAGCGCAAGATAAGGATTGATCGCGCTCGCGCCATAACCGATCAGCAACGCAAAGTGCATGACCTCGCGCGGTTCGCCAGATTCGATAATCAATGCGACCTGGGTACGAGTCTCTTCACGGACCAAAAGATTGTGGACCGCGGCCAGTGCAAGCAGGCTGGGAATGGGTGCGTAGTCTTTGTCGACGCCGCGGTCTGACAAAATCAGCAACGTGTAACCGGACTTCACGGCCAGCGAAGCGCGACGCGAGATCTCATCCAGCGCCGACCGCAATCCGGCTTCGCCATCAGCGGCCCGAAACAAGACCGGCAGAGTGATCGCGAGCAAATCCCCCTGCGAAACCCGGCGCAGCTTTTCGAGATCACGATTGGTGAGAATGGGGTGCGGCAGTTTGAGTGTGTGACAATTTTCCGGCGTTTCATCGAGGATATTGCGCTCGGTGCCGATGTAGCTGATCAGCGACATCACCATCTCTTCGCGGATGGGATCGATGGGCGGATTTGTGACCTGAGCAAAAAGCTGTTTGAAATAATTGAACAGCGGTTGCGGTTTGTCGCTCAAGCAAGCCAGCGGCGTATCGGTTCCCATCGAACCGATCGGCTCTTCGCCTTTTGCGGCCATAGGCTCGATGATCATCTTCAAATCTTCATCGGTGTACCCAAACGCGCGCTGCCGCGAAATGATGGTCGCGTGGTCCGACTGGTGGACGCGTACCGGCTCGGGCAGATGATCGAGCGTGATCTGATTTTCTTTCAGCCATTGTTCGTACGGCTGACGAGCCGCCAGGCGCGACTTGATCTCTTTGTCGGCGATAATGCGGCCTTCGACGGTGTCGACCAGAAACATTTTTCCTGGCTGCAGGCGACCTTTACGCTTGACCTTTTCCGGCGGGACGGAAAGAACTCCTGCTTCCGACGCCATCACTACGAGGTCGTCATCGGTGATCACGTAGCGTCCGGGACGCAACCCATTGCGATCCAGTGTCGCGCCGATCATTCTCCCGTCGGTGAATGCGATTGCCGCCGGCCCGTCCCACGGCTCCATCAGCGAGCAGTGGTATTCGTAAAAGCCGCGCTTCTCCGGCTTCATGTGCGGATTGCCTGCCCAGGCTTCCGGGATCAGCATAGCCATCACGTGAGGCAGGCTGCGGCCTGATTGAAAGAGCAACTCGACCGCGTTGTCGAAGCTCGCGGAATCGCTTCCCGCTGGCTCAATAATTGGAAAAAGTTTTTTCATGTCGTCGCCGAAACGTTCGCTCGCCAGAATCGATTGGCGCGCGTGCATCCAGGCGACATTGCCTTTCAGGGTGTTGATTTCGCCGTTGTGCGCGATGTACCGGTAGGGGTGGGCCAGTTTCCAACTGGGAAAAGTATTGGTCGAAAAGCGCTGGTGCACGAGGCACATGGCGCTGGCCGCATCGGGATCAGATAAGTCGCCATAAAAATTAGCGATTTGCGGGGCCAGTAGAAGTCCTTTGTAAACAATGGTGCGCGCCGAGAGCGATGGAATGTAAAAGAATTCCTTGTCTTCAATCTCGGATTCGGCGATTTCTTTTTCGGATCGTTTGCGGACTACATATAGCTTGCGCTCAAAGGCATCTTCATCGAGTTCGGCGGGGCGAGCTACGAAAATCTGCTGTATGTACGGTTGAGACGCGCGCGCGACGCGGCCAATGGCATCACCGTTAACCGGGGTGTCACGCCATCCCAAAACGCTTAGCCCCTCTTCGCGGATGATGCGTTCAAGAACGCCTTCGCAGTTCAGCCGCGGATGTTTCTCGACCGGCAGAAAAGTCATGCCGACTGCGTACTCGCCGGGCGCGGGCAGTTCGAATCCGAGAATCGCGCACTCGCGGGCAAAAAACTTGTGCGGAATCTGAATCAAGACGCCAGCGCCATCGCCGGTCTCCGGATCGCATCCGCATGCGCCACGGTGGGTGAGATTTACCAGGACCTGAATGCCCTGCTCAATTATTTTGTGGCTCTGCTCGCCCCGAATGCTGGCGACAAAACCCATTCCGCAGGCGTCATGTTCGTTCGCCGGATCGTAAAGACCCTGCCGCGGTGGCAAACCGTTTTGTGTTTTCCAAAGTTGCAGAGGGATTTCCCCAACGCGTACCTGAACCGCACACACCTATACCTGTACCTGTGTATATCTTTGGTACCTCGATCAGAGGGCAAAAGTACAATTCAGAATTTCGATTCGGCAGATGGAAATTTTGCGAATTTGCCGGAAGGTTGCCGCTACTGAGAAGTGAGTGCTTCCGATCGGCGCTCCTGCAGTTTTTTCGATTCGTCCCATCGAAAAAGCGGTTCGGATTGCAACCCTGGTTCGGGTATATTGAGTCTTCGATATGTCGCCTGCGATCCAGACAATGTCGTCGATGCCCACATGCACAACGGGCACACGAATTAGTGTCTGGCGTGGGCGCTGAGCGAATTTTAAGAATCAGCTCAAGACCCACGTCCCGACGGCGCGTGGGTCTTTCGTTTTGTGGCCCTGAACTCCGGAAGCGACCGCGGAGATTACGATGGGTATAGTCTTTCAGGACGGGAACGCACATGATTGTGATGAAATTCGGCGGCACCTCAGTTGAGAGCGCCGAAGCCATTGAACGGGTCGCACAGATCGTCGCCAGCCGGCGTGGCAGGTTGCCACTTGTTGTCGTCAGCGCCATGGCCAAGGTCACGGACCAACTGGTGACCATGGGGCAATTGGCGGCTTCAGGCGAGGCGGAGGCCAGCCTTCAATTATTTCGATCGATGCGGGAGCGACATTTTTCGACAGCAAACAGTTTGCTCGGTGCGAAACGTGCCGCAGCACTGGCGCCGAAACTGGATCCATACTTTTCCGAACTGGAGAATTTTGTGCGCGGATTAGCGGCGGTGCGCGAACTCACGCCGCGCGGCAGTGATTACCTGCTCTCATTTGGCGAACTGCTCTCCAGCCTGATCGTCGCCGACGCATTCGCCATCCGAGGGTTGAATGCGGCCTGGGTCGACTCGCGCGCCTGCGTGGTCACCGATACAACCCACACGCGGGCGCTGCCGCAAATGGCGGAAACACGCGAGAAGTCCAAGAAAAAAATCCTTCCGCTGCTGGGAAAGAAGAAAATCCCGGTGATGGGAGGGTTTATCGCTGCCACAAGTGCGGGCGTGCCGACCACTCTCGGCCGCGGAGGATCAGACTATTCTGCCGCGATTATCGGGGCCGCGCTCGACGCCGACCGCATCGAGATATGGACCGACGTCGAAGGCATGATGACGACCGATCCGCGGCTATGTGCCGATGCGAAAACCATCAAGCAGATCAGCTTTAACGAAGCGGCTGAGCTGGCATACTTCGGCGCCAAGGTGCTTCATCCCGCGACGCTGCTTCCCGCTATCCATAAAAATATTCCCGTCTACGTGTTGAACTCACGCAACCTCAAAAGTACCGGAACCGAAATCACGGCACACGCTCCTCGCAGCCGCGATGTCTTTCGCGCAATCACCGCCAAGACTGGGGTCAGCATCGTAAACGTCGTGGCCTCACGCGGAGTCATGGTGCACGGCTTTCTGCGATCAGTTTTCGACGCACTCGATCGTCACTCGACATCAGTAGACATCGTGGCGATTTCCGAAGTCAGCATGTCCTTCACCATGGAAAGTAAGCGGCTGCCGAAGGCGTTGCTGGCTGAGCTGGAAGAAATTGCAGACGTGACTTGCGACGACAAACAGGCGATCATTTGCCTGGTCGGCGAAGATATTCATGGCAAGCCCGGAATCGCGGCCAGCGTGTTTAACACTATCGCGGCCGCAGAAGTGAACATTCGCATGATTTCCCAAGGCGCTTCGGAATTGAATATCAGCTTTGTGATTCGGGAAAGTGACGTGCCGAAAGCGGTGCGGCACCTGCACTCGCAATTCTTTCCTTCGTCCACTGAAGGTGTTTCCCGAAATCGAAAGTATGCAAGCGGCAAACGCCCGCGAAGCAACGGCGGAGCGAATACTGTAATCGAGCGGCGCACGGAACTGAATTCTTAATCGACTGCCCCACATGATGAAATCTGTAGCCAATTTGAGCGAAGCTGGAACTGCTTCCACTCTCGAAAACTCGCCTGGATTTAACGTTGCCATCGTCGGCTTCGGGACGGTCGGCAGCTCCGTCGCGCGAATTCTCACGGAGCGGGGCGGTAATGACATTCGCCTCACTCACATTTTCAACCGCCAGATCGCGCGCAAGCGAGTCGGATCTTTGTCCCCGGCAATCCGCTGGACCGAAAATATTGATGATGTTCTCTCGTCCGATGCGCGTATCGTCGTTGAACTCATTGGCGGCCTTGAACCGGCCGGCGAATGGATCAGGAAAGCGTTGAAATCTGGTAAGTCGGTGGTCACCGCAAATAAACAACTCATCGCCCGGCATGGGACAGAGCTGGTTCGATTGGCGCGTGAGAACGGCCAACACATCGCGTTCGGAGCTTCGGTGGCCGGCGGCGTTCCCGTGATTTCAGGCTTGCAGGAAGGCTTGGCCGGCGACGAACTGGTTGAGTTGTGCGGAATTCTGAACGGGACCTGCAACTACATTTTGACCCGCATTGAGAGTGCAGGCGTGAGCTTTTCCGAAGCTTTGCAGGAGGCGCAAAAGCTAGGCTTCGCGGAGGCTGATCCCACCGATGACATAGATGGCTTCGACGCGCGCGCAAAACTGACGATTCTGGCGCGGACTGGACTGCGAGTGTCATCCGATGTTGAGAGCGTTTCCGCCCGCACTATTGCGGTTATTGAGCCGGTGGATTTTGAATATGCAAGATTGCTGAACTGTACGATCCGTCAATTGTCGCGGGCGCGGAAAACTTCGAAGAAACTATTCGCGACTGTGGGTCCGGCGCTGGTCCATACCTCATCGCCACTGGCGCGAGTTGAAGGCCCACGCAATCTGGTTATGTCGACAGGAAAATTCGGCGGGGAAACTGTATTTGCCGGTTATGGCGCCGGCGGGCATCCGACGGCGGTTGCAGTGGTTTCCGATCTCATTGCAATTGCGCGCTCGCGGCAGGTGAACGGCGCCGCCCTCGATGAAGGCGAAGCGCCGGCGCTTTCCGTCAGCGCCGACTTCACCTCCCGTCACTACCTGCGCTTTACGGTGCAGGATGAGTCCGGGATCATTGCGTCGCTGGCGACGATCTTCTCGCGCCTGGGAATCAACATCGATTCAGTTTTTCAGAAGCCGGGCTATTCGAAATCGAAGCTGCCGTTTGTCATAACTCTCGAGCCCTGTCCAGCTTCGTTGGTCGAAAAGGCGCTAACCCAAATTGCGTGTTTGAAGTTCCACGTGCAGCCCTGCCTGAATCTGCCGATTTTGGACTAGAAGTGTGCGTCCCTAGGCAATCGCTCGCTTGTCCCTTGAAAACGCCTTCTGAATTAAGGTGTAGCGCGCTGCACCGATCAGTCCGGCGTCGTCGTTAAGGACTATTTTCACCGGCATGTCTTTTAGCAGAGACTGCATGCGTCCTTTATCAAGAAAGGACTTCATGAAAATAGGGTCACGCATCTTGGGAACGATTTTCGCCGCGATGCTGCCGCCGATGAAGACTCCGCCGGTGGCCATGAAATTCAGGGCGCAATTACCGGTTTCCGATCCGTAAACGCTGACGAAAATTGATAAAGCCTGTTCGCAGATCGCAGCCTTGCCTTCGAGAGCGAGCTGCGAAATAAGCGCGGGAGGATCTTTGGCTTGGGCGATCTGATCCCGGAGCCACTCGGGCTCGTCGGCCTTTTTCGCGTCGCGCAAGAAGTCGTAAATATTTCTTATTCCCGGTCCTGAAAGAATTCGCTCGCAACTCACGTGCTGAAATTTTTTGCGAAGGTGTTGCGCCAGTTCCATCTCAAGATCGTTTTTCGGCGCGAAATCGGAATGGCCACCCTCACACGGAAACGGATGATGGCGGAATCCATCCCAGTAGAGACCCGCGACCCCGAGGCCGGTCCGCGCGGAAATCACGGCGCGATTGCCTTCCGCGTCTTCTGCACCTTCGCTCAAGGTGACCAAATCCTTTGATTCGAGCGCGTCAACTCCGTAGGCATAAGCTTCAAGGTCGTTGATCAAACCCACTGACGGCAGTCTCAATTGCGATGCAAGTTCACCCGCGTCAATCGTCCATTCGAGATTCGATATCTTGCTTTTGCCCGCGCGCACCGGGCCTGCGACGCCGAAGCAAGCGCTATGCACCAGGATGCCTTCGGTGCCCACAAAAGTTTTGATCAGGTCGGCGAGTCCACTGTGCTCCTGGCTCTTATAAGTCTTATCGACCACGCGATGGAGTTGGCTACCCTCGGTCTGGAACGCCGCGAGCCGCACCCGGGTTGCGCCAATGTCACCTGCGAGAATCATTCGATTGTCCTCCACACGCGTCCGTCACGTTGCAACAACTCGTCGGACTCTTTCGGGCCCCAGGTACCCGAGGCATAGTTGGGAAATTTTCTCGGCGGCAGCGCGGTCCACACGTCGAGCATGGGGTCAACCACGCTCCAGCCCGCTTCCACCATGTCCGCGCGCTGGAAAAGCGTGGCGTCGCCGATCATGCAGTCATAGAGAAGGACCTCATAACCCGTGTACGCGTCCTGACCGAAATATTTGGAATACTCGAAACTCATATCCACTGAACCCACGCGCAAAATCGGTCCTGGAATTTTTGCGCCGAAGCTCAATGAAATGCCTTCCACCGGTTGGATTTGAATCACCAGCTGGTTCGAGTGCTTTTTCACCGGCGCGTTGCGGAACAAATCAAACGGCGTCTTTTTAAATTGAATGGTAATTTCGGTGTGCCGCTGCGCCAGCCGCTTGCCGGTGCGCAGGTAAAACGGCACTCCCACCCAGCGCCAGTTATCGATA
This sequence comes from Terriglobales bacterium, assembly GCA_036268595.1. Lineage (GTDB taxonomy): Bacteria > Acidobacteriota > Terriglobia > Terriglobales > Acidobacteriaceae > Gp1-AA145. The sequence continues at coordinate 21,126 of DATATW010000111.1, forward strand.
TTCACTTTAAGGGCAACAAACGTTTCAGTACGTGATTCTGGCGAAACCCCGGGCTCGCTTCGGTAGGACGGGACTCGTTCGCCACCAATTTCGCCTTCGCCGTACTGACCGCGAACACTGTCGTGCAGCACCGCTTCAGAGTCCAGCAATTGCACCGCATGCAAAACTTTGGCTTGCTCATCGCGGACCGCATCCGCCTGGAACGAAACCGGCGATTCCATCGCTGTCAGGCTAAGCAACTGCATCACATGATTCGGCACCATGTCCCGCAAGGTTCCCGCGGTGTCGAAATATCCGCCACGTTGTTCGACGCCGACAGTTTCAGCATTTGTGATCTGCACGTGATCGATGTAGCGACGATTCCAGATGGGTTCAAAAATCGCATTATCGAAGCGGAAGACGAGAATGTTCTGCACCGTCTCTTTGCCCAGATAATGATCAATGCGGTAGATCTGATTTTCGGCGAGAACCGATTTTATTTGCCGGTTGAGGCTCTCCGCCGATTCGAGGTCGTGGCCGAAGGGTTTTTCGATAACCACTCGGCGCCAGCGGCCATTTTCCTCTTTCGAAAGCTGGCTTTGGCCTAACTGCTGAACAATTTGCCCAAAAAATTTCGGCGACGTCGCCAGATAAAAAAGATAATTTCCTTCGGTGTGATACTGAAGATCGAGTTCCACGAGGCGGTTTTCGAGGGCTGGATACATTGCCGCATCGCCGAAATTAGCTCGCTGATAGTAGAGCCGCTGGCGGAACGAATGCAATGCGTCCGCGCCGTTTTCGCCCGGGTGAAGAAATGAAGTTACTTGGTCGCGGAACTGCTCCAGGCTCAGATCATCGAAGGCGACACCGAGAATGGCAAAGTTATCAGGAAGCAGCTTCGCCTTCGCCAGATTAAAAAGCGCCGGAACCAGTTTGCGTTTGGTGAGATCTCCTGATGCTCCGAACAAGACCAGCACGCAGCGCGCGGCCGCCTTGGTCAATGGACTCTGCAGCTCCTCGGCCTGCGTAAGTGCGGATGCGGATACCATGCCCGAGCTCTCTCCCCGCCGTGAACTTGGCTATTTTACTCGCACATGAGAACAACAACCTCGATCTTATCCACTGACTTTCAGGTAAGTCGAATATTGCTCGTCATTGATTGCGATGAAGGGCAGCATTGTCATTGGGGAACTTGAGGTTTGGACTTGCCACTTGCCGCTGCCCGCATCAGTTGCGCTCAGCAGTTGCTTGCGGGTGATTGGTTGCAAACCCGGCGCGATTGGAAAGAGCACCACTGGTCCCCGCAAAAGTGCCACCGTGTCCGGGTGCCGGGCGTTGATCGCTTCAAGACGCATCTTCATCGGCAGTTCGAGCGTGACTCGATCGCCGTTTTTCCACTTGCGGCGAACAGATGCGAACGTTCCCGGAACGACGGTAGCGGTCACGCGCTTGCCATTAATTGAAACCGAAGCCCCTTCGGCCCACGCCGGAATTCGAAGGTTTACTGCGAAATCGGTTGGTTTCGAAAGCATGAACTCCAATTCGACGATTCCGTCATTCGGGTACGAACCCTTCTGAGTAAGCGCAACATTCGTCCCATTCTGTTGCCAGCGCAGGGTCGAAGGAATGTAGAGATTCACATACACGGCCTGGCCATCACGAAAATAACTATTGATTCCGTAATCCGTGGCCACCTGCGGCAGCGTACCCGAGCAACACGGGAAACCATGATCGGAATAACCCTTGTGTGCGTCGAAGTTGTAATCGGAATAATAAAAGGCATGACCGTCAGACTCGAGCGGCTTGGCCCCGAGCACGGTGTTGTACATCACTCGTTCCATGCTGTCGCCGTAACTTGAGTCGCGGGTCACTCGCAGCAGATACCTGGTCAGCTTGAAGTGAGCATAAGATCCGCACGGCGTCTCGAAACTGGAATGCGTGCCAGTCAAACTTGCATAGACATCGTCGCTATCGGTGGCGCGGAGTAGTTCATCCGGCCCCCAGCCTCCAGTTGCGAAACTCTGGGCCAGCACCATGTCGAACGCATTTTTTGCGGCGCGGAAATGCATTTCGCTTCCCAAAGTCAGGTAAGCCTGCATCGCCGAACACAGAGCATTTACGTGACTGTATGCATGTTTGCCGGCGAGCACGTTTTTGTTGGCGGCAAGCGGGGCAAAAAATTTGTCATTCAGATACCGCTCCCCTAGTTCCTTGTAGCGCTCACCCGCGCCTCGCTGGTACGCAATAAACTGATTTTCAGGGACCGTGTAGGACTCATCCCAGGTGTAAGAAATGTCGGTTCCTGGCCTCCAACTCTGCCCATGCTCGACCGCGTGCTCAGGCAGATTCCGCAGCGCGGTGTCGGTCGTCCGCTGCAGAATGGCAAATGCATCGGGGTCATTGGCCCAGCGCTGCGAGTCGATTAGGCCGCAGGTTAATTTGTCATAGCAATATGCGGGGAACCGATTCTTCGTATAAAAGCCATCCGAGATGCTGGTGGCGTAGAGGCGATTCAAGCGAAGAACCTTTTCTCGCAACTCGGAGGCGCCGGTGATTGCATATGCTCGCGCCAGCGCTGAAATCCATTGCCCGAAAGTTGCCGCCGGCGCGAAGCCCTCGTCAAAAGTGTGATAGTCGTAGTTGGGATCGTAGTTGTACCAACCCCCCAAATCCGCTCCGGGCGCGGGCTGCCCGGCCATCTGCCGCACGGGCTTGAGCAGGCTGTCTTCGTTAAGCCCCATCAGAATAGAAACGCAATGCTGCATTTGTTCTAAATGTGGTCCACTGGCCAGCGTTACCTCGCTATAACCGAATTCATCGAGTGGCGGCGGGGCTGGCACGACCGATCCCGCAACCGCGAGAGTGGGTTTCATCGGAAGCATAGCGGCGCCAGCGACCAGCGTTGCCGACTCTAAAAATCTCCGACGAGTTAAAGATGAAGGCATGGGTCACTCTTCGAACAGAGCTGATTATCTTCGCTCAAGCGATTCTAAGACGTTTGATCGTTGCATGTTTTGTCTCTGGGACGGGCGTGCGGCTTGACAAACCGCTACCGATATGGAAAAAAGGCTCGACAGAATTTTTCGGTCTGAGTTCTCTCTCATGATGCGCCTTTTAAAAAACTTCTTCTACACGCTCTTTTTTTCAACGCTCATGGTGGCATGTGCGCAAGCGGCGACACCTTCAGCAAAGGCTGCTTCCGTATCGAACTCCGTGAGTCCGTTTCTCGGACGCTGGGACCTCACACTCAAAGCTCCCGACCGCGAGTATCCATCCTGGATTGAAATTCAACAGGAAAATGGAACCCTCAGGGCGCAATTTGTGAGCCGGTGGGGAAATGCAAGGATGCTGCCGGAGATCACAATCACGAATGGTCATCTGCGATTTGTTTCTCCCAAAGCAGAGGAAGAGCGCAAGGATGACATGGTCTTTGAAGGCACTCTGAAAGGAAAAACTCTATCGGGCACCACCACCGGCCCGGATGGAACTCCGTGGACATGGACGGGCCAGAGAGCGCCGTCACTGAAGCGAGCCAGCGCACCGAAATGGGGCAAGCCCATCAAATTATTTAATGGCAAGGATCTGACAGGATGGAAACCTGACAAGCCGAATCCCTCGAGCGAATGGAAGGTGGAAGATGGAAATCTTGTCAGCCCCGGCCATGGACCTGAACTGATTAATGATTCCAAGTTCGAAGACTTTAAGCTACATGTTGAATTCAACTGCGGAGAAAAAGCCAACAGCGGGGTTTATCTGCGCGGCCGCTACGAAGTTCAGATCGAAACCAACTCCGAGCAGGAACCTCCCAGTCATCATACTGGCGCGGTATATGGGTTCCTGACGCCTTCGCCGGAACTGCCGCGCAAAGCCGGCGTTTGGCAAACCTTCGACATCACGCTGGTGGGACGCACAGTCACGGTTGTTCAAAATGGCCAAACCATCATCGATCACAAGGAAATTCCTGGTATCACCGGCGGCGCGCTGGATAGTCATGAAGGCCTGCCGGGTCCGATCTACTTGCAAGGCAGTGAAGATGGGCATGTAAGTTTTCGGAACATCGTCATCACGCCAGCGATAAAATGAGCGCTCGCCAGTATGCTTTCCTGGCCCCGCATCGCAGCACTAACTTGAATTCCCAGGAGGTAGTTGACCATGAAGTCAAGCTTCTTCTCTCGCCGCAAGTTTCTAGGTTTGAGCGCAGCCGCTGCAGGTGCATCGCTTGGGGCCAAAGCTTTCCTTTTAAAGCCGGAGCCGCTTTGGGCGGCTGAAGATGTTCCAGCTGGCGAGCGCGTGCGCTTTGGCATGATTGGCATCGGCATGCAAGGGTCAAACCTGCTGGCAGAATCGATCGAGCTTCCGGGAATTGAATGCGTTGCCGCCTGCGATCTTTATGACGGGCGCCATACTCTGGCGAGAGAGATTACCAATAATCCTAATCTTCCGGTCACCCGCCGATACCACGAATTACTGGCCAATAAAGACATCGATTGCATCGTGGCCGCAGTCCCGGATCACTGGCACAAGCAGGTCGTGGTCGATGCCGTCACTGCGGGAAAAGATATTTATTGCGAAAAACCCATGTCGCATAGCCCTGCGGATGGCCTGGCCATGGTCGAGGCCACGAAGCGAACCGGTCGCATTGTGCAGATCGGTTCGCAACGCGTGAGTTCGCTGATCTGCAAAAAAGCAAAAGAGATGATCTCGCAGGGCATGCTCGGCGAAATGATGCTGGTCGAAGGCTGGCTCGGACGCAACGATCCCACCGGCGCGTGGGAATATCCGCCGCCATTCGATCTGTCACCGCAAACTCTGGACTGGGACACATGGCAAGGAACCGTGCCCAAGAAGGCGTTCGACCCTTACACCTTTGCGCGCTGGCGTTGCTGGAGAGAATATGGCACGGGACTGGCGGGCGATCTGCTGGTCCACTTGGTCAGCGGCATGATGTTCATGATGAGCGTGAACGAGGCGCCCAGGAAGGCGATGGCCATGGGCGGAATTCGCCGCTGGAAGGATGGGCGTAATATGCCCGACGTTCACGGCACACTTTTCTATTACGGCGATCTTCCGGTTTATATGCGGCTCAATCAGGGAACCGAGATGCCTGAGACTTACCGGTTCCAGGGCTCGAAAGGAATTCTTGAAGTTACGGAATTCGGCTTAAGCTTTAGCCCGCAATCAGGCAAAGACACCATGCCGAGTTATTACGACAGCAGCTTCCCGCACGCTATGCGTGCGGCTTATGAGAAGAAATGGCATGAGGAGAACGATCCGAAAATCGGCGAGGAACCTATGCCGGAGGCGGTAAGCTATCGCGGTCCGGACTACGATGACATGAAGCCACATCTGTGGAATTTCTTCCGCGCAGTGCGTTCGCGCAATCCCGTAGTTGAAGATGCAGTGTTCGGTCATCACGCGGCGCTGGCCTGCCACATGGCGAATGAATCGTACTTCCGTGATGCTGCTGTCATTTGGGACGAAGCATCGAACACGATTAAGAGTTAAGCCGCCCTTGTGGTGCGAGATTGCTGATGAATTCCATGGACCGAAGGCGATTTCTCGAAGTGTGTGCGGCCACTGCGGGAGCGACGTTGCTCCCAAGTGTTGGCTTCGCTGAAAAATCCGGTCCGGCGGTGCACTTCCCTTCCGATCCACAAAAAAGGGTCTCGGTGGCGGCTTATCCGTTTCGCGAATATCTCGTGGGATGGAAAGGTCGGGATGGAAAAACGCCTAGCTCAGTACCCGCGGCGCAGCAAATCGAATTAAAAGACTTCGCCGCACATGTTGCCGAAAAATTTAACATCCACAACATCGAACCATGGAGCCCGGTATTTCCTTCCACTGATCCGAAATATCTGGAAGAGTTTCGCGCCGCAACTGAAAAAGCCGGTTCTGCGATCGTCGATATCGCGGTGGATGGCAAGCACAGTCAGTACTCGCCGGATGCCGCTGAGCGCGAAAAAGCGGTGAATTCCAGTAAGCAGTGGGTGGATGTGGGCGCAACCCTCGGCTCGCCAAGTATCCGCACCCACATTCAAGAATCAAAAACCTCGAAGCCGGATGTGACTCGCGCCGCCGAAACCCTGAGCCGCGTGGCGGAGTATGGCGCCAAAAGAAATGTAGTGGTGCACCTGGAAAATGATAATCCGGTCAGCGAAGATCCCTTCTTCATTGTGCAAGTCATCGACAAAGTGAACAGCCCTTGGTTGCGCGCGTTGCCCGATTTCGGCAACTCACTGGCCGCGCATGATGCAGACTTCGCATATCGGGCAATCGACGCCATGTTTGCCAAAGCGTATGGAATCTGCCACGTCAAGAATGGCGAAGAGAATCAGCAGGGACAGTTTGTGCAGGTCGACCTCGGGCGCACATTCCAAATCCTGAAGAAGCACGATTACAAAGGATATTGCTCGATCGAATACGACGCTTCCGGTGATCCCTACAAGCCAACTGCCCAATTAATCGAGCAGACGATACGATTCCTTTCTTGACCAGCTTTGCGAGTTGCCATCCTCTCACGGCTTCTGATTCTGCCGCTATCAATGCAATGTGGTATACCGTTCAAAACTCATGAGTGAACCAGTCATTCTGGAAATCTGCGCAGACTCAGTCGAATCGGCTGTTGCGGCGCAATGCGGTGGCGCGTCTAGAGTGGAGTTGTGCAGCAATCTTCTTGAAGGTGGCGTCACTCCCAGCGCTGGATTAATTTCTACGGTTCGCCGCAAGTTGGACATCGAACTGTATGTCATGATTCGACCGCGTGGTGGAGACTTCTGCTACACCGCTGAGGAGCTTGCGACCATGGAGAACGATGTGCACGTAGCCAAGCAACTCGGCGCCAATGGAATCGTGTTAGGAGTTCTGCAGAAAGACGGAGACGTCGATGTCGCAAGAACCCGCCGCCTGGTTGAGATGGCGCGTCCGCTGAAGACTACATTTCATCGCGCCTTCGATATGTCTCGCAATCTAACTCAATCGCTGGAAGATATCATCAAGGCTGGCGCTGCTCGCGTGCTAACGTCCGGAGGTGAGCAAAAAGCAGAAGATGGAATTTGTACGATTGCACAACTGGTGAAAGCGGCGGATCGGCGCATATCACTGATGGTTGGTAGCGGAATTACTCGATCCAATGTACGGCGCGTGATTGAAGCAACCGGTGTTCGCGAAATCCACGCCAGCATGCGGGTTCAGGTGCCGAGTCCAATGCAACACCACAACGAAAAGATTTCTATGGGGCTCGGCAACGGCAGCGAGTACCAGCGTACCGTGGTTCTACAGGAGGATGTGCGCCGCTTGATCGAAAGCGCTAACGACGCAACGCACCATCGTGGAAAACCGCGCTGAGATCAAATTCGTGTTTTGTTAGAGTACGTTCAACTCTTCGACCATCGGACCGGTGAGAATCTAGACCACCCAACCCAAAGACGTATACAGGCCATCACAGGCCTTTTATTTGTCATACAAAACCCGAGACTCGGTCTTATAATGCGCGCACACCTTTCTTAACAATTTTCGCGCCGGCATTCTTGAAGGTACGATTCGAGGGGGGAACGATGCGGTTGGGGGCGAGGGGAATTCTTTTTGTCTGCGCTATATCAATCTCGTTTGCACTAATGCCGGTTGCGATTCCGGCGATCGGTCAGGACCAAACCACACAGGACTGGCCGGTGTACGGAGGCCAGGCCGCCGGAGATCATTATTCGATCCTTTCGCAGATCAATCGAAAAAATGTTCACAAGCTCAAGCTGGCGTGGAAGTTTGACGCCGGCGAAAAGGGCGGGCTGGAGACAAGCCCCCTAATCGTGGGACGCGTACTCTATGCCTACACTGCTAATTCGCAGGTACTGGCGCTGGATGCGGCGACGGGAAAGCTGATCTGGAAATTCGATTCCGGAATTAAAGGAAATAGCCCTGAGCGGGGAGTGGCTTACTGGACGGATGGAAAAGAGAAACGCCTCTTTGCGTCGGTCACGAATTTTCTATATGCGCTGAATGCCGAGGACGGGAAGCCGATTACGGAATTCGGCGAGCAGGGACGCATCGATCTGCGAAAGGATCTGCGCGGAGATTATCAGTTGCAGTCGGTGCAGATGACGAGTCCAGGAATTATTTATAAGGACTTGATCATCGTGGGCGGCCGTAATCCGGAGACGCACCCCTCGCCGCCGGGCGATATTCGGGCCTTCGATGTGCGCACCGGCGCGCTGCGCTGGAGGTTTCATACTATTCCGCATTCCGGCGAGTTTGGATATGACACCTGGCCGAAGAATGCATGGAAGTATTCGGGTGCGGCCAATAACTGGGCGGGCATGTCGCTCGATGAAAGGCGCGGCATTGTTTACGTGCCCACGGGTTCAGCGGTGTTTGATTTCTACGGCGCAGACCGTGTGGGCGACGACCTTTTCGCCGACACACTGCTGGCGTTGGATGCGCAGACTGGCAAGCGCATATGGCATTTTCAGGGCGTGCATCACGATTTGTGGGACCGCGATTTTCCGGCGCCTCCCGCGCTGGTGACGGTGAAACGGGAGGGTAAAAAAATAGATGCTGTCGCACAAACCACCAAGCAGGGATATCTGTTTTTGTTTGATCGCGAGACCGGGAAGCCGCTGTTCCCCATCGAAGAACGCAAATTTCCCGCGAGCCAGATTCCGGGTGAAGTGACTTCTCCGACGCAGCCCGTGCCGCTTGCTCCTGCGCCCTTTACACGCCAGGTGATGACGGAAGATCTGCTGACGCAACGAACGCCGGTGGCACACGAGTGGGCGGAGAAAACTTTCAGCAGTTATTTAAGTGGCGGCCAATTCGTTCCCACCGGCCTGAATAAAGAGACGGTGGTGTTTCCCTGTTTTTTAGGCGGAGCGGAATGGGGCGGGCCGGCCGTCGATCCGCGGCGAGGCATCATCTTTATTAATGCTAACGAAGCTGCGTGCGTGATTGCGCTAACCGAGAACAAACCGGGGCGCAGCAGTACCGGCGAGAGAACGTATCACAACCAGTGCAGCATTTGCCACGGAGATAAGAGGACGGGATCGCCGCCAACTTATCCGTCGCTGGTTGATGTTGGCAAGCGGCTGTCACCGGAGCAGATCGAAAACGCTATCATGCAGGGGAAAGGCCGCATGCCGGCGTTTCCCAGTCTGCAGGGTGAATACATGACGGCGCTGATCAAGTTCCTGCTAAGCAGCCCGAATGAACCAGACAAAGACAGCGCGAAAGCGGACGTTGCCGCCAAACCAAGTGATGCGGCAGAAGATCCGCAAACTCACGGAGCAAATCTGTATCAGGACAAGTGCGCCACTTGCCATGGCGATCATCGTGAAGGCAAGCCGCCGGTGTTTCCGGCGCTGACAGATGTTGGACAATGGCTTTCTGCAGAAGAGGTGCAGGAAAGAATCCGGCAAGGCAAAGGCGCGATGCCGGCATTCACCAGCCTTAGCGATCAGGATGTGAACGGCTTGGTAGCATACCTCACGGCGAGAAATCCGGTCGATGCCGACCCCGATCGCGATGCACTGTACTCGAGCACGGCTGAAGGCGCGCCGATGAAATATCGGATCACGGGATCGAATGACTTTATCGATCCGGATGGATACCCAGGGATCACGCCGCCGTGGGGCACGCTGAGCGCGATTGATTTGAACAGCGGGAAATATTTGTGGAAGATTCCGTTGGGAGAATATCCGGAGCTGGCAGCCAACGGATTGAAGAATACCGGAACAGAAAATTATGGGGGACCGATCCTTACTGCGGGTGATGTGTTGTTTATCGGCGCGACTGTTTATGACAAGAAGTTCCGGGCTTTCGATAGTCGCAACGGGAAACTGCTGTGGGAAACGACACTGCCGAACGCCGGGGTCGCCACGCCCGCGACTTACATGGTCGATGGCAAGCAGTACGTGGTAGTGGCAGCGGGCGGCGGGAAAGACCCGAAGGGGACTTCGGGAAGCGTGTACGAGGCGTTCAGCTTACCCTAGCTCGCTCAACTCCTGAGAGCTGCTGTTTCCCCTGTTATAATCCTGCCAATTTAGAAGGCAGAAAACTTTTGGAAGGTATCTAAGAATGTTCATGGCCGTGGCTCTTGCCTTGAGCCTGTGTTCGATTGGCCGTGGCGATTCAACTTCTGGCGCGGTTGTTCACACCCAAAATCCTCTCGTCGCGCAATACAATGTCGCGCTGTCACCGGGGTCTTCTGCCACCGTGGAGTTTGGCCCAGACACAAATTATGGTTTCGTTACTGCGTCGGTCGTGGCTACTGCCCCGGCGGTGTCGATTCTAGTCGCGGGCATGAAGCAGAATTCGACTTATCACATGCGCGCCGTGATCTCGCATGCGGACGGCACGAAAACTCTCGATAGCGATCACACATTTACGACGGGAGCGGCCCCAGCAAGCCGAATGCCGGTCATGTCGGTGACTCAGCCCGCCGGAGTTGCGCCTACACCGGGGGTCGAACTGGTAGCGCTGAATCCGCCACCCTACAATCCTGGAAATCTGCTGCGGGTGGTGGCGCTCAATCCTCAGGGCGATCTGATCTGGTACTACGATTTCGATCCCCACCTCGGCACAGCCCAGCCCATTAAACTTCTGCGCAACGGCCACTTTTTGATGGTGCTGTTCGGTGGAACAACTGGTCCGGGAGGCATGGTACGGGAGATTGATCTTGCAGGCCGAATTATCCACGAATTCACGGTCGATCAGTTGAACAAATGGCTTGCGGTGGCTGGATACCCCTGGAAAGCTAATGCGATTCACCACGACATTGTTGAACTTCCGAACGGTCATCTGCTCGTACTGGTAAACACGAAGAAGGATTTCGCCGACCTGCACGGGATATACGGAACAACCAGCGTGCTGGGCGATGCCAT
>DATATW010000112.1:0-12986 GCA_036268595.1 Terriglobales bacterium
ATTCAGCAGGTTCGGAATCTGCTCCAGGTCCGAAGGCACATTGGGATTGTCACGGGTGAAATGCACGTTGTCGAACTCGATGTACACCACATGCTTGAGCTTTCCCGTGGGTGAATTCAGCTGGCACAACTGCGCCTGGGATGAACTCGCAAGCCCCAGCGCAAGCACTCCGCAGCCCAAAGCTGACAGCGCAGCGCGACGAAACAAACTTATAACGTTCATCAGCATTTGATCCTTTCGGAAGCGCGCGGACAATCCATTCCCATCATTCTTTTTCATCTTTTCTCCTTGACGAACCTGGCGTCTTGCAGTTCCAGCCATGCGCAGAAATGGACAAGGATGGAATCTCTCGACGGACTATATAAGAGGGAACCGATTTCTGATGTTAAGGTCCAAACAAACTTCTATGAAAGCTGTGTAAAGCCTTGCTGCAGTGCTGTGCTGCACGTGCCTATTACAAGGCAAATGGGGTTCATCTGAGGGTGAGCAAACAAGCAGAAACTGATTTATGAGGTACATTCTGCCCCCACAAACCCCTTGCCCGGAAGCCGGTTTGGAGCTAACCTTCTTGTCTCAGAAAAGAGGCCTGCAATGCAACTCAAACTGACTTCGCACACCTTGAGTGACGGGATCGTGGTGGTAGATTGCGCCGGTCGAATTATTTTCGGCGAGGAGACTTCCGAACTTCGAGAGCAAGTTAAGAGTCTGATTTCGCAAGGTAGCCGGGTGGTGCTGAACCTCGGCGAAGTGAACTATATTGATAGCGGCGGTTTGGGTACGCTTGTGGCTCTCTATACCAGTGCACGCAATGCCGGCGGCTCCATCAAACTCGCAAGATTGACTCGCCGGGTCGGCGACCTGTTGCAGGTCACAAAATTGCTGACCGTGTTCGACGTATATGACACGGAAGAAGAAGCCGTCGAATCATTCCGCAAAGCCACCGCGGCGTAGCGGGTTGCCGTCAAGCGCCCGCACGGAAGCCGCTCCGCTGATTTACGCGCGCATTCGGGCAGCAGTGCGCGAAATTCCTCGTGGCAAAGTGTCCACCTATGGCGCGGTCGCTCGGGCGGCAGGATTCCCCGGCGCTGCCCGGCAAGTGGCACGCGCTCTTCATTCTTCTCTCGGATTGCCGTGGCAACGGGTGCTGGGCTCCGGCGGCGAAATCAAACTCCGCGGCGATCACGCCTTAGAGCAGCGCTTCCGACTGGAATCTGAAGGAGTGCGCTTTCGTGGCAAGAAAGTTGATATGAAGACGCACGAATTTCGCAGCAAGAATTTCAGATCATAGTTTGATGGTTTGATCCCTGCTCTTATTTGAGCAGTTGCTGCTTCGCCCAAAATGCGGCTTCTGCAATTACTGGATCTGGATCGTGAGAGGCGCGTTCGGCGATGGGTGCAAGTGATTGATTTCCGCTGTTACCGATCGCGATTAATGCATTTCGGCGCAGCCCCGAGCGTTTGGTGCGCTTAACCGGCGAGCCGCGAAATTTTTCGCGAAATTCTTCCTCGGAAATTTCCGCCAACCAACTCAGCGCCGGATTCACCAGCCCTTCGCGAGGTTGAAATTCAGGCTTCTCGCTCGACCGCGCCTTTCGGTTCCATGGACAAACGTCCTGGCAGATGTCGCAACCGAAAACCTGGCGTCCCATGCCTTCACGTAGTTCTTCAGGAATCGCGCCCCGCTTCTCAATGGTGAGATAGGAAATGCATTTGTTGGAATCGAGCTCATACGGCGCGATCAATGCTTCGGTGGGACAGGCCTCGATACAGCGAGTGCAAGTTCCGCAACGGTCGGCAGTGGGAATGTCAGGCGTCAACTTCATTGAGGTGACGATTACACCGAGAAAAAGCCATGATCCAATCTGCTGATTGATGAGACAAGTATTCTTGCCCAGCCAGCCTACGCCGGCATATTTCGCATAGACGCGTTCGACGACGGGGCCGGTATCGACATAGGAGCGAGTCTCGATCGGGGCGTCGTCATCCGCGGTTTCCTTCAACTTCGCTTCAACTTCGCGAACGCGGCGCAGAACCGATTCGTGATAATCCTCGCGGCTCCAGGCATAACGTGAAATCCATCCGCGTGCGGGATCCGTGACTTCGGTGGAGTAAGCATGATCCGTGTTGTAGTTGACCGCGCATACCACCACGCTGCGCGCCCATGGGAAACTGTTAGCTAAAGACGCTCGCCGCAGTTCGCCGGCGTCATTTCTCGCCTCCAGATATTTCATCTCTCCGGCGCGGCCAGCAGCGATCCACTCCTGAAAATGAGTCAATTCCCCGAACTCACGAACCGGAGCGATTCCGGCCAAATCAAAGCCGGCATCCAAAGCGGCTTTCTTGACCAATCCTGCAAGTGTGGCGGCATGGCTCACGCTTCTATTATCGCGTGGAAGATGGACGAGGAGAGAATTGCGAGCGGGAAAACGTCAGGCTTTGCCGAGAAGCTAAACGCCGAGCTTTTTCACTTCTTCGTTGTAGTACTTGCGGTAGAGGATGTCCCACTCTTGGCTGCCCTCAAGAATGGTGCGCTTCTGACTTTCGATTTTTTGCCGGGCAGATTTGTCGATGCGCTCTTCCTGGTTAAGCAGGTCTTCGAGAATTTTGCGGACCTCCAGACGAATGGTATTTCGGTCCTCGACGAAATCCACCTCGTCGATCGAAGCCAGGGCGTCGGTGACCACGTGCGCAACCTTGTTGGCTTTGTCGCGGCTAACCCTCATAGCACCGCCTTGTACTTGCGCACGAGTTCGTTTTTCACCTTGCGAAACATCTCCTGGTAATCGGCGCCGCTGTTGCGCATCTCGTCCGAGTAGGCTTCAAGAATCACGCGAACTTCATCATTGATGCGGTCCTCGAGACCGAATTCGTCGAGCATGGCGGCGTGTACTTTCTCAGTGACCGCAGGCAAACTCTTGGTTTCAACGAATCCTGAAGCGACCAGTCTTTTTGTGGTTTGGCGGGCGAGGTAGCCCACATATTCTTTCGAGAGCAGCATGTGTGATCAGGAGTTGTAAGTTGAATTTTTAGTTTAGCACAGCGAAACAGCCATCAGCCGTCAGCGATCAGCCATCAGCGAAGTCGTCCGGATGGGTGATCGAGGCGAGTGTTTCACGGAATACTCCGCACGCTAGATTGGGAAATCCTTCGTAATCCGCGATGCAGGAAGGGTCTGGCCCTAGCGATTTTCCTGACGGCTGATGGCTGACGGCTGATGGCTAACTGGCATACAATGCTCGATTAGAGATGTCGAACCTGCCGGACAATTTAGCAACCCTGAAAGACGATATGGTGGCCTTTATCGAGGGCCATGGCATGCGCCGTTTTCCGGGTTATGTCGATCACGAAGAAGTGCAGGCTGTGATGTGGAAGCCGGGGGAAGATCCGGCCGAAGGCTGGAAGGATTTTGTCGAACTAGCCAAGGCTGCCGGTTCTCCATTTCTGACCATGGATTCCTGGACGCTGGAAAAAGAAGAGCTGGATTCCATGATCCAGCGCCTAGGCAGCGGCGAATTTTCCAGCGACGAAGATCTCGAAGACGCGCGCTGGCTGCGAACCTACCTCGGCAAGGCCGGTTTCGTGCAACTCGGTTTTGCCTTTCAGGGCGTGATGATGATTTACGAAGTTTCGACCGAGTGGTACGACCACTACCAGCGGCTGATGGAAGTCTCCGAAGACTTCGGCGGCATTGCTATCGATGGCTCCGGCACGGACGAAGAGCCCTAGGCCGTGCGCTGGGTCCACAATGAGGTCGATGCCGCGGCCTTTGCGCCCCTTGCCGATGCAATCCGCCCGCTTGCTAATCTGCAAAAATCCCCGGAGATCCTAGAAATCGTCGCGAAGTTGCTGCTTCGGCGAGGCATAAGTACCCCAGAAGCCGCCGCAGCATTCCTTACTCCTTCTATCGACCAGCTCCATTCCCCGCTGCTAATGACGGGAATGAAGGACGCAGTTGATCGTCTTGAAGCGGCCATCGAACGAAAAGAAGGCGTTTTGGTCTATGGAGATTACGATGTCGATGGCACCACCGCTGTCGTGATCCTGAAAGCTGCGATCGAACTTTGCGGTGGCACTGCTGATTTCCATGTGCCGCATCGCATTCGCGAAGGCTACGACTTGCGTGGCGATGTCATCGAGCGCGCAGCTGCCGCCGGTATTCGGCTAGTCATCAGCGTTGATTCCGGTACTCGCGCTTTTGCAGCGGCGGAGAGTGCGCGGCGAGCCGGCGTTGACCTCATCATCACTGACCATCACCTTCCAGGGCCGGATGGATTGCCGCACGCCTATGCCGTAGTCAATCCCAACCAGCCAGGATGTGAGTATCCCTGCAAATCGCTTTGCGGCGCCGGCATTGCTTTCAAATTCGCGCAGGCATTGATGGCCAGAAGGCTGACGCACCGTGATCAAACGCAGCTACTTCTTTCATTCATGAAGATTGCGGCTATCGCGACCATCGCGGATTCAGTTCCCCTGCATGGCGAGAACCGTGTCATCGCCAGCCTGGGATTAAATGCCCTGCGCACAGCCGTTAATCCCGGACTGAAAGCATTGCTGGAATTGGCGCGGTTGGATGGCAGACCGCTTACTTCGGAAGAAGTTGCATTTCGCATCGCTCCGCGAATCAATGCCGCCGGTCGCATGGATATCGCGGCCGATGTGATTGATCTTTTCACTTTGAAAGACTCGAGCCGCGCCCGCGAGATTGCGGAGCGTCTTGACAAGTTGAACAGCGAGCGCCAGGAAGAAGAGCGGCGCATCGTGAACGCGATCGAACAACGGCTGGCTGAAGAAGCGCCGCTTCGCGACTCCTACTGCATGGTCATTGACGGCGAGGGATGGCATCGAGGAGTGATCGGGATTACTGCTACGCGAGTGGTTGAGCGCTATGGACGTCCCGCGATCGTGATCTCCCGCGATGGCGACGAGGCGCACGGGTCGGGAAGATCTATTTCGGTTTTCCATCTTTTGAATGCGCTTGAATCTTGCGCGGGTTTGTTCACCCGATTTGGAGGCCATTCGCATGCGGTGGGATTTTCGTTGCCCTCGTCGCGAGTAGCTGAGTTGCGGGCGCACCTAGATAGTTATGCCCGCACGCGATTGACGTTAGCAGACTTTGAACCGGTGTTGAACATCGATGCTGAACTCGCACTGGATTCGATCACTCCCGAGTTGCTCGCGGCGTTACAGAAACTCGAGCCATTCGGGGCAGGAAACCACGAACCGATTTTTTGTGCACGGGCCGCGCGAATTACCGCGCCTTTCAAAACCCTCAAAGAAAAACATGTTCGGATGAAACTATCGCCTGGGCAAATCAAGTCCGCAGGCGAAGGCTGGCGTAGGTCGCTGACCTACAACGCCATGGGATGGAGGCTAGCGGAAAGGGCCCAGCAGGAAAAGTTATTGCCGGGCGATCTTCTGGATATCGCGTTCAATCTCGGATATAACGATCATCCCGATTTTGGCGGCTTGGAATTGTCGCTGCGGGATTTTAAGTCTCTCGAAAAGGCCAGCGCCCAGGGCAGTGCTACATAGCGGACACTACTTTGCCCCGGCGGCTTTCTTGAGCACCAAGCCGGCTTCTTCCGCCAATTGGCCGTGAGTCTTGGCGAATTCCTGCAGCAGCGCAACCGCCTCTTCCGATTGATTGTTAGAGAGCGCATGCAGGGCTGCCCGACGAACTACGATGTCCACTGTTTCATTGCGCAGAATCATCGCCAATGCTTCCAGAGCTTCCTCGACGTCGATTGCGTTCAGGACCTGAATCGCTTTTTTCGAGGCAGACAGATTGGTTCCCGCGCCACAAATGAATGCCTCCAGTCCCTCGATGGTCTTCACGTGCCTCAGGAACATCAGTTCATCCAGAGCTTCATCCAGAATATTGGGGGCGAGCTTCAGCAGCGAATTGGCCATGACCGGTGCGGCGCGAACTGTCCGGCTGCGTACGAGAGCTTTCAACGCGGCCTGCTGGACGCGAGGGTCATGGTGTTCAAGCGCTGGCACAATGTGGTCGGCGAGATCAGGATCTTTGAGTTCCGCCAGAACGCCACAAATATTTCTGACCACATACCAGCGCTCGTCCTTCAAATATTTGTAAGCGACTTCTATGCTTGCCTTCCCCATCTGGCCAATGAGCCGAATGAGCGCCAACCGGTTGCGGGCGTCGCGCTCGTGAATCAGATGGTTGAACACGCTCTCAACGCTGGCAGGGGCGGCAAAGCGCAGCAATGTGGCTGAACTCTTGCCCCATACCGAATCGCCGCGTTGCAGCAGAAACATTTCAATAATGCGTTCGATGGCGGCCGCCGGAAGTAATCTGCTGAGGTTATTGCCACAGCATTTTTTATGTTTTTCCGGGTCGCGATTCAGCGAGCTTTCAAGCAGTGTGCCAATGGCCAGAACGTCCTGGAAATCTTCAAATGAAGCCACGGATTGGGCGAGGACCGTCAAGGCGGTCGAAGCTTGGGCGTGAATAAAACCTGAAATATCCTCGCGCATCAAAGCCTTGCCGAGGCGCTCGGTAGTTTTGGACGCGAATCCCGCCTGGGCCAGAGGAATGCTGCGAATCAGCTCCGGCGCGCGGCTCAATTCGGTCACGTCGAATTGGCCTCCATCATCAAGAAAGTCGAAGTAATGAGTGGCCAAAGCGGTGGCGCGGTCCATCTCCCGTGACTTAATCAGCTCTTTTGCAAGATCGATCACGCGACGAAACTCGGTCGATGAGTAACGCTTGATTTCCATCAGGCGCGCATATCTCTTGCTGCCGCTTAGCGTGCTCCATTGCAACTCCTCGCGAATTTTTTCCTGCAAGTGTTGCGGTACCGAAAAATCTGTTATAAACTTCGCGAGTTTTTGTGCCAGTCGGTCGGCCATTTGTGTGGCCTGCAAACTCCGCGCCAGGACCCTGATCGCGCCTTCCTCAATCAGCAATTTTTGCGGCTGTCCTTCAGCTGATTGCAGCTTCTGACCAGCAAGTTGCAGCGCAGTGTCTTCGATATATTCAGCGGCTAATTTCTCAGGCGGCAGGCTGGTCAATTCCTGGCGTCGCTCCGCCGGAAAATTTTCGAGAATCTTGTCCACCCCGGTATTGCGCAAGATGCGCGCCAGCGAAGCATAGGATTTCTGCGGATTCCCCCGTTCTTCCAGAAGAGAACGCTGCACCGAGGCTTCGACCATCTCCATGAAAGTGCCTGATCCTGAGGTAGAGAGTCCGTGCGCGTTTCGCCACGCGCTGGGTGAGGGGCCTACATCTAAGGGGTTGGGCGAACCCGCTTCTCCAGGGGGACCCGAACCATCAGCGTAGTAGTAACTGCCCGAGCTGGTTTGTCCTGAAGCCGCAGTTGCACCCGGCGAACCCATCGGTACGTGCTCTACGACGCGTCGGCCCTGTGATCTCGTGGCGCGGGCGCCCTCGCCCGCGCTATGCGCTCCCGGTTCCCCGTTTTCTTCCCCAGAGGCGTATCCTCCCGGCCCGCCCTGACCGGTGTCTGAGAATGCCGGACCACTGCCCGGTTGTCTTGTCTCGGCGCCCGGCCCCATTACCGTCGAGGCATCGACCACAATTTGCCCTTCTCTAAGCGGCACCAGATTCGGCATCGCGATCGGAACACCATAGCCGGCGCCATCAAACTGTTGTGAGGCAAACTCCGAGAGCACGTCATTGCGCACCGCGGGATCAAAGCAGCCCGATTCCAGCAGCGAGTCAATCGAGTCCAGAAAATCTCGCGATCCCTGTTCGTTCGCCATTTGTTTCGAAAGAATATAGGCTTCGGAATCGGTGTCGATGATGGTGTCGCCCTGCTCATCCTTCTTCTGATTTTTCGAGGCGGGAAGAATGCGCGCGCCCTCAATCTCGTTCTTATCCAGAAAATTAAGCGTCCCGCCGGCTTCTTCAATGATCTTGGACGAAGCCGCGAGCAAGTTAATTACTTTGCGATACCGTCCCAGGGTTAGCCCCGGTTCGAATGTCACCGCCGTGATTCCACGTTTGAGGAATTCAGTCTCCAGGTGTCGGAGCGAAAGATCGGTAGTCAGCAGATTGTTAAGCATGACCTGATTGTCGACAAAGCCGAAGGTGAACTGCCCGACTTCCTTAAGCAAAGTGTTTAGGAGCTCAAAGCTCTGCTGAATGGGGCGCTCTACGCTTTTGTGCTCCACAGTAAACATGACCGTGGTTTTGACCGTCATCTGAAGGCCACGGGCGAAGCGCAAACCTAGAGCTTTGATTTGTTTGTTATCAGACACGCTGGAATCCGGCGGCCAGGTCTGTATCGGAAACAGTGGCCCCACCCAAAAGTATGGGAGCTCACTTCCGACAAAGCAATCAGGTCGGCTGGGTTGCTGTGCCTTTGGTAACCACAACAGCTGATCGCGTCCCGATTGCGAGAAGACGGGGGACGGGCACCTAATCGATATTGTGAGGGAACTTAGAGCGACCGCTTGTTGTCAATTGAGTTATGGATCGCGCCGACCCATGAGTGTCAACCTATGAGGAAAGGACCTCGATTAATCTGATCTGGCTAGACCACAATGGCAACCAACTCACTTTCTGCTCACATCGCAACATCGTTCATATCTAACGTTCTTGTCTTAAATTGCTCCACCTGTGGAGGGTTCAAATGCGCAAGGGACGTTGGTTTTTCCTCGTTCTGATTCTCGGGGTTGGCGGGGCACTATGCTCCGCGCAACAATCATCGTCTAGCTCAGACACCGACGCGGCCCGGCTGCCGGTAAAACGGGTGGTGCTTTACAAAAACGGCGTCGGTTACTTCGAGCACTCGGCACGGGTGCATGGAAACCAGGAACTGGGAATCGACTTCACCACCGGTCAGCTGAATGATGTTCTTAAGTCACTGACCGTGGTCGATCTCGGTGATGGACAAATCTCCGACATTCGCTACAACTCAATCGCTCCGCTCGATGAACGCCTCCGTGCCTTGAGATTACCCTTCGGCGAACAAATTACCCAGGCCGAGTTTCTTTCTGCGCTGCGGGGTTCTCGCGTCGAAGTTGCGGGAAAAGGTGAATCTGCAACGGGGCGGCTGCTGAGCGTGGAAGAAGAAGAAGATCGCACCAACGACTCCGGCGGAACTTATCATGTGACCGATTTTTCGATTGTCACCGACGCAGGCGAGATGAAGAATTTCGAGTTGAGCCCGAGCGTTTCCGTGCGGCTGGCGGACCATGAGTTGAATGATGAAGTCGGGCGCTATCTTAATCTTGTCGGCTCGTCGCGAGCCCGTGATCTCCGCCGGATGACGGTCTCCGCGACTGGAAATGGTGACCGCGACATTTTTGTCAGCTACATCAGCGAAGTGCCAGTGTGGAAGAGCACCTATCGCATCATTCTTCCGGAAAAGCCGAACGAAAAGCCGTTGCTTCAGGGCTGGGCGATTGTCGACAACACCATTGGTGAAGACTGGAAGGACGTGCAGTTGTCGCTGATTGCCGGAGCCCCGCAGTCTTTTATTCAGAACATCTCTCAGCCGCTGTACGCGCGACGGCCAGAGGTGGCCCTGCCCGAATCAGCGATGCTGACTCCGCAAACCCATGAGGGGACGATGAAAGACGAGGGGGCCAAAGCCGGTGTTCCTGGGGGTGTGGGTGCAGGCCAAGGCGGAGGAATGGGTGGTGGCGTATTTAGGATTGGAGGCGAGGGTACCCTGCGAGGAAGAGTCGCTGATTCGTCGGGTGCCGTCGTGTCGGGTGCGACCGTGACTTTGCGAAGCGGGTCCGGCACTTCTCAAACAACGACAGCGGACTCCAATGGAAATTATGTTTTCTCAGGCGTGCCTGCTGGTCGGGGAGCTCTGACTATCCAAAGCCCTGGATTCCAGACCACACGAATGGGTGTTAACGTGCGACCGAATCAAACTAGCGAGACAAATACGCAGCTTAACGTGGGTTCGACAACTGAAACTGTGGAAGTTGAAGCGGAAAACGCAGCCCCGATGGCAGCTCCCATGAGTGGCAGAAATTTTGGCCAAATCACTCAACTGCAAAACGCTCAGGTAGCGCAAGCGCAGGAGCTCGGCGACTACTTCGAATACAACATCAAGCAATCGATCACCATCGGCAAAAATCAATCGGCGCTAGTGCCTATCCTGCAGTCACGGATTGACGCCGAGAAAGTTACTCTTTGGACTGCAAATGGAAGCCAGCCTCCGTTGCGAGCGCTTTGGATCAAGAATGCCAGTGGGCTGACTCTCGACGCGGGAACTTTCAATATTATTGATAGCGGAACATTCGCCGGCGAAGGCCTGATCGAAGCCGTCCATCCCAATGAACGCCGGCTTCTGTCCTATGCGGCAGATACCGGCATTCGCGTCACTTCGCAATTCGAATCGAAAGACTTGCCGGTCAGCCGCGTCCAGATACTGAAAGGTGTGATGTTTCTTTCAAGGGAACATCGCGACAAAGTGAAGTACACCATCCGCAACGCTGATACCACCGCGCGCCAGGTGGTGAT
This sequence comes from Terriglobales bacterium, assembly GCA_036268595.1. Lineage (GTDB taxonomy): Bacteria > Acidobacteriota > Terriglobia > Terriglobales > Acidobacteriaceae > Gp1-AA145. The sequence goes on from DATATW010000112.1 coordinate 10,466, forward strand.
CGAGCATCCCGTGCGTGAAGGATGGAAGCTCATCGACGCCGATAAGCCCGAAGAAACGTCCGCCTCTCATTATCGCTTTCGTGTCGCTGTTGATCCGTACAAAACCCACGAACTCGCAGTTGAAGAAGTCCATCAGGACGTGAGTCGCTCGATGCTCACTGACATCACCGAGCATCAGGTAGAAGTTCTTGCCACAGAAAACGTAATGACGCCAGAACTGCAGGCCGCGTTCCGGCGAGTGCTCGATCAAAAAGTCCAGATCAGCAAATTGCAATCAGAAACCGGAACTCGCCAGATGGAACTCAGCGCAATTAACACCGACCAGATGCGTATCCGCGAGAACATGAAAGCGCTGAGAGGCAGCGTGGAAGAAAAAGCTTTACTCTTGCGCTACACTCACCAGCTAAATTCGCAGGAAGACCGCCTCACTCTTCTGCATAAGGAAATTACCGAACTGGAGCAGAAACAAAACGCGGAACGACAAAAACTTGAGGATATCGTTCAGCACATCACGTTGTAATTCCAATTCGTGGATCGGCCAGGCGAATCGAAACCTGCGAGGATGCAGCTGTTCGCATTTGACGTGAACTGGCCTGCTCGTTGAAATTAGAAAGATGGGACTCAAGATCAGGCCGAAGCAGGAGTGCTGTTGGGATCTGGTAAGCCTGGGGGAAGTGATGCTGCGCTTCGATCCGGGCCACGGCCGCATTGCTACCACGAGACATTTTGATGTATACGAAGGGGGCGGCGAATACAACGTTGCGCGTGGCTTGAAGCGCTGCTTCGGGCTGGACACCGCCATCGTTACCGCGCTCGCCGACGATCCAGTCGGGCGGCTTATTCAGGATTTTATTTATCAAGGTGGCATCGACCAGTCTTTGATCCGATGGGTGGAGCATGACGGAGTGGGCCGCGCTGTCCGCAACGGCCTGAATTTTACCGAACGCGGACACGGAGTTCGCGCGGCTCTCGGATCTTACGATCGAGGACACACTGCGGTCTCCCAGCTGAAGCCCGGCGACATTGACTGGGACGAAATCTTCGGCAAGCAGGGCGCACGTTGGTTTCACACCGGAGGAATTTTCTGCGCTCTTTCTTCTTCGACGCCGGATGTCGCTCTCGAAGCCATGAAAGCGGCGCGTAAATACGGGACCGTCGTTTCCTACGATCTCAACTATCGCCCGTCGCTTTGGAAGACGCTGGGGGGTAAGAAGCAGGCGCAGGAAGTGAACCGCCGCATCGCACCACACGTGAACGTGATGATCGGCAACGAGGAGGATTTTTCCGCCGCGCTTGGCTACGAAATCCCCGGAATCGACGCTAATTTTTCCAAGCTCGAAGTTGACGCTTTTAAGCAAATGATTGGCCAGGTCGTCAAAGACTATCCTTTTGACGTGGTCGCGACCACGCTGCGCAAAGCCAACACCGCAACCAAAAACGATTGGGGCGCGATCTGCTATTGTGACGGCCAGTTTTATCAGGCGAAAGACCGGACGGACCTGGAGATTTTCGATCGCGTCGGCGGCGGCGATTCCTTCGCATCCGGGCTGATTTACGGATTCCTCGCCAGCGAAGGACCGCAATGGGCGGTCGAGTGCGGCGCCGCGCACGGCGTCCTTGCCATGACCACCCCCGGCGACACCAGCATGGCGACCCTGAAAGAAGTTGTGCAGATTATGAAGGGAGTCGGCGCCCGCATCGCGCGCTGATCTTCTAAAACTATGGATAAGAAATCTGTTCGCGACCGCATCATGGAAATCGGGATCGTGCCAGTGATTAGAGTATCGTCAAGCGGGGACGCTCTGATGGCGGCTGACGCGGTCGCTGAAGGTGGCATTCCGGTCGTGGAAATCACGATGACCGTGCCAGGTGCTGTCGAGGTGATCCGCGAGCTGGCGAAATCGAATTCTTCAAAAATTCTGATCGGCGCCGGGACGGTGCTCGACGCGGACGCTGCGCAACGGTGTCGCGACGCCGGCGCGGAATTTCTCGTAAGCCCGGCATTGAACGTGGAGACCATTGAATTTGCCAACAAAAACAATTTGCTGATCATGGCGGGCGCGCTCACCCCGACCGAAATCGTGAAAGCATGGAAAGCGGGCGCAGACTTCGTCAAAGTGTTTCCCTGCGGGCAGGTCGGAGGAGCGAAATACATCAAGGCGATCAAAGGCCCGCTGCCGCAAATTCCGCTTGTACCCACCGGCGGCGTGAACCTGAACACCGCAGCAGAATTCCTCGAAGCCGGCGCGGAGGCTTTAGGCGTCGGCGGCGAACTTGTCTATGCCGAAGCGTTGAAATCAGGCAAGCCGGAAGTCATCGTCGAAGCCGCCCGTAAGTTTGTGGCGATCGTGAAGGCCACCCGCGCCCGAATTGCGCCTGCGGTAGCCAACGCCAGGTGAGTGTTAAAATGTCCTGCAGCACCAGCCCGTTCTTATAGGCGCGTAGCTCAGTTGGTTAGAGCGCTACCTTGACACGGTAGAGGTCTGGGGTTCGAGTCCCCACGTGCCTACCATATCCTTCA
>DATATW010000113.1:0-11430 GCA_036268595.1 Terriglobales bacterium
TGGAGGGGCGGGCGGAGGTTACTTTGGGTCGGACGGAATGGCTCGAAGGCGGCGGGGGCACGTTAAAATCCCCACAAAGCCGCAATCGCGGAGACTCGAGCGTTTCGCAGCATGTCATCGATAGACCAGAGCCTGGCGCCGCCCAGGATTATGCCTTCCACTGCAACTGCGCAGACTTCAGGCAGGGTGGTTGCAGAGACGACCGTCGCATGCCGTGTTTCGACGCCGCTTTTGGTGACGATGGCGGTCGTCAGCGCGATTCTGGTGCCATCGCGAATGCTGCTTTCAAGAGGCGAACCAGATGACAGCGGGGTTTTCGCATATATAGGCTGGGCGATGAAGCACGGCCTGATGCCCTACCGCGATGTGTGGGACCACAAGGGACCGCTGCTCTATTACCTGCAGTTTGCAGGGATGTCGCTGCGGTCGACGTCGACGTTTGGAATCGGATTGCTTGAGGTGATCGCGTTCGCGACCGCTTTCTTTTTGATATATCGCGTGATTACGTCATTTGCTTCGCTTTTTGTGGGGCTGGTGATTGCGGCGTTCTCGATCGCATTCGTCACGCACTTTTATGCGGGCGGAAATATGACCGAGAGCTGGGCGCTGCTTCCGCTGGCAGGGGCGCATTATGCCGGTTGGCGATGGTCGCAGCGGCTGTCACGGACCTGGTGGGCACCGGTAATAGGGGCGTGCTTCACCTGCATTTTTTTCCTGCGTCCAAACATGGGGGCGTACCCGGCAGTGGCGATGCTGGTGCTGTTATACGCGAGCAAGAAGCGAGAATCGCTGGGAACGGCGGTGAAGCAGTTTGCCGTAGCGTGTGCGGCGGCCGTCGGGCTCTCCGGGCTTATGGTGGCGCCGCTGTATCACTGGGGAGTATTCCATGAGTTTATGGCGGCGTATTTCGGATATAACGCCGCTTATTCGCGCGCGCTGTCGTGGGACGGCCGATATCTGCACACGAGCCAGCTGTTGATGCTGCTGTTCGCCACCGCAATCGCAATTCTGGGCGCTGCGGGATGGACTTTGGCGATAAAAGAGAACAGAGAGAAAAAGGAAGTGGTTGGCGGACTTCCGTCGCCCTATTTACAGACTTTGCTGTGGAGCTTGCCGGTCGAAATCGCGGCGGCGGCGTTGTCGGGCAGAGATTATCCACATTACCTGCTGCCGTTGTTTCCGTCTCTGGCGGTGCTGGCGGCGTGGTTCCTCTCTGAGCTTCAGGACCAAATGAAAGCAATTTCCGCAAGGCCGGCACTGGTCACAACCCTGCTGCTCGGGTTGTGCCCGTTTGCGTTGTTGGCTTATGCAGGCGATTTTTCGCGTTCCACCGAACCGCCACGCTCCGAGTTTCTCGCAGTGGCACAGTTCATCCAGCGCGCGACGACGCCGAAAGACAAGATCACGGTCGTGGAAACTGAATCCGGGTATATTACATTCCTGGCACAGCGGCTGCCTGCCTCGCGATTCGTGTATCAACTACCGCTCATTGACGCGAACAACCCGGTCGCAGGCGAACAACGCAAGCAATTTATGTGCGACCTTGCAAAGAACCGCCCGGCGGTAATTGTTTCGTCGCATTCATTGTTCGCAGTCTTGTGCGCTACACCGCTGGATTGCCCTGCGCAAGATCCGCAGACACCTGCTGCTGAGTACGGCTATCAGTACCAGATCCTTCCAAAATTGTTTTCGAATGTCATCGCATCCGACTATCAGCAGGTTTCGGACCCCAGATTCGGCGCAATCCGAGTGCTGGTCAGGAAAGACATCGCGATTCCTGCGCAGTGGTAGTTGATTCCCCGCATGACAAGTTGGTCCGCGACGCCGTCCAGCGACTCAATAACCAAAAAGCATCAGTGCCGGAAATGACGGACGCCAGTGAAGATCATGGCCAAGCCCAGGCGGTCGGCGGCCTCGATGACTTCCTGGTCGCGGACCGAGCCTCCAGGCTGAATGATGGCGGTGGCGCCGACTTTGGCGATCTCTTCGACTCCGTCGGGAAAGGGGAAGAAGGCGTCGGAGGCGGCGACTGTGCCTTTGAGCGGCAGCACGGCTTTTTGCGCGCCGACGCGGCAGGAATCGACGCGGGACATTTGGCCGGCGCCGACCCCGACGGTTTGGCCATCGCGAGCGTAGAGAATTGCATTCGATTTGACGTGCTTGCAAACCTTCCAGGCAAAGAGCAGGGCGCGCTTCTCTTCGAGCGTAGGCGGGCGTTTGGTGACGACCTTGAGATCGGAATCGCGGAGCTGGTGAAGGTCGGCGTCCTGTACGAGCATACCGCCGGAAACATTTTTTAGGACCCATTTCTGTGGGCTATTGACGATCTCGACCAAACGAAGATTTTTCTTGGCGGAGAATTTTTCGAGCGCGGATTTTTCAAAAGATGGAGCGGCGACTACTTCGAGAAAAAGTTTTGCCATTTCTTCCGCAGCGGCGGCATCGACTGGACGATTGACTCCGATAACGCCACCGAAGGCGGAGACAGGATCGCACTCCAGAGCGCGCTTGTAGGCTTCGGCCAAAGAGGCGCCGGTGGCGGCTCCGGCGGGATTGGTGTGTTTGATGATGGCGCAAAAAGGCTGATCGAATTCCTGAGCAAGGTCCCAGGCGGCCTGCAGGTCAACGATATTGTTGTAGGAAAGCTCTTTGCCTTGCACCTGGCGGGCGTTGGCAACTCCGGCGGTTGAGCCGTCGGAATACATGGCGGCTTTCTGGTGCGGATTTTCGCCGTAGCGGAGATCGCCGACCTTCTTGAAAGAGAGGCGAAGAGTGTCGGGAAAAGCTTCGGCGGGTTGGAGATGGAAATTTCCGTTGGCGCTTACACGCTCAAGAGTTGAGGCGATAGCGGAGTCGTAAGCCGCGGTGGTGGCGAAAGCTTTTTGCGCCAGACGCCATTTGGTCTCCGACGAAAGCTCGCCTTTAGAATCCTTCATCTCTTCAATGAGAGCGTCATAATCCGAGGGTGAAGTGACGACGGCAACATCGTGAAAATTCTTGGCGGCGGAGCGGATCATCGATGGTCCGCCGATGTCGATGTTCTCGATGAGTTCGTCGAAGTGCACGCCCGATTTCGAAGCAGTTTTTTCGAAGGCATAAAGATTCACCACGACCATGTCGATGGGCTGAATGCCGTGCTCGGCAACGGCTGCGCGGTGCGCGGGATCTTCGCGGCGATGCAGAATACCACCGTGCACTTTGGGGTGCAGGGTTTTTACGCGTCCATCGAGCATTTCGGGGAAGCCGGTGAGGTCGGAGATATCTTGAACTTCGATTCCGGATTCGCGCAGGAGCTTAGCGGTGCCGCCGGTGGAGATGAGTTCCACACCGAGGTTGGAGAGCTGGCGGGCGAAATCGGCGAGGCCGGTTTTATCGGTGACGCTGAGGATTGCGCGCTGGATTTTGTGGGGCATTTAGAGCCTCTATCGGGAATTTTCGTGGCGGAAGGACTAAGAGAATTTTAGCGCAAGAATTAAATGGGTGCGCGAGCGAAAACCGTTAACCCCGAAGGACACGAAGGTTCACGAAGTGAAAGCCGTCGAGCAAGCTCGACGGGCGGGCGTGAACGCCCGTCCCGACACTAGCGTCGCTCTCGATCTAATAACTGAATGGTTTAGGTTTTGGCTCGGGCGGTGAGTTTGACTTTGCCGTCAGCGATGTCGACTGAGTATTCGACCTGCTCGCAACCGTACTGTTTGCGAATCTGCTGAGTTTTCTTTTGGACAAAGGTGCTGAAGCTGGCGAGGGAGCCGGAGACGTTTTCGCCGGCTTTCTTTTTGGCATCGCTCAGAGCAACAAAGAGCTTTTCGACTTTCTCGTGCTCGGTTTTGACATCTGTGACGACAAACGCTTCCTCGTGGGCGTGCACGCCGTAAATTTTGTGCGTGGCCTCGTGCTCCTCGGGCCGAACACCCTGCACGGAGAGCAATGCATCCTGAGGGCGGCGGTAGCCTTCCTCTCGAATGCGGGACTTCTTGCGCCAAAGGTCGCTGTAAACGGCATAGCGCTGGGCAATCTCGTTATAACGGAAGCGCTGGGAAAAGCCCATGCGACCTCCGCCGTCGGAAAATTTGCGCAACAGCGCGAGGACTTTCCACTCGAGATCAGCAGGCGGTCTCTTTTGCGGGCTGTTGAAATAGATCTCGTACTCGATCTTGAGTCGGCGCAAGTGCGATTCGAGTAAAGTCAGCTCTTCGTCAACCGTCATGGGATCTCTCTGGGCGGAAGCAGGCGAATTTCTCGCAAGCTGGAACCCATACGTCAGTGTAGGAGAGAACGGTAACCGGGGCGAGGTACCCGCCGGACACAACGGAGATGGTACGAAAGTAAGCTGTCAGCTGGTAGCTAAGCCCTGAAAATCATTGACCACGAAGGACACGAAGGTTCACGAAGGACGTGGGCGAGGGCGCCCGCCGCTCCATAACCAACTTCTGGCGCACACGCATGCATCGCTGACACGCGCTGATGGCTGATGGCTGATGGCTGATGGCTGATGGCTGATGGCTGAAAGCTGATTACTATTTCACTGCCATCTTCTTGACCATGGCGATGACCAGCTTGCGATCGCTGTCATTCAAATTGCCAGAGTAGCGGCGGATCTGGGTCAGGAAGCGGAGCTCGTCGTCGGAGAGTTGGGGAAGAGCTTTCGATCCGTTGCCACTGCCGGGCTCGGAAAAAAAATGGGAGAGCGGAAGTTCCATGGCGCCGGCGATTTTCGAAAGAGTGTCGAGAGACGGGACGGTGTGGCCGTTTTCAACCCGGGAAAGATAGCAGCGGAGGAGCCCGGTCCGTTTTTCGATGTCGCCTTGCGACATTCCCTTCTGCAGCCGGAAGCTCCGGATTGTTACCCCAATATTCATCGAAAGGTCAGCGTGAATGGTAACCAGAGTAGTACACGATGGCAAGCGAAAAGTTATGATATCAGCAGCAGGCCACTTGTCCTTATTTCTCTGGCGCGTACGATGCGTGCGCTCGCGAATGCAACAGGATTTTCACAAGCAAAATTTTTTCGCGCTACTTTTTTAGAGTCTCGGCGAAGAACACCACGGTCCGGTTCCATGCGCTCTGCGCGTCTTTGGGACGATAGCCATCTTTGTTGTTGGGATTTTCGAAGGCATGACCGGCGTCGGAGTAGACGGAGAAGTCGGCTTTTTTCCCCTGCTTGGCCATCGCATCTACAAACGCTTTCAAGTCAGTGGTGGGAATGCCGCGATCCTGGCCGCCGAAGAGTCCGAGAATGGAGGCGTTGATTTTTTTCACCTCTTCCGGATTTTTAGCAAGACTGGCGTAGTCGAACACGCCATAGTTGATCACATCAGCTCGTAAAGACGGCTGATCGATCGCCAACTCGAGGGCATATCCACCGCCCATGCACCAGCCGATCGCGCCGATGCGGTCTTTTTTGATGTCAGATTGGTTCTCTAAGAAATTGTAGGCAGCCAGCAGGTCGCGCTTGGCGCGGTCCTGGGGAACGCTGCCCATGAATTCGTGGGCTTCGTTGGGGGTGGTGGCCACTTTGCCGCGATAAAGATCGATGGCGAGGGTGACGTAACCCTGGTCGGCTAGTTTTGAGGCCTGCTCTTTGACCCAGTCGTTCAATCCCCACCACTCGTGGACGACGACGATGCCCGGGAACGGGCCTTTTCCAGCAGGAGTGTAGAGAATGCCGTGAACGGTGTCATTGCCGCTTTTGTAGGTGACGTTTTTGGGAGTGGCGGCGAGCGCAGGCATTGCGAGGACCATAAGGACGCAGCAGAGAAGAATGGATTTCATAAGATCCTTTCAAAGTTCACAATTGTAGTTCCATGTAAAGCGCGCCATCGATCGGGTTCTGACGGTAGGACGGAATCTCGCGGAACCCGAACTGGCGGTACATGGCCACTGCAGTTTTCATGACCGGTTCGACAGTGTCCAAACGTAAGTATTTGTATCCGATCTGGCGCGCTTCTGCGATTACTCTTTTTGCAAGCTCACGGCCTAGACCTTTTCCACGAAAGTCCGGGCGAACGTAGAGGCGCTTCATCTCGCAAATATCCCGGTCGATCTGGTGCAAGGCGACGCAGCCGGCAGGGTTGCCGTTGCTGGTAGCGAGGATTAATCGACCTTCGGGTGGGGCGTAATCGCCGGGGAGAGATGCGAGCTCCTGATCGAAGCTTTGAAAACACAGACTGAAGCCGAGAGAGTTCGCGTATTCGAGGAAGAGCTCGCGGGTCTGAGCAATTTGTTCTGGCGATTCGGAGCGCTGAAACTGAAACTCATTTACGGCAGCAGTTCGTTCCTGGTAGTTTGATTTCATTTTTTGGACGATCAGAAGCCTTTAACCGCAGAGAGCGCAGAGAAAACCTGCAGAGATCGCAGAGAAAGGCAACCGCGATTACATTCATTTCGATCGTGCGAAATCAAAGTCAAAAGCTTTTACCACCGAAGACACGGGGATCACGGAGAAAAGCCACAGAGGAGGCTTGTGCCACCTCTATATTTCTTGCTCCCTTACCCTTTACCCCATCAGCATACCGCCGTTCACGTTTAGAACGTGGCCGGTGATGTACGACGCTCCTTCGGAAGCAAGAAAGGCCACGCAATTAGCTACGTCGTCGGGAGAGCCAATGCGGCCGACGGGAATCATTTTTAACGCACTCTGTTTTAATTCTTCGGGTAGTTCGGCGGTCATGGCAGTTTCGATGAATCCCGGGGCGACGGCATTGCAGGTGATATTGCGCGATCCAAGTTCACGCGCGACCGCCATAGTGAGGCCGATCAGTCCGGCTTTGGATGCAGAGTAATTAGCCTGCCCTGCCTGACCCATCTGGCCAAAGATCGAAGCAATGTTGATGATCCGGCCCCAGCGTTGCTTGAGCATGGATGAGGTCACCTGTTGAGTGCAGAGATAAGCCGAGGTCAAGTTGGTGTTGAGAACCGAATCCCAATCGGCGCGCTTCATGCGCATTACTAACTGATCGCGGGTAATGCCGGCGTTGTTGACCAGGATATCGATCTTGCCGAATTCGCGGAGGATGGATTTGAAAGTGGATTTGATCTGGTCTTCATTTTCTATGTCGGTTGGATAAGAACGGGCGGGGACGCCCGTATCCCCATGCTCGTCCGATGATGATTTTGGGGGCACGGGCGTCCCCGCCCGTGCTGCAGCTGCAATTTCCTGACTCACTTCATCGAGCTTTTCGTGATTGCGGGCAAGCAGGGCCACATGGGCGCCGCATTGTGCCAGCTTTAATGCACACGCGCGTCCGATGCCTTGAGAGGCGCCGGTGATGACGGCTACACGTCCAGCGAGGGTCATGCGCACTTCCTGTGAAGGCGGAATTATAACCGGACAGGCTGGGGCATGTGGGAGTCGCGGTGTTCCTCGATTTCACGGCGGAATAAAATCCGCAGCAGCGGAGGAGCAAGTACGGTGGTAACGGCGGTCATAAGCACCACGATGTCATAGGTGGGCTCGCTGACGATGCCGGACTGGAGGCCGACTAATGCAACAATAAGAGCGACCTCTCCCCGTGGCATCATGCCTGTGCCTACCTGCAGAACCTGGCGCCATCCTTTACCAATGAGCGGCAGGCCGCACCCGATCAGTTTGGAGATAATCGCCAGGAACGAAATCACCAGCGCCGAAATGATGGTCTCGCGGGTCAAGAGCGAGGCATTCAGGCGGGTGCCGATGAGGAAGAAGAAAAAGGGAGCGAGGAACTCCGTGATTCCGCCAACGCGAGGGATAAGGTTCCATTGTGGCGCGTAATCGGCGAATACCAAGCCGGCAAAAAACGCTCCAATGATGGCGGCAATGCCGATCTTGACCGCCAGCCAGGACAGAAGCAGACAGATCGCCAACGCCACGATCAGCGAAGCATTCTGCATTGAGAGCTGCTCTACACTCGGTTCCATCCGGCGCACGATGCGGGGCGCCACGAACAGCATGAAGAGGGCGAAGCCCACCGCCTCACCGATGAGAACGCCCATGTGTAACCAGTCCACATGCCCGGTAGCCATGCCGCCGACGATGGCCAGCAGCACCATTCCCAAAATGTCATCGAAGACGGCGGCTCCCAGAATGATCTTGGCGGTTTCTGTCGACAGCAGATGGAGATCGGCAAACACGCGGGCGGTGATTCCCACGCTGGTGGCGACCATGGCAGCGCCAACGAAAACCGATTCGCTGTTCACGTAGCCGCGCATTTTCATGTAAACAAATCCCAGGACGAAAGGAACGACCACGCCGGCAATGGCGACGCTTAGAGATTTGGCGCCAATGCGAATGAGTTCTCTGGGGCTGGTTTCAAGGCCGGCGCTGAAGAGTACGAAAATAGCGCCGAGTTCGGCGACCGAATGGATGCTGTCGCTAACGGGAACCCATGCGAGCGCATAAGGCCCCAGGATGCCCCCGGCCAGAATCTCTCCTAAAACGGAAGGAAGGCCGATGCGTTCAAAGACCTCGCCAACAGCCTTGGCAGAGACAAAGATCGCAAACAGCTCCAGTAACAGCTGCTCGGGACCGGTCGAGATAGCCATCTAGTCGCAGGATATGGGAAGGCAGAACAGCACGCAATAAAACTCGTGAGCTGGATTTGCAAAGCAGAAGGCGAACCGACAATGTTTCAGTACGGCTTGTCAAGCCTTTTTCAGCGGCCAGATCAGCACCTCCAGCCGTTTAGCGAAGTGCAGCAGCGGCTGGGTTCGGGGCAGCTGGATACCGGCGGAAACGGCCACAGAATTTACGGAAAATTCGCATTCCGCGTTCCGCAAGGGCCAGGGCTGGTGATGGATTTCGGCGCGGTAAACGGAATCGCGAATAGTGGTGTAGAGGCAATAACGTTCGGTCAGCCAGTGTTCGATGGTTCCGGGATTTCTCAGCTCGACGGGAGTGGTTGGGCGAAATTTGGCTTTGAGGTCTGCACCTGAATCGCGAATGGAATGGTAGTGAATCCATCCTTCTTTGTTAGCCGTACTCATGCGGGCACGGAAGTATGGGAGGTGGTATGTTTTCCGCGCAACCCAGGCGGCGATCTGGCTTCCCGCGTCGAGGCTGAAAAAGTACACGCCGGGCTTTCCGCCGAAGTTCACATAGGTTCGAACATTGAGTTCAGGAAAGGCAGAGAGGCCGGGGAGCTGGGGCATAAAACGAGCGCGGATTCCGGTCATATGAAATGGCGTGACCGCCGCCCAGCATTGGTCGTTGAAGGTATCGAGTGTGAGGGCAGATGGGATCAGCGGGCGCATTAGGTTTGAATCGATGGGCCAGTGGGCGAAGAGGAGATCGTTCCATGTCTGTTCCATGATCCAAGGGCCTGCGGGTAATGGCCAGGGGCGATGATGGGTGATCTTGAGCGCTGGGTGCATGCGTCAAATGGTAATGCAGGCTAGACCGAGCGCTTGAGCAGAGATGCAAGTAGCAGTAGTAGTCCCTACGCGCGTTCACGCCGATACATTCGCATCGTACGGTCCCCTTCGGCTGCGCTCAGGGCAGGCTCTCTCTGATCCGCCTTCGGCGAACGAGTTCGGGATGACAGTCGTGGGGGAGAGAAAATAGCTTACGGAAATATTCCTGATAGACCTATTCCTGGCGAACTTGCCCGTAGTTCAACAAGCTCACAATACCTACGCCCCCGACTATATTGCCCAGCACCGCCGCGAGCAGCCAGTGAAGGTAAGCGTTGGCGGTGACTGGTCCGGCCATGGCGGCGGACAGGATTTCGCAGCTGGTCACGATGCAGTGAGCGAAGCCGCCGACTCCTACTACGAAGGTCAGGAGCCAGATCATGACGACCTGGCCGATGGTCCAGTGGCTGGCGCTGACCATCCAGGCGACCAGGGCGATGAGCCAACCGCCGACAACGCCGCTCCAAAAGAGATGGGTGAAGCTGCCCTCTACGGCTTGGCTGCCGAGAGCGATGAGTTGCACTTTGATTTCCGGCCTGAGCGCGGTCGAATAACTGGCGAGGGCGGCAAACGCCGTGGCGCCAGCGATGTTTGAGGCGAATACGACCGCCCAGAGGCGAAGCATTTTGATTAGCCAGCGACTTTCGTCGAGCACGAGAACTACCGGATAAAGCGTGTTTTCGGTGAAAAGCTGCTGGCGTCCGATGATGACGGCGATGAAGCCGATGGGATAGACCATGTAGGAGATCAGGTTCTGCCAACCGCCATTGCCAAGAACGGCTCGCACTGACGATACGGCGATCGCAGTGAGGCCCATGGTCATGCCTCCGGCCAAGCCGGAGATTGCAAGCGCGCGCCACGGACGCTTGAGTTCGGAGCGGGCGCTGGCGGCCGCAGCGTCAAAAATTTCCGTGGCAGTCAGGCGACGAGTTTCGGGAGTTGGCTCGGTTTGAGGCACGCGGCTTGGATTCAGCTTTGCCGGATGGGTTTGTACCTGCGCCGAAGGTGGACGGGCGAGGACGCCCGTCTCCCCACCGTCTTTCTAGGGTGAGCAGCGGCTACAATAAATTCGTGAATGCCGTCGCTACTCCCGTTGCGCCCAGAATCGACAAGCCGTGGCGAAAATTCACGCTGAAGCAGCGAATTCTGCTGTGGATGATCGATTGGGTTGGATTTCTTGCGATCCGGATTCTGGGGCCGACGATACGCTTTTCAGTTTCGTGGGAAGAAGGTTCGCCCAAGAGCCTGGCGGAGCGGCCGAAGGTGTATTCGTTCTGGCATAACTGCATGATTCCCGCCATGTATTGGTGCCGCGATTTGCAGGTGCGAGTGATGAGCAGCGACAGCTTCGACGGCGAGTACACCGGGCGGATCATGCAGAAGTTCGGGTTTGTGAAAGTGCGCGGGTCGAGTTCGAAGGGCGCAGTGCGAGCGCTGCTGGGCATGCGGCGGGAGATCGAGCAGGGATGGACGGCGGCGTTCACCATTGATGGGCCGAAGGGACCGCGATATGTGGCGAAGCCTGGGCCGGTGGTTTTATCCCGCAGCACCGGAGCGCCGATGGTGGTGTTTTACATTGCGCTTGACCGGGCCTGGGTGCTGAAAACATGGGACGGCGCTATGATCCCGAAGCCGTTTTGCCGGGCGCTGATGCGAGTTAGCCGGGAAATTGCGGTGCCGAAAAATGGCGGGGACGAAGAGTATCTGCAGGAACTGCAATCCGCGCTCGACCGGGTACGGATTTTCGCGGAAGAAAATATCGCGAAGGCAGGGACGGCGGAGTTCCCGCGTGCGAAGAGCAACCAAGATAAACACTAAAGTTACGCCGGTGGGAGTTGGTCAAAAATGACGATATCCGCTAAAATATAGATTCAACGATCAAGTTCTGATTTCATTCGGAGCAGTCATGGCACAAGTTTGTGAAATCTGCGGCAAAGGGCCGCAATTTGGAAATAACATCAGCCACGCCCACAACGTGACCAAGCGGCGCTGGAACGTCAATCTGCGTCCGGTACACGCCAAAGTGAAAGGCGCGAGCAAGCG
>DATATW010000114.1:0-8403 GCA_036268595.1 Terriglobales bacterium
TGGCTGGGCCGGAAGGCTCGGGTGTCGGCGAACGTGTCCATCAGGAAATCGTGAGGCGAATCCACTCCGTCATGGACGGACAGAGGCTGGTCCCACTGGATACTCTGCTCGCCCTCGATGAAGGCCTGAAGCGCGTGGCAGCGGGAGAGGTGCAGGGAAGCACGCTACTACCGCTGGCCGGAGAACTTCGCGAGTTCGAAATGCCGCGTCCGATTTTTACATCGGCAGAGCGGACCGAGTGGGCATCCGGAATTTACAACGATCGTCATACTGAACTGCAGATGCAGACCGATTTGGCCAGGGTGCTCAAGGCCCCGGCTTCCGCAGCCAGGTTGGATGAAGCGCGCGGTCAACTGGCGCCATTCCTGCGAGACACACTGGTTGGTCTTAACTACGCCTACTACGAGCCACCCGGCGCCCAGCTCTTGCGTACGAATCCTTTATTCGTACGTTCGCATGATTTCTCTGGCGACAGCGTAAGTGGCATCGAGGACCTGTGGCGCGCGCCGGAGTTGTTTGGCGAGGGCTCGCCTGCCGGTGGAGGCGCGCACTTCGTCGGTTCTCTGGCAGATCTCGCCTATGTGCTGTCTGACGCCGAGCAGGACTTCATTTCACCGGAGAATGTTCAGGCGCTGATCTGGAAAGAAGTGGTCCCGGATCTTTTAAGTACGTCCGTCATGTCGCGCTGGTGGCACGTGAGCAGGAATGAGCTTCATGCGGTCGCGCTCTACCAGCGCGCAGGAGAAGAGTTGGTGACCGCGTCTGCCACTAACGATGCATTGCGCAGTAAAGTGCTGAACATTTTTTCCGAACGCATGTCGCCTGAGAGAACCGCGTGGCTGGACCAGTCCCTGAGCTCCGGGCAGGCCAACGACGCGATCTCGCAGATTACTCCCGCCGACACCTTCTATCTCACCCTTGAGTTCCGCCGGCGATTTCCGAATGACGTTAATGTGTGGGGAGATTCCGGACGCGAACTGGACCGCCTGAGCAGCCAGTATCCAGCTGAGGTGAACTGGCAGCGGTTGTCGAGAGACTTTGGTGTGCCGCACCGGACATTAGCGCAAACGTATACGCCCGAATTGCTGAATTTGAAACCGTTTCCGGCGTTTGCTGGATATTCCAGCCGGTTGCTGGCGGAGTCCTGGGACTCTAACAATCTTTACTGGGCTCGCTTGGCGGATGAGGCGGGCTATGAGCCGGAAATGCTGAACCTGATGGCCCCGCAACTGACCCGTCGCATGGTAGAGAAGATTTTTGCTACCGACTTTGAAGACTGGCAGGCTCTTCTCCGCGCCATGCGTGAAGCCGGGAATGAATTCCGCGAGGGGAAACTTGCGGTATTGCCCGAAACTGCGACTACGGCAACAAAATTATCTGTGCAGTAATTCCGTCAACAGCGACACAGCATCTGGTTAAGGGGTTGGTGATGAAAAATAAATTTTGCCTTGCAACTTGTCTGACATTGGTTGTCGCTCTCGCCTTTAGACCCAAAGTTTCGTCAGCGCAGGAGACGCAGCCGGAATTTCGCGTGACCGTCAACATGGTGCAGTTAAATGTTGCCGTCACTGACAAGAAGGGCAACTATGTGACCGGCCTTCGACCGGAAAATTTTGAGATTGTAGAAGATGGAATCCGTGAAAAGATCGCCACATTCGGAGAAGGAGACAGTCCGGCTCGCCGAGTGGTTGAGGCCACTACTCCGGGCGGCCCTGCAGAGTCCCGGGCGGACCCCGCTGTCGACTCCCTCGACACTCCTGCCAGCGGGCCGCTCCTCTCGCTCAATTCCAGCCTTGCGGGTTCCAACGTATTTGTCTTGTTCGACACCAGCAATTACATGTACCGTGGTTTTGTTTATGCGCAGGATGCCATCTCTGATTTTGTGCGCTCGCTGGCAAGTGTGAACCGGATTTCGTTCTATTCATACAGCCGTGATCTGTCGCGTTCTGCGGCCCTCACTGAAAATCGCTCGGATATTCTGAAGGCCGTCCGCGGAACGGTGGCGGGGGATGATGCCGCCCTTTACAACAGTCTGCTGCTGACCGTGAAAGACGCGGCACAATACACCGGGCGAAAGGTGATCGTTGTTTTCTCCAACGGCCCGGACAACGCCAGTGTAATTCCGCCCGAGGACGTCGCAGAATTGGCGCAATCGGCCGGGGTGGTCATTTACATGGTCAGTACTCGCGAGGCCCAGTTGGAGCCGGTCTCGACTGCGGTGTTTGAGAGGATGACCGCAGCCACCGGTGGAAAAGCCTACTTCGCGAAAAGCTGGCACGAGCAGCAGCAGGCGTTCGCTTCGATTCGCGATGACCTCAACCACCTGTACTCGCTCAGCTATTATCCGCAGGCGAACCCTAACCGGGGCTGGCGTTCCATCAGCGTGAGGCTGGTAGGCGAAAAGAAATATCACCTCCGTACCCGCAACGGATATCGACCTGTGCCATTGCGAACGGTCGCGGACAGTCCATCTACTCGGGTTCAATAATAGGCGCGTCGGCGCCCTGCAAGTCCGCTGGCGCAAGGGCGAGGGCTGATTTCCTTGCGCGTCCGGGTATGGAGATTAAAAATCCCAGGGTTGCCCAGATGCCTAGCGCCAGCCACTCGTAACCCGTGAAGTGCCCGGGCACAAAGGGCATGACCTTGGCTGAAACCATCAGTCCGGTCATAAGAATTCCGAACGCCGCTGCCAGACGTCCGGCCCAGTGTGGCTTCATGCAATAAAAAGCAACGCACGCCGCCATCCACCCCAGCGCAGATGAAACCGCTCCTACCTCAAGAATTGGTACCAGGCCTGCTTCGCCGAGGAACATGGTCAGCATGGTGCCGACTGCGACCACAGCAATCGCCAGCGTAGGCGCCTGAGTGACGGGGTGAACATAATCCAGACGGGGAGCGATCAAGTTGCGGCGGGCCATTGCGAAAAGCACTCGCGATGAGGCGATCATGTTGGCGTTGAAAGCCTGGACCAGCGCGACCAGCGCCGAGCCCATGATCAATCCCACAATCCAGTGCGCATGCAGTGCGCGCTCAAAAGCTACGGCCGTGGGAAATTGCTGGTTGCTGCTCAGGCTTTGCCAGGGCGCGACATAAGCCACCGATGAAATCACGATCCAGAAAAAGACCATCCCAGTCGTGAGCGTGAGCGCGATGGCGATGAAAAATCCTCGCCCGCCAAAATCCGCGCTGGCTTCTTCGGAGTATTTGCCAACCGATTCGAATCCCGAGAAAAGCCAGGGCACCACCTGCCATACCAGCAGAATGGAAATCAGCGGAGTATGGCTGAAGAGCGGATGAAAGTTTTGCGGGCTGCCGTGCACCGCACCCGCTAGCGCAAAAATTATGACGAGGGTGAGAAATGTGAAGGTAGTAGTCTTTCCCAGGCGCGCGCCCGCGCGAATTCCGCGGTAGTTGACCCACGTCAATACAATCGTCAGGCCGACCCCGAGCAGGAGGTGCGGCAGGTAAACCGGATATCCACCCAACCGGTACAGTTCATGCGTATTGAGCGAGGGAAAAAGATAGCCGGCGATTCTGCCGGCAGCCAGCCCTTCGAACGGACAAGTCAGGAAGTAGGTGAGGAACACCATCCATCCGGTCGCAAAGCTCACACTGTCGGGGAAAAATTGCGCAACATATGCGGCTTCTCCCGAGGCGTCGGGGATGGCCGGCACCAGTTCGCCGTACACATATGCGACCGGCAGCAGCATCAGAGCGCCGGCGGTGAAACCAAGTAGCGCCCCTAGCGGACCGCCGCGGCGCAGGATATCATCCATCACGACCAGCCACGCGGTCCCAACCATGACCCCGAAAGCGAGGGCAAAATAATCCACCAGACGAAGGCGACGGGCGAGATGGGTCATGAATTTGTGAGTCGAGTAAAAGACAGGTCGAGAAAGCTTATCATTTTATAAGACAAATACGAGATGCAGGCCTTGAGAATTTCCGCTAAACCGCTTTTGCTATTACGTGAAATGAAGTTCAAGCTGCTTGGCATGCGGAGCTGTCAGGCAATCGTCGCGCTCCTGTTATTCGTGGGGCTCGCGTTCCCGCAGATCGCGGCAGCGGCCGATGAACCTTCGACCGCAAATCTCCAGGCCCGCCAGGAATTCCAGGACATGAAGTTTGGAATGTTCATTCACTGGGGCGTCTACAGCGTCCTAGGTGACGGGGAATGGGTGTTCCACGATCGCAAGCTCAAACTCAATGAGTATGAACGCCTGCCAAGATTTTTTGATCCCGAAAAATTTGATGCCAAGAGCTGGGTATTTCTGGCGAAAGCCGCGGGCATGAAATACATCACCATCACCGCGCGGCATCATGACGGCTTCGCGATGTTCGACTCCAAGATTTCGGACTGGAACATTGTCCAGCGCACCCCATATAAGAAAGATCCTCTTAAGATGCTGGCTGATGAGTGCCACCGGCAGGGAATTAAGCTCTTCTTCTATTACTCGCAGCTTGACTGGCATAATCCGGACTATTATCCGCGCGGCGTAACCGGATGGGACAACGGCCGGCCGGATCACGGCGATTGGAATGCATACCTCGACGACTACATGGATGGCCAGTTGCGCGAATTGCTCACGAACTATGGCGCGATCGCAGGCATCTGGTTCGATGGAATGTGGGACAAGCCCGACGCCGACTGGCATCTGCAGAAGACTTACTCAATGATTCACCAGTTGCAGCCCGCCGCGCTGATTATTCCAAACCATCATCAGACGCCCAAACCAGGCGAGGACGTGCAGACTTTCGAACGCGATCTTCCCGGAAGCAATACGGCCGGATTCAATACTAAATATGTGAGCAGCCGGCTTCCGCTGGAGAGCAGCAACACCCTGAATGAATCCTGGGGCTTCAATATTGGCGATCACAAATTTAAAAGCCCTGAGGAAGTGGAAGAGATGCTGGTCCGTGCCGCGGGAAATAATTCAAATCTCCTGCTGAACATCGGCCCGATGCCAAATGGAGAAATTCAGGAAGAGTTTGTCACCCGGCTGCATTCCATTGGCGAGTGGATGTCGAGGTACGGAGAGACGATCTACGGCACGCGCGGCGGTCCGATTGCGCCTGCTGCGTGGGGAGCGACCACGCAGAAAGGCGAGGACATCTATGTGCACGTCCTACAATGGAATGCCCCATTGCTGGCGCTGCCTCCAATCGAAAAGAAAATCGGAAGCGCGCATGATTTCATCTCCGGCGCGCCGGTTGAAATCAAGCAGAGCGCCGATGGGGTTGTTATCAAAATGCCCGCTGCAACTAAAGGCATAGTAGATCGGGTAATCGCGCTCAAACTCGCGCCTTAACCGCACAGGTCCGCAGCGGAAAAAATTATGCGAAGAAAATGCGAAAGGTGTATAGTCGTCTGGTGCGGCGGTGTTTGAGTCTGCATTGGAAATGGCCGGAGTTTTTGTGGATACGACGAAAATATTGAAGTTTCCAGTCCGAAATCCCGATCTGTTTTCGCCTGAGATCAACTGTCAGATTTTGACTTCCAGCGAGTTCAGCCGGATTCTCGATGCGGCGATCCGGGCCTTGCCATATGTGCAGGACCCGTCCATCCGTGAAGACCTGAAGCGCGCGCTCTGTGACTTGTTACGAATAGAAGAGGTAGCGTAAGCAAGCCGGCCCACCATTCTAGAATTGCGCTTAAGATAATCAACTACTGAAAGAACGAAGTTGTGCCCTTCAGGAGCATGCGTGAAGCTTAGGGTTTTACCTAATAAGCACTTTCTTGCGCGCGAAGCGGCGTCGCAGGCCGCAACCACGATTCGCAATTCCATACGCGAGAACGGCTCCGCGCGAATCATTGCGGCTACCGGAGCGTCGCAATTCGAATTTCTCGATGAGCTCACCAAAGCAGAGGAGATCGATTGGAAGCTGGTGGAGTTGTTTCATCTCGACGAGTACCTGGGACTGCCGATGACGCATCCCGCCAGCTTTCGAAAATATCTGCTCGAGCGACTCATCAAGAAAGTTGGAATCGTTAAATATCATTTGCTGGACGGGGAAGGAAATTCGCAGAAGGTGATTGCTGAAGTAAGCGCCGCGATTCGCAAGGCGCCGATTGATCTGGCTTTCGTGGGTGTTGGGGAGAATGGTCACTTGGCGTTCAATGATCCGCCTGCCGATTTCGAGACTGAGGCGGCTTACATCGTGGTGGAACTCGACGAAGCTTGCCGCAAGCAGCAACTAGGAGAAGGATGGTTCAAGAGTCTGCAGGAGGTGCCGCGCCGGGCGATTTCAATGACGGTCCGTCAAATATTGAAATCGAAACAGATCCTGTGTATCGTTCCTGATAGCCGTAAGGCTGAGGCGGTGGCGAAATGCTTCACTGGCGAGATTAGTCCGATGGCGCCGGCGTCTATTCTGCGAACCCATGCGAACACATTCGTTTACCTCGATACGCAATCAGCCGCGTTGTTGAAGTCGCAAGATGTTCTGCAAGGATGATCGGGCTCTCTCGGCCCCGCGACATGCATCCTTAAACGGTTATCTGCAGCAGGCGCGCCGCGTTCTGGTTGTAAATTTTTTCCAGAATTGAAGGCGGCAAACCGATGCCGTAGATTCGCCAACGGCCTTGAGGCGGCACCTTCGCCGGAGCGTAATCGAAATACTCGTCCTCGGTTTCAAGAAAGCGGTAATAAATCTCGTACAACTTATCGTTGAAGACCTGCTGCGGGAATTCGTCGCCGTGCGGAGTGGCATCGGTTCCGAAGAGAATGCGGTCCTGGTAGCGATCGAAAAACTTTCGCGACCTGCGCGGCTGCCGGCCCAACTCACCAATGCGAGCGGCGATGTCGACTGCCATGTTGGGGAAGCGGTCGAGGTTCTCAGAAACATTGTCCAGGTTTTCCGCGAAATTGCCGACATGCAGAACGATAAATTGTGTGCGCGGGTGGCGTGCGATCATGCGGTTACGAGCTTCAAGCAGTTCTGCATTCCTGGGAAAATCGTGATCGTAAAAAGACCAGTCGGGATGATTGTTGAGTTCCTCGTACCGTTCGTTGAAGCGGTCGGTCGGGGTGAAGAATGCGACCGGATCGGAGATGTGAATGGCGACCGCCATGTTCAATTGCCCACAGGTGTCCCACATGGGATCGAATCGTGGGTCGTCGATTTTCACCAGTTTGCCTGAGGTGATGTTCTCGCGCAAATAAAGGCCGAGCGTCTTTAATATCTTCAGGCCCTTTGATCCCGCGCGATGCGCGCTCTCGATGGCTTCGGCCTGAATGCGTGGATAGTTCGGCTCTAGAAATCTTTCATAACTCGGCTCGGTCAAGCTGTAAAAGCGGCCTGGATACGCTCTGTCGTACCGGCTGATTACGTCGGCCAGGCCCTCGGCATATCCGCCGGTCAGATTCACCATCGCGTGAATATTT
Organism: Terriglobales bacterium; assembly: GCA_036268595.1. Lineage (GTDB taxonomy): Bacteria > Acidobacteriota > Terriglobia > Terriglobales > Acidobacteriaceae > Gp1-AA145. The sequence continues at coordinate 7,386 of DATATW010000114.1, forward strand.
TTGCGATCCATGACCGGAAGAAGTTCGTTGGGCTTTCCAAGGTAGGTACGTGCGGCTGCGAGTTCCACACCGTTTCTGGATTTAGCCGAAACAGTAATATGGGTGTGCACATCCACCACCGGAAACGCGGCGCGGGCAACCTCCGTCTCATGGGCGTGAAGCATGCTCTTGGGTTCGTAATCTGAAAGGGCGAGTGATTGATGCGTGGGAGAAGCTTGCGGCGTTGGGTCCTCGCGCGCACTCGACATCGCATGTGTCGCTCCGGATTGAACGGAGGCTCCTAAAACTAAGCCTAGCGAGCGTAGCCACTGCCGACGGTTAATCACGATTCCCCCTGCGGATGTGTCTCAATCTGTGTAATGGTTCTACTTAAATATCGATCTGAACAAGAGCGCTGCTTCTGAATGCTCGCGTCACGCTACCCCGTCAATACACGGTCAAGCAACTGGCTGACGGCGCGATGCGCTTCGCCAATTGCGGTGCGATGATCGGGTGCGCCTGAGAGATCTGTATTCGCGAAGGCTATTCGCCCGAAAGGCGCGGCACGCAGAATGTCACGCGGCGCAGGATTTCCATCCTTTCCGAAAAAGAAACCCGGCTGCGGGCTGCCGTAGGCGTGTCCCCAGCGATTGAGAACGATGCCAGCGATGTCGCGCGTTGCGTCGAATCCGGATGCCGAGAACATTTCAGTCATCTGTGCACGGATTTGGCGTTCGTAATCGCGAAACGAAGTCGAAAGAAGCTGTGCTCGGCCCAGATTTCCCTGTTCCTGAAGCGGCTTGCCATAGTGCGGAAAAAGAACTTTGAGCGTGAGGACCACGGGAGAATCCGGCCCGATGGTTTTGTTGTCAGTAGAAAATGTGGGAACCTTGCGAACCGCGGCGAAGCTGCCCAAGCCTTCGAACCACTGGCAGCCTGAGATTCCCATTTTGTACAGGAACTGCCAGTTCCGCAACGCCACATTCGCCATCATGCACGGCGAGCGGTAGAACTGATCGTAAGCCTGTCTATGGTCCGA
>DATATW010000115.1:0-8236 GCA_036268595.1 Terriglobales bacterium
GTGTGCGTCAGCGTCGAGTTTGTGGATAGAGTTCTCAAAGTCGACGATCCAGTCGGTGCAATTTCGGTACACGGTACCAACGGCATTTGGGGCGTCATTTCAGTCGGATTGTTCGCCGACGGCACCTCGAACTACGGTGGCAGCTGGAATGGGGTCAACGGATCGGTTCGCGGGCTGTTCTACGGAGATTCCAGCCAGTTGGTAGCGCAATTGATCGGTGTGGCCACGCTGATAGGCCTCATCTTCACGATTTCCTACGTGGCGGGTTGGGTGATGGACGTGATCGTTGGACAACGCGTCTCCGCCGAAGACGAGCTCGAAGGTCTGGACATCCCCGAAATGGGAGCCCTCTGTTATCCCGAGTTCGTGCTTAAACCAGAGTCAGTGGGAGCCGGAGTCGCCGCAGATTAACTGCCTGCGCGCAACCGCTAAAGGAGATCTCAACCATGATCGACAGCATGTTAGATAGTGCGGCCACGGTACAACGCTTTCCGCTGTCGTGGCCGGACTCGCCTTCCCGGGCGGTTTCACTCACCGCCCTGCAGTGCATGCATGACGCGGTGGCCCACCTGCAAACAGGAGAAGCTCAAGAAGCAGTCGTCCTTCTTTCCCGTGCCATCGAGGCCGCGCCGAATTTTCCCGAAGCCCATGTGTTTTTGGGAATCGCGCATGCTCTCACCAACAACATCTATCCTGCGCTTGATGCCCTTGAAACCGCCACTGAGCTGGACCCCGAAAGTTTTGCCGCCCACTACTCGCTGGCACAGCTTAACTTCAAGCTGCGCATCCCGCAGAAAGGTTATGAAGAGGCGCAACGCGCATTGCGCTGCCCAATGAGCCTGGAACAGCGCAAGATGCTTACTCTGTTATTGAAGGAAGAGAGGGCCCGTGATAGAAGTGGCATTCATCGGCCCTGGTTCAACAAGCCATTCAGCCGCCCCATGCTGTTTCTGGCGGGAGGTGGCTTGGTTACAGCAGTGATCATGACAGCTTTGCACATGCACTGAGGAAGGATTGGCTTGCAAGGAATCCCGATGCTCCAGAAACTCTACGAATGCCTTAAACACCAGCGGCTCGCCTGTTCGTGGGCCGTGATTATAGCTGCATTTTTGATTGTGATTGGCCACGCGCCCATATTTCCTGTAATTATGGGCGGCCTGTTGGCGATTGGAATCGCTGTTCTTCGTGACTCGAGTTTTTCCAAGCGAAACGCATCCTCTGGAGTCCGATGAACACCTCACTTCAGATACTGCTTTCCATCGCCGTAATCATCCTGACTGCCAAATTGTTCGGAGCATTTGTTGGGCGCATCGGGTTGCCGGTCGTGCTTGGGGAGTTATTGGCTGGGGTCGTTCTCGGACCCACCGCTCTAAATATCTGGGCATTTTCTGTGTTCAGTCGCCCACCCGTGCCTCATGGAGTCTCAGTGGCGGACGTGTTCGACGTCCTCGCCCAGATCGGCGTGGTCTTGTTGATGTTCGTTGCCGGCCTCGAAACCGATACCAGCATGATGAAAAATACTGTGGCCCCGGCCTTCTGGGCGGCCACCGGAGGCGTCATCGTCCCGATGTTTGCAGGCGCGTTGCTGGCGCGCAAATTCGGTTTTAGCTGGCCGGAAGCAATCTTCATTGGAACCATCCTCACCGCAACCAGCGTCACCATTACTGCCCAGACCTTGATGAACCTAGGTCAGCTTCGATCCAAAGCAGGTTCTACCGTGTTAGGTGCTGCAGTCATCGACGATGTGCTCGGGTTGGTCGTACTTTCGCTCGTCATCGCCGTTACTCCTCGGGCAGCATCGGCCCAGGGCGCTTCATGGAGTTATTTGTTGATCGCCGTGCTCAAGATGCTGGTTTGCTTAATTACTATGTTCTGGTTTGGCCCCCCGGTAACCCGCTGGATTCTGAAGGGCGCAGGAAAAATGCACGGCCATCATACCGAGGTCGCCTCTGCCCTGACGATTACGTTCCTGCTGGCCTTTGCGGCGCAGTGGTTTGGGGGCATGGCGGCGATCACGGGAGCCTATCTCGCAGGACTACTGATCAGCATGACTTCCTCCCACCAGACCGTCTCGCGAGAGCTGCAGCCAATGATCAATTCTTTCTTCGCGCCAATTTTTTTCGTGTCGATAGGATTGGCGATCAACGCTCGCCACATCGGCACGGGGATGGGTTTCTTTCTACTATTGCTGGTGATCGCGATTGCAGGAAAAATTGTGGGCTGCGGATTGGGCGCTCTGACAAACGGGTTCAGTCATCGCGAGTCTTGGATTGTGGGAGTGGGGATGATTCCGCGCGGAGAAGTCGGGCTAATCACGGCCGGCATCGGATTGGCCGCGGGACTGGTGACTCACGATGTCTATATGCACGTCGTGGTACTGGTCTTGATCACTACTTTGATCACGCCCCCGCTGTTGCGGCTGGTCTTTCCGCGCGAGCCCGTACTTGCTCCCGCCGATGTGGTTGTCGGTCTGGAACCGTTGGTTGCCAGTACGGCTGATTTGGTAGATGCGTAACAAGATTTAAACATTCTGAGCGGCCATGAGGAAAACACAATGATGACCAAACTTGAAGCAATTATTCAGCCTGGCAAGTTCGAGGCAGTGAAGAAGGCTTTGTCAGACCTGGGCGTGGAAGGCATGACAGTTTCCGAAGTGCGCGGCCATGGGCGACAAAAAGGCCATACCGAACATTACCGCGGCCAGGAGTACAACGTTGACCTCGTGCCCAAAGTCAAAGTCGAGGTAGTTATTGCTGATAACCTTGTCGATCGGGCAGTGCAGGCTGTGGTCGGCGCAGCAGCCACCGGTAAGATCGGCGACGGTAAGATTTTCCTCTATAAGATTGAGGAAGCGATTCGCATCCGCAATCAGGAGCGGGGAGCGGCGGCGGTCTAATCTGCGTTCATACTGAATGTTTCCGTATGGCGGGAGCTGCGTTCTGCTTCCGCCATTTTCTTTTCGCTGCCGTTGCCATTAAACTTGGTGGCTTATGATCACACCCACGCAGCCGAATTTTAATCTGGTTAATACCCCCGAATACCGCGAAGCCTACGCCAACAGCGTGCAAGTGCGCGTCAGTGTCTGGGACTTTTTTCTGGTATTCGGCACCATGCAACAACAAACAGAAAATCAAGTCGAGGTGCGCAACTTTCAAGGCATCTATCTAAGCCCGCAACAGGCGAAAGCGCTGGCCTCGATCCTGCATCAGAATGTGACCAATTACGAAAGCACCTTCGGCGAGATCAAGCTCGATCCGCACGTGCAGGCGCCAGGCCCCATACACTGAAATTCTGCCGAATCAACCACAACTCGGAGCGGCGAAGACTGCAGGATTGTTTGTGCTCTTCGCGGTTGTGCTCATCGCCCTCCACGCCCCGCTGCTCCGGCTGCCGTATTTTTGGGATGAAGCCGGTTATTACATTCCCGCCGCCCGAGATCTTTTTTCTGGGTCGTTGATTCCCTACTCCACGCCATCAAACGCTCACCCGCCACTCGTGATGGCATGGTTGGTGCTGGCTTGGAAGATATTTGGCCAGAGCCAACTTGTGACTCGATCCGCGATGCTACTGCTGGCGGCATTTTCTTTGCTGGGATTTTTTCGTCTGGCGCGAACGGTTGCGAACTCGGCCGTGGCAGTTTGCAGTACTCTTCTGGTTGCGATCTATCCGGTCTTCTTCGCCCAGAGCTCGCTGGCGCAGGTAGACCTTCCCGCTGCTGGGTTGATCTTTTGGGGACTGGAAGCCTATTTCCGAAAGAAACTCATGGGGGCGCGGGCGTCCTCGCCCGCGCTCGCCTGGTTTTCCCTAGCCGCTCTAGCCAAAGAAACCGCGATCCTGATTCCTGTGGCGCTCATCTTGTGGGAACTTGGCGGGAGATTCATATCGACAAGCCGGCCCTCGGTGGCTAAAGCCGCGAAACAAGAAGCGCCGCGTATCGGCACGACTGAAACTCGTGCCCTTCCGGTCCCTCCCGATCGAACTACGCCACGTATGCGCGTGGCGAACATAGGATTGCTATTAACGCCCGGTATTCCCCTCGCCCTCTGGTATGCCTACCACTACGCCCGCACCGGATTTGTCTTCGGCAACCCGGAATTCTTCCGCTACAACGTGCAGTCAACCCTGCATCCCCTGCGAATTCTGCTCGCCCTTTTGCTTCGCATCTGGCAAACCGTCGGATACCTCGACCTGTACGTTCTGACTCTGGCCTGCGTGATCGCTATGACCTTCGCGCCGATCAAAGACGCGCACGGCGAGCGTCCGCGAATCGCGATCCCGGTTCAGTTCGCCTTTCTAGCCATCGCTGTTGTTTATCTGCTGAGCCTATCGATCGTTGGAGGCGCCGTTCTGGCGCGCTACATGCTTCCCATTGTCCCGCTGGTCATTCTGGTTTGCGTCTCGACTATCTGGCGGCGTTTGCGTGCCTGGAAGGCCGTGATCGCGGTCATCGCGCTGGCATTCATTTCGGCGCTTTTCATAAACCCGCCTTACGGGTTTTCTCCCGAGGACAATCTTGCTTATCGCGATTACATCCACCTGCACCAACACGCGGAACGGTTTCTCGAGCAGCGATACTCCACTGCCCGCGTGCTCACCGCATGGCCGGCCAGTGACGAGCTAACCCGGCCATATCTCGGCTACATTACCAAGCCAATGCAGGTGGTCAAGATCGAAGATTTTTCTGCCGAGCAAGTGCTCTCCGCCGCCGACGCCCGTTCACGCTTCGATGTGGCGCTTGTCTTCTCCACCAAGTACCAACCGGAACACACCATCTTCGATCACTGGCGCACATGGCAGGAATGGAAGTCGCGCTACTTCGGCTATCACGTGGATTTGACTCCGCAGGTCGCCGCCTCCGTGTTGGGTGGAAACGTGGTTTACGCAGAGCACCGTCGCGGTCAGTGGGTGGGAATCATTGAGATGCAAAAGATTGAAGAGGCGAAACTGTCAGTCGCTCACTGAGCTTTTTCGTCCGTTTCCACCCTGTCATCCTGAGCGGAGGAATCTGATTCGCAAGCGAATCGATTCTCTCCGCTCAGGATGACAGAGTGAAAAATTACCCCAGCAAATGGCACGAATGCGTCTTCACGATCAGCCACACCTGCCGACCAGCCGTCAGTTGCAACGAATCTCGCGCAGCCAACGTGAGGTGCACCGACATCTCGACTCCGCAGTCCACCCTTGCGACAACGATCATGTCTCGCTGCCAAAGCGAAAGCAGTTTGCCGGACAAAATATTTCGGGCGCTTAATCCAACTGGCGCGGAGGTCGCCAGCAGGACATCTCCCGCGCTGATCCCTATCCTTAGCTTCGACCCGACTTCCGCCCGCACTAGTGGCGTTTCCAACTCCACCTTGCCTTCACCAATCTTGCACATCATCGTCCCTCGCTCCTCGTGGATCGAGGTCACTTCCGCGTCAAATACGTTCTCGAAGCCCGCCAGCTGGGCCACAGTCTCGCGCCGTGGCGCTGACATCACTTGGTGCGGCGTACCCTCGGCGATGATTTTCCCTCGCTCCAGCATCAGCATTCTCTCGCCGAGCATAAATACTTCATCGCGGCTGTGGGTCACATAGAGTACTGGTATCGGCAGCTCTCGAATTGACCGCCGCAGGTCTTCGGCGATCTTCATCCTCACCGGCATATCCAGGGCTGCCAGTGGCTCGTCGAGAAGCAAAACCGACGGCCGCATAACCAGTGCCCGCGCCAAAGCCACTCGCTGCCGTTCGCCCCCTGAGAGCTCTCCTGGCCGCCGTGCACGCAAATCTGAAATTCCCAACGACTCGAGCGCGCTCGCAACTCGATGCCGCCGATCTTCCGCCTTTATGCCGCCCAAACCGTATGCAATGTTTGCTTCCACGCTCAAATGAGGGAACAAAGCCAGATCCTGGAACACATATCCGATTTTTCTTTCGATCGCGCTGAGATTAATTCCATCGTCGGAGTCAAACAGAATGCGGGCGCCGTAAGCGATTCGCCCCCGTTCGGGTTCGGCCAGCCCGGCAATGCAATCGAGCAATGTGGTCTTCCCCGCCCCGGACGGTCCGAATAAAATCGTGATCCCCTTCTCCAGAACTAAGGACACATCGAGTTGGAAGCCGCCGTCTTCGCTGTTAAGCGTCCGGCGCACCCGCACTTGAAGCATGGATCCGAGAGCCGAATCCGAAGCGACGCTTGGGTTCGCGCGATTTAAGGTCGTGGCCATAAAGTCCAAAAACGCCGATTGAATGAATACACGACTGACAGCAAGATAAACGCAATCACCAGTAGCACCAGCGAAGTGGTGTTAGCGGCCACGTAGTTTAAATCCTGCACTTGATCAAAAATGTTGATCGACAGGGTGCGCGTTACGCCCGGGATATTGCCGCCCACCATCAGCACCACCCCGAACTCCCCGATCGTATGGGCAAAGGTCAGAGCGATGCCTGTGACTAGCCCAGAAAGAGATAACGGGATAATCACACGCCAGAAGGTTCGAAACTTCGATACCCCCAGCACCGCCGATGCGTTCAGCAACCGGCGATCGACGACGGAGAAAGCCGCCGCGAAAGGCTGTACCGCAAATGGCAGGCTGTAAATCACCGATCCGATCACCAGGCCTTCAAAAGTGAATGCCAAGGTGTGCCCGGTCATCGACTGCCACAATCGACCCAGAGGACTTCGCCGGCCCAAAGCGATCAGCACATAAAACCCAAGAACCGTTGGCGGCAGCACGATCGGGAGGGCCACAATTGCCTCGCAGAGGAATTTCCACCGCCAACGTGAGAACGCGATCCAGTAGGCGAGTGGCAACCCGAGCACCAGCAGCACTGCCGTAACTATCAGCGCAAGGCGAAATGTCAGCCAAAATGCCTGCCAATCCATAAACCAGAACAGTTTAATCGCTCGCACCGCTTCCGTTCCCATTCCGGGAAATAAGATTTCGGCGATGTTCATTCGTCACAGAGCTTTTCTCCGGGAACTCGTACCATTCGGCAGGACACAAGCCACCGAACGAATGAAGGGAAATAGACATGGAGATCCAAGAAGCTCTGGCGGTCATCCGCAAATTAGCCGACGGAGCGCACCCCGAAACTGGGGCGTTGCTGTCGGTCGATAGCCTTTATCAACATCCACAGGCGGTCCGGGCGATGCATCGAGCCATTGGAGCACTCGAATTTCAGGAACAGCGCGAGCGCGCCAGGAAGTTTCTCCCCAAGAATGCAGGCAAGGCATGGTCCCACCAGGAAGACGCGCAAATCTGTGACGAAATACGGCGCGGATTCTCGTTCGAAAAGATCGCGCAAATGCACGACCGCACCAACGGGTCCATCGTCGCGCGACTGGTGCGTCTTGGGAAAATCTCGGCTGGTCAGCCCCGCAAGACGGCATAAACACCAATGGACAGTAGATTCAAATACATACTGCTGGTCGCGATCGCAACGTTATGGATAACCGCGATTTCGCGTGGGCAGACAGACCCGCAGCCGACGGAAAACGTCCGAGGCAGTGTCGCGGATAGAAGTCTCCGGGAGAGCATAGCTTTACGGCAAAAGTGGCAATTGGCCGGACGCAGTATTCCAGGCGCCGACGCCGCGGCTTTTAGGGCCCGCGCCATTCAGCAGAAGCTGCAAATGCGCCAGTCCGCGTTGAATCCCGCGATAGCCGGGGAATGGAACTCTCTGGGGCCCAAGCCACTGCCATCGGACGCCAGCGGCACCGGCTTGCAGGATTATGGGTTCGTCGCCGGCCGTGCCACCGCGGTCGCCATCGATCCCAATGACGCCAGCGGGAACACAATTTTCGCGGGCGGCGCGTATGGAGGTGTGTGGAAGTCGACCAACGCCGGGACCTTGAGCACAAGTTCGTCTTCGGTTACCTGGCTTCCGCTGACCGACAATCAGGCCACTTTGGCCATCGGCAGCATTGCAGTTCAGCCGCAATTGTCGAATCCAACTCCGGCGTCGAGCGTGGTGCTTGCCGGAACCGGAGAGACCGACAGCTCCGCTGATTCCTACTACGGCTTGGGCATTCTGCGTTCAACCGACGGCGGCCAGACTTGGACACTCATCTCGCAAGACAGCACGAACGCGCATTCATTCGCTGGTCTTGGATTCAGTCAGATCGCATTCAGCACAACAAATCCTAATCTCGTAGTCGCTGGGTCCGGATCTGCATCCGAAGGAATTATCGAAGGCCTGGAAAGCCCGGTAGCCGTCAATCGAGGGATCTATTACTCCACCAATGCTGGCTTGAC
>DATATW010000116.1:0-5561 GCA_036268595.1 Terriglobales bacterium
GTTGCGCAACCAGAGCGCACGCTAACGGAGTCGCCGCGAAATCCGCACCGCGTTCGAAACGATGCGAAGCGTCGGTGTGCAGCCCGTGCCGCTTTGCCGTTTTGCGGACCGCGACCGGATCGAACCACGCCGACTCGATCAGAATATTTTTCGTCTTGTCAGTGATCATGGTATCGAAACCGCCCATGACTCCGGCAAGGGCCACGGGCTTTTTCGCGTCCGCGATGATCAGGTCATCCGGTGAAAGCTTGCGATTAATACCGTCGAGCGTTTTCAGCGTCTCGCCTTGTCGGGCGCGTCGAACAATGATCTTGCCGCCCTCCAGCAGATCAAGATCGAAGGCGTGTGTCGGGTGTCCCATCTCCCACAGGGTGTAGTTGGACGCGTCAGCGGCGTTGTTGATAGCGCGCTGATCGACCAGCGCCAAACGGCTGGCAATTTTCTCCGGCGAAGATTTGATCTTCACCCCACGAATGATTTGCGCGGTGTAACGTGCACAGCCTTCGCGATCATCGATTTCGATTACAAACGATGAACTCCCGTCGGATTTTCGGGAGGGCGCGGTTTCAGCCGTGCCGCTAGGCGAGCTTTCAACCTGCTTGAGCGGAACCTTGTACAACGTCGCCGCCTCGCGCGCGACGCCGTAATGGTTCATCGCATCGGGACGATTCGTCCCAATCTCCATCTCGAAGACGGTATTCGCGCCATCGCCAGAAATGCCTTCAACCGCGATACCAATCGAGGTCAGACCTTCGGCAAGCTGCCGATCGTCCACCGGCAGATCGACAAATTCGCGAATCCAGTGTGGCGAGAGTTTCATCGCAGAGGTGCCTGATTTTGGCCCGAGGCTTTGGCCTTTGCTTCAGCTCTCTTGAGCCTCTGCAGCGACGCCCACGAGGTCACGCATAACACAGAGACGACAGTGAGCCCCGGGATGGCATAGATCAATGGGATTGCCTGGTGCAAAAGGAGCCTAATCCCGTTCAAGAAGATCACGATATAAACGATTAAACCTACCTTTAGTCCCCTCGATGCGCGTGCGCGGCGCAACCTGGCCTCTTCTTCAGTCTGGCGTGCGGCTTCCTTCTTAGCAAAACGTGAAAGCACAATGCCACCGACAACGAGCGTGAGAACCATGCCGCACAGCATAGATAAGGAGATCCACCGCGGAACTGGTCCGGGATGCGCCTGTACATAGAACACCAAAGCAAAGACAGCGCACATGTACGGGAAAATTATGCAGGCTAGAACCAGCCCAATTTTTCTCTCGAATCTCATCTGTTTTTCAATGCCGTTGCCAACGACGAATGGCCAACGACGGGCTCATCCAAACTGCTGCAAAAACCTCACATCCCCTTGAAAAAACAACTGCAAATCATCGAGGCCGTACTTCAGCATGGCGATTCGGTCCACGCCCATGCCAAAAGCGAAGCCGGAAATTTTCTCCGGGTCGTAGCCGTTGTGTTTCACGAATTCAAATACATTGGGATCGACCATACCGCAGCCCAAAATTTCAATCCATCCCGTCTGCTTGCAGGGACGGCACGGCGCACTGTCCGAACCGCGCTTGCCGCTGCCTCCGCACACGAAGCACGACACGAACATCTCCGCGCTCGGCTCGGTGAAAGGGAAGAACGACGGGCGGAAGCTGGTCTTCACGTCTGACCCGAAAAGCGCCTTCATGGCGTGGTCGAGCGTGCCCTTCAAATCACCGAAAGTAATGTTGGTATCGACCGCAAGGCCTTCGACCTGATGAAACATAGGGGAGTGGCTGGCGTCTGGCGGATCGTTGCGATGCACTTTTCCCGGAATTAAAATTCGCAACGGCGGCTTCAGCTTTTCCATTGTGCGAATCTGCACCGGGGAAGTATGAGTGCGCAGCAGCAATTGCTCGCGTCGCGGCTTCGATTCCTGGCCCGCGATGAACAAGGTGTCCTGCGTGTCGCGTGCTGGATGATTGGGCGGAAAATTCAGCGCCTCGAAATTGTAATAATCCGTTTCGATCACGGGACCTTCCGCGACCGAATATCCAAGATTGTGAAAGACCGCGATGATTTCATTTTGCGTGCGGATGATCGGGTGCTCAGCGCCGATCGGACGGCGAATTCCGGGAAGGGAAATGTCTATGGCCGATGTAATTCTTTCGGGGGGCGCTTTAGCTAACGCCGCTTCAACCTTGGTTTCGACTTCACTTTTGAGTTTGTTGACTCGCTGGCCGACCTCGCGCTTGGCCTCTTTGGGCGCGGCTTTCAGCCAGAGTTCGTTGATCTGTGTGAGTATGCCATCTTTGCGCGCCAGCCAGCGATCACGGAAAGCTTTGCGCTGATTTTCGTCTGCGAGCGTGGCAGATTCTTTTTCGAGGGCCGCAAGCAGTTTCTCGACGGCCTTATCGAGCGCCGCCGGCGAAAAATCTTTCAAGTGTGGGACGGTATAGGCCACGATTCTTTAGCCCTTCGGGGCTGACGCGTCTTCGTGTGTTCTACACCCACGGCTTACGTCGTGGGCTGCACTCTGCCGCCGCTTCGCGGCTCAACCGTGCTTGATTCACTAGATCGTTCGATCCCGACCACAAATCGCCGCTTCGCAATCCCGAAAAAGCAGGTTCCTCGACTCCGCATGAGCGTCGCTTCGCGAATGATCGTGTGTCCCTCGGAATGACAGAGTATAAGGGAATGCGCTGCGCCACAGCTGCAAGCACGTCACCACGCATCTATTCGGTCGCGCTTTTTCTGACGGCTGATGGCTGAAAGCTGACGGCTTCTTACGCTGCCCCTTTGAGAGCGCCCTTCGCCTGCTCGGCGAGGCTCTTAAAGGCTGCGGCGTCTTTAACTGCCAAGTCAGCCAGGATCTTGCGGTCGAGTTCCACGCCCGCGGTTTTCAATCCATGGATGAACTGGTTGTAGCTCATGCCGTTCAGCTTGGCGGCGGCGCCGATGCGGACGATCCACAGCGAGCGGTACTGCCGCTTCTTCTGTTTGCGTCCGGAATAGGCGAACTTCAGGCCGCGTTCAACAGCTTCTTTCGCCGAACGGTAGAGTTTTGATTTTGTCAGGAAATAACCGCTGGCGCGGTCTAATATCTTTTTCCGTTTGGCGCGGCGTTTGGTTCCGCGTTTTACACGAGGCATGTGTTGCTCCTTTTTAACTTCTAATTAGCGGCTGGAGGCAGGATGTGCCTCTTCACTCGCTTAATTCAGCTATTAGCTTTTAGCAATTAGCTCTTAGCCACCACATTCGGTTCAGCTAAAAGCTAAGAGCCAAAAGCTCAAACCTGCAGGACTGCAGGTAACCGTACGATAGCTAGTACGGGATCATTCTCTTTACTTTTGGCGTATCTGCTTCGCTCACCAATACGCTGCCGCGGAGCCCGCGTTTGCGCTTCTTGTCCTTCGAAGTCAGGATGTGCCGCAAAAATGCGTGCGAGCGCTTCACTTTTCCAGTAGCGGTTTTCTTGAAGCGCTTAGCGGCGCCTTTGTGTGTTTTTAGTTTAGGCATGAAATCTCCATAGCTGTCAGCCTTCAGCTTCAGCTCCCAGCGAAAACAAAATCAATTACGCTTGACTTACTCGTGGCTGCTGCGGCGCGGCCTGTTTTTCTCCGGGCTTCTTGGCGCTCGGCGCCAGGATGGCGTGCAGCGTGTTGCCTTCCTGTCGCGGCCGGAATTCTACGATCCCGCGCTCGCCGATATCTTTAATCAGCCGCTCCAGAATCTGTCGGCCCAGCCCGGTGCGGGTCATTTCTCGCCCGCGGAAAAAAATCGTGGCTTTTACTTTGTCGCCTTCGTCCAGAAAACGCAGCACGTGGTTCTTTTTGGTCTCGTAGTCATGATCGTCCACGTTGATGCGGAATTTCACTTCTTTGACCGTGATCGTCTTCTGGTGCTTCTTGGCTTCGCGATCCTTCTTTTCCTGCTGATAAAGAAACTTCCCGTAATCCATGATGCGGCAAACCGGAGGTTGCGCGGTGGGAGAAATCTCTACCAGGTCTAAGTTCTGTTCGCGGGCCATTTTGAGCGCTTCAAAGGGGGGCAAAATGCCGATCTGTTGGCCTTCATCGCCAATCACGCGAATTTCTCTCGCGCGAATGCGCTCGTTTGTGCGGATAAAACGTTTGTCGATACAAACCTCCCTTAACTTTCTAACGACGTAGGATTAAAAATTATAGCATGATGGGCAGATTCGAGGCTTCAACCCGCATTTCGTTCCGGGGCCCGGCTGGATTGCAGTTTGTTATCCACCAGCGCCTCTACCGCTCGCAGAACTTCATCCTCGCTCATCGAAGTCGAATCAATGACGGTCGCGTCATGCGCCGGAACCAGCGGGGAGTTGGCCCGAGTGCGGTCGCGGCGGTCACGCTCACGCAACTCGGCCGCCATCGATTCGCTCGAAGTTCCATGCGCCGGCTGCTGGTGAATGCGCCGTTGTTCGCGGATCACCGGATCGGCATCGAGAAAAATCTTAATCTCTGCGTCAGGGAAAACTTTCGTGCCAATGTCGCGCCCTTCCATCACCACTCCGCCATTGACGCCTAATTCTCGCTGGCGTGCCACCATCCATTCCCGCACTTGCGGATGCACCGACACCCGTGACGCTGCTTGCGAGACGTCGGCCTCGCGCACTCGTTGGGTGACATCGCGGCCGTCGAGCATCACCCGATTTCCACCGATAGTTGGCTCAATCTTGATGCGGGATTTGTGGGCAAGCTCGGTAAGCACGGGCTCATCGTCGAAGGATATGTCGTTCTCGATGGCCTTCAACGCCAGTGCCCGATACATGGCGCCGCTTTCGAGGTTGGCGTAACCGAGTTTGCGAGCTAAGCGAGAAGCGATGGTGCTCTTGCCGGCGCCAGCCGGGCCGTCAATGGCAATGATGAGTTTGCGAGTGGGAAGGTCGCTCATCTTTCCGGTTGATTGTACATGGAGTGTTTGAGGGTTCAATCAATGGGTTTCGATCTTTTGGGTAGCAGGAACGCGAGGCACCACCTGCGTCACCTGAATCAGCGATTTGTGGCCCACCGGGGTGAAGCTGAACTCGCGTGCGGCCAATAGGGCGTTCACGGCTTCTCGCACCTTGGATCGCGCAACAAAGTTCCCAAAGAATGCTTCCAGTTCCGGCAGATCGGCGGCGATCACGCAATCCAGGTATTTCGAAAGCAAAGCCGAAAGCGCGGTATTGATCGAGCAATTGATGCCTTCTGAGACCGCCTCCGGCGCCCAGCGCTGCAATACATCCCATGACGCACCTTCACGCTCCTGATAATCGACACGCGTGATGCGCAGCTTCGACCACAATTCGCTTAAAGATTTATCGAGCGCAGAAACAGAAACCCCTTTGCCGATATCTTCCAGCAACTTCGATTTCGAAATTGGGCCTTTGCGCTGGATGATCTGGTAGGTGTCGCAAGCCAACTCCGAATATGGCGATCTCGGCCCGGGGCGAGGCGCCTGCTTGGGATTGCGCTCCCCGACCAAAGTATAAAAATAAGGAAACGCCGAAGCTGAAAGCAGCAGCGCATTGTTCTCGTCGCCCAGATTGGCTTCGTAAGCAGACTTGTCGCGCAGCAG
>DATATW010000117.1:0-19476 GCA_036268595.1 Terriglobales bacterium
TTCCGGAGGTTGATCCGCCATGGCAGCAAGTCAGGTTGTGCTCTACTTCGACAAACAGGAAGACGCGGTCCAATTCACGCTCGCTGCCAGCTCCATCATTGCCGACGGGGCGCCGCTACGCGAAACCGCGTTGAAAGTGGCCAAAGAGGTCTGCAAGGCCTCGCGCATTACCACTGAAGGCAGTGTCAGCGGCGACGCGCCCAAAGCCAAACGCAAAGCGCAATAGGATCTCGCGCCGGATCTTTCATCCAAGTCACCGAGATAGATTATGGGGATGCGCGCGTTCCCGCCCGCATGAATCATCATAAAGATTATGGGGATCCGGGCGTCCCCGCCGCATGCCATCCCTAATCCGACCAGGATGCCGGCTTCCGGTTCCAGCGATGTTTTTTCAACTTCTTGAGAAGCTCCGGACTCAACGGCCCTTTATCGCTTAGCGCGATGTTCTCCCGCACATGCGCCAGCTTCCTCATCCCGACAATCGTAGTGCTCACCGCCGGATGCGACAGCACGAACCGTAGCGCCATCTCTGGCAGGGACATCCCGGGAGGCAGAATTTCTTTTAACTTGTCGACCCGCTTCATGGTGTTCGCCAGGTTTTTGGGATTGAAATATCCCGAGCGCCAGTCGTCCTTGGGGAAAGTCGTGTCCTTAGTCATTTTGCCGCCGAGGCTGCCCTCATCGAGTGCGACCCGAACGATCACGCCGATATTCATCTCTTTGCAGAGCGGAAACAGCTTGTCTTCCGGCGACTGATCGAAAATGCTGTAAATCACTTGCGCCGCATCGACCAGCCCGGTACGAATAGCCTTGATTCCATTCTCCGGCTCCCAGCGATTTAGGCTCAGGCCGAAGTAGCGGATGGTCCCGTCTTTCTTAAGTTTCTCGACCGTCTTTCGGAAATCCGGATCGTCCGCCCACTTATCGGTCCACACATGAAACTGCAGCAGGTCGATGGAATCGGTGCCCAACTGTTTGCGGATCAGGTCGGCATATTTAAAGACGTGGTCAGGCGGAAAGACGTCCTTATATTTATATTTTGGTAACGCCGGCCAGCGCTCGTTCTTCGGCGGAATCTTCGAAGCCGCAAACAGACGCTTACCTTTATTCTTCGCGATGGTTTGTCCGAGCAGGCCGTCGCTCTTGCCCTCGCCGTAAGCCCAGGCGGTATCGAAAAAGTTGCACCCCAGGTCGACTGATAGCTGTAGCGCCTGCTGCGACTCGCGGTCGTTCGACCCGCTCCAGCCGCTCATTCCCCACAACCCCGGAGCGATGTCGCTGACTTGAACCCCGGTACGTCCAAACTTGCGATATTGCATGAAGTCTCCCTAAAAATTACGATCGTGTAGACGCGGGCGTTCACGCCTGCGTTTAGTGTCGAAGGGCGAGGGCGCCCCGTCGCTCCATATTTTAGTTTTCCGGCCTCACTCCAACTTTGTTCGCTTTCTCTTTATAAAACCTCTGCAGCACATAAAACGCCTGCTTGCGCTGCCCCTGGTCCGAAATGATTCCCTTGCGATTGAAATAATCCTGAATGCCGGGCAGCGGACGCCGTGGCGACCGAAAATCCATCAACACCCACGGCGTCATTCCCGCCAGCTGCGGAACCCGTTGCCACATCCCCAGCTGATGATGGAATACGTTCGCCTGGTATTCCTCGGTGAAGCGTGTCTGCGCGTCGCCATGCAGATTGAACAAAGCTCCGGCGCCGAATTCGCTCACGATCACCGGCTTGTCATAGGCAAACTTCCACTGTGTGTGGTCCATATCATCAACCTTCGACTCATACCAGCCCATGTACTCATTGACGCCAATCACGTCCAGAAACTCTCCCAAGGGATCAGACACCGTGCGTTCGTCCGGGCCATTGTGGTCCCAGTGATTGAGGGCCGACGCGATCAATCGCGTCGAGTCAAGCTGGCGGGCATACGACGCCATCGACTTCAGAAATTCAGTGCGCTCGGGCGAGATTGGAGTTTCATTCGACATGGACCAGATAGCGATCGCCGCGCGATTATGGTCGCGCGCAATGATCTCTCGTAATTGTGATTTGGCATTCTCGAGCGTCGACGGATTCTGCCACTGGATATCCCAATAGACGGGAATTTCTTCCCAAACCATAAGCCCCATCTTGTCCGCAAGCCGCAACATATCTTCGTTATAGGGATAATGCGCGAGCCTGACGAAATTGCAGCCTAAATCCTTCGCCCACGTCAGTAAGGTGCGATCATCCTCTTCGGAAAACGCTCGTCCGCTTCGGAATGGCGCTTCCTCATGCATCGCAATCCCGCGGAGAAAGATCGGCTTCCCGTTCAGCAGGATCTGCGATCCGCGGGTCTCGATGGTGCGAAACCCAATTTCGTCGGCAACGCTGTCGCCCTCGGCGGAAATAAGCACGCGATACAGCTTTGGATTGTCGGGCGACCAGAGTTCCACATGGGCAGGAAACTGAAATACCGCGCGCCCGGAACCATCCACCTGAGCTGATTGCTTCAAGTGAATCTCAGGAATTTCAACCAACACCTCACTGCTGCGGGCTGCACCACCCATCTGTACCCACCCGTCGATGACATTGGCTTTACCTTTTGCGAGTTGAACTGAGTAATTGGCAATGTAAGTTGCTGGAACTTCCACCAGCCTGACGCTCCGGGTCAGGCCGCCATAATTCCAAAAATCCGTTTTCAAGGCGGGAACGGCGTCGGCATGGCGGGTGTTATCGACCTCGACCACAACGCTGTTGTCGCCTTCGGTTAGCTGATCGGTCGCATCGAAATCGAATGGAGTAAATCCGCCAACGTGCTCGCCCAGCTTCTTACCGTTGACCCACACCCGGGCGAAATAGTTTGCTGCGCCAAAATATAGAAATGTCCGCAATCCTGGCCGCTTGTGATACGAGAAGTCCCGCTGGTACCACATTGGCCCTTCGTAAAACAGCAGCGAATCGCGCTGCGTGTTCCAATCGCCCGGAACATGGAGTTTGGGCGAGTGTTCGAAGTCGTACTCAACCAGATCACTTTTCGCTTTGGGTTTGGCATTCTCGAAAAAGCGACTGCCAAGGCCGGTTTCGTAGGGATCGATAATCGTGTTCCATGTGCCGTCCAGGCCGACCGTCGTCCGGTTGCTCACGTTAGCGATTGCATTTGGCTGGGCGCTCTGCGCGCTCAGGCAAAGCGAACTCAGTAGCAGCGCGGCCAATGCCACTCTCTTCATGTGGGCTCCCGAATTTTTATTGCTGAGACGACGAGTATAAACAATCTCGCACCGAGGCCGGAGCGAAGCTCCGAGGACGACAGAGGTGAGGTTTTTTGGCGGCAGGTAGCCGAGTTCCACGTTTTGGGACTAAAATGTTGTCACATTGGTATGCTGCTGTCCGGCATCTCCGAAGCAGATACTCGCATCGAAGTTGCCGCCCGGTTCTGGTACTTAGGGGGTCCGAATGCTCACTTCGTCGTCCGTTTCATCATCTGCTGATCCAGCCGAAATCAAAGGTATTCCACCATCAATTCAGCTTTCCGTCCCGGTACGCGATCAGGCCAGGACTCTTTCATCCGTCGATAGAAGCCTCTATGGTCCGGTAAATGGATTTGTTGGACGCTGCTTCATTCGCGTATGCCTGTGGGCCGATTTGGTCTCTTCGTGGAAGCGTCGCAGCTATACCGTACCTGTGGGCGGCTTTCCAAACTTCACCGACTCCGAACCCGAAAGCGAAGCTGGCCAGCACGCTGTAGCGAGCTAGTCTCGAGCCGCAATCCGAAGCGCGACTCAGTGCGCCGGCGCCGGTTGTGGCGTAGGCGCCGCGAAGTTTACCTTGGGGACTTCGCGCGAGCCTTCGCTTGCCGCGAAGTAAGCGGTGTTCGGCTTGTAGCCCAGGTTCGAAGCGAACAGGCTATGCGGGAACTGCTGCACGTAAACGTTGTAGTCCTTCAGCGTGTCGTTATAGCGCTGACGTTCGACGGCAATGCGATTTTCCGTTCCCGCTAGTTCGTCTTGCAATCGCAGAAAATTCTCATTCGACTTTAACTCCGGGTAATTTTCGACAATCAGCAAAAGCCTGCCCAGCGCCCCATCGAGCTGGTTGTTGGCGGAGATTTTCTGCTGCGGCGTTCCGGCTGAAAGCAACTGGCTTCGCGCCTTCGCAATGTCGCCGAACACGGTCTGCTCCTGCTTGGCGTAGCCTTTGACGGTCTCGACGAGATTAGGAATCAGGTCCGCGCGCCGTTGCAGCACTATATCAACCTGCGACCAGGCGGTTTTGACCGCCTCATTCTTTGCTACCAGCGTATTCTTCACGCTGATATACTCGCCCACCGCGAAAAAGATTACAGCCGCAATAACCACTAACACGATTAACATTTTGCTCATACCCTCTCCTTGTATAGAGCTGAAGCATTCCGCCTAGCTTTGCGGATTAGTACGCGA
This sequence comes from Terriglobales bacterium, assembly GCA_036268595.1. Lineage (GTDB taxonomy): Bacteria > Acidobacteriota > Terriglobia > Terriglobales > Acidobacteriaceae > Gp1-AA145. The sequence goes on from DATATW010000117.1 coordinate 4,420, forward strand.
AGGGGAACTGTGCATTGTATCGACTGCCCCGGCAACTTTCTCGATAGTCGAAAGGTATCGCGCTGCCACGTCTTGCGCGCGCAGCTGTTTGCGGTCTAGCGTACGCCCCCGAACCTCCATCAATTGTACGAACGCCGAGGCATCGAAGTTCAGCCGCGAAGCCAGCTCCTCCACCGCTTCTCGCGAATGTTTCCGGCTTGTTTCACCCAATTCAATGAGCGCGTGCCGGAACAGAGTGGCAAAAGATGATACCGAATTCAGCATCGCTTCCCAAAGCGATTTCTCGTCCGAACCGGCCAGCAGCATGTGCTGCCGCAGAAGAAATAATTTCTCCCGCAGCTCGTATTCCAATTGCGAGCGATGCAGGTGCATAGGAACCTTCAAGTCGCGCAGCACGTCGGCGCCATAAAGAATCCGGTGCCGCTGTTTCATGTCGATGAATTCAATCGAGAAAACGTCGGCCGTGTCTTGCAGCTCCTTTTCGGTTACCACCAGAGGCGGATGGTGTTTCTTTTTGCGCCACCACTCCACCACGTCAGCGATTTTAAGAAGCGACGCGAACGATGTGTCGCGAAAAATGCAGAGCAGGTTGAGATCGGAATATTGGGGATGAAATTCGCCGTCAGCCGCCGAGCCGTAAAGAATCACGCTGCTCAGGTTTTCTCCCGCAGCCGCGCGCAACTTAGTAGTGAATTCATTCAGCAGCGCTTCATCAGTGTTGGCACTCATAAAATTTTCTCCTCACCAGCTTCCGCTGGCGCCGCCCCCGCCAGACATTCCCCCTCCGAAACCGCCAAAGCCGCCGCCACCGCCGCCGAAGCCGCCACCACCACCAAACCCGCCGCCGCCCCATCCGCCGCCGCGACCGCCTCCCGAGAGCAGCAACCAGAACAGCACGCTGCGCAGCGGGGTCGCCAGCACAATGATGGCGACAATAATGAGGATGATGATGCCGCGAAGCGAAATTCCTCCCGAGGTCGGAGGCGGCGTCTGCTCCGCCGGAACTGAGTTCACTCCCGTAAGCTGCACGCCCGCATCGGCCGCGATGACGGATGCGATGCTCTCCATGTTCTGCTTTATCGCGCCGTCGTAATCGCCCTGTTTCAGCAAAGGCAATACTTGTCGCCAGAACCCGCCGACTTTGCCGTCAGGAAGAATCGGCTCCAATCCATACCCAACTTCAGTCCGATAGCGATGATCTTTGACTGCGATCAAAATCAACACGCCGTGGTTTGTGCTTTTGTTTCCGATTCCCCATTGCTTGTAGAGATCAACCGCGTAGCCATCAATGTCTTGTCCATCGAGCGAGTTGATGGTTACAACTGCGATTTGTGCCTTCGCCTTTTGATCAACCTGCTGGGCTAAGTCGTTCAGCTCAGTTTCGGTTTCCGGGCTAAGAACGTGCGCAAAATCATTGACATAGTTGCTGGGATGAAGTTGTGAAATGGGCTCGGCACCGGCGCAGACCGAGAGAACTACAATCGCCAATGCGATTCTGAGCGTTACGCCGCGAACGCGATTCATTGCCGCTGATTCTACAGGAATAATTCGCTTCTCTCCGCAATGACCGTAGAGACGTAGCTTGCTACGTCTTTCTTTTTTATGCCTGCGGCTCGAGACGTAGCTAGCTACGTCTCTACGATGTTCTCTTGCTCACACAACCGAGCTGAAGAATTCCACCACGGCTCGTTCCGCAAAATGACCGTCATAACCATCGGGCGCGGCAATGAAAGCGCAATGACCGCCATCTTCGGTCTCGACGAAAGCAATGTTGGAATTGCTTTCAACTTTCCGACGCGTCTCCGCAGTTACGCGAATGAACGGATCGTTTCGCGCATAAAGTATGTAGGCCGGGACCGAAATTTTATCCACGACGTTGGCCGCCGCGGCGCGCCCATAGTAATCGGCAGCGCCGCCGAACCCGGTGTAGAACGCCGTGACTTTATCATCGAAGTCGCGCAAACTTTTGAGCCCCCGCAGGCGGCTTAGATCATAGATTCCGGGAAAACACTGCGCCTTATTTCGCATGCGGGCTTTCAGCTTCCACAAAAAATACTGCTCGTACAATCGGTTCTCGGGAAGGTGAAGCGCGTCAGCCGAGGCCGCCAGATCCATTGCCGGACAAACCGCCGCTACCGCGCAGAATTCGACTGGTCCATGCTCTCCCCACTCCCCCGAGGCCTTCAACACGATGTTGCCGCCCATGGAAAATCCACACAGCGCGAATCGCGAAATGCCGTCGTTCTCAATCAAAGCCTTCGCCACCGCCATCACATCGCCCGAGCGTCCGGAGTGGTAAAGCGTTGGCGCCAGGTGATCAGTGCCGCCACAAGTGCGTTGGTTCATCCGCACCACATTCATCCCTGCATTCAATCCTTTTTCGGCAATCCCTAGCATGTAATTCGATTCGGTAGATCCTTCAAGTCCGTGCACAATGATCAACGTGAGCGCCGCGCCGCGATCAGCTTGCCAGTGACAGTGGCAGAGCACGTGAATACCTGGCTCAACTTCAATCAGACGCTGATCGGATTTCGGGAGATCGAGCCGCCGCGGCAGTAGAAAACTTGCGATCGTCTGTACGTGTCCGCCGCTAAGAAATCGCCGCGCGCGAAATTCAGATTGTTGCACCAGCGTACGGGAAGTCGTTGGCTCCACACGGCAATTTTAAATGCTGAGTGCCGGTACAGGGTCGTTATGTCCGGTTTAGGAGCAACCCCGTAGCTCTGTTGCCAATCTGAGTCGAGGACGTTCAACCACAGGAGGATAACAACGAATGATGAAACTCAGATTAGGAAATGCCGTTGCCGCTCTTGCACTCGGTGGGGCGCTGGTTTTGGCTGCCGCGCCGAAGGCACACGCCGACGATCACGATGCTCGCGCGAGATGCCAGAGCAGGACGGAAAGGGCTAATGAACACTATCGCGAGGAAGTTCGCAACCACGGAAGGCAGAGCCAGCAGGCTGAAAAGGCGAAGTCGCAGCTGACCGCGGTATGGGATCGCTGCTACAGTGAGGCTCATGGCTGGTACGATCCTAACCAGCACCAGTGGCGCACTGATCGCGACTGGGACCGCAACTACAATTGGGACAATGACGATCACGATCGTGATCACGATCGCCACTAAAGACGCAATCTCACATTGGGTCCTTCTGAGGGCAGCCAAGGCTGCCCTCATTATTTGGTAGCCCGTTCGTCTTTGTAGAAAGTAGTTCTCTCGACGACCATGAATCCCATTCCGCAGAGTAGAATTTTATCGGCACTTACTTCAGCATGTGAAGGCGAGTTCAATGATTAAACGGCTTTCGATAATTTCTTTGTTTGCGTTTCTTGTTTTGTGCCTGCAATTATTCGCCACTGGACAGGACTTGCGAGTAATCAAGACTTACAAGCTTGGCGGGGACGGCGGGTGGGATTATTTGAAAATCGACCCGGACTCACACCGTCTCTTTATCTCGCGCTCGACGCATGTGATCGTAATCAACGCCGATTCTGGCAAACCCGTCGGCGATATTCCCGACACCCCGGGAGTTCACGGCATTGCATTGGCCACTGACCTCGGTCGCGGATTCACCAGCAACGGCCGTGAAGGGACAGTCAGCATTTTCGATCTGAAGACCCTCAAGCCGATCAGCAAAGTACAATCCGTTGGCGAGAACCCGGACGCCATTCTGTTTGATCCCGCGACTAAGCGTGTGTTTACTTTCAACGGACGAAGTCATAATTCCACCGCCATCGATGCCGCAAGCGGAAACATTGTCGGCAAGATTGAACTCGGTGGCAAACCGGAATTCGGTGTCAGCACCGGTGATGGGGAACTCTTCGTGAATCTTGAGGACAAGAGCGAACTTCTTGCGTTGGACCCGAAAGAACTGAAGGTGAAATCGCGCTGGCCGCTGGCGCCCTGCGAATCACCGAGTGGCTTGGCAATAGATGCAAAGAATCGCCGCCTGTTCGTAGGCTGCGACAACAAAATGATGGCGGTGGTAAACGCCGACACCGGTAAGGTAGTCACCACTCTGCCCATCGGCGAAGGCGTGGACGCCGATCGCTTCGACCCGGCACTGAATCTTGCTTTTGCCTCCTGCGGCGAGGGCGTACTCACAGTGGTGAAAGAAGAATCACCAGAAAAATTTAACGTGCTGCAAAATCTGAAAACTGCGCGTGGCGCTCGTACTATGGCGCTCAATTCCAAGACGCACCGCATTTACCTTGTGACCGCCAAGTTTGGACCGCCGCCGGCTGCGACCGCGGATCAGCCCCATCCCCGTCCATCCATTTTGCCAGACACCTTCGAAGTACTAGTGATAGGCAAATAGCTGGACTACTCTGCCATCTAAGCTGCTGATGAGAGCCCTCCGCATTATCACCATATTTGCCTGCATCACTGTATGCTCGCTGCCTAGCCAATCCTATTCTGTACTCACGCATGAGCAAATCATTGACTTGGCCTGGAAAGATCAGCTCCTCCCTTTGCTTGTAAAGCGTTTTCCGCAGGCCTCCGATGACGACCTGAGGCAAGCCCACGCCTATGCTTACGGTGGCAGCATGGTGCAGGACATGGGCTACTATCCCTTCGGGAAAAAATATTTCAGCAATCTGCTGCATTATGTCCGCAGCGGCGATTTTGTAACCGCGCTGATAGAAGAATCATCCGACCTCAATGAGTATGCGTTTGCTCTCGGAGCCCTGGCCCACTACTCGTCGGATAACATGGGCCATCCTGCAGTGAACGAAGTAGTCCCTATTGAATTTCCCAAGCTACGAAAGAAATACGGCAATGTAGTTACCTATGGTGATGATCACAAGGCGCATATTCGAACTGAGTTTGGGTTCGATATGGTGCAGGTGGCGAAGAACCGCTATACTTCCGATCGGTTTCACGACTTCATCGGATTTGAAGTCGCGAAGCCGCTGCTGGAGCGCGCCTTTCTCAAAACCTATGGTATTCCGCTAGACAGTGCCATGGGCAGCGAGGACCTGGCCATTGGTACTTTCCGGCGTTCTGTCAGCAGCATCATTCCCGAGATGACGCGGGTTGCACTGTTGAACCGCCGCGCTGACTTGGTCCGCGACACTTCAAATTTCGACAAAAAGAAATTCCTCTATCACCTCTCGCGTACCAGCTACGAGAAAGAATGGGGCAAAGGATATCGCCGTCCCGGCTTTGGTTCACGCGTGCTGGCTTTTATTTTGCGAAAAATTCCCAAGATCGGTCCCGCCAGTGCGCTCGACTTCAAAGTTCCGACCACCCGGACCGAGGATATCTACATAAAGAGCGTCAATCAGACCACCGATAATTATTTTTCCCTGCTACATCAGGTGCGGGACGGCAATAACAATTTTCCTGATACCGATTGCGACACCGGCCACAAAACCACGGCTGCCGAATATCCGCTGGCGGACGTGACCTATTCCCGACTCTTGCAGGACCAGAATAAGAAAAAATTTGCGAAGATGACGCCTGAGTTGCGTGCCAATATTTTGGGTTTTTATTCCGATTTGAACGCTAATTATCACGATAAAAAAAATCACAAGTCATGGGAAAAAACCATGCAGGCGTTGCAGCAACTGAAAGCTTGGCAACCCGCTCCGGCACAAACTCAGACTGCGGCCGCCGGCGAACAGTAGCTCTAAGAACTCCTCTCCCCAACTTCCTGTAAACTGGGTGGCTCATGAAGCGAGGCCTGAATGGATGTTTCTGAGGATAAGTTTTATCGCGCAAAAATTGTAAAGCGCGCAGATTTTGCGTCCGACCTGTGGATGATTCGCGTCGATCCCGGCGGTCCATTTACCTTCAAGCCCGGACAATACGCCACTCTCGGCGTTCAGACGCCGGAAAAGAGGAGCGAGCGCGCTTATTCCATCGCTTCATCGCCGCTCGAAAGCGAAGTGGAATTTTTCTTTGAGCTGGTGCCCGAAGGCGAGCTCACCCCCAAGCTTTTTAAGCTGCAGGCCGGCGACGAAGTTCTAATGCGCAAATCCGCCAAAGGCTTGTTTACTCTCGACCAGAAAAGCGGGCGCACCAATCACTTCATGGTCAGCACTGTCACCGGTGTTGCGCCATTTGTGAGTTACGTTCGAACCCTTTATCGAGCGTGGAAAGACGGTTCATTCAAGGGCGAACACAAACTCTTTCTGCTGAATGGCGCCAGCCGGTCGTGGGAATTCGGCTACAACGATGAACTCTGCAAATTTGCGGCGGAGGTTCCCTGGTTCAAATATGCGCCCACCGTAAGTCGGCCATGGGAAGATGAAAAATGGACCGGCGAAATGGGCCGGGTCGATGATGTGATGCGGAAGTATTCAGACATGTGGGAAATCGATGGCACCAATGCCGTCGCCTACTTGTGCGGGCATCCCGACATGATCAAAAACGGGCAGAGCGTCTTAAAGCGCATCGGGTTCACCAAGCAGCACTTGAAGGAAGAAATTTACTGGATCCCTGCAAAGGAACCAGCGCCCACTGCCTAGACCGGTGCGTCGCCTAAGCGATAGCCGACATCGACAGCGGATCGTTTGATAACCGCCGCGAACCGTAAATCTCGATAAGCTGAAGCCGGTCTGTGAACCCGGTTTTGCGCAGGATCCGGTGAACGTGGTTTTTTACGGTATGTTCTGAAAGATTCAATCGCCCGGCGATCTCTTTGTTAGTCAAGCCTGTACATATCAAGTCCAGCAATTGCTGTTCGCGCCGGCTGAGTTCAGCTCCATTTCGTATCTTAAGATTTTCCTGAGAGGCGAGTTGCTGGCCGGCGCGCTGAAAAAGTGCGCCCACAAAGCATGAGGGGCACACCGATTCCCCATTAATGACTGCCTGCAGCGCTTTTAATACTTCTTCCGCCGAAGCTTCGCGAAGGATATATCCCGCGACTCCCTCACGCACGGCGCTGAGAAAGTCACTTTCTCGCGATTCCATGCCAATCATCACGGTGTGCACTCCAGGTACGCTTTGGTGAATTTGCCGCAATGGAATCGGCGGCTCCAAAGCCAGGCGCAGCGAATCCAGGATAACCACTCGCGGATTACTTGCGACTACTTCGCTCAAAGCTGACGAAGAATAGCCGCATGCGCCCACCATGCTCAGATCGGTCCTCTTCACTAAAATTCGAAGTAGCGCCTCGCGCAATAACCGGTTCTCACACAGCAGGAAAATTCTGAACTCATTATTCATGTAATTACCCGCAGACCACGACACCTGAATCATGGTGAACGTCGATTTGCGGAAGAGCATTGCGTCGCGCGGGAAGTAGGATCGGTCGCCGGCCGTGCCGCAGGGCGCGGCCATGCATTCCCACAGAGATTCCCCGTTGCGATCGGCCCCCAGTCGTACTGCTCGACCGTTTATTTCAGTTCAGTACCCTATCTGGAACTTGCGTCGCTGATCGGTCTCGTCTGGCTGTTCGAACCCTTATCGAACTCGTAATGCGGGGAAGAAAACATGACAGGATCGAATCGGATTATCGGTAAGGCAACTTCGCATGTCAACTTTTATTTGTCACCTGCGCGTCATCATCTGTGGAAAAGAAGTCAAATTGAAATCAGTTTCAAAACGGATTAACGTTATAACAAGGCTCTTATCATCTACCATTTTTTCGCCCGAACAAAAATCTCGCTCTTCCTCACTCGCCATCTCGCGACCGCTCTTTTACCACGTCAACTGGGTTTTCCTATATATTCCCCGAGAGACTTAAGGCAGATGGCGCGCATGCTTGTCGCACCATCTACGCGAAGAGAATAAGGGAGAAAATGTGGCCGGGAACACTTGGCGGCAAGTATCAACTGTTGCAATAGGCGCGGCGATGTTTTTTGGGCTGACGGTGACTTTTGCAGCTGCAACCCACGCTCAACCGGAGGCAGTCTCTTTTTCCGGGCAGCGCCGCACTAATTTCGACGCAAATTGGCGGTTCCATAAAGGCGAAGCCGAACGCGCCGAAGCCCCTGACTTCGATGATTCCAGCTGGCGACTGCTTCGCCTGCCTCACGACTGGGCGATCGAGGGGCCGTTTGATGAGAAATTAAATCCCGACACTGGAGGGCTGCCGATCTCCGGCACAGGTTGGTATCGGAAAACTTTTCTGTTGCCGCAGAATGCCCAGGGCCAGGTCTTCACCATCGTTTTTGATGGCGCAATGTCGAACTCCACCGTCTGGCTCAACGGAGAAAAATTAGGCGGCCGCCCTTATGGATATTCCAGTTTCTTTTTCGACCTCACTCCGCACTTGCATTTCGGATCGCAGCCCAATGTTCTGGCGGTCCGGCTCATGCCCGAGCCCGATTCTTCCCGGTGGTATCCCGGCGCTGGTATCTATCGCAACGTTTGGCTCGATGTAACTGCGCCTGTGCACGTCGCCGAGTGGGGCACATACGTCACTACGCCGCAGGTTTCCGATGACAACGCGACCGTATCGGTGAAGGCGGAAATCCGAAATCAGTCGGAGCAGGAAACGCAAATCTCAATTCGCCACACCGTTCTGGATCCATCCGGAAAGCCGGTAGGCAAAACCAGCGTCGCCGACATCGCTGTGTCCTCCCATGCTGCTCGCTCGGTTCCGGCCGCCCTGATGGTCTCTAATCCGCAGCGCTGGGACATGGACCATCCTTATCTCTACACACTGCTCACAGAAGTCTTGCAGGGCGATCGCGTCATCGATCAGTATTCAACCACTTTCGGAATTCGAACCATCGTATTCAACCGCGAGCAAGGCTTCGTGCTGAACGGTAAGCCGCGCAAGTTGCATGGAGTGTGCCTGCACCACGATCTTGGCCCCTTGGGTACGGCCGTAAATCGCCGCGCTACCGAACGCGAATTGCAGATATTAAAAGCGGCCGGCGTGAATGCTATCCGCACCAGCCATAATCCGCCTTCACCGGAACTGCTCGAGCTCGCAGATCGCATGGGTTTGGTTGTCATGGACGAAGTCTTCGATATGTGGCGCATTCCCAAAGTTCCGAACGGCTACAGCAAATATTACGATCAGTGGTCGGAACGCGATGTGCGCGACTTTGTGCGCCGCGATCGCAACCATCCCAGCATTATTTTGTGGAGTATCGGCAACGAAATTCCTGAGCAGAATTCACCCGACGGCTGGAAGGAAGCCAAGCGCCTCACTGATTTTTTCCACGAAGAAGACCCGACGCGCCCCACCACATCCGCCATGAATGAATGGGCCGCCGCCATCCGCAATCACTTTGCCGATCAGGTGGACATGAAGGGTTTCAACTACCAGCCCATGCATTACGAGCAAATCATGCATGACCATCCTGATTGGGTTGTCTTTGGTTCGGAGACCGCGTCGTGCGTCAGCTCTCGCGGTATTTACCACCTGCCGGTGCTGGCTTATGAAAAGCCGCCTTCCCACCAGGTCAGCAGCTATGACACGGTTGCGCCAACCTGGGCGTATTGCCCCGACGTCGAGTTCACTTATCAGGACAAGCTGATGAATGTGCCGGGAGAATTTGTTTGGACCGGCTTTGATTATCTGGGCGAACCTACGCCTTACTTCAGCGGGGACAGCGTAGATCCTAAAGATTGGCCGGCACGCAGCTCATATTTTGGCTTCGTCGATCTCGCCGGATTTCCCAAGGACCGCTATTACCTCTATCAGAGCCAATGGACAACCGCGCCCATGGTCCACATCTTGCCGCATTGGAACTGGGCAGGCCACGAAGGAGAACCGATTCCGGTGATGGCCTACAGCAACGCGGACGAGGTGGAGTTGTTCCTGAACGGGAAATCGTTGGGCCGAAAGAAGCGGTTCGGCGAAGAATGGGAGATGCCGGTCGGGCACAACGTCAGCGACACCGGAAAGTTTGTGAGCAAGTACCGCCGCGTCTGGCAGGTGCCCTATCAGCCCGGCACTTTGAAAGCAGTCGCGTACTCCGGCGGAAAGCAGGTGGCTGAACAGGAGATTCGCACTGCGGGCGCCCCCGCCCGCATCACGTTAGTCGCCGACCGCAATCGCATTCACGCCGACGGTAACGATCTTTCTTATGTGACCGTCCGCATTGAAGACAAGGACGGGAATCTTTGTCCTCTGGCCGATAGCCTGGTTCACTTCAATGTAACCGGGGCCGGCGAAATCGCGGCCGTCGGCAACGGCAATGCCGCTACAACTGAGCCCTTCCAGGCCGATCACCGCTACGCTTTCGGCGGGCTCGCGCTGCTGATTTTGCGGTCAAAGCCTGATCCAGGCGCCATTCATGTGGTTGCGACCAGCGACGGCTTGAAGTCAGCTCAATTGGATGTTCAGGCAGCAGCAGAGTTGGCAGCCGGGAAGTAACTTCGGTATAGTTTTATTTCCATGTATCGCGATTTTCATGCCTTTGATCGCTGGACCAAAAAGCAGGTCCACTGCCTTTATCAGGCGCTGATCGTTGCCGTCGCCACTCGCCACGCCGATGCGGTTGACATCAAATTTCTGGTGGATGGCCGCCCGGTATGGGTGGCGTTACCGCTGGTGGCGTGGGCTGAATATCAGAAGCGCCATTCGAAAACCATCACCGACCCGCTTGCCATCGCCATCGCCGGACACTTTCTGAAGAATGCGCTCGAATCCGGAGAGGGCGTCGGCCGCGAGATGTACTCGCTCACCGTTCAGCAGACCCTGCATCATTTGGACGCGGCGGTTAAAGAGCCGCAACCCGCCACAGCATAGCATTCAGCCGTTATTCCGGTTTTGCATGACTCTCGCGCGTCGAATCCCTGCAACCGCGGCGCCGCTCGGTGCCTGCCACTTCAACCACGGCGTGTCGATCACGAAACGATACTTCACATCACTTTTCGCCAACCGCTTGTAAGCCTGATTGATGGCCCGAATTTTCGCCATTTCGATATCTGACGTGATGCCGTGCTCGGCGCAACAATTTAGACTCCGTAACAATCTCTAAGTAAGCCGCAAGGTGTAGCCAGAGTCCTAATCTTATCCAAAAGAAAAGCAGAGACTTTCCTTTCTGAGGTATGTACACTTCGTTCGCGCGTTGGTGGCTCGAGGGGGAATTGCGCGCACTAGGAGCTTTACCTTATGAGTAAGACACTGTGTGTCACGCTAGTTTCCATCTGTCTCGCGTTGAGCGGAACTTTCGCTCAAGCCGCAGTTGCGGTATCTCCCAACCCAGTTCAGTTCGGAACTGTAGCTCTGAATTCACCAGGGCTTACAACGTGGGTGTACCTGACTAATACGACCACTACCGCAGTAACCATTTCAAGCATTGCGATTAGTGGCACGAACAGCGCCAACTTTGCTTTCGGCCCATGGACGTGTGTAGGAACTATCTCGGGTAGTCAAAGCTGCCAGATGTACATGACATTCACGCCTTCGGCCATGGGAAACATTTCGGCGAACCTGGTGGTTACTGTTAGTGGCGTGACCACGCCAATCACCATTCCATTGCTGGGTACGGGTGGAAATCCTATTCCCAACATCACGTCAATTTCACCGCCAAGCGTCTATGTCAACACCCCGACCACAACCGTAACTATCAACGGTTCCGGATTTTTGTCTTCGTCGAGGGCATATCTCCAGACTTATCCGAATGGCAGCGCGTTGCCTACAAACTACGTGAGCGCAACGAAGATCACAACTCAAGTCCCGGATACCTCCCTATCCAATCTGGGCGATCTTGGCCTGTACGTGGCAAATCCCCAGCCCGGTGGCGGAACGTCGTCTACAGCCGATTTGCAAATTGTTGCAGGCGAGCCCTCCATCGGTGCTCTTAATCCGGCTTCCATAGCTGCAGGAACCGCCTCCGAGCCCATCATTATTAACGGTCAGAATTTCGCCAGCGGAGCGACCGTGCAGTGGAATGGGACCAACGTTCCCACCGCCTATCTGAGCTCCACACAGTTGCAGGCTCAGCCGACCACGGCCGATCTGGCGTCTCCCGGTATTATTCAGCTCACGGTCAAGAATCCGTCGCCGGGAACAGTTTCGCAATTTACGAATTTCGAAGTGACCGCACCCGTAACGATTACGGTGCTGGATCTTCCGGCTAATAATTTGGTGTGGGACCCCTTCGCTCAGATGATTTACGCGTCTCTGCCCAGCAGCTACGGCGTAAACGGGAACAGCATTGCTGTAATCAATCCTTCTACCGGAGCTATAACTGGGTACCACTACGCAGGCAGCGAACCAGGTGCGCTCGCGTTGGATAGTACTTCCAAATATCTTTATGTCGGATTAAATGGAAATAACTCGGTACAGCGGCTGGCGCTTCCGGGGTTCACGCCGTCGGTCGATATCAGTCTCGGCAAGAATTCATACGGCACTCCGAACATCGCCGAAGCCATCGCTGTATCTCCTACAGATCCCCTTACCTTTGCCGTGGAGACCGGTACGAGCGGTTGCTGCTGTTGCGGCACACTCGACTTTTTTACCGGCACGACGAAACTGGCGAACTCCAACATCACAAATTCCATGAACCAACTGGTATACGCCAACGGGACTATGCTCTACGGCTATACCTCTGGCACCCTGAGTCAAGTCAATGTCACCGCAACGGGTGGGACTCTGGGTCAGACATGGACCGACATAGTAAATGGAAGTGCGATCAGTTATTCAGGCGGCTTAATCTTCGGCGGCGCTGGGCAGGAATTTAATCCGGCTACGGGTCTGTTACTTGGCACCTTCGACACCGGAAATAATTCCTGCTGCAGTAGCAGCGGCACCCAGATTTTGTCCAATTCTGCTATCAACCGGGCGTTCGTGCTTGGACAAACTCCATTTTTTAGCTCTTTGGGCATTACCAGCTACAACCTGTCCCAGTTCACCCCCAAAGCGGTGGCTGATCTGTCCGAACTCAATCCGCAGTACGGCTCCTCTCTTGTCTCTAATTTCATGCAGTGGAGCACCAACGGAATGGCCTTCATTCTGTCCCCCAATGGTTGTTGCGGTAACACTGGCCCTCAAGTTGTGCTGGTGCAAAGCCCAACGTTAATGCTCACCGTCACCAAAACACCGAGTGCGGTGCCGGTTGCCAATTCCTTAAGTCCTACGACGGTTTCCCACGGTACTGCAAACTTCCGCATGGGCGTGCGCGGCACGGGATTTGTGCCCGGTTCGATTGTCACTTGGAATGGCAAGAGGGTATCGGCGAGTTACGTCGGTCCAAACCAGATGACGGTCTATGTGACTAAGGCTGCTGTTGCTTCCGCTGGCTCGGCTACAATTTTGGTGAAGAACCCAACTCCGGGCGGAGGAACTTCGAAGGCGGTTAGCTTTGCGATCAAATAGAAAAAATTAAATCTTGGCCCGTTCCTTTTTTTCCAAAAGGGAACGGGTCATTTGACTTTAAAAATAAAGAACTGGTTGGCGCGTCAGGCTGTTATTCCGACCGCCGCCATCATTCTGCCCGTCACTCCCTTTTCTCCGCGATGCGAGAAGAACAAATTCCGCCTGCAGTGAGTGCACAGCCCAAGATCTGAAATGTTTTTACGTGGAACTCCTGCTGCAATGAGCTGTCGTCGATTCGCCTCGGCCAGGTCGAGGAAGATTTTCTTCGGCAACTCGCTGTGGCCGGGTGCGCGCGCGGTCAAAAACAATAACGGGTACTTTTCATGAATTTCACTGCGCTCTTTGGTTTCGCGAAACAATTCACTGCCGTAACTGAACTGCGCTTCAAACGTGGACTGCACTTCCGGGCCCACTTCGTAACAACACCCGCGAATTCCGGGCCCGATCGCAGCTTTCAAATCGCGAGGGTCACTACCAAACCAGCGGTGCATTTCGCCAACGCCCTTTTCGACGATTCGCTTTGTCGTTCCGCGCCAGCCTGCGTGGAAAACTCCGACCGCGCGTTTCTTTGAATCCACCAGAATTATGGGAAGGCAATCGGCAGCGAGAATTCCCAGGAATATTCCGGGGACATTTGTAACCATTCCATCACCGGCCAGCGGCTCGTATGGAATTTCAATAATATGATGAATTAAATCAGAATGTATCTGGCGCAGCGTGACCAGCGGGTTGAGTTTTTGGGGGAACGGCTTTCGCCTTGCATCGCCTGATAACGCAGAAATAAAAGCTCGCCGGTTCCTTTCTACCGCCGCCTTTGTATCGTGGCCGGTGAACCCTAGATTCAGCGCACCGCTGCCGTAGCACTTGGAAACTCCTCCACCGCGCGTGCTGAAGCCGTGCGCCAGCCATGGCAGTTTCGCGAGAGACGGGGCACGCAGGACTTCAAGCGGGGACCTGCTTGTTCTTTTCTTTTGCGGTTTCGGTTTCTGGATGGTGGTCGGCACACATCCATCTTAGCAATCCTGTTGCGATGGCCTGCGAAAACCAAAAGCCTGTGCCCTCTGTGGTGGGCTTTTGATCTCCACCGGGCAGACCACGAAGTCGTATAATTCCCGGTTCACTGGAGACAAACATGCGTTCATTCTTTTTCTTAATTCTTGCCGCGGTCCTGGTCGCCCCTTTGGCCGCGCAGCAAAACGACAACCAGCAATCCTCGGAGCCGCAAGCTCAATCCACAAACCAGAAAAAGAAAAAAGAAAAGCAGCCCGCGGAGACCACACAAAAGCCTGCAGAGAATGCGGCCAAGTCAACCGAACCGGCCCCGTCCCAGCCTCAGCCCAAAGCCGGCGACGACAAAAAAGAAGAACACTTCGATATGACCGAGGTCGCGCCGGTGGTAACGCATCACCAAGTCTCGGTCAACGGTAGGACATTGAAATATTCCGCTACTGCCGGTCGCCTTCCCATCAAGCGCGGTGACGGCAAGATTGAAGCCGAAATGTTTTTTGTGGCGTACACGCTCGATGGCGAAGATACTGCCAAGCGTCCACTGACCTTTGCTTTCAACGGCGGGCCCGGCTCGGCTTCCATCTGGCTGCACATGGGCGCACTGGGCCCGGAGCGCGTGGTGCTCAAGCCGGACGGTTTCCTTCCGCCCGCGCCGTATCGCGTCGAAGACAATCCTTACACCTTGCTCGATAAAAGCGACCTCGTCCTGGTCGATGCCATCGGCACCGGCTTCAGCCGCGCGGAAACTGCTGAAATCGGCAAGAAATTCTGGGGCGTGAAAGGCGACATAGATTCTTTCAGCGAATTTATTCGCCTTTAC
>DATATW010000118.1:0-45108 GCA_036268595.1 Terriglobales bacterium
CGAACCAATCTGTCGTTAAGTGTGAACGGGACCCCCACCGACTTCAGAATGTCCTGTACCTGCTGAAAGTGTTGCCGGCAGGGCTCATCGAGAAACTCGCTGATGCGCGGCAGCTTTTCGATGATCGGCTGGTCCTCAGGAACTTTGCAATCAAATACGCGCAGCGGATTAGTCACCGCGCGGCGTTGGCAGTCCGGGTCCATGCGGTCTTTCACCGGGGCAAGCGCCTGCCGGAGTGCTTCGTTATATCTCGCGCGATCGGCCGGGCAGCCGATTGAATTGAGCTGCAACTGCCAGCCAGTAATTCCCAGGCGATCGAGCAGGGTTGCGAGAAGCTCCAAAATTTCAGCATCGCGTGCCGGAGATTCGCTTCCCGACGTCGCGGGCCCAATGACCTCCGCCCCGATCTGATAGAACTGCCGGTAGCGACCTTTTTGTGGGCGTTCGCGGCGAAATTGCGGACCGATGTAAAAGAGTTTGTTGAGGCCGCGGTCCCAAAGTTTGTGCTCAATGTAAGCGCGCACAACACCGGCGGTGTTTTCAGGACGAAGGGTGAGCGATTGACCTTTATCGCTCTCCGCGCGACCCTGATCTTTCCACGTGTACATCTCTTTCGAAACGATGTCCGTTTCTTCGCCAACTCCACGGGCGAAGAGTTCCGTCGATTCAAAAATCGGCGTACGAATTTCCTGGAAGTTGTAGGCGCGGAAAACATCACGTACCGTGGCTTCGACAAAGTTCCACAGCGCCGTGTCCGGCGGGAGAAGATCACGCGTTCCTCGAACGGCTTTGATCATAAGCAATCAGCAATTAGCACTCAGCACTCAGAACAACCCAACACTGTCATCCTGAGCGCAGAAAATGCTTTCGCTTGCAAAAGCATTTTCGGAGTCGAAGGACCCCGCAACAGTTGTCATCGGCGGAGACGTCTCAGGGAATTCTACCCGCGCACTGAATGTCACGTGAGAATTCCCTGACGAGCCATGGCATCCGAAGTTGTGCAGGGATCCTTCGTTGATCTTCGCGCACAGAGCGAAGATCAACTCCGCTCAGGATGACAATTCAATTTCGGACGACATCAAATTCTGGACAACATTTGAATATAAATGAAAGGCTTGACGTAAGCGCCCTATTAAACCGGCACCATCTTTGCGATAACCGAATGCTGAGTGCGACTACTGAGCGCCGATTGCTGACTGCTATTTCCTCTCCGCCAAATACGCGTCCTTATACCCCAAATAATTATTCGCGTACCGCATGATGCTTTCCTGATCTTTCCGCTCCAGCTTGCGGCGAAATTTTCCGGGGGATCCCATCCATAGCGAACCCGGCTCAACGATCGTCTTCTCAGGAATCAACGTCCCCGCAGCGATGATCGAACCGGCGCCGATTCGCGCCCCATTCAGAATGATCGATCCCATGCCGATCAGGCAGCGATCTTCAATGGTGCACCCGTGCAGCGTCACGGTGTGCCCCACAGTGACGTACTCACCGAGAAAAACTCCGTACTGCTCCTTCATTCCATGAAGCACGCTGCAGTCCTGGATGTTCGAGTGCGCTCCCACACGGATTGAGTGCACGTCGCCGCGAAGCACAGCGTTCATCCATACGCTGGCGTGTTCGCCGAGAACTACGTCGCCGATGAGCTGCGCTGAGTCATCGACGTAGCACGAGCTTGGGACAGTTGGCGAAATGCCTTTGTAGGAGCGGATCATGAGGAAAGTACTCAGCAGTCAGCACGTATTAGCAGTCAGCGGCGAGCACTGAGCTATGAGCAAACCCGCCCGATTCCTTCGCGTTCGCTCATAGCTCGATGCTCACCGCTCGACGCTGATCGTGCTAAATGCTAACAAATTTTCCCATTGCGGGACGCGGACAAGAATTTTCCTCGCACCTCACTGACTCGCGCACCGGTTCGTGGTATATGAGATGAGTCTCCCGTCAAGGCCGGACTCACTTCCTGCGGAGTGATTCCATGCGGCACGCCAGCTTGTCTGTTGTCTTGATCTTATTAATTTCCCCCTGCTGTCTTTCGCAGGACGGATCAACCGGTTCCGTTCGCGGAATTGTCCTCGACCCTTCAAGTAGAAGGATTGTCGGGGCAACCGTGGCGCTGGTGAATATCTCGACTGCCTTTCACTACCAACAGACTTCCGACGCTGAAGGACGATTCGCCTTCGGGTTGCTGCCCCCGGGGGACTACTCGGCTCGCGTTACCGCTGAAAAAATGTCGCCACAACTCAGCCCATTTTTGCGGGTGACACTTGGCGGCGTGACCGAGATCGAATTTAAGCTTCAGATCGCGGGATCACACGAAGATGTCACCGTCTCGGCGGAGCCTCGCGCCATAGAGACCGAACCGCGCGGTTCGTCGACCATGATTGACGAGCGTGCCATCCTCAATCTTCCCTTGAACGGCCGCCGTTTCACCGATCTTGTGTTGCTAACGTCGCAGGCGACGCCTGACCCGCGCGGACAAAATTCGACGTCAAATGGTGATCTCTCTTTCGGCGGCATCCGAGGATTTCAAACCAGCTACCTGGTCGATGGTGGCGACAACAACAATGCTTTTTTTGCGCAGGCAAGGGGCAGGTACCGCGCGCCTTATCAGTTCTCGAATGAGGTGGTGCAGGAGTTCCGGGTGTCGCCGAATTCTACGTCTGCTGAGTCTGGCCGCACCGGCGGCGCGGTTGTCAATGTAGTCACAAAATCTGGGACCAACAAACTTCACGGCACGGCATTTTATTATTTGCGCGACAGCAGCTTCGATGCGCGTGATCCGGAGCTGAACATCAAGCCAAATGATCAACAACAACAGTTCGGATTCACTCTGGGCGGTCCGCTAAAGCGGAATCGTATTTTTTTCTTTGCCGGATACGACCAGCACATCTTTCATGAACCGACGGTAGTGCGGTTTGTGACTGGTGGCGCCAGCGTGGTCCCGCAACTGGGGGCCGGTCCTGTTACGCCAGGCGATTTCGAGGCCGACGACCAAGCCCTCGTCTTCGCGGCCGCCGCGCAGCTAACAAAGCAAGCAGGCCTCTATCCTTCCAAACTGCTTGGCAACGCCGGTTTCGCGAAACTCGATGTCAATATTTCATCGCATAACCAGCTCGTGCTGCGGCTCAATACCTCTCGATACTCGGGTGCGAATAACGTCTTCATGGATCCGTCCAGTCCGCTGACTACTTATGGAATCTCGGATAACGGGATTGAAAACGTCGAAACCGAAACCGCCACTGCGTCTCTGACCAGCGCGCTTTCGTGGCGGACGGTAAGCCACCTGCGAGCTCAGTTTTCCCGTGACCTGCAATGGTCACAGACTAATTCAACTACGCCGTTGACTCGCGTTCCTGGAATCCTTGACGGATTTGGACGATCAGCGATCCTGCCTAGAGAGACGCATGAAAATCGCGGGCATTTCGCGGAAACAATAGGCCGCGAAGATTCGCGGCATTCGTGGAAATTTGGTGGTGACGCGCTCATTACGAAGATCTATGACTTTTTCCCGTCAAACTTTGGCGGCGAGTTTATCTTCGATCCGATTCGCGTCAATCCATTCACTTTTCAGCCCATGCTGGGCGGTCTGGAACTGACCCCGCTTCGCGCCTACGCGCACCAGGTCCCCCATTACTACGTTCAGAATTTCGGATCGGCCACCAGCCGTCCAGACACCAATGAATTCTCGGCGTTCGCGCAGGACATGATTCGAGTCACCGATCGCTTCGACCTGAGCCTGGGGGTCCGCTACGATCTGCAGACTTTCAGCACCAAATATTTAAAGACGAATCCGTTATGGCCGGATTCGGGCAAAGTGCCATTCAATCCCAAGGATTTTGCGCCACGGGTAGGGATCTCGTATTCCATCGGCGATCGGCGGCCTTTAGTGGCGCGGGTGGGATATGGATTGTTTTATCCGCGAATTCCGCAAATCTACAATTCCACGATTGAGACTCAAAATGGCCTCACGCCCAATTCGATCTTCCTTAATCAGACGAACTATTACAACGAACAGGTATTTCCGCAGTACCCGTATTCATTGGTTAATTGCGCGCTCCTGGCTACTTCGTGCTCCGTCCCAAGCAGTCTCATGCAATTTGCCCAAACCAATATTTCGGCTTTCGCCCATAATTTTCGCTCGCCCGAGGTCCATCAGGTCAGCGTCAGCCTGGAAAGAGAGCTGGCCGAACGTGTAGTGGGAGAAATCTCGTACTCGTTCGTGCGCGGTCAGGACTTGATCCGCGCACGTGACGTAAATTTACCGCCGCCGACAGTGGTGGAGTATCCGGTTTACGATGCATCCGGAGTGAACCTTCTCGGCTACGGAACCGTGGATACGTTTGCGACCTTGCAGAACACAACTTCTTTCACTTGTCCGTATCCACCTTGCATCAATCCTCTGGTCCGACCGATCCCGCAGCTTGGATCAATCGACGTTTACGAGAGTGCGGCTTCGAGCTTCTACCATGGCGCGACCATCTCTATTCGACGCCAGATGACTCACGGGCTGTATTTCCGCCTGGGATATACCTACGCGCACGCGATAGACGGCGGACAGGACGCGCTGGTCGCGGGCGTTCCTGCAACCGTGCAGAACTCTTATGCGCCTAATTCAGAGAAGGCGAATAGCGTAACCGATCAGCGAAACCGGTTCGTCTTCTCCTGGATGTACGAACCTCGCGCCTTGAATGGCGGCCAAGGCTGGCTGGGCAAGCTCAGCAAAGGATGGAAAAATTCTGGAGTGGTCACCGCCGGTAGCGGCCGGCCGGTGGACGCCACCGTAGAGGGAGATGCAAATCAGGACGGAAACTATGGCAACGATCGCCTCCCGGGAGCCAGCCGCAACTCATTTGTGGGGCCCGATTATGCAAGCGCCAACATGAGAATCGCGCGGCGGATCTATTCGAAAAATGGCTGGAAGCTCGAGCTCACTGCCGAGTCTTTCAACCTTTTTAACCGCCTTAACAGCCGGTTTCAGCTGACCAGCGACGGAGCGGTGAGCAACGCCGCACAATTCAATTACGGAACTAAGATTATTGGAATCAATTACTTCCCGGCATATTATCAGGTTCCGACCAACTTCATGCACGCCACTAATGCATATGCCCCCAGGCAAATCCAGTTCGCGCTGCGTCTGGGTTTCTGAATCAGGAAAGGCTTGGTTCGGCTGTGAAAGGCTAAAGACTTCGACGTGACAAATCAGATATTTGTTGACTTTATGCGGCTAAATTGCAATAAAGGACGAGTTCAACAAGACCGAATAGGGGGTGCAGTTTAGTTGGCAGAGGTTCGATTCCAAGAAGCCGAGTCGCTGGAAAACGCTCTTCGTCGATTGAAGTATAAGGTGCAGCAGGAAGACGTCACTAAAGAAGTGAAGCATCACTCCTTTACCTGAAGCCGGCCGAAGAAGAAGCCGTCGAAGGAAGCCCTGGCCCGCAAACGCAGCCACAAAAAACAACGTCAAGCGCAGGAATAAAGTAGAGCCGCAACCTTCGGGTTATGGCTCTCACACCCATATTTAAGACACTCTTACTAATATTTATTCTCCTGCCGGACTTTTAAATTGTATCCCGCATACTTCCCAGTGCGGAGGGCCGAACCCAAGGGGTAGCAAGGAACACGGGGGGCACAATCACACATGGGCACGATGAAGTGTGCCCTTGGTGCTGGGCCAAAGGAGCTCTCGGATGGAATTCCACGACAGGACTCTAAACTGTATTGACTGCGGCGCGGACTTCGTCTTCACCGCGGGTGAGCAGCTTTTCTTCCACGACAAACAATTCAAGAACGAACCCAAGCGCTGCAAGACGTGCAAAACCAAGCGCCTCGTTTCAGTAGGCGCTATACCCGTCAGGCAGGGCTTCCCATCGCGCCCAAAAGTTGAAACCACTGCAGTGTGTTCGCATTGCGGTAAGGAAACGACTGTGCCTTTCCGACCCACCCAAGGCCGTCCAGTATTCTGCCGAGAGTGTTTTCGGGAACGCCGTCAGGCCGCAAGCGCCTGAACTTAAAAAAGAATAGCCTGGGTCTGTGGCCGGTCGCAGCTAGCCGGCCTTTTGTTCCTTATGAGAGGATGCAGTGTCGTAGTGTGCCAGCCGTGCCCGCGACTGCTTCTCGTCCTGGTGCTGCACCAGCAGCGCCTCAATCTGCCGTAGCAAATCCCTGGTGCCTATTGGTTTGACCAATACCGATTGAGCGCTATTCTGCTTGCCTTCCATATTGCGCGGTGGATATGCGGTTAGCAGGGCGGTTGCAGGATTGTAGCGCTGCTGCCGCGCGGCGCGGATTACGTGGAAACCGGCGTCATCGGTTTCCATGCGCGAGTCGGTGATCACCATATCGTATTCGCCTGAAATCAGCTTCTCGATGCCTTCGGCCGCCGAGGAGGCAGTCTGTACATCAAAATGATTCAGTTCCAGTACCGCCTTCAGGGTGAGTAGTACGGTTGCGTCGTCGTCAACCAGCAGGATCTTACGCTTCATGATTGCCTCGAATACGAACTGCAGATCGATCAGTGGTTCGGCAAAATCTTGCGATCTACATACGCTAGTATAGTGGGGTGTCCAGCTTTTACGTAGAAAATTTCGGCTGTCGAGCTACTCAGGCGGACGGGGCGGCGATCGAAGAGCAATTTCGGGAACAGGGCCTCTCCCGGGCGGACGATCCGCACAGTGCACAGTTCGTAGTGCTTAATACCTGTGCTGTAACAGCTTCCGCCGAGCAAGACGCTCGCGCCGCGATTCGACGCATACGGCGCTACAACCCCGGGTGCGAGGTAATAGTTACCGGTTGCTACGCCCAGCGCGTTCCACATGAGGTTGCATCGTTGCCGGGAGTATCGGCCGTCGTCGGCAACTCTCACAAGAACACTTTGGCACAAATAGCTTTGCGCGGGCAGTCTGAGAAGTACCGCTTGCGGTTAAATTTTGTTCCTCTTTCAAGTTTGACCAGCTCATCGGCGTCGTTCAGCCCATCAGTGTTCGTCTCCGACATTTTTGCTCACACCGAACTGATCGCTGCGCCGGTATTCGATTCCGCAAACCAGCGCACGCGGCCGAATCTGAAAGTTCAAGATGGCTGCAATAACCGCTGCTCGTTTTGCATTATTCCGTCAGTGCGTGGCCGCAGCCGGTCGCTAAAGTTGGATGAAGTTCTGCGTGAAGTAAATCAGTTGGTGGAATCCGGCTATCGTGAAGTTGTAATTTCAGGAATCAATCTAGGTCGCTGGGGCCGCGATTTCCACGATGAAACCATGTGGGCCGGGCGCCCTCGCCCGCCGAAGTTCGAGGATCTAGTGCGCGCGATCCTCGAGCACACCTCCCTTGAAAAACTCCGCATTTCCTCGGTCGAACCTATGGATTGGAGTGATTCATTCATCGGGCTGATGGCAGAATCCCCACGGATCGCGAAGCACGCGCACGTGCCCATGCAGTCCGGTAGTGATGCCGTGCTCCGCCGCATGCACCGCAAATATCGTCCGTGGCACTATCGCGAAAAGATCGAAAAGATTCGCACCGCCATACCGACGGCAGCAATAGGCGCAGATGTAATGGTCGGATTTCCCGGTGAAACCGACTTGGAATTCGAAGAGACGCGCCGCATGATCGAAGAATTGCCATTCACGTATTTACACGTCTTCACGTTTTCAGCCCGTCCAGGAACCCCAGCCGACAGCATGCCGAACCAGGTTCCGGTGCGCATAGCACGGGAACGCAATCGCATTTTGCGGGAGTTGGCTGCGGAGAAAAAGCACAATTTCATGCGCGAGTTCGTGGGGCAGGAGATTGAGGCCATCACCCTCAACGTAATCTCTGAAACCGGGGACGGAATCTGCACAGAAGCGCTGACCGATAATTATCTCAAGATGAAGCTCATCGGACGCCATGACGCCAACCAGTGGCTGACGGCGGATGTCACCAATATAGATGGCGACAGTTTGACCGGGAATATAATCCGTGAGTTCGCGACTGAGAATGAAGTCCTTAGCCAGACAGAGATTACGCCTGAACCGTCGCCATTCAGCTTGGAAGAAAAGACTCGAAACCGTCAGGCGGCATGAGTACGGGAACAGTTACAGGCTCCAAAGGAGCAACATAATTAGCCCAGCACCTGAGTGCTGGGGAAAGCGCAACATTCGACCCGAGTCCGCAAGGACGGCACAAATTTTTACTCCCATACGAAAATAGTAGTCTCCTACAAATATGCGAACCGTAAGCCCGGAAGTCTGGTCTACTAAGACACCATCCCTGCTGATCTCGATATTAGTTCTTTTCACACTCACCTCCACCGCGCAAATCCCTTCTGCGTCGAAGACCGCGAGCTATCTCGATCCGCTTCCTCAGGACACGGGCGCTGCCGGCCTTAGGCAAGAGCTGCGCAAACTGCAAACTACGGGGCGCCTGATGATGGTGGTCGCGCATCCTGACGATGAGGATGGGGGCCTGCTGACGCTTGAAGCGCGGGGCAAGGGAGTGCAAACACTTTTGCTCACGCTCACGCGTGGGGAGGGGGGCCAAAATAAAACCGGCGACACCTTTTCCGATGAGCTCGGCATTCTGCGCACGCTTGAGTTACTGGCCGCCGATCGTTACTACGGAGTCGAGCAGCGGTTCACCCGCGTTGCCGACTTCGGATATTCGAAGACGCCCGAGGAAACTTTTCAAAAGTGGGGCGGTCACGACGTTCCGCTTGCCGACATAGTCCGCGTCATCCGCGAGTTCCGGCCCGATGTGCTGATCGCGCGCTTCTCCGGGACCGACCGCGACGGTCACGGCCATCATCAGGCCTCGGCAATTCTCACCAAAGAAGCATTCCGCGCTGCGGCAGATCCGAACCGCTTCCCCGAGCAACTCAAGGAAGGCCTTCAACCCTGGCAACCGAAGAAGCTTTATATAGGAAATGTCTGCGGGTTCGGCGCGACTACATGCGCCGATGAAAACTACACCATCAAGCTGAACACGGGCGAAGAAGACCCCGTACTGGGTATGTCGTACTCGCAGTTTGCAATCGAAGGATTACGTCATCAGGAATCGCAGGGCCTTGGAGATTTGAAACTACCGACCGGCCCACGCTTTGCATTTTACAAACTGGTCGATTCCGTGCTGCCAAATGCCAAAAACGCCAGCGGACACGAAAAAGATCTGTTTGATGGAATTGACACTAGCTTGCCGGCTTTACCAGCAAAGCTCGGGGAGGAAGATAAGGTTCCGTGGCTAAAGCCGGAACTTGCCAAGCTAGCCGATCGCATCAAGGATTCCGTCGGCGATCTCTCGGATGCCGTGGAGCAACTCGGATCAATTGTCGATCAAATCGATCAAAGCAACCTATCGCCCGACGACAAGAGCGCATTGCGTCAATCTGTCTCTATTAAGCAAAAGCAAGCTGAAACTGCGCTTAATCTGGCGCTGGGCTTGGCTTTTGACGTCACCGTCGCACCGCCGGAGGGCCCAGCAGCGCCAGTGCCATCTGAATCAGAAGCGCTGACTAACGTCTCTCCTGGTCAGAAGTTCGAGGTCATTGCCAAGCTACACAACAGCTCTAAATACTGGCTGACTGTCGGTAACGCCACCCTCAATCATCCCGAGTGGGCACGCCAAACTCATGCCGACGAGACCACGATCGGACCTGGAGAAGCCTATTATGCGAACTTCCTCGTCCAGTTACCGCCAGATGCGCCGATTAGCCGCCCGTACTGGCACCGCGACGATCCTCAAACCGAGTCCATCAATAAAATCGACGACGAGGCATTTGTAACTCTTCCTTTTCCACCGGAGCCGCTGCACGTGACAGTCGATTTCGAAATCGTCGGCCACGGTCGATTCCATTCTCCTGCACCGGATTTCTTAAGAAAGAAGGCCGGATCAGCTCCGCAAGGAACAATTTCCGCGGACATCGAGGTGCCGTTCAAGGATGAACACGGCGCGTTGCAAAAGAGGGCGCTGGCGATAACGCCGGCCTTTTCAGTCGCGATTGAGCCACCACAGCGCGTAATACCAGTCGCCGAAGGAAACACTACGACAGCCGGGGTTAATATCAGTTCAAATCTCAACGGAGCGCCGGCCGGCGTGTTGCATCTGGAACTGCCCGCAACCTGGAGTTCCAAGCCCGAGAGTCAACCCGTAAGCCTGCCCAAACGCGGAGACAAGCAGGACTTTAAATTCATAGCGCTCTCTCAGAACCTTCAGCAAAGCAAAACCCAAATACGAGCTGCGCTGAATGCAGGTGAGACGACGTACTCCGAGGGTTACACGCTTGTCACCCGCGAAGATCTTGGCTCGTTCTACTATTTCCAACCCGCCGTGCAACGCGTCAGCATCGTGGACGTGAAGGTTCCCAAAGAACTGAAGGTCGGATACGTCATGGGCGCGGGCGATGACATTCCCACGGTGCTGCAGCAGATCGGGATGGATGTGACGCTGATCTCTGCAGACCATCTGGCATCAGAAAATCTCGCGCAATATGGAACCATTGTTCTTGGCGTACGCGCTTATGACACACAGAAGGCGCTGGTCGCGAATAATCAGAAATTGCTGGATTTCGTTTCGAACGGCGGAACTTTAATCGTGCAAAACAACAACAGCATATCGGATTTCAATAGCGAGCACCTCACCCCATATCCAGCCGACCTAAGCCGGGCGCGGGTTTCGGTCGAGGACGCCCCGGTTCAAATCCTCGCGCCGGATGATCCGGTGTTTCATTATCCCAACCAGATTTCGAAAAAAGATTTTGACGGCTGGGTGCAGGAGCGCGGCCTGTATTTTATGGATCAATGGGACGATCACTTCAAACCGCTATTGTCCTGTCACGATCCGAACGAACCGGACCAGAAAGGTGGGCTGCTGGTCGCGAAGTACGGCAAAGGAACTTACATCTTTACCGGATACGCATTCTTCCGCCAGTTGCCGGCGGGTGTGCCGGGGGCGATCCGTTTGTTCGTGAATTTGGTCAGTGCCGGGCACCATTCGTAAGTTGTGAGCAATGAGCTGTGAGCATCGAGCAACCTGGGAACAAAAAGCGTTTGATCCCAGCTCATCACTCGCCGCTTTAACCAAATGTCTGCCCTTTCTCAACCCGAGCACTCGCCCAAACTCATTCGCGGCATAGGCCTGTGGGGCGCCACATCACTGAACATGATCGACATGATCGGCGTGGGGCCGTTTATCACTATCCCGCTGGTTGTCAGCGCGATGGGCGGACCCCAGGCAATGCTGGGTTGGGTGATAGGCGCGTTGCTGGCCACATGCGATGGCCTGGTCTGGGCAGAACTCGGCGCCGCCATCCCCGGTTCCGGAGGGTCTTATCAATATTTGCGCGAAATATACGGACCGAATCGTCTGGGAAAACTGGTTTCGTTTTTGTTTATCTGGCAGCTTTCTTTCAGCGCGCCACTATCGATCGCATCGGGCGCAATCGGATTCGCCAGCTACACGTCCTACCTGTTACCTGGCCTTGAGCAGCAATACGCCTCTCGTTACTGGAATCTGCATCTGCCATTGCTGGGCAACCTGCAGTTTCACTGGGCGGCTTCCGGTACAACTTTTATCGCTATCGGAATCGTGCTCATCGCGGTGTTGCTGTTATACCGCCGCATCACGCATATAGGATTTCTGTCCAAGTTTCTCTGGTTTGGAGTGATGGGAACCATCGCCTGGATCATTTTTGCAGGATTCACGCACTTCAATATGGCACGCGCTTTGAGCTTCCCGCCCGGCGCGTTTACTCTAACCAAAAACTTCTGGCTCGGTCTGGGATCGGCGATGCTGATCGCCACCTATGATTATTGGGGCGCGTATAACGTTTGCTTTCTCGGCGACGAGGTCAAGGACCCGGCAAAAAATATCCCCCGAGCGCTCCTGCTATCGATTTTTCTGGTGGCCTGTCTATATCTAATGATGAATATCAGCATTCTCGGCGTGGTTGACTGGCACGAGATGCTGCGTTCGCCAAACTCCAACAACAAGCTCTATGTAGTTTCAACTTTCATGGAACGTATTTACGGACCATGGGCGGCGAACCTGGTGACCGTCCTGGTGATGTGGACCGCATTCGCTTCGGTTTTTTCGCTGATGCTGGGGTACTCACGCGTGCCTTATGCGGCCGCACTCGATGGAAATTACTTCAAAGTCTTTTCGAAAATCCATCCCAAGTACCGTTTTCCGCATGTCTCACTTCTGGCGCTCGGAGGCGCGGGGCTGCTGTTTTGCTTTTTCTCACTTGCGGAAGTAATCTCGGCGCTGGTAGTCATTCGCATTCTGCTGCAATTCATTCTTCAAGCCGTCGGAATTATCGTCCTGCGAGTGCGCCGCCCTGATATGCCGCGCCCCTTCCGCATGTGGCTTTATCCGATTCCTGCGGTATTGGCGATCTTCGGCTTCACCTACATTCTGCTGGCGCGAAAGGATTTCATTAGAGAAATTCGCTATGCGCTTGTAATCCTAATCGCAGGAATTCTTCTGTACATGGTGCGAGCGTGGCGTTATCACGATTGGCCCTTTCGTGCAGCGCTGCATGTACCCGCAGAAATCAAGGCAAGCTGATGGCCGACTTCCAGGCGCATCCACGGCTGCAGGAACGCGAGAGTAACTCTGCGCTCGCGCCTTTGCGCGAACCGCTATTCCGTTCGTTGTGGATCGCCGCAGTCATTTCCTACATCGGCAAGTGGATGCAGATGGTTGGCGCTGCCTGGCTGATGACTCAGCTAACCTCGTCGCCTTTCATGGTGGGGCTGGTGCAAGCGGCAATCATGTTGCCGGTTTTTCTGGTCATCCTTCCCGCGGGCGCGCTGGCTGACATGGTGGATCGCCGCCGATTTCTCCTGGCAACTCAGGCGTGGATGGTGGCGGCTGCCGCTTCGCTCGGGATACTCACGCTGCTTGGCTACGTGACCCCCTGGCTGTTGGTGCTGTTTACATTCCTGCTGGGGTTGGGAGCGGTCATTAACGATCCGGCGTGGCAGGCGATTACGCCGGAAGTTACCTCTCCCCGAAATCATGCGACCGCGGTCGCACTTAATTCTGCAGCCTTCAATGTTGCCCGAGCGGTAGGGCCGGCATTGGGAGGCTTCGTGATCGCCGCTACAAATTCAGGAGTCGCGTTCCTGATGAATGCCGCGGGATTTTTCGGCGTGATCGTCTTCTTGTACAGATGGAAGCGGCCGAATCTAGAGCGCGCAGAAAAAGGCCGCATAACAGAGTCGCTGATGGCCGGACTTCGATACGTACGCACCGCACCTGCTGTGCATTGCGTACTCATTCGCACCGCAGTTTTCAGCGTGGGCGCAAGTTCGGTGCTGGCACTGCTGCCGATCATTGCCCGCCCCTACGGAGCATCTGGATATGGCCTGCTGCTGGGAGTGTTCGGCCTGGGGGCGCTGGCTGGCGCCGGCCTTCTGCCCCGGCTGCGAATAAGGTTTTCGGTCGATGGACTGGTCGCGGGTGCGATCGTTTTATTTGCCCTGGCAACATTTGGCGCGGGACGGACACAAAGCTTCAGTTGGCTGGCAGCAATTTTGTTTTTCGGCGGAATGGCGTGGATCAGCATCGTGGCTTGTCTGAATGTAGCCGCTCAAATCATGACGCCCAGCTGGATGCGGGCCCGGGCGATTTCAATGTATTTGCTGGTATTACAGGGTGGAATGGCAATCGGTAGCGCAGGCTGGGGCGCGCTGGCGACAAAATTCGGTGTGCCGACTACAATGCTTTGTTCGGCGGCAGCTCTGATCGCGGGGCTGGCTACGGTGCGGCGTTTTCGCCTGACATTTGGGCCGCCCGAAATGGCGACTTCCATCACCAGTCAATAAGTTTGTGGGGCAGCACCTTTCCTGGGGCAAGACAACTTTCAATCTGAGGAGAAACCGCTTATGCGTTGTGTGAAGTCAATGCTGGGAATTTTTGTGTTCCTATGCTGTTCAGGATTCGCGTTGGGTCAAATGGCCATGCCAGTGGCAAAGACCCCTGGCGATGCGCTCAATGCGACCATGGCTATCGGCGAGCAGGAATTTGTCGCTACGGCCGATGCCATGCCGGAAGATAAATACTCTTTCGCTCCCACTAACGGCGAGTTCAAGGGTGTCCGCACTTTCGCGGAGCAAGTGAAACATGTCGCCGCCGTCAACTATATCTTCGGCGCCGCCGTTTTGCAGGAGAAACCCCCGGTTGACACCGGCGAAGAAAAAGGGCCTGACTCGGCGAAAACCAAAGCGCAAATCATGCAATTCCTGAAGGACTCTTTCACCTATCTTCACAAAGCACTGGCATCGATAACTGAAAAGAACCAATTGGACCAGGTAACGTTCTTTGGCGACATGAAAGCAGCCCGCCTCACCGTGGGCTCATTCGCGTGCACCCATCCCATGGACCATTACGGGCAGATGGTTGTGTATTTGCGGATGAACGGAATCATTCCGCCGGCGAGCCGTCCACAGAGCAAGTAGAACCTGCGCCACGGATTTCACGGATCATCGCGGACTAATAAGAAGAAATTAAAATCCGCGAAAATCTGTGCAAATCCGTGGCTAGTCTTTGGTCTTTTCGACAGCAACCTTAGTACCATCTTTTTCGACTTCCCCCCTTGCGCAGTTCACCGAGTTTCGCCTAGCATCCCAAATGAAAGCCGGCCTGCAAGGTTGGTGATGGCGGTAACCGATTTTTGAACCAATGCTTGAATGAACGGGGCCTGACTCGTTATTTGATCTGGTGTGCCATGCTCCGCCATGCGGAGAGGCCTAAAAGGTCGCGGAGGGTCCCAAACGTCTACCGACGGTTCATTCTCGGCCCGTCACACGGTCAAGTGGGTCGGCTTCTCACTTATTAGTTTTCGCTCCCCGCAAATTTCCTGGAATTATTTCTCCTTCGTGGACCTTCGTGTCCTTTGTGGTTAGTGCCTTAAAACCCTCAACCACGAAGGACACGAAGTTTTACGAAGGAAAAGTAGTTTGACTTCTGCGTGGTGCTCTGCATCTAATTGATCAGTGTTTCCCAGACTTTTTCAATTCGGTCATTTTGCAATACCTACCTATGGGGTCCTGGTCGCCACCGGCGTCCTGGTCGGACTTTGGATCAGTGTTCGGAACTCTGCCAAGCAAGGCATCAAGCCTGAGAACGCGTGGGATTTCGGTATTGCAGTGGTGCTCGCCGGGATCGTTGGCTCCAAGCTGCTTTACATTATTCTCGATTGGCAAACAGGAAACACTCTTGGCCAGAACCTAAGTGAAGTCTTCAGCCTGGACACCCTGCAATCTGGGGGAGTTTTCTCGGGCGGTCTACTTGCTGCCTTCTTGGTCGCATGGTGGTTTCTCAGGAAACATCGCATGCCCGCGCTTGCAACCTGTGACGCATTCTCGCCAGGGCTGGCGATCGGGCATTGCATCGGCCGATTGGGTTGCTTTGCGGCAGGTTGCTGCTATGGAAAACCTACCGATCATTTCTGGGGGGTGACATTCAAGAATTTGCTACCGCCTCCCGTTGTCGATGCTCTGTTGCCTCGCGAGCCGACCCAACTATTCGAGTCCGCGGCCGAGCTTGGCATCTTCTTCATCCTGACCTGGATGTTTAAGCGCAAGAAATTCGATGGGCAGATTTTTGGGGCGTATCTTTTTCTGTACGGCATTGCCCGCTTCTTTCTAGAATTTATTCGCGACGATCCGGGACGAGGTTCGGTGTTCGGTGGAATCATGAGCGGAACGCAGCTCATTGCAATCGGACTGGTTCTAACCGGCGGAGTCATCTGGTACTTGCGGCCCACGCCCAAAGTGGTTTTGGCGACGGCCACGCGTTGAGCCGTAGTGTCTCTACAAAACTGCCATCCTGAGCGCAGCCGAAGGACCCCATGCAAAATTGCAGCTACCTAGCCTCAATGGGGAATTCTAGCTCGCAATTATGGTCGCCTTGCAGCAGTAGAAATTCCCTTCCAAGTTCATCGTTGTGCGAAGATCAAAGGGGTTCTTCGACTCTCAGGCCGGCCAAGCCCGCCTGCTTCGCTCAGGATGACAGCGAGCACCTTGACTCTGGAAACGAAAACAAATTTCGTTGTTGGTGCGGACCGCGCCGGTCGCCGCCTCGATCACTTCCTCGTCTCCCAACTTCCTGATAGCAGTCGTTCGCGAATCCAACAGCTCATCGCTCAGCAAAAAGTGCAGGTCGACGGGAAATCTGCCAAGGCTTCCCTGCAGTTGCGCGGCGGCGAGCAGATTGAAATTGTCGGCGAAGTCGAACGGCCTCCATTGCGCGCAATCGCTGAAGAAATCCCACTCGATGTGGTTTATGAAGATGACGATCTGGCCGTGGTCAATAAGCCCGCTGGAATGATGGTGCATGCCGGCGCTGGTTCCAACGACGACGATCGCAATCGCGGAACCCTGGTGAATGCTCTATTGCACCGCTTCGGCGCGCTGTCCGGCGTGGGCGGCGAACTGCGCCCGGGAATCGTGCACCGTCTCGACAAAGAAACCAGCGGCCTGATTGTTGTCGCAAAAAATGACCTCTCGCATCGCAAATTGTCGGCGGCTTTCTCCGCACGAAAAGTTAAGAAGACATATATTGCATTGGTCCATGGCTGGGTGAAGGCCGACAAAGGCACGATCTCCAGCCCCATTAGCCGCGACGCCATCAGACGCGTCCGCATGACCACCCGTCGCAGCGGCGGTCGCGAAGCCATCACGAAATATTTTGTTGAGCGGCGTATTCAATCCGAATTCGGCAAATTCACTTTACTCAAAGTTAAAATCGAAACCGGACGCACTCATCAGATTCGAGTCCACATGGCCTCGCTCGGCCACCCGGTAGTAGGTGACGCTCTATATGGGGCAGCGCGCGAGATTCGCGGCAAATCCGGGCCGCCGCTTTCGCTGTCGAGGAACTTTCTGCACTCGGCGGAGCTTGAGATTGAGCACCCGCGCAGCGGCGAGCCGCTCAGCTTTTCGAGTCCTGTTCCGGAACAGCTTGAGGAATTTTTGCGACGCATTGAAGCGGGTCCATCCACGTAGAAGCGTCTATAATGAGACATCCATGTACCCGTTCCGTCGAATGCGTATCGCCCTGATTGCTGTTCTGCTGAGCGTCCCTTTGCTTGCCCAGAACTCGGATCAGGCCTCGAGTCCCGGCGACCTGCCTTCTGCACCTTCTGCCGTCAATCAGAAAAAGCAAGCGCCGCCCAAGCCGGAAACTGGCCCTTCGGATACGGCGCCTGATTCGAATTCCGCCCAGAAAGCCTCGTCCGCGCCAGACGCGGCTCAAGTGTCGGAGGGCTCGGGCACGACTACGAATTCCGACGTCTCATCGGATGCGCCATCAACTCGTAACGACTCGACCTTCGTCCTAAACGTAAACGAGGTTCCGGTTGTGTTCACAGTGACTGACAAGCACAACCATTACGTCCGGGACCTAAGCAAGAACGACTTCAAAGTGATAGACGATGGGCGGCCAGTGCCCGAAATTCGCAGTTTCCGCCGCGAAACCGATTTACCTTTGCGTGTTGGCCTGCTGATTGATTCGAGCGCCTCAGTTCGCGGCCGCTTCAAGTTCGAGCAGGAAGCTGCGATTGAGTTCATGAACCAAACCATCCGGCCCAAGTACGATCAGGCGTTCGTGCTCGGCTTCGATTCCACCCTGGAAGTCGTTCAGGAATTCACCGGCGCTTCGGAGCTACTCTCGAAAGGCATCCGTAGCCTCCGTCCCGGCAACAGCACCCGGCTGTATGACGCGATCTTTTACGCATGTCGTGAACGGCTGCAGAATACGTCAGAGCCGATGTCGGTACGCAAAGCTATAGTTCTGATCACCGATGGGGAGGACAACTCCAGCCGCACGACGCGAGAGGAAGCCATCGACATGGCTTTGCGGGCGAACGTAATCGTTTATACGATCAGCACAAATTTTCCTGGTTATGCCGAGAGCGGCAAATACGACAAGATCCTGCAGCGAATCGCCGATGCTACCGGCGGCCGCTGGTTCGAACCGTTCCAGGTGACCGATGTCGCTAACGCCTTCGCTCAAATTCAGGCCGATCTGCGCAGTCAATATGCGCTGGCCTATCGCCCTGAGGACTTCAAACACGATGGCCGGTATCGCACTATTGAGATCATGGCGGAACATAAAGGATTGAAAGTTCACAGCCGGCACGGTTATTACGCGCCGGCGGAATAAGGGAACTGTCGTCGGCAGTCGGCCTTCGGTCGTCAGCAGAATTTCAGCTTACGACCGAAGGCCGCCGACCGACGACAGTTCACATTCGATTTTGTTTTCTGAAAGGATGGCCCTTGAGCCCAACCGAAACCGTACCCAGCACCAAACGCGAGATAGAGGTGCAAATTCCACCCGAGGAAGTATCGCGTGAAACTGAAGTGCTGATCCAGAAATATCAGAAGCTGGCTCGCATTCCTGGCTTTCGTAAGGGACACGTTCCTGCGTCGATTATTCGCCAGCGCTTCTCCCAGGATATTCAGAATGACGTGATCGACGCGCTCGTGCCCAAATATTTCCGCAAAGAAGCTGAGCGGTTGAAGCTCATTCCCATTTCACAGCCTCGCGTCACCGATCTTCACGCTCACGAAGGCGAAGCGATGCACTTCAAGGCCAGCTTTGAAGTAATGCCGGAAATTAAAGTTGAGGGCTACAAAGAGTTGCGCGCCGATCATCCCGAAGTCACAGTAACTGACGAGGAAGTTGAAGAATCACTGAAGAGTTTGCAGGAGCAGAAAGCTACGTTCTCCCCAATCGAAGGGCGCACCATCCAGGACGGCGACTACGCTCAGGTATCTCTCGATGGCACGCCGAAGAACCAGGAATCGGGAACTAAACCCGTCCACATGGATGACGTTCTGGTCGAAATCGGCGGCAAGACCACCATGCCGGAATTTACCGAGAACCTGCGCGGAGCTAACGCAGGCGAGGAACGCACGTTTGACGTTCTGTATCCCGAAGACTTTTCTGACGAACGGCTTCGCGGTCAGACTTTCAGCTACAAGGTGAAGGTCAATGCGGTTAAGCAAAAATCCTTGCCTGAGCTGAATGATGAGTTCGCCAAAGAGGTCGGCGAATTTTCCACTCTGGAAGAAGTCCGCAAACGCATTCGCGAAGGCATGGAGCACGAACGCAAACAAACGGCCGAGCGCGAAGCCAAAGACAAATTGCTGGCGGAGCTGATCCGTCGCAACGAATTCGAAGTTCCGGAGGCACTGGTTGAGCATCAGGTTGATCTCCGGCTCGATCGAGGATTGCGGGCGCTCGCTGCTCAAGGCATGAGCTCCGAACACATGAAGAAAATGGACCTCGGACGCCTGCGTGCCGGACAAAAAGAGCAAGCCGTCCAGGAAGTTAAGGGTGCATTGCTGCTCGAAAAGATCGCGGAAGAGGAAAAAATTGAAGTCGGCGACGAAGAAATTAATAACGAGATTGATGCGCTTGCAAAGCAGACAAATCAGGCACCGGATGCGATTCGCGCACGTTTGACACGTGATGGAGCGCTGGATAGAATCCGGGACAGGATCCGCAACGAAAAGGCCCTCGATTTCCTGTATCGTCAATCTGCTTAGATGGAGCGATTCAATCCCCCCACATCCCGGAATTTCCGGGCAGGAGTGTGAGAAGTGAGTGAGAAAGACGCACGTATGATGCTGGTCCCCATGGTCATTGAACAAACCGGCCGGGGCGAGCGGGCTTACGACATTTACTCGCGGCTGCTGCGCGACAACATCATTTTCATCGGCACGCCAATCGACGACAACGTTGCCAACCTGGTAATCGCGCAAATGCTGTTCCTCGCCCAGGAAGATCCCGAAAAAGACATTCAGCTCTATATAAATTCGCCCGGAGGGTCGATTACTTCGGGTATGGCAATTTACGACACAATGCAGTACGTGAAGAACGACGTGACTACAATATGCATAGGACAGGCAGCCAGCATGGCGGCCACCCTGCTCGCGGCGGGAGAACCAAAGAAGAGATTAGCGTTGCCTAATTCAAGGATTTTGATTCACCAGCCGCATATGGGTGGACTATCAGGCCAGGCGACCGATATTGATATTCATGCACGGGAAATCCTGCGCATGCGCGACATCACGAATCAGTTGCTTTCGAAGCACACCGGGCAAAAGCTTGAGAAGGTGGAGAAAGACGTCGAGCGCGACTTCATTATGAATGCCCAGCAGTCAAAGGAATACGGAATCATTGACGATATCATCTACAAGACCCGTTAGGTTGTATGATCGGCCTTCCGCCGGTCAGACTTCCGGAAGTTCTCGGCGCAAGGAATCTGGCGGGGGATGGCCGAGGAAACAAGCCAGCCAGAAGTGGCAACTAAAAGGAGTGGGGCCGAGTGAAAAACAAGACCGGAACTGAAGAAATTCTTCGCTGCTCGTTCTGCCATAAATCGCAGGACGCTGTCGCCAAGCTGATCTCCTCTCCAAGCGACTACCCGCGGGCCTATATCTGCGACGAGTGCGTAGCAGTTTGCAATTCCATTTTGGAAGACGACCGCGCCGCGACCCCGGCAGCGACTACTCCGAACCAACTCCCCAAGCCGCAAGAGGTAAAGACCTTCCTCGACGAGTATGTGATCGGTCAGGAACAGACCAAGAAGAAGTTGGCAGTAGCGGTTTACAACCACTACAAGCGCATTTACATGAACCGCCAGCGCACCGGCGACGGGATTGAGCTCACAAAATCGAACATCATGCTCATTGGCCCAACCGGGACAGGCAAAACCTTGATGGCGCAGACTCTGGCGCGCATGCTGGACGTTCCGTTCGCCATAGTGGACGCAACCACTCTGACCGAAGCTGGATATGTTGGCGAAGATGTTGAAAACATTATCTTGAAGCTGCTGCAGGCGGCTGACGGCGACGTAGGCCGCGCACAGACCGGAATTATCTACATAGATGAAGTGGATAAGATCGGGCGGAAAGACGAGAACCCGTCCATCACTCGCGACGTATCCGGTGAAGGTGTTCAGCAGGCGCTTTTGAAGATCCTCGAGGGCACGATCGCCAATGTGCCTCCGCAGGGTGGTCGTAAGCACCCGCACCAGGAATTCACCCCAGTTGACACTACGAACATTCTTTTCATCTGTGGTGGCGCGTTTGTCGGGCTGGACAAGATCATTGGCCGTCGCGCCGGCAGAAAGTCTCTAGGCTTCAAGGCGGAAGAAGATCAGCCGCTGCAGGACGCGGTAGCCGATCGTAAGCGCAGCTTTGAATTGATCAGCGAAATACAGCCGGAAGACCTTATTAAATTTGGACTTATCCCAGAGTTTGTAGGCCGACTGCCTGTGGTGGGCGTGCTCGAAGACCTCGATGAAGCTGCCCTGATTGAAATCCTCACCCGGCCCAAAAATGCCATTGTCAAGCAGTATCAACGCCTGTTTGAATTTGAGAATGTACGCCTCAAATTCAGTGAGGACGCTCTCCGTGCGATCGCCCGTCAAGCCATGGTGCGTAAGGTTGGCGCCCGTGGACTGCGTATGATCCTGGAAGAGCTCATGCTTGACCTGATGTACCACCTGCCTAGCCAGAAGAAAGTAAAAGAATTCGAAGTCACGCGCGAAATGGTTGAAAAACGCAACGTTTCGCTTACTATGATGGAGAAGGCCGGGTAGCTTTCAGCCATCAGCTAGCAGACTTCAGCTCTGGAGTAGTTTGCTGAAAGCTGACGGCTGAAAGCTGATAGCATAGTCTTGGAGCGCTCATTGACCACACCCAAGGAAAAGTTCGAGACCAGAAAACTACCCATGATGCCTATCCGGGACGTGGTCATCTTTCCGCACATGATGACGCCGTTCGTGGTGGGCCGTGAATCGAGCGTTCGCGCCCTGGAAGAAGCTCTGGCTTCGGACAAGAAGATCTTTCTTGCCACCCAGCACGATGCCAGCATTGACGAGCCCAAGGCGAACGAAATCTATCAGATTGGGACCGTGGTCAACATCGTTCAGAGTCTCAAGCTCCCCGATGGAAATATTAAAGTCCTGGTCGAAGGCATAGAGCGCGCTAAAGTTCTCCAGATCATCGACACCGAAGGGTTCATGCAGGCGACAGTCCGCCTGGCCCGTTACACCGTCGAAACCAACACCCAACTCGAAGCTGCTATGCAGCGGGTCACCACGTTGTTCGAGCAATACGTAAAGCTTTGCCAATCGCTCAACTACGAGACCATGATTGCCGCTGTGCGCATGGAAGACCCGGCCAAGTTGACCGACACCATTGCCGCCAACCTTCAGCTTTCCATTGAAGAAAAGCAGGAGTTGCTGGAGATTTTTGATCCCGCCGAGCGCCTGACCCGTATTGCCGATGTTCTTGACATTGAAATCGAAAAACTGAACATGGACCGCACCATCCAGTCCCGCGTAAAGCGGCAGATGGAGCGCGCCCAAAAAGAGTACTACCTCAACGAGAAGATCAAGGCCATTCAGAAGGAACTGGGGCGCGGCGAGAAGAGCGAGTTCGACGAGTTAAAGAAGAAGATCGAAAAAGCCGGCATGTCGAAGGATGTACGCGAAAAGGCGCTGCAGGAACTCAAGAAGCTTGAGGCGATGCCGCCGATGTCAGCCGAGTCCACCGTATCCCGTAATTATCTGGACTGGTTGCTCGCGGTTCCGTGGAAGAAGCGCTCGAAGGAAATTCGCAATATCTCTCGCGCCGAAAAAGTTCTAAACGAAGATCATTATGGGCTGGAGAAAATCAAAGAACGTATCCTTGAATTTCTCGCCGTACGTCAGCTGGTAAAGAATCCCAAAGGATCGATTCTCTGCTTTGTCGGACCTCCTGGAGTTGGTAAAACTTCGCTGGGAATGTCTATCGCCAAGGCCACCGGCCGCAAGTTCGTTCGCATGTCGCTGGGCGGAGTGCGCGACGAAGCTGAAATTCGCGGTCATCGTCGCACTTACATCGGCGCGCTGCCAGGTCAGATTATCCAAATGATGAAAAAGGCCGGCACCAAGAACCCGGTCTTCATGCTCGACGAAGTGGACAAGATGTCCATGGATTTTCGCGGCGATCCGTCGGCCGCCCTGCTCGAAGTGCTCGATCCCGAACAGAATTTCATGTTCGTCGACCACTATCTCGATGTTGAATACGACCTGTCGCAAGTATTCTTCGTGGCCACGGCAAATGTTCTGCATACGATCCCTCCCGCTCTGCAGGACCGCATGGAAGTATTGCGCCTGCACGGTTACACCGAAGCGGAGAAGGTCGAAATCGCCAAACAGTTCCTGGTCAAGAAGCAGATGGAACAAGCTGGGCTGAACGAAAAGAACATCAAGATCACCGACGACGCCATCACCACCCTGATCCGCAACTACACCCGCGAAGCTGGCGTCCGCAACCTGGAGCGCGAGATCGGCAACATCTGTCGCAAGGTCGCTCGCAAGGTTGTAAAGGAAGGCACGAACTACACGGTTACCATCGCTGCCGAAAGCGTGAACGATTTCTTAGGCGTGCTCAAGTTCCGCGACACGCTGGCCCACGAGAAGAGCGAAATCGGATTGGTGACCGGCTTGGCATGGACTGAAGTCGGCGGATCGATCCTGAGCACCGAAGCCAGCGTGGTGGACGGCAAAGGCAAGCTCACTCTTACCGGAAAGCTCGGCGACGTGATGCAGGAATCGGCGCACGCCGCCATGTCCTACACTCGTTCGCGAGCACAACGCCTGGGCCTGACGCGCGAGTTCTATCGCAACTTCGACATTCACGTTCACGTGCCGGAAGGTGCAATCCCGAAAGATGGTCCATCTGCCGGGATCACCATTGCCACGGCAATTGCCAGCGCGCTAAGCAAAATTCCGGTGCGTCGGGACATTGCCATGACCGGTGAAATCACCCTTCGCGGCAAGGTTCTTCCTATCGGCGGACTCAAAGAGAAGCTTCTGGCAGCTCATCGAGCAGGGCTCTTCGAAGTAATTCTGCCCAAGGAAAATGAAAAAGACGTCGCCGAGGTTCCAGAGAATCTACGCAGCGCCATGAAGCTGCACTTCGTCGAAACCATGGACCAGGTGCTCGCGATAGCTCTGGAGCGGCCATTGCCTGAGGGCGATATTCCGGCCGATGCTCCGCAGAATATTCCGCTCAGCCCGCCAGCTGAAGGCCCGTCAGCTCACCAGTAATTCGTCGACCAAAAATAGAGAGAATTTGGGGCACGGGTGTCCTCGCCCGTGCTGGACCATAGTCGACTTCTGGGCCTCCACATTCTGGTCTCCGAGTACTAAAATCTCTTTGTAACCATACTTTCCCGGATGAAGATTCACGTAAAAGGCACGACTGGGCTGGCGATTGCTGCCGTAATTATGATCGCCGTATTGATTGGCTTTCCTGCCTATCGTATATTTCTCGCGATCAGCCTCGGAAT
Organism: Terriglobales bacterium; assembly: GCA_036268595.1. Lineage (GTDB taxonomy): Bacteria > Acidobacteriota > Terriglobia > Terriglobales > Acidobacteriaceae > Gp1-AA145. The sequence goes on from DATATW010000118.1 coordinate 24,330, forward strand.
CGGCATCGTCGTTGCGCTCATCCTCCACTTGCGAAACCGATATCGTCCCATCGGCGACAAAGATGTCGAGAAGAAGCGTCCACTGGGCCTTGATTAAAATCCTGCCACTTGCAACTTCTGCCTGGAACCCGGAAACTGAACTGTGCGCGTTCTCTCACGATTCATGACTTCCGCGCTGGCCCCGAACCAGTTCCCTGCGCCGGCGGTCCCGGAAGTGGCATTTCTCGGCCGCTCGAACGTCGGCAAATCCAGCGTCATCAATTCCCTGCTAGGCACGAAGATCGCCAAAACCAGTTCGACGCCGGGACGCACACGCGCAATCAATTTCTTCGAAGTTCGTTGGCCGGGAAAGCCGCACCCCGAGGTCGTCTTCTCCGATCTGCCGGGTTACGGCTACGCGCGTGTGCCGCGCGAAATCGCCGATCAGTGGTCGGGATTTATCGATCCGTATTTAAAGGAACGTAGATGTCTTGCTCTCTGCCTCGCGCTGGTGGATTTGAATGTTCCGCCGCAGGCCAGTGACCAGGAGCTTCTGGAATTTTTAAATTCCATCAATCGGCCGTTTCTTATGGTGGGGACCAAAAGCGATAAACTCTCCGGAAATGCACTCCGCAAGTCCATGGACGCATTCACCCGGAGCCTGCCCGGATTGCGCGTGGTGCCTTATTCGGCGCGAACCGGGGCTGGACGAGATCAGCTCTGGCAGGAAATCCGGTCCGCCACACAGAATTTCTCGCCGGCATCGCGCGAACTCGGCTCTGATCCAGCATTATTAGGATGAGCTAGTACGTTACCTTTGGCATCCGATCACATCAGCTCACATTCGGTATATTGAAGCGTGGCTATTTACTTGATCACTGGAATCGCCGGCTTCATCGGGTCATCATTGGCGAGAGCCGTTCTCGTTCAGGGCGATGAAGTTCGTGGCGTCGACGATTTTTCAACCGGCAAACGCTCGAATCTGGACGAGATCATCAACCAAATTGATTTTCGCGAAGTCGATCTGCTGAACTTGGACGCGCTCAAAGATGCCTGCAAAGGCGTGGATTATATTTTCCACGAGGCCGCGATTCCCTCGGTTCCGAAATCTGTGATCGATCCGCTGGGCAGCAATCGTGCGAACATCGATGGCACTGTGCACCTGCTCATAGCGGCGCGAGATGCCAAGGTGAAGCGGGTGATTTACGCCGCATCATCTTCGGCATACGGCGATACACCAACCCTTCCCAAGCATGAGGGAATGTTGCCTAATCCGAACTCGCCTTATGCTGTGGCGAAATTGGCAAGCGAATATTACATGACTTCGTTTTACCGCTGCTACGGACTCGAGACAGTTTCGCTACGCTACTTCAATATTTTCGGCCCGCGCCAGGATCCAACTTCACCCTACTCCGGTGTGCTGGCAAAGTTCATCGCCCAGATGCTGAATGGCGAGCAGCCGACAATTTTTGGCGATGGAACTCAGAGCCGCGACTTTACTTATATCCAGAATGCAGTTGATGCCAACCTGCTGGCTATAAAGGCCCCCGCATCGCAATCGGCGGGAAAGGTATTCAATGTGGCAACCGGGAAACGCGCCGACCTGAATCAGGCATTCGAGCTTCTAAAAAAGATCACCGGTTATACAGGTGACGTGATATACGCGTCCTCACGCTCTGGCGATGTGAAACATTCCCTGGCGGATTTGTCCCGCGCTGAGAAGCACCTCGGCTACAAACCGGCCGTGGACTTTGAAGAAGGCTTGCGGCGCACGGTGGAGTGGTATCGACAAGAATCTGCCACAGCACATAAGGCGCGTGGGTAGGGCACCGTCCGTCATGACAGCCTTGACCGGTTACCTCGGGTACTTTCTTTCGTCTCTATGAGGCGGATACAGTTGACCCATGAGCGCCGCCACCGGTAAATCGTACGTCTGCCTGCAATGCGAGATGTCCGAGTCGAAGTGCTCTTGCGAGAAGTATTGCTGCAATTGCCAGAGCCAGTTGGGCGTCCGCCTTTGCGAGGATGGCCTTCTGTACTGCCCCTCTTGCCGCGAGGCTTGCGGCTATCACGCTTCTGCGGAAGAAGAATAAAGAACCTGGCGCTTCAGACCACCACAGTTTCCTGGTACTCACCAAAAACCGTGCGCATCGCATCGGAGATTTCACCAACCGTAGCGTGCGCCTCCACCGCGTCTACAATTCTTGGCATCAGGTTTTCCCTGGAGCGAGCGGCGTTTTTAATTGCTTCGATCGCCTTTTTCCACTCTGCCTGGTTCCGCTTCGAGCGTAGCGCTCGCAGCCGCTCTACTTGCTTGCGCTCCGACGACTCATCGATACGCTGTATAGGCACTTGGCTGCGGCTCTCCTGTGTGAACCGGTTTACCCCCACCACCGTAGCTTCACCGCTCTCAACCGACTTCTGCTGTTCATAGGCGGCATTCTGAATCTCCTGTTGCACGAATCCGCGCTCAATAGCTTTGAGCATTCCGCCGAGCGCGTCGATCTTGTCCAGATATCCCAATGCGCGTTTTTCAATTTCGTCAGTCAGCGATTCGATGAAGTACGATCCCGCTAGCGGATCGATGGTGTTAGGGACGCCGGATTCAAATGCGACAACCTGCTGCGTGCGCAACGCAATTCGCGCCGCCTGTTCCGTCGGCAAAGACAGCGCTTCGTCGAAGGAATTTGTGTGAAGCGATTGCGTACCGCCCAACACCGCGGCCATGGCCTGGATCGCGGTGCGGACGATATTATTTTCCGGTTGCTGCGCGGTCAGTGTAGATCCAGCGGTTTGCGTGTGAAAACGCAGCATCCATGAGCGCGGATTTTTGGCACCAAGTTTTTCGCGCATCATTCGCGCCCACATCCGCCGAGCGGCGCGGAATTTCGCGACCTCTTCCAGAAAATTATTGTGGGCGTTGAAAAAGAAGGAAAGGCGGGGAGCAAATACGTCCACGTCAAGCCCGGCTTTCTGCGCGGCCTCCACGTAGGCGATGCCATTGCCGAGCGTGAAGGCGACTTCCTGCACAGCCGTCGCTCCGGCCTCACGCATGTGATATCCGGAGATGGATATTGTATTCCACTCCGGTACATTGTCATTTGCCCAGGCGAATAAATCTGTAACCAGCCGCATGGCTTGCGGAATCGGGTAGATGTAAGTTCCGCGCGCAATGTATTCCTTTAGGACGTCGTTCTGCACAGTGCCGGACAGCTTGCAAACATCTGCGCCCTTTTTGCGCGCCACCGCAACATACAGCGCCAGCAGAATGGGCGCGGTTGCGTTGATGGTCATTGAAGTTGAAATTTTTTCAAGATCGATTCCGTCGAACAATCGCTCCATGTCTCCGAGCGAATCGATCGCGACTCCCACTTTTCCCACTTCCCCAACAGCCAGCGGATGGTCGGAATCCAGGCCGATCTGCGTAGGAAGATCAAACGCTACTGACAGCCCAGTGGTGCCGTGGGCCAGCAGATATTTGTAACGTTTGTTGGATTCTTCCGCATCGCCCATGCCCGCGTACTGACGCATAGTCCAGAGCCGCCCGCGGTACATGGTCGGCTGCACTCCGCGCGTATAAGGGAAATCGCCGGGATAGCCGTCTTGCTGGTCGTAGTTCCATCTCTCTAAATCTGCGGGGGTGTAGAGCGGTCGCACCGGAATATGGGAGGAGGTGTCAGGATCGCTCTGGGCCATTGGTGTTTTGGGCTTTTGCGGCATCGGACTATTTCTTTCTGCGCGATCGTAAGAAAGAACTAATGCCAAACCAGCCGAACATCAAAGTGAATCCCGCGGCGGCCGCGACTCTGGATCCCGGGGCTTTACCAACGTGATAGACACCATATTCCCTCACCGTCCCCACCAACCCAGCTACCGCAAATGCAACAAAAACAAAGCCTGTGACCTCCAACCAAAGCTGACCGATAACCCCGGTGAAGTGACGAAACATCGTCCGCGCCCCGGTTATGACAGCGCCATAGGTCCGAGTACGCTTCACCTGCTGCCCTGCAATGCGGGCTGCTATGCTCAGCTTGCGCCCGGTCGAGATGTTTGCCATTTGCACTCGATTTTACCAATCCCCGGGTTTAGAATACTTTCAAGACTGCAGGCGAGCGTAAGCCTGAGACGAGTGCCGCATCTAAGAGTCTGGTTTTTAGGCAAAACCGGGGGATTTCGTGGACCAGCAACTTAAGCATCTGATGAAGGAATTGGGCGAAGCGATTAACGAATCGCTCGCGGATTCTGAGCAAATCGCTGATGTTGTCTCCCGGATCAAAGACGGCGGTTACGACATTTTCCTGGTGCTTGAGGCTACCATTGGCGTCAGCCGCCCGGGAGAAAAATCGGATAAAACTTCTATGGTCACCACCCTGTCCAGCAATCCTGAACTGAAAGTCAGTGATCAGGACCTCAAATTTTTGAAGTCCCTGCGAATCAAAATCGAAGATGACGCTGCTTAGCCGCACTCTATAAGTTCGCGGTTAGCTCCTCCCTACCTTTTCAGGGCAACAGCGGCCGTTGGCGGTGGAATCCAAGCCGCATGGCTGAATCTCATCTGAGTACCGCGGAGCAGATCTCCACCATCTGGCACTTGGGTGGCCTCTCAATTCGACAGCTGGCCAAAAAGGTTTTCGCGCGAATCAATGATGATGATTTGATCGGCCGCGCCGGCGATCTGGCTTTCAATTCAGTGCTGGCGCTGTTTCCGATGTTGATTTTTCTGCTTTCGGTGCTCGGGCTTTTTGCCTCCCGCGGCAGCGCGCTGCGCACGGATCTGGTCTCCTATATTTATTCCGTTCTGCCTCCGGCGGCCGCACACGTCATCGACACGACCCTGCGCGAGGTCATGAAAGGCGCCAGCAACGGCAAAATTACTTTCGGAATTGTGCTCTCAATCTGGTTTGCTTCCGGTGGAATGAGTTCCATGATTAGCGGTCTCAACGGCGTTTACGAAGTTAAAGAAGTACGTTCCTGGCTCAAAGTGCGTGCAGTTTCCCTTGCCCTCACGATTGCAATTTCAATACTTGTGGTCATTGCGCTGATAGTCATCCTCGCTGGAGGCTACTTGGTCAGCACTATAGGTGGCTTCTATGGCCTTCACAACGAGGCATTGCTTTTGTGGAAAGTTGCCCAGTGGCCGCTGGCCGTCGCTTTCGTCGCCATATCTTTTTCGCTCATCTATTATTTCGGTCCCGACCTTAAAGAGCAGCACTGGTACTGGATTACACCCGGCTCAGTATTCGGGGTACTCCTGTGGATCGCAGCCTCGTTCGGCTTTCGCGTCTACCTGCATTTTTTTAATACCTACAGCCGCACCTATGGCTCGCTGGGCGCAGTCATGATTCTTCTCATCTGGCTGTATGTGACGGGCTTCTCGTTTCTTCTGGGCGGGGAAATCAATGCTCAGATCGAGCATGCCGCAGCCCGGCGCGGACATCCTGAAGCAAAGGCTCCGGGGGAAAAGAAAGCTGCCTGAGCAAAGTTGGTGGACCTGGTCGGGATCGAACCGACGACCTCTTCCAAGCCATTTCTCGTCTTGGAGTGGAACAGAGTTACATGAGCAAACCGCGAGCGACACTGAACGGCAGTGTTTACTCGGGTTTGCCGACTCTTCTCTCCCCTTCCCTTGGACCTGAATGACACGACGCGAGAGCGGCCAACACGAGCAGGGATCGAGGGGTTACGACGCAAATTCCTGTGGCGGATTTCAGGGAACCCTAGTTGGCGGACGAGTCCCCACTGCTCACTCACCTTCAGCTTGTCTGTGTGAGTGCGAAGGGTCCACGTAGCCGACGCCGGGGGAACTCTGGAAGCAGGTTGTTAGTGTGATCGCCCTGTTAGTAACAGCTAGCAGTAAACTATCGGATGATGAAAATCACACCCGTTCTGGTGCTACTGATATTAGTGCCGTCAGCGTTGGCGCAGTACATAGAGCCTTGGTCTGCGAATAGGGAACTCCGAAAGGACGAAGCATCCAAGTTGCTGAGACAACTGAGTGAAATGGACAAACAGGTCCCCGTTTGTCTCCAGCAGAGCAACAATGGCTCGACGGCGAGATTAACTCAAGCAACGGACGGATTACCCGAGGGGCTCAGAGCAATGGATTCCCGAGAATACGATGTCTCGACCGCAAAATCACACTTCGCAATACTTCTCCCTGATTTGCAGCTTTTGAGTCAGCTCAAAGCAGTGAGTTGTAAAGACGAGGTGCTGTTGTGGGCGAAGGTTGCCAGCAGGTTACCGGACGGTGAACTTTGGCGAGCTGTTGAGTCATTGGTAAAACGCAAGAGAATCTCCAAGGGATCGGCAGATGAGTTTGGGCACTCCTTCCTTGCGGGAAATGCCACGTTGCGGTCGCAAGCGATATTGAACGGGATTGTAATTCCGTACTTGGGCACATCGACTTGTCCCTGAGGAGTTAATTGGAAAATCGCCATTACGCTCATTGATCCCAATTTTGGCGAATAAAAAGCGCTCACTTTGATAACACCTGCTTACAACAGTAATCTTGAAAACTTAGCGACAGCAGCCTCAAATGAGTGATATGAGGCACCTTTCGATCCTGCTCAGCGTAACGGTCGCGGCTGGTATATCTGCCTTTGTTCTCTCCACCCATCGTCCCTCAGTCCACGCGTCGGTGTCTGAACTACCGGCTCAACTACCGGCGCCTCAACCCAAAGTTGAGCCCCCGACTGGTGATTGGGACGACGCCCCGAACTTTGCAGTTGCTGCCGACCGAGCTATCTCGGAGCTTCATGAAGGAATCACCGTCAGGGAGTGGACGGCGCACCATCCCGGTGCAACAAAAATCGACCCGGCATCGATTGGCATCGGTGGTGAGTGCGTGATCCTGGCCGAAACGGCTAGGGTTGCGGATGGCGCCCAGGTCGCGCGGCTGGTTTCGTTCAATCCACCGCACGCGCCTTCTCCGGCCGTTCTTCCTAGCCTGCAGGGACAAAGTCTGATCAAAGAAACCTGCACGATGAGTATGGTCCAGGTTGAAGTCAAGGTATCGGATGAAGCAGCGGGGCGCGCTGCGCAACGAACCGTCAACCAACAGTTTGATTCGACATATGGCCCCAGCGAGGATCAGGTCGGGGTCTGGCATTCCGGCCCAATCGAGATCATCAATGCCTATGATTCCGGGCACCGTCTCGCTTTCGATACCGGCAAAACAAAGTTTGGGCCCGCAGCCTACGTATGGGCTTACCTGCCATTCTGGAAGCAACCGATGTTCCCCGACTCACAAAACAACGACGATCCTCAAGCGGATTCTGTTCAATTTCGCCGGGCTGTGGCAATCGCGGGTGTAGACCCGGCGATTTCCGATCGTATGAAAAAACTGTATGACCTGGATACCACGGTTTCTCAACAGCAAGCCAAGCGTTTCTCCGAAGCCTGCGCGCACGATTGCACTGAGGCTGAAATAGAGAAAATTTCGTCCCCTGCGGGCGATGACTGGCGCAAACCTCTCGTACCCACACTCCGCGATTGGTTGAACGCCGTGAAGCCGCTCGAGCCCAACAGGCAGGCAGCGGGTCTGATCGCCGCCGACCGCCTGCTCACGGCCTCCGGCAACATTGCGGAAGGTGGACTTCAAATGCGCGAGGGCCAATTTGGTCTACCAGATTCCAGCAGCCCCGAGAAAGCCGAATTGCGATCGGAGCTGGAAGGCCTGGGTGCGGTGATTGCACCAAACGAAGACGGTCGCCTTTCCTACAACGGTAACTGGCTTGAGCTGGCGAGACATCTGTCTCCGAATACCGAGTCTGGAAAATTAGCTTCATTTGTCTGGATGACGGCCGCTCAGTGCCAGGAGCCCGAGTCTGTCATCTCCGTTGGCGAAGACCTCATCGCCAGGCGCATCGATGCGCCTACCGCCGCACAAGTGCATTTTATGGTTGGCGATGCCTTCTCTGACATCATCCTGCGAACTCGCGGAGCATCGGGCAATCGCGGCAAAGCGGAAGCCGCTCGTTCAAAAGCCTTGAAACACTACGCTGCCGGATTGGCGGACGACGGCACGTCCAGACAAGCGAAAGATGCATGGCTTCAGGCCTGGCACATCTCCGCTGGCCTTCTCCCGCATGCTCGATACGGCAGCTGTCAGGAGGGTGACTAGCCCATTGAAGCCCTATTCACTCGGTTTCCATTCGTAAGCTATAGCTGACGTCGCCATAGCACTCAAAACCCCCTGGGGGTCGATGAGTGAAATCGCTGTACAACCAGTGACCCTCTCGTCATCGTTCTCATGTTGGAACGGTACAGCCACGCGCGGATGGACGCGAAGCGAACGGCGATGGAAGCCCTTGCTGTGAGCACCAAAACGGCGGGTTATGACACAAACCATGACACAAACGTCGTTGTTGCAAACGTGCATCCCGTCTAAGTTGTTCTGAGATTTGGTGGACCTGGTCGGGATCGAACCGACGACCTCTTCCATGCCATGGAAGCGCGCTCCCAGCTGCGCCACAGGCCCATTCAAAGTGGGGTGCTCACCAATTCTTACGCACGTGCGCGGGTTAGTCAAACCAGGCGGCAGAACCAACGATCCCAGGAAAGACTCAGCAAATCGGCAACTTCGCGCTTGGCGGCAGGTTGCGAAAGCTGTGAAAATGAGTATTCTCAACTTGAAGAGATCAAACTATGAGCTATCGCTACTTTCCCGCCGCTTTGGCTGTGATGATGTGCGCCGGCCTATGCGCGGCGCAGGCTCCCGCGCCTCCCGTTTCTTACTCATCCATTGCCGAATTAAACCAGTTGCTGGGAGGACTCCTGCAGACGTCGCAGTCTATCCAGGACGATCTCGCGCATTTGCGGATCGAAAAGTGGAAGACGGATTCGAACACAAAGCATCAGAGCCAGGGCGATGTCGAGTCAATCCAGAGAAATCTGCAGTCGGCACTGCCGGGAATGATCAATGAACTTAAAAATGCTCCCGAGAACGCGGCGATTACCTTCAAGGTTTATCGCAATCTCGATGCGCTTTACGACGTAATGAGTTCAGTCACGGAATCCGCCGGAGCATTTGGAAATAAAGAAGAATTTCAATCTCTGAATAGAGACTTGGGAGCGCTCGAGGAATCGCGGCGAGCTTTTGCCGCCCGGATGGACAAGGTTGCGAACGCGAAAGAGACTGAAATCGCGGAATTGCGCACCGCATTGCAAACCGCTCGCGCCGAAATTCCGCCAAAGAAAACGATCGTCGATGACACCAAGCCGGCCACGGAAAAGAAGCCGGTCAGGCATAAGAAGCCTGTTCCCAAACCGAAGCCAGCAACCGCCCCTCCGCCCCAGGGTCAACCCCAGTAATCTCTAATTGAAAGCAGGCCTTAGACTTAGGTTTCTGGAACCTGGAGACCCCCTGCGGGGTCTAAGAACTCAGGGCCAGGAATTGCGCCTGGACTATAATGGGAGTTGCACCGTGGCAGGAATGGCGGGAGCGGCCAACTTGGGCGATTTAGCAGGCGCAATCGGAATCCGCGCGCAGGAATCGGCTCTGATCCAGGAACTTAAAGCCGGATCCGAGGACGCATACACGTGGCTGGTTGGTGAATTCCATCAGCCGGTTTACAGCCTGGTTTATCGCATTCTCACCGACCCGGCCGACGCGGCTGATACCACGCAGGAAGTCTTCCTCAAAATATTCCGCGGTATGAAGCACTTCCATGGCGAATCCAGCCTGAAGACGTGGATCTATCGTATTGCGATACACGAAGCTTCGAATCGCCGCCGCTGGTGGTTCCGGCACAAATCCAAAGAGACCTCGGTTGAGCAGAGCGAGGATGGCTCGCAGAACGGCTCCCTGTCAGAAATTAATATGGCCCTGGTAGATCGTCACAAGTCGCCGTTTGACACGGTTGCGGACCATGAAATCCAGGCCCGGGTTGAAGGTGAGCTTAGGAATGTACCGGAGCCCTATCGTACCGCGGTCGTCCTGCGTGACATTGAAGATCTCTCCTATGACCAGATAGCCGAGATCACCCAGGTCTCGCTGGGAACCGTGAAGTCACGTATCACGCGTGGCCGCGACGCGCTCAGAAAACGCCTCAACGAATACGTGCGTGAAGTCGGGGCCGAGCTCGGAATCAGTCCCGCTAAGGTCGTTCGTAATGTGGTCGGTGACCCGGGATGTGGCAAGCGATTCGAGGTGGCGTCGTGACCTGCAGAATATCCAAATCGATGCTTTCCACTTACCTCGACGGAGCCGTTACCGGTAAACAGATGCAGGCGCTGGATGAGCATCTGCGACAATGCCCGGCTTGCGAGCGCGAATTCCAATCGCTTCGTCGTACCCAATCCGTATTAGCTCGACTTGGTCCCGCGCATGTGCCGGAAGATTTGTCTTTAAAGCTCCGACTGGCGATTTCGCACGAAGCCGCACGGCGTCATCATCCTCCATTCAGCGCCTTCATTTTGCATGCTAAGAACGCTCTGCGTGCGTTTATGGTGCCTGCGACCACCGGGCTGGTGGCGACAGTTCTGGTGTTTGGGGTAGTAATTGGATTGCTGACCTCGCCCCCTGCCGTTCACGCCAACGCCTCCGATGTGCCTCTTATGTTTGCCACCGATCCGGAACTTCAGCCCAGCAATTTCGGATTTACCATGGGCGCTCTCGGCGAAGACTCGCTGGTGATTGAGGCTTACATCGATGCGAACGGTCGGGTTCAGGACTACCGAATCCTCTCCGGAGCGGAAACTCCTAAAGAACTTCATGAATTGAAGAGCATGTTGATCCTTACCACTTTCCGTCCCGCCACCTGGATGGGTACGCCGCGCCCCAGTACCGCCATCCTGTCATTTTCAAAAATCAGCGTCAAAGGCTAGCCGCCTCAGCAGTGCGGACGGTGCTCCAGCAGTGAGTCGCGCATTGGGTAAGGCACAGGATCCTAAGCAACTCCCTCCAGCAGCTACCCCATCCAACGTCTTCCGATAAGTAAGTACCAGATACGCACCCGAAGTTTGCCACCCGAACGCGCCTCAAGAGGCGGTATGGGAAAGATGCCCTGCAGGTTTTACAGCTCGCGCCCTCCTGCGAAATCGCACGCTGGCCGTCGATTGAAAGTCAGTGGAATGCTCCGTACCACTTCCTTCACCGGCTGTCTCCTGGCCGTAATGTGGATGCCGGTCCATGCGCAGGCACAGTTTTCACAGTTCAACGGCGGCGAACCCTGGCCCAGCCAAACGACTAGCACCACCCAGAATCGAAACTTCGACCTGGCGCCTTCGTCCGATAGCGACAACCGCTTAGGAACGATTTTTCTCGAGCATCTGGCGGAGGACCAGAAGCACTTTTGGACCTTCCCGACACGTCTCCACGTGCAAGACTTGAAGTGGATCCTTCCCGCTGCCGGAGTCACAGCGGCATTTGTCGCCAGCGACAGTTGGATTTCGAACCAAGTCCCGAACCGGACAAATCAGCTCAATTTCAGCCGCCACGTCTCTGACTATGGCCTGTATTCATTAATCGGCGCAGGCGGCGCAGCATACATATTCGGAAGCGTTGCCAATAAACCTCATTCGCGGGAAACAGGAATCCTCTCTGCTGAGGCTGCTATCGATGCCACCGCCGTCGCCTATGCGCTCAAGATCGTCACAGCACGGCAGCGACCCTACGTCAGGAGCGAAGATGGCGATTTTTTTTCGGGAAGTCCGGCGGGCAATCGTTTGTCATTTGTGTCCGAGCACGCTGCGCTTTCGTGGTCAATCGCCAGCGTAATCGCGCATGAATATCCCGGCCCGGCAACCAGGATTGCGGTATACGGGCTGGCCACGGTTATTGCTGCAACCCGTGTGACCGCAGAGCAACACTTCCCTTCCGATGTGGTAATCGGCGGAGTGGTCGGGTGGTACTTCGGCCGCGAGGTTTTTCGGATGCATCATGATCCCGAACTCGGAGGGCCGGAATCAATAGTCAATGTTCGACAGCTTACCTGGTCCGCGAAGGCTTGGCGGGCAATGGGCGTTAGCCGGATAGCAAGTTGTTCACGCTATCTGAGCCTGCAGTAGGCGCCGCCTTTGGCCTGACGAGCCTTAGCGGTAAGTCGGTTGTCATCCGGGCGCAGGGCGCGTAACCAATACCCTGGTGCCCGCATCGAACCTGAAATAACGAGTGTAACCCGGTCAGACATATGTTCCCGCGGGTAACCCGGAACTATAATGAAAGTTCCGGGTTTAGGAATCATCAGGCAGTGGGTCAAATCTCGATCAGGAGATCCTCTTGAAAAAGCTATCACTTCTCAGTGTTTTCTCCGCCGCGCTGTTGTTCGCGGTAGGCGCGCAGGCCCAAGAGTTTCACGGGGCCTTTGGTTTCGGCACGGTCAAGGCGCCGGGCGTATCGACAGACAGCTCGGGCGACGTGTTCCCATCGCTCAGCGGAGGGCTCTACCCCAGCTTCAGCGGCTTTTTTATTTTGAAGCACCACATCGGATTCGGCGGCGAGGTGGCTTGGCGCGCCCATCAGGCCCTCTATACGGAAGCGGGATCGAACTTCCTGTTTCAAGCTCCGTACCGACCGATTTTGTACGATTTCGACGCGGTTTACGGTAGCAAGTTCGGCAAGAAGTTCGGCGGGGATCTGATGGCCGGAATCGGCGGAGAAGATTTGCGCTTCTATACCCCCTACTACACCTGCGGCTTTACCTCCTGCACCAACTATCAGAGCAGCAACCACTTTGCCTTTCACCTGGGTGGCGACATCCGGTATTACTTCTGGGGGAACGCCTTCATTCGGCCGGAAATCCACTACTATGTCGTGCATAACAACGTAGAGTTCAACGGCGCGAACGTCTCCCGATTCGCGATCTCGATTGGCTATTCGTTTATGCCAGGATTCTAACGAAGGAGTCTTTCAAATAATTCGTTCGTGGAGCGACGGGCGACGGGCGCCGGGCGCCCTCGCCCGTCGTTTGCTTTGCGAAGAATTCCGGCACCAGGTCGGTTACTGCTGAATCGCCTGCTTTAAACTCGGCTTTATTCTTACCGAAGACAAGCTCGAACTATCCCAGCCGCCTCCGAGGGCCTTCACCAGGTAGACCGAAGTTGTCATTCTCTCCCCTAATAGCTGCGTCTCCTCGCGTTCGTTCGAGAGCGCCTGTTCTTCGGCCGTAATCACATCCAGATAAGTGACCAATCCTCCCGTGTAGCGGGCATTCGCGAGTTGCAGGGCACGTTCTGCGTCAGCCACCGCGCGCTGCTGCGATTCGTAAGCCGCTGCCAAGGTGGTTAGCCCTGAGAGCGCATCCTCAACCTGCTGGAAGGCGGTGAGAGCCGTCTCCCGGTAGTTGGAAACCGCTTCCTGATAGCCGCCACGGGCGAAATCTAGTTGAGCCCGATTACGCCCCCCGGCAATCACCGGTTCGAGGGCAGAAAGCCCCAGGGACCAGAAGAAGCTCGGCGCATTGAGCAAAGAGCCGATTGCCATGCTGTCCAACCCACCGCTTCCCCCAAGTGAAATGCTGGGATACAGCGCTGCCCGGGCCACGCCGATTCGGGCATTCGCTGCGGCAGTCTGTCGTTCTGCCGTGGCAATGTCGGGTCTCCTTTGCAGCAGTTCGGAGGGCAGGATCATCGGGAGTGGTGGTGGTTGCGTCACAAGCCCCTTCACTGGGGCCACAAATTCCGCCGGTGCCAGCCCCTGCAGCATGGCCAGGGCATGCTGATATTGGAACCGCTGCTGCTGCAGAAGCGATAGCTGCGTAATCGATGAGTCGAGGACAACTTGTTGCTGGGCGACGTCCAACCCTGACGCCGCGCCGCCGGTGTGCCGGTTATTCACCAGCGTCAAGCCTTGCTGCTGATAAGCGATCGCCTTCTGCACCACAGCGATCTCGGAATCCAGTTCGCGCAACTGAAAATAATCCGCCGCCAGCTCTGAGCTGACCAGCAGGCGCACATTTTCGAGATCTGCGGCAGAAGCTTGCAGTTGAGCATTCGCAGCTTCAACGCTGTGCCGCACTCGTCCGAAAAGATCTATCTCATAATTCAGGGTGAATGGAATCGTAAACTCGTTCTCGGTAACGGGAATTGGCCGAATCAGCGTTCCATTCACTGGGCGGTTTCCTGAAAGCCTCTCACGAGTCGCGCGAGCCCCGGCATCCAGCTCGGGATATAAACCGGCCGCCGTCACCCGGGCCGATGCCCGCGCTTCCGATAGCCGTGCGATTGCCGCCTGCAAAGTCTGGTTGTTCGCCATTGCGCGAAGCTCATACTGATTGAGATCGGCATCGCCGAAGAATTCCCACCATGCGCCTTTGGGAAGCGAATCGAGCGGCAGCGCTTCGCGCCATGGCGCAGGCGTCTGCCAATTTTGCGGAGTTGTTACATCAGGCTTCTGATACTTAGGCCCTTTTGCGAACGCAGGAACAGTAAGCAGCAATATCAGGATTACGCGGGAGATCACTTCTGTGCGCTCCCGCGCGGCTGCTGCCCCTGTGTTTGCGCTACCCGGACCAGCTGCCCGTTTTCCAGTGAGTCACTCGGGCTCACCACGATTGAGTCCGACTGCTCAAGGCCGCTAAGGATTTCGACCGTGTTTCCAAAGTCTCTTCCAATCGCGACCGGCCTGAGTTGAACTTTACTGTCGGCCCCCACTACAGCTGCTCGCGGGCCCTCGGCGCGAAATAGCAGAGCATTCGACGGCACTGTAAGGCGTTGTACTTGTTCCTTGAGCGCGAGATGCACCTGCGCGTAGGAGCCGGGGAGTAACTGACCCTGGGGATTGGGTACGTCGACTTCGGTGTTTAAGGTGCGGGTCGCAGGGTCAATCGCCTCTGCCGTGCGCACTACACTCCCGGTGAAGCGTTCACCAAAAAGTTCGGCCACCTCAATACTGACCTTGACTCCTTTATGGATCGAAGGCGAATCCACCTCCGGCACGTTCACATAAATTCGGATCGGATCAATCTGCGCTATGACGAACAATTCTTGCGAGGGACCGCCGTTGCCGGCATTCACCAGCGCGCCAATATCAGTATTGCGAGTTGTAATCACGCCGGAGAACGGCGCGTAAATATGCTTGAAAGACTCGAGTTGCTCAAGTCTACGCAGATTCGCGTTTGCGGCATTCAGGCTTGCCTCGTTCTGTATATAGGTGCTCGATCGTTCGTCAGTCTCCTGCTGCGATACCGCGTCCATCTTCTGCAGATTTTCCCATCTCTTAGCCGATGTCTGAGCGAGTTTGAGTTGAGCTGTAGCCTGGTCCCGTGCGGCACGCGCCTGCATTAACTCCTGGTCGACTTCCGGGGTTTCAATATCCGCCAGCAGTTCACCCTTTTTGACCTTGCTCCCGATGTCTTTGTACCAGTGCGCGAGATAGCCGGTGGTGCGGGCATAGATCGGAGATTCGATGTAAGCCTGGAGAGTCGATGGCAGTTCCAGCTCTGACTGCGGCGGTTCAGCCTCGGGATGTACCACATCAACCGAGGGCACCGCGATCTCTTCGGTCTCTTTGGCCAGAGCCCGCCGCTCCGACAATCTCATGGTGATGCCGACGAGAGCAATCACGAGGAAAATAGAGCCAAGAACTGCCGCCAGAAGATAGCCCTTCCTCCTGGTTTGGCGATGCTCGGCCTGGTGCCTGTCTGTTTCTTCCACCGTCATGAGTTGCTGATCCATCCGCGGTCCTCGTTGAGCTTAAGTATTAGGTTTGATTCTGAACAGCTTCTGCGCGTCTAAGTCTTCTTCCATGAAAGATGCTGAACACCACAGGTACAAAAAACAAGGTGGCAACCGTTGCAAACAGCAATCCCCCAATCACCGCGCGGCCCAGCGGCGCATTCTGTTCTCCGCCTTCTCCCAATCCCATAGCCAGCGGTATCATGCCGATAATCATTGCCAGTGCCGTCATAATGACCGGCCGCATGCGCGTATAACCCGCTTCTACGGCAGCTTTGATGGGATCCATGCCCTCGTCCATTCGCTCACGGGCAAATGAGATCATCAGAATACTGTTAGCGGTCGCCACCCCAATGCACATGACCGAGCCGGTCAGCGCGGGCACGCTCAGGGTGGTGTGAGTTACAAACAGCATCCAAAGGATACCCGCCAGCGCGCCCGGCAGCGCAGTGATAATGATGAACGGATCCAGCCAGGACTGAAAGTTCACTACGATCAGTAAATAAACGAGAACCACGGACATCACCAGGCCGAAAAGCAGTCCCCTGAATGAGGAGCGCATGGTCTCGACCTGGCCGCGCACTTCAAGGTCGGTTCCGCGCGGCAGGTGATTGCGGAATGGGGCTATGAGGTTCTGTATGTCATCGGCAACTCCGCCCAAATCGCGCCCATCGACGCTGGCATAAACGTCTACAACCGGGGTCACGTTGTAATGATTTACCACGGCAGGCGTCATCTCTGGTTTCACCGAGGCCAGGTTCGCCAGCACCTGCGGAGACCCCGTCCCATTGCTGATGGGGGTATTCAGCAATGCTTGCATCGAATCGATGCGATATTGCGGGCTCATCACCGCGACGTTATAACTGACGCCGGTTTTTGGATTCAGCCAGAACGAAGGCGTGGTCTGGAAACTTGAACTCAACGACACCAGCAGATTCTGTGCTACGTCCCGTTCACTGATGCCGACCTGTTGGGCGCGCACTCGATCCACATCAAGATGCAAGGTTGGCAAATCCATCATCTGCTGCACATGCACATCGACTGCGCCGGGAATGTGCCGCAACCGGTTCGCGATGTCCTGAGCGATGAAGTAGTTCTTCTGATAGTCGGCGCCCACGAGTTGGATATCAACCGGAGAAGGCAATCCGAAATTCAGGATCTGACTTACGATGTCCGCGGGTTGAAAAAAGAACTCTACGCCAGGAAATTTGCGCGGCAACGTCTCCCGGAGCCGATGAACATATTCCTCAGTGGGGTGGTGATCTTTGCTAAGCGAAACCAACACCTCCGCATCCGAGGTACCGACGGTCCCGCCGTTGCTGTAACTGGTATTTATGCCGCTGTAAGGCAGGCCGATGTTATCGAGCACAGTGGCCACTTCCTTTTGCGGAACTTCCCGACGGATCTCCTGCTCTACCTGGTCCACCAGTCGAGCCGTTTCCTCAATCCTTAGCCCGGCACGCGCACGCACGTGTAGTCGGAACTGTCCGGCGTCCACGGCGGGGAAAAAGTCGCGCCCGAGGAACAGCACCAAGGTGCCCGAGAGCACGCAAAATCCAAGGAAAATTATTACAAAAGCCGCCCGGTGATGCATCACCGATTCCATCGCATTGCGGTACGAATCGCGCATCTTTTCAAAGCCATGTTCAAAGCGCTCCTGAAAGTGCCCAAGCTTGCTGGTCTTCGGCTTCTCCGCATCAAGTTCATGGTGACTCATCAGATACATCGCCATGGTCGGCACCAGAGTACGCGAGAGCAGATAGGAAGCCAGCATGGCGAAAACCACGGCTTCCGCCAGCGGCACAAATAAGTAACGTGCCACGCCGGTCAGGAAGAACATCGGCACGAACACAATACAAATTGACAAGGTTGACACCAGAGCCGGCACCGCAATCTGTTGCGCGCCATCGAGGATGGCCTTCTTGAGTTCCTTGCCCATGTGCAGGTTGCGCTGGATGTTTTCGATTTCGACGGTCGCATCGTCAACCAGAATGCCAACCGCAAGCGCCAATCCTCCCAGCGTCATTATGTTAAATGTCTCACCCAGAGCGCTGAGAACCAGGACCGAAGTCAGAATTGAAAGCGGAATCGATGTAGCGATAATCAGTGTGCTGCGCCAGTTGCCCAGGAACAGCAGGATCATGAGCGCGGTAAGACAGGCCGCAATCAGGGCTTCCCGCAATACTCCCTGGATCGCCGCACGCACGAACAACGATTGATCGAACAACTGCTTGACGTTCAATCCTTGTGGCAGAGTCTGTTCGATGTGAGGCAGCATTTGCTGCACCGCTTTCACCACACTCGTCGTGGACGCATTTCCGTTTTTGAGAATGCTAAGCAGGGTGCCGCGGGTGCCATCCTGGCGGACAATGTTGGTTTGTGGCGTAAAGCCATCGCGCACATGGGCGACGTCCCGAACATAAATCGTCGCACCATTTACCGTCTTGATCGGGATGTCATTGAGTTCGGCAACCTTCAAAGGGCTGGCATTCAATTCGATCTGGTATTCGAGAGGCCCGATTTTGGCCGTTCCTGAAGGCAGAATGAGGTTCTGCGCCGTGATGGCATTCACCACGTCGACGGGCGTCAAATGCTTGGCTTGTAATGCGGGCGTATCGATGTCAACTGAAACCACGCGCTGCTTGCCACCGTAAGGATAGGGAATGGCTGCGCCGGGCACGGTAATAAGCTGGGTGCGCAGAAAGTTCAAGGTCAGATCGTTAAGCTGCTGCTCGGAAAAGCTGCGGCTGCTCACGCCAATCTGAAGGATGGGCACGGTGGAAGCCGAATATTGAATGATAAGCGGCGGCGTGGCGCCCGGTGGCAACTGCCGGATCACGGTTTGCGAGATCGCTGTGACCTGGGCCAACGCGGTCTGGATATTGGCTGTGGGCTGAAAGAAAATCTTTACCACCGCAATGCCGTTCAGCGATTGCGATTCAATATGCTCGATATCGTTAACAAGAGTGGTGAGTCCGCGCTCGGTGATGGTCGTGATACGGTCCGCCATCTCCTCTGGGGAAAGTCCAGTGTAATTCCACACCACGCTGATGACTGGAATGTTGATATTCGGAAAGACGTCAGTGGGCGTACGGTCAATGACAATAGGGCTAAGGATCAGAATCAGTAGCGCCATTACCACGAACGTGTAGGGCCGGCGCAGGGCTAATGCGACTATCCACATAGGCAGGTGTAATCCAAATAGATGATTCTGAGCGGGATAAGACTCACAAACTTCCCTGAACGCCCGTCCACCAGGGCTGATTCGGCAATGTAGCCCGCCGGCCTTACCTGCTTGCGGGCGAGAACCGGCCTATGTTAAGGTGCCGAATATTGGATCAGGAAACTAGCCGCCGATCATCGAAGGCCGGTAACACCGGACCTCAGTCGCCGCCTCACTCTTCGCAAGTTTGTCCCAATTGTTCCGAACGGCTGGTGGATGACCACTGCAAACTTAAGTGTCCGCAGTGCGGATATTATCTCAGTTGCTCGGATTTTTATTAATCAGCGCTCCAGCTTTGCGGTCATAGTGATTTTCGCGTTCAACACCTTCGAAACCGGACAGCCGGCCTTGGCATTTTCCGCAGCTTTTTGAAACGCGGCTTCGTCCGCGTTGGGCACCTTAGCGCTCACGTCCAGATGAATGGCCGTAATGGCAAATCCTGACTCAACTTTCTCCAGCTTCAAATTTGCGGTGGTATTAATGCTTTCAGGCGTAAGATTTGCAGCGCCCAGTTGTGCCGAGAGCGCCATGGAGAAGCAGGATGCATGCGCCGCGGCAATCAACTCTTCCGGATTCGTGCCGGGCGCGTCTTCGAAACGGGTTTTGAACGAATAAGGGATATGAGAAAACACTCCGCTGGGGGCTGAAAATTCACCTTTGCCATCCTTGAGACCACCCTTCCACACTGCACTGGCTTTACGTTCCATAGATCGCTTCCTCCTTGTGTGTTACCAGAAAGTATTTTAGACCAGCATTTCGTAAACGGTCCTGCTGAGGCGTCCGCGGGCTGCACTATTCCTCGTTCATCGAACGCAGCAGCCGCCTTATTTCGCGATTGATTTTCGCAGCCTCTTCCGAGGATTTGTCCAGCAGCTGCGCCCAGCGCTTGCTTTCGCCTTCCAGCTTCGATTGACTCAGCAGGTATGAGGCCTGCATGATGGCCTCGAGAGAATTGCTCAAGTCGTGAGCCAAAGAGCGCAGCTTTGTGACTATTTTCTGAGACTCTACTTTGGATTTTTGAGCCTCGGTTTTTTGTCTCGCGGAGGGCTTTTCCGACATCTTTTATGCCTTCTCTCAAACTAATGCAGGCGGTCCAGGTTTTGCCGCGCATTCGGCTGCGCTGGAGTTTGACACTCAGTCCATGCCTTGTAAGAATAGATGCCGTAGTCTCTTCCTTCAAGGCGGCTTTGGCCGCACCGATCAGTTACTCACTTGCCGAAGTGGCGGAATTGGCAGACGCGCATGGTTCAGGTCCATGTACCCGCAAGGGTGTGGGGGTTCGAGTCCCTTCTTCGGCACCATTCTTTTAGTCCTCAACCACTTACCGCCTTGGTGTCCAGTTTGGTGTCCTAAAAAACCGGGTTTGGTGTCCGCTTGGTGTCCTATTTTCATTCCCGGTCTTCGAACCCTCTCTGGCGCCCGCGCTGATCGTTTGCGCGAACTTCGTCGAGGACGGAGAATCCCGCCATGCCGCGCTCTCGCTTTTTCGGTTTCGGACGCGTCAACCTGCTCAAGAAAGTCAAAGTCGATGGGGAGTGGAAGTTTTGCCCTGCGGTCTTTGACCAGGGGAGGAAATTGAATGACCTCGTTCGCGTTAGAGGACAGGTTGAAACTCACAGCGAGGGCACGTATTACCTGGAGTGGCGCGAGCAAGGCCAACGCCGGCGGCTGCCGGTTCACAACCGCGCATTAATATTCGAGCAGGCGCGGCTCAAGGGGCTCGAACTCGAGGCCGAGCGTAGGCCGCTTGAAATCGCTTCCTCAACGGAATCGCCGCTTCCCTTCCCGGTTGATACCGCATCGTTCGGCCCTGCAGTTGTGACGCATCAATTCCCCCCGGTCACAACTCTGCCCAATCTCGAAGTATCGGCAGTGCAACTCATCTGGAGAGGCATTGAATCGTACCTCCAGGAACTCATTGCGAACGCTGTCCGCTCGCAGCTGATGAACTCCGGCTTGATG